>NZ_JBUYWE010000008.1:0-206712 GCF_055231055.1 Rhodococcus huquni
ACACCGGAATCGACCATGGCGAAGAAACTATCGCGCGCCTCGTCCAGCTTCGACGCACATCCCGTCATCGCACATCACCCACACCTGATCAGGAGCCGTGGTGCATCGACCGGTTGACCCCGCCTGAGCTGAACCGGTGTGACATTGGTCAGGGAAGGGAGTGGGTCAGATCAGGGGGTTGGCGCCGTTGAGGAAGATCCAGACGCACACGCCCGCAGCGATGCCCAGTAGCAATACGACGAACGAACCGACGAACGGCCGGGTGGCCCAACCTCGTCTCCCGTCGAACGAGATACGGCCTGGGCCGGTCAGGATGATCACTCCGGCACACACGCCGAGGAGCGTTTCGTATTCGGTGCCGGACGGGGCGAAGAACTCGAGGCCCGGCTCGGTAATCTGCCGGAAGGCCCACGCGTTGATCATCACCGCCAGGACGGATGCGGCCGCGAACGGTGTCAGCAGTCCGAGGATCAACAGTGCACCACCGGCGACCTCGCCCACTGCACCGAGAATGGCAAGAGGTTTCGCGTGGTCGAAGCCGGCTTCCGCCAACGTGTTCTCGAAGCCGTCGAGCCCCGGGCCGTTCCACAGACCGACGAGCTTCTGAAGGCCGTGGACCAGCGCGATCGCGCCCACTGCGACACGAAGGCACAGCAGTCCGAGGTCGAGGGTGCCTCGGCCGGACTTTCGATCGGAATCGTCGTCGTCCGATCGACTCGAAACCGGGCTCGCCGCGAAATCGGAGTCCGACGCAGACGAGGCGGGTGCCGGCGCAGACATGATCTCGGTGGGCTGTTCTGGCACGTACTGTTCCGAGCGCTCGGACATCCCCGAGTACGCCGGAATCTGCTCGGTCGGCAGTCCACCGCCTGCGGTGTCGCCGAAGTCGAGTTCGTCGTCGGAGTGGGGCAGCCCATCCGATCGGGACGACTTGCTGGGGTCTTTCGGCATGTCGGTCACGTGGACCAGGGTAAGTCTGGACCGGCGCTGCAGGCGGTAAGCCGAACCGGCGTGGCGGCAGGGCCGCAGTCTTCCGTAACGTCTGACCCATGAGTCTGGGTGGGTGGCGCGCGACGGTGCGCAACAAATCGATGGTCGGCCTGGCGGTATTCGGAGTCACCATCGCGTTCGCGAGCGGGTGTGCCCGTTTCGACGAGTCGGCATCGTCGCCGTTCACCCCCGAACCGTCCGAAGCTCCCGTCGACGTCCGCCCCGAAAGCGAGGCGCCGGAAACGACATCCCCCGAGGCACCACGCGGCCCTCTCGGTCCGTGCGAGGACCCGGACCCCGCCGTGATCGCCACCTGCCTCGATTCGACGGGCGGAATCATCACGCTGCCCGGTGGAACCACGGCGATCGTCGCCGAGCGGCGCACCGGCCGCATTCTCGAGGTGGCGCAGGGCCAGAAGCCACGCGAGATCGCACATGTCGACGTGGATGGCAGCTCCGACGGCGGCCTCCTCGACATCGCGTTGTCGCCCACGTTCGCCGAGGACAATCTGATCTACGCCTACGCCACCTCCGGCAGCGACAACCGGGTGGTCCGGATCGCGCCCGGTGACTCTGCCAAGGAAATTCTGAGCGGTATCCCGCGCGGCGCCAGCGGCAACAGCGGTTCGCTCGAGTTCGCCGGCCCCACCGACCTGATGGTCCTCACCGGCGATGCGGGAGATCCCGCAGCAGCCACCGATCCGGCGTCCCTGGCCGGCAAACTCTTGAAGGTCACCGCACTGTCGCCCGCACCGGCAGGCGCACAACCTCCACCTCAGGTCGTGTTGTCGGGCATCGGAACCGCAGGTGGAGTGTGCGTGGAGCCCGG
The DNA here is from genome assembly GCF_055231055.1 of Rhodococcus huquni. Classification (NCBI taxonomy): domain Bacteria; kingdom Bacillati; phylum Actinomycetota; class Actinomycetes; order Mycobacteriales; family Nocardiaceae; genus Rhodococcus; species Rhodococcus huquni. The sequence goes on from NZ_JBUYWE010000008.1 coordinate 1,820, forward strand.
TATCGCGACCTGGGTGACCGACCGGACCGCGCTCGAAGACCGACTGCAGCGGATTGGCGCAGACGGTTCGGTGACGTCACCGGTATGGACCTGGCCCGAGCACCCAGGCGTCGGCGGTTGCGTCGCAGCAGAGGGTGTCGTCGCCGTGTCACTCGACGAGGGCAAGGCGCTCTCGGCACTCGCCGCCGACCCGAGCGGAGCAGTGACCGCTGCACCGTCCGTCGTCGCCAAGGATCGCTACGGACGCCTGAACGGCGCAGCCCTCGGCGACGACGGCCAGATCTGGGTCGGCACCGTCAACAAGGACGGCGGCGAACCCGGACCCAACGACGATCGCGTCGTGAAAATGCCACTGCCCTCCGGCGGCGGCGGATTCGACTGACGGTCAGGCGCAGGCCGCGAGCACGAGTTCTTTGACTCGTGCCGGGTCTGCCTGCCCGCGGGTGGCCTTCATGACGTCGCCGACGATCTTGCCGGCGGCCGCGACCTTGCCGCTACGAATCTTGTCCGCGATGTCGGGGTTGGCCGCCAGTGCCTCGTCGACAGCGGCCTGAAGCTTGCTGTCGTCGCGCTCCACGACCAGCTCCGGATGATCCGCAACGACCTGCTCCGGATCGCCCTCGCCAGCGAGAACGTGGTCGACCACCTGACGGGCCACTTTGTTGTTCAGCTTGCCGCTGTCGATCAGAGCGACCACCTGCGCGACCTGAGCCGGCGTGATCGGCAGCTCCTCGAGCTCGACACCGCGAGTGTTGGCTGCCTGGGACAGGTACGAGACCCACCACGAACGGGCTGCCTCCGGTGACGCGCCGGCATCGGCAGTAGCGATGACCAGGTCGAGAGCGCCCGCATTGACCAGGTCGCGCATCACCTCGTCGGAAACACCCCAGTCCGCCTGGATGCGGGCGCGGCGCAGCCACGGCAACTCGGGAATGGTGCCACGAAGGCGCTCGACCAGTTCCTCGCTCGGAGCGACGGGCTCGAGGTCGGGTTCCGGGAAATAGCGGTAGTCCTCGGCCGATTCCTTCGGGCGCCCCGAGGACGTCGTTCCATCACCTTCCTGGAAGTGCCGAGTCTCCAAGGTCACCTCGCCGCCCGACTTCAACACCGCGGCCTGACGGCGCATCTCGAAACGGACTGCCACCTCTACGCTCTTGAGCGAGTTGACGTTCTTCGTCTCCGTTCGAGTGCCGAACTCCTTTGCGCCGATCGGCATCAGCGAGACATTGGCGTCACAGCGCAGCGAACCCTGGTCCATTCGGACGTCCGAGACGTCGAGTGCCTTCAGAAGATCGCGCAGCGCCGACACGTAGGCACGCGCCACCTCGGGCGCACGCTCACCGGCACCCTCGATCGGCTTGGTGACGATCTCGACCAACGGCACGCCGGCCCTGTTGTAGTCGAGAAGCGAGTGGCTTGCGCCGTGGATACGTCCGGTCGCGCCGCCGATGTGCAGCGACTTTCCCGTGTCTTCTTCCATGTGTGCGCGCTCGATCTCGACGCGGAAGGTGCTTCCGTCGTCGAGCACCACGTCGAGGTAGCCGTCGTGGACGATGGGCTCGTCGTACTGACTGATCTGGTAGTTCTTCGGCTGGTCCGGGTAGAAGTAGTTCTTCCGGGCGAAGCGGCCCCACGGAGTGACCGAGCAGTTCAAGGCCAACCCGATACGGATGGCGGACTCGACGGCCGCCTCGTTCACCACCGGCAACGCTCCGGGCATTCCGAGACACACCGGGCACACCTGAGTGTTGGGTTCGCCGCCGAACACCGTCGGGCAGGGGCAGAACATCTTGGTGTTCGTGCCCAGCTCGACGTGTACCTCCATACCGAGTACCGGCTCGTACGTGGCGAGCACTTCGTCGTAGTCGAGGATGTCCGGCGCGTCGAGAGCAGTCATGCCCCCGAGTTTATGCGGTGACGGCCCGACCTCGGGAGCCGAGGTCAGCCGAAGAACGCTGCGGCTTCGTCGTATCTGTCCGCCGGGACGGTCTTGAGGCGACGCGTCGCGTCCGCGAGCGGTACGAGGTCGATCGTCGTGCCGTGCAGCGCCACCATCCGGCCGAAGTCGCCTCGGTGCGCCGCGTCGGTGGCGTGCACGCCGAAACGGGTGGCCAGCACGCGGTCGTAAGGGGTGGGCGTGCCACCGCGCTGGACGTGTCCGAGCACCGTCGTGCGCACCTCCTTGCCGATGCGCCGTTCGATCTCGTCACCGAGTTGCTGGGCCACACCGGTGAAGCGCTTGTGCCCGAACTCGTCGATGCCGCCTTCCCGCAGACTCATCGAATCCGGTTTCGGTGCAGCGCCTTCCGCCACGACGCAGATGAAATGGCTGTCACCGCGTTGGAACCGCTTCTTCACCATCGAGCACACCTCGGCCACGTCGAACGGCACCTCGGGGACCAGAGTCAGGTGTGCGCCGCTGGCAAGGCCGGCGTGGAGTGCGATCCACCCCGCGTGCCTGCCCATCACTTCCACGAGCATCACCCGTTGGTGCGATTCCGCTGTGGTGTGCAAACGATCGATCGCCTCGGTGGCCACGCTCAGCGCGGTGTCGAACCCGAACGTCACGTCGGTGCAGTCGATGTCGTTGTCGATCGTCTTCGGGACGCCGATGACGGGCACACCACTGTCGGACAACCAGCTCGCAGCGGTCAGGGTTCCCTCGCCGCCGATCGGGATGAGAACGTCGATTCCGTTGTCGTCGAGCGTCTGCTTCACCCGATCCAGGCCGGCTCGCAGTATGTCCGGGTTGACCCGTGCGGTCCCGAGGATGGTTCCGCCGCGGGTGAGGATGCGGTCGATTCCGTCGTCGTTGGCCAACTTCGACTTGCGGTCCTCGAGCAGGCCCCGCCACCCGTCCTGGAAACCGACGACGGTACTGCCGTATCGCGCATCGGCGGTGCGCACGACAGCCCTGATCACAGCGTTCAAACCTGGGCAGTCGCCGCCGCCCGTCAGAATTCCGATCCGCATGGCTCCATCTTGCCGCTCATCATGAGCTCAGGCATCCCGAACGTCAGCCGGGGGTCACCAGGCCGCTCTCGTAGGCAAGGACCACCGCCTGCGCGCGATCACGCAGGTTCAACTTCGCCAACACCTTGCCCACGTGCGTCTTCACGGTTTGTTCGGCCACGAACAGCTGCTGTGCGATCTCCGTGTTCGACAGGCCACGTGCGATCAGCTCCAGAACCTCTCGCTCACGCGGGGTCAGCGATCCCAGAGCGGCGGGCTTGCGCTTGCCGTTCGACCGACGACTCGTCACGTCTGCGATGAGTCTGCGAGTGACGGTGGGAGCGAGCAGCGCTTCCCCGTCCGCCACGACTCGAACGGCGCGAACCAGCTCCTCCGCGGGGGCGTCTTTGAGCATGAAACCGCTGGCGCCCAGCGTGAGCGCCTCGTACACGTAGTCGTCGATGTCGAAGGTCGTGAGCATCAGCACGCGAACCTGCGGTTCGAGACCCGCAGTGAGGATGCTGCGAGCCGCATCGAGCCCGTTCATCTCCGGCATACGCACGTCCATCAGCACCACGTCGGGCCGTAGGCGCTTGACCTCGGACACCGCGGCACGGCCGTCGGAGGCGTCGCCGATCACACTGATGTCCGGCTGCGCTCCGAGGAGAGCGCCGAAGCCCTGGCGGACCATCGCCTGATCGTCGGCTATGAATACGGTGATTGCCACCCGGCCAGCCTAGGCGGATCCACGCGGGATCTGTGCGTGGACTTCGAATCCACCGTCGGCGCGCGCGCCCGTCGTGACCGATCCCCCGACGGCACGGGCACGTTCGCGCATACCGATCAGCCCGTTGCCGCCACCCGACTCCGACCTGACCGGTGACGTAGCCGGTCCGCTCGACACGCTCACGACGGCATCGTGTTCGCGGCAGCTGATCTGCACCTGAACCGCGGCCCCTGGGGCATGTCGTGCCGCGTTCGCAAGTGATTCCTGGAGCACCCGATACGCCACGAGACCCGAGGCCGGCGACAACGAACCGAGATCGCCGACCACGTTCCACGACACCGGGATTCCGGCGCGGCGGCTCCCCATCAGCAAGTTCTCGATCTCCGCGCCCCCCGGCTGCGGCGCATCCTCGGCCAGCTGGCCGTCGCTGCGCAACACATTCAGCAATCCGCGAGTCTCGTTCAGCGCCGACCGGGCCGCCGCGCCGATCGAATCGAACTCCGCCTTCACCTCCGGAGACACATCGTCGAGCCGGTACGGAGCGCTCTGCGCCTGTACGACCACCATCGACATGTGGTGCGCGACGATGTCGTGGAGGTCTCGGGCGATGTGGGCCTTCTCCTCGAGAATCGTCCGGCGGGTGCGCTCGAGCTCGCTCAGCTCTTCCTGTTGCGCCAACTGTCGACGCGAGAGCACGAGCCACCGAACGAGTAGGCCGAAGGTGACGATCGCGGTCAGCCCGACCGCCCAACCGCGGCCGTTGGTACCGGGGGTGTCGGCAAGGAACAACAGCACCGTGGCGATCCAGGCGACTCCCACGACGGGCAGCGCCGCACGCATACTCACCGTCGCCAGCAACGCCAGGATCACCAGAATGTGCACGACCTGCCACGGGTAGTCGTACCCCTCTTGAAGGTCGAACACTCGTGGAATCACCAGTGCCGATACGGCAGACACCGCCCAGCCCAGCGCGGGGTTGAATCGGATGAGGACGAATGGGAAAGCGGCCAGCGCGGCCACTATCGGTTGAATCGGCGGCGCTACCTGGTGGGTCAGCTGCAATGTGGGCCACGCGACGGCATACAGAATCGCCGTGACCAGAACGATCACGACGTTCAACCACTGACCCCAGGACAGCCGGCGGCCCGTCGACCGTATCGATCGTCGGCTCGCGGAGGACAGTGGCACCATCGTTTTCACACTGTCGACATTACGAACAACGAGGCCGTAAGTCCTCATACCCAGGAGGGATGTTCCCCCCACCCCTGGGTATCGGTACGAGGTGGCAACTCACCCACCGGACGACACCACAACCGCTCTCACGAGTGATGTCCCTGCGTACAGCGGCTTCATAGCGTCGATCTCATGGGAAACACGGGGAGAAGAACAGCAGTACTCGCAGTAGTGCTGGCAGCGACTGCCACGGTCACGGCGACCGGAATGGCGGACGCCACCACACCGGCGCGCGAGAATGTCGCAGCCGCTCACACGGTGCACTCGCTGAGCTCGACCTCCTATGCAGCCGGCCCAGCGAATGTGCCCGCCGACTTCGACACCGTGATGGGCTATCGCCCCGCCGTCCTCGACGGCCGTCTCGTGAATCCCGCCGGCGATTGCTCCTCTCCCGTGCCACTTCCCGCCGAGTTCGACGACGCCTGCAAGGCCCACGACCTCGGCTACGACCTCTTGCGTTACGCCACGGCCAACGGCGAGGAGTTGGGTACTTGGGCACGAAAGGATCTCGACGCACAGCTCGCCACCGACATGCACGGTGCATGCGATTCGCGCGACTCGGGCCTCGACCGAACGTCGTGCCACGTCATGGCCGACGTCGCCGCCGTGGCGGTCACCGGAAATTCGTGGCGGCAGGGGTTCGTGACTCCGACGAAGGAATCGCTACTCCCCTACGCACTCTGCGCTTTCGGCATCGTCCTGATCGCAGGAGCCGCTGCCGCTGTCCGGCGCAGCAGAGGAGCCCTCGCATGAAATACCTACCCCAGACCCGTCATTCGTTGATCATCACGGTCGGAATCCTCGTCTCACTCGCACCTTCGCTGCTTCCACGTCCACCGATCATGCAGGGAATCGTGACGGGACTCCTTGCCGCGCTGGCGTTCGCGATCGCCGCACTGGTGCATCGTGTCGCGCGACTCGTTCGGGGCGACACCACTCGAATGCCGAGGGAGTCCGTTCAGGTGCTGTCGCTACTCGTCGGAGCGATCGCCGTGAGTTGGTCGGTGATCTACGCCGACCATTGGCAGGACGGCCTGCGAAGAGCAATGGGTATGGCGGTCGTCGGACCGGCACATTGGGCAACAGTTCTGGCGGCGGCGATCCTCACCTTCGCCGTTCTCGTCGGAACGGGCACCGGCCTCGGGCATCTGGCCCGCCGAGTAGGACGCCTCGGCACCGTCACGGCGGCCGTGATCGCCGTGGTGGGCGTACAGGTGGTGGTCGGTCCAGCAGCGTGGAACGCGCTGTCGAATTCGTACAGCGAATCCAACGCAACGATCGACGTCTCGGTGGATCGTCCGATGTCGGGAACACTTGCCGGGAGCCCCGAATCCGCCATCGGCTGGGAAACCTTGGGACGCGAAGGCAGAAGGTTCGTCGCCGGGGGCGAGAACGCGCCCGGTATCCGCACTTATGTCGGACTGAACTCGGCCACCGATACCGACACCCGTGCCGCACTGGCCGTCACCGAACTCGACCGAGCAAGGGGATTCGAACGATCCACCGTGGTGGTCGCCGTCCCCACCGGGTCGGGCTGGATCGACTCGCACGCGGCCGACGGGATCGAGGAACGATTTCAGGGAGATGTGGCGATCGTCGGTATGCAGTACTCGTTCGCGCCGAGTTGGGTGACCTTCCTGTTCGGACGCGACGCCGCGAACGACAGTGCCGGTGCACTCCTCACCGCCGTCGAAGATCACGTGTCCGCGATGCCCGCCGCGCAACGGCCCGACATCTACGTCTACGGGCAGAGTCTCGGCTCCGTCGGCGGAAGTGCTGCCCTGCGTGATTCCAGGACGGTGTGCGGCGCGCTGTGGGCGGGGCCGCCGGCAGGCTCCGTGAACACCGACGGCGCAACTGTTCTCGCGAACACCTCGGACCCGGTCGTGTGGTGGTCACCGAATCTGATCACCAACAAGCCGAATCTCGACCTCGCCGAACGAGATGCACCGATGCCCACCTGGCTACCGGGAATCAGTTTCGTGCAAACGAGCGTCGACCTACTCACGGCACTCTCGGTCCCGCCCGGCCACGGACACCGATACGGAACCGAGCAGGGCACCGCCCTACCGGAGTGCGGAGATCAGGCGGGCAACGCGATGGGGCCGCGGGCCGCCTCGTATGCCGCGCCGACTCGGTAGAGGCGCTCGTCGGCCAGTGCGGGAGCCATGATCTGCAGACCGACCGGAAGACCGTCGTCCTCGGACAACCCCGACGGCACCGACATCGCGCAGTGGCCGGCGAGGTTGGTGGGCAGGGTGCACAGGTCCGACAGGTACATCGCGAGCGGGTCGTCCACCTTCTCCCCCAGCTTCCACGGGGTGAACGGACTCGTCGGCGACACCAGGACGTCGACCTTCTCGTAGGCCTTGTCGAAGTCACGCGAGATGAGCGTGCGCACCTTGAGCGCCTGACCGTAGTAGGCGTCGTAGTAGCCGGACGACAGCGCAAAGGTGCCGATCATGATGCGGCGCTTGACCTCCGGACCGAACCCGGCGGCGCGCGTCGCGGCCATCACCTGATCGGCGCTCATGTCGCCCTCGTCGACCCGCAGTCCGTAACGCATGGCATCGAAGCGTGCGAGGTTGGACGACACCTCGCTCGGCAGGATCAAGTAGTACGCGGCGAGCGCGTACTCGAAGTTGGGGCACGACACCTCGACGACCTCGGCACCGAGTTCCGTCAGCTGCGCAACGGCGGCGTCGAACGAGGACAGGACGCCAGGCTGGTAGCTGTCGGAGTGAAGTTCTTTGACCACACCGACTTTGACGCCGGTGAGATCACCCTTCGCGCCTTCGCGCGCCGCGGCCACGACAGGCCGAACGGGTGCGTCGATGGATGTCGAGTCACGCGGATCGTGACCGGCGATCACCTCGTGCAAAAGCGCGGTGTCGAGAACCGTACGTCCACACGGGCCGCCCTGATCGAGCGAGGAAGCGCACGCAACGAGACCGAAGCGCGACACCGTGCCGTACGTGGGCTTGGTGCCCACCGTTGCGGTGACGGCGGCCGGCTGCCGAATGGATCCACCCGTGTCGGTACCGATCGCGAGCGGGGCCTGCCGAGACGCCAGTGCTGCGGCGCTGCCACCGCCCGATCCACCGGGGATCCGCTCCTTGTCCCACGGGTTGTGGGTCGGGCCGTACGCCGAGTTCTCGGTGGACGAACCCATCGCGAACTCGTCCATGTTGGTCTTGCCGAGAATCGGGATACCCGCCTCGCGCAACTTGGTCGTCAACGTCGCGTCGTAGGGCGCAACCCAACCGTCGAGCATCTTCGACGCACACGTCGTCGGCATGTCGGTCGTGGTGAAGATGTCCTTCAACGCCAGGGGAACGCCGGCGAGCGGCGACGACGGCGCTTCGCCGGCACCGATCGACTCGTCCACTGCCTTGGCGGACACCAATGCCTGTTCGCCGGCCACATGCAGGAAGGCGTTCAGTTCGCCGTCGACTGCTTCGATCCGGTCGAGGTGCGCGCGGGTCACCTCGACCGAGGACACCTCACGACTGTGAATCTTCTCCGCGAGTGCGGAAGCATCGAGACCGGTCAGATCGGCGCTCATTCGCCCTCTCCAAGAATCTGCGGAACCGCGAAGCGGCCTTGTTCGACTGCGGGTGCACCCGACAACGCCTGCTCCGGAGTGAGACCCGGGACGATTCGATCGGGACGCGTCACGTTGGTAACCGCATTGGGGTTGGCCATCGGCGGTACGTCGTCGGCACCGACCTCCGTGACCGCTTTGACGTGGCTGAGAATCGAATCCAACTGACCCGAGAACTCGTCGAGCTCGGATTCGGACAGCGCAAGTCTGGACAGCCGCGCGAGGTGCGCGACCTCGTCACGAGAGATGGCAGGCACCGCGGTACCCCTTTCGGATCGGGCGAGGGTGTTCCGTCCCAGCCTAGAGCGTGCTGCGACGGGCTGTGCAGCCAGCCGGTCCTACGTCGAAGCGATAGTCGGCGACGAAAGTGCAAGGATGATCTGCAACATCTCATGGTGAAAGGGACGCACGTGTCGTATCTCCTCCGTGTCCGGCTCCCCGACCGCCCCGGTAGCCTCGGCGCACTCGCCGTGGCGCTCGGTTCGGTGGGCGCCGACATTCTCTCGCTCGACGTCGTGGAGCGAGAGGCCGATTACGCCGTCGACGACCTCGTCGTCGACGTCGAGCCGGGCGCACTTCCCGACACACTCATCACCGCCGCGGAGCGGCTCCCGGAAGTACGGGTCGACTCCATTCGCCCCTATGCGGGCATTCTCGATACTCATCGCGAGCTCGAACTCATCGACCAGGTGGCCACCGCGCCCGACGATCGACTCCAAGTACTCGTGGACGGCGCACCGAGGGTCTTGCGGGTCGGGTGGGCCACCGTTGTCGCGATGGGGCCCCACGGCGCCCATCGGGTCGTGGGAAGTTCCGGAGCCCCGGAGACCCACGCCGCCGAACTGCCCTGGATGCCACTCGACAAGGCCGCTGCACTCGATGGGGACGACTCGTGGGTGCCACCGGTGTGGCGGGAGATGAACACCACACTGGCGGCAGCGCCGCTGGGCGACTCCGGCCCGGTACTGATGCTCGGACGGCCGGGCGGCCCGGAGTTTCGGCCCTCGGAAATCGCGCGTCTCGGCTATCTGGCCGGAATCATTGCAACAGTTCTGAGTTAGACGAGTTCTCGGACCAGCACCGTGAGTTCCAGGCCGGGAACCGGTTCCCAGTTCCGCTCGGGATCGGCCACGAAGCCGTTCCGGTCGTAGATGCGCCGCGCCTCTTCCATGTCCGGCTGAGTGGATATGACGACAGCCTGATCCCCACGTTCGTAGGCGACGTCCACGACGTGCCTGACGAGAGCGGAGCCGACACCCTGCTTACGGGCATCGGTGGAGACTGCGAGCAGCCTGAATTCCAGTTCACGCGGCCCCGCCACGTCCGCGTACGGCGACCCCGGTTCCGCGATGGTGACGGACCCGAGAAGCGTGCCGTCCTTCACCGCGACCAGAACCGTGGCATCCTCGGCTCGACCAGCGGTGTCCTTGATGGTCGTCGTATAGGGCCCGTGCGCATCGACGTGCCCGCCACCGACGTAGGCGATCAGGGTGAGGTCGGCGACCGCCTCGTACTCGTCAGGCGTGACCTCGCGTATCTCGATCATTCACGAATGATGACAGCAAGAACTCACAGCTCACAAAATGTTCGCGTGAGGGAACAATCACACTGCCTGTTCGGTTGCCGCGTCCGGCCCTTCGGTCAGAAGTGTGCGGAAGCCTTCCTCGTCCAATACCGGAACGCCCAGTTCGACGGCTTTGTCGTGTTTCGATCCGGGCGCTTCACCCACGACCACGAATGCCGTCTTCTTCGACACCGAGCCGGCGGCTTTTCCACCGCGAACGAGAATCGCTTCCTTCGCCTGATCCCTCGAGAACGTCTCGAGGGATCCGGTGACCACGATCGAAAGCCCCTCGAGGTTGCGTGGAATCGATTCGTCTCGCTCGTCTTCCATCCGCACACCGGCGGCAGCCCATTTGTCGACGATCTGCCGGTGCCACTCGACTCCGAACCATTCGACAACTGCAGTGGCGATCGTGCCTCCCACACCGTCGACTGCCGCCAGCTCTTCGAGCGAAGCGGTTCGGATGCGTTCGAGGGAGCCGAACTCACCGGCCAGGGCACGAGCAGCAGTCGGACCGACGTGCCGGATCGACAACGCCACCAACACGCGCCACAACGGCTTGTCCTTCGCGGAATCGAGATTCGCGATGAGGCGCCGCCCGTTGGCGGACAGAGCGCCGGCCTTGGTGCGGAAGATGGACGTCTCGAGCAGGGATTCCTCGGTGAGCGAGAACAGATCGCCCTCGTCACCGATCACGTTCGACTCGAGCAGCGCGGTGGCAGCTTCGTAACCGAGCACCTCGATGTCGAACGCGCCACGACCGGCAACGTGGAACACCCGCTCACGCAACTGCGCCGGGCAATGCTGCTGATTGGGGCACCGAATGTCGGCGTCCCCCTCCTTCGCCGGCGCGAGCAGAGTGCCGCATTCCGGGCAGTGGGTAGGCATCTCGAAGGCGTACTCGTCCCCGGTGCGGACGTCCACTACCGGCCCGAGCACCTCGGGGATCACGTCTCCCGCCTTCCGGAGAACCACGGTGTCGCCGATCAGAACCCCCTTGCGCTGCACCTCGGAACCGTTGTGCAGAGTCGCCAACGACACGGTGGAACCGGCAACCGTGACCGGTTCCATGTACGCGAACGGGGTTACCCGACCGGTCCGGCCCACACTGACGCGGATGTCGAGCAGCTTGGTGGTCGCCTCTTCCGGCGGGTACTTGAATGCGATGGCCCAGCGCGGCGCACGCGAAGTGGAACCCAGGCGCCGGTGCAGCGACATTTCGTCGACCTTGACGACGAGCCCGTCGATCTCGTGCTCCACGTCGTGGCGATGCTCACCCCAGTACTGCATCTTCTCGACCACGGCGTCGGCGCCCACGACCCGAGAGGTGTGCGACGAGACCGGCAGCCCCCACGCCGCCAGCGCGGTGTACGCGTCGTACTGCGATGCGGGTTGGAATCCCTCGATTCGCCCCAGTCCGTGGCAGATCATCCCGAGTCGCCGGCGTGCGGTGACCGCCGGATTCTTCTGCCGCAGTGATCCGGCCGCCGAGTTGCGCGGGTTCGCGAACGGCGCCTTACCCTCCTCCACGAGCGAGGCGTTGAGGGCGGCGAAGTCCTCCAACCGGAAGAACACCTCTCCACGCACCTCGAGCACAGACGGCACGGGATATTCGTCGGTACCCGTGAGCTTCTGAGGTATCTCGTCGATCGTTCGGGCGTTCAGCGTGACGTCCTCGCCGGTGCGCCCGTCACCTCGAGTCGCACCCCGGACGAGAGTGCCGTTCTCGTACACGAGGTTGAGTGCGACACCGTCGATCTTCACCTCGCACAGATAGTGCAGCTTCGGCCCCGTCTCCTGTTCGACTCGTGCGATCCACGCGCGCAGTTCGTCTGCGTCGAACACGTTGTCGAGGCTGAGCATCCTCTCGAGGTGATCCACCGAGGTGAAATCGGTGGCGAAGCCGCCGCCCACCAACTGCGTCGGCGAATCGGGCGTGCGCAGATCGGGATACTGCTCTTCCAGGGAGTTCAGCTCACCGAGCAGGGTGTCGAATTCGCCGTCCGAGATGACCGGAGAGTCACGCACGTAATAGCGGAACTGGTGCTGACGGACATCCTCTGCCAGCTCGTTCCATCGTTCCCGAACCTCACTGGGCGCGGCGGCGGGGGCATCGGTCGATTCACTCACACACAAAGATTATCCGTTGCCACCGACGAGCCCGACCCGTTCTCGCAGTCCGTCGCGCACGGTGGGCCATTCTTCCGCCACCACCGAGAACATGACCGTGTCTCGAACTGTGCCGTCAGCCCGCCGAAAGTGCCTCCGCAACGTCCCCTCGTACCTCGCTCCGAGACGGGCGATCGCCTGCTGGGAGCGCACGTTGCGCACGTCCGTTTTCAATTGAACGCGACCCGCGTCCAGCGTGTCGAACGCATAGCCGAGCAACAGCAGCTTGGTCTCGGGGTTCACGGCACTCCCCCACACATCGGAGGAGTAGAGCGTATATCCGATTTCGAGACGCGCGTCGTGCTGGTTCACATCCAGATAGGACGACGTTCCTACGACACCGTCGCGCGTGCGTACCGCCCACGCCACCCAGTCTGTGCGGGCAATCCGCGCGGACAGGATCTCCGCGAGATGTTCCGGATTGCTCGGCCGCTCGGGAACGTGCGACCACACCTCGTCGCGGTCGAGGGCATGGAACAGTTCCTCGGCATCCTTGGCGGGGTCGAGTCGCGTCAACGTCACCGTGGAGCCCCTCAGCTCGGCATCCACAGGAATCGGCCACATCATCTCGGGCCACGGCCGATCGTGTGGTCGAGAATCCTGCCGCGGCTCGAATCGAGAAATGGTCATGCTCACACAATACTTTCGGGCACAACCGAATTGGTTCTCGGCAAGGGAGGGGCAGTCGATCTGTACCGATGACCGGTCGGTGTGCGGACTTCCAGCACGTGCCGATGCCCGGGCGCGCCAGGAACGCCCCGAGCGGACCAGCCCACACCCTGCTTTGCGTAGTTGCACGCAGCGCACAGCCCGGCACCGTTCGACACCTCGGTCGCACCACCGGCCGCGTAACCATGAATGTGATCGTGGTGACGAATCGGTGCATCACACCAAGGCGTTCGACATTGTCGATCGCGCACGTCGATGAGATGGGCCAGCTCTTTCGGAAACAACCGAGAACGGGATTCGACTGCAGTGAGTGCCCCCGTTTCCGGCCTCGCATACACCCTCCGCAGCGCCGCCTTGCCGGCGCGACAGGCATCACGCACCCAAGCGCGAGCCATGCTTCCGGGGACGGGGCCGAAGCCCTCCAGGTGCGCGGGCTCCTGCCCGCCTGCGAGCAATGTTCTGTCGGACACAACAAGATTCACCGTTACCGACACCGGGGATACGACATCCGTTCCAATTACGCGTTCGACGAGAAGATCAGCCATGATCTGCGAGCGGCTACGCGAATCCCCTGCTGCCAAAATGGAATCGGCACTCCTTCCGAGGGCGGCATGCACGGCGACACCCTGCGCGACGGGAAGAAGCGCGCTCAGATGAACCATGGTGTCGGGCGCCGGACGCGCAGTGACTCGTCGCTCACCGACTGCCTTCGCTGCCCTACGCGCTACCGAGGCGGCATCGAGTTCTGCCGCGCATGCCCGCGCCTTCGCAGCGATCGCGCGATCTCCCAGCGAAGCGAGCACGTCGGGATCGGAACACAGACGTCGATCGATTGCCGACCTGTCTTCCTTTGTCAGACAGGAAGTCTCGCGAACCAAGATCGTGGCGCGCCATTCGCTGAGCGTTCCCCGCTCGAGCATCGCCAATGCGTGAGGCATCTCGCGCACCAGCGCAGTCGCCAGTCCGAGGTGCCGACCACCGCGATGCGGTGAGTCCATTCTGGCCAGAGCGATTTGCGCCGCCACCCCCGTACCGCACTGCGATTCGGCCACTCCGTCGAACCTACGCTGCGCACGCACCGACGCATCGAGGTCGGCGGCGAACTTCGCCTGCGCACCTGCGCAAGCAGACTTCAATTCCTCGAGCACTCTCAGCAGATCGATGCGAACATCGTCGCCGACATCACGACTCAGCTGCCGAACCGCCGTCAAGAGTGCACCCACCCTGTGTACTGCTTCAGAACCCCCCGATTCGAACATGTGTTCTACATTACATGACCGGAGGTGCCTTGAACAGAGCTCAACGTGCGACTGCCACGTCTTCGTCGTACGCCTCACGACTGGCGAGCACTTCGTCCATGTGCAGTTCCGCCCACGCCTTGATTCCGCGAATCACGTGATGGAGCGAAAGCCCCAGTTCGGTGAGTTCGTAGTGGACGGTGACGGGAACGGTGGGAGTGACAGTCCTGGTGAGCAATCCGTCACGCTCGAGCGATCGCAAGGTCTGGGTGAGCATCTTCTGACTGACTCCCGCAAGCCTTCGGGACAGCTCGGAGTAGCGCATGACGTGGGGCCCCTCACTGCCGAGCGCAGCGAGAACCAATGCGACCCACTTGTCGGAAATTCGATCGAGTAGCTTCCGGCTCGGACAGCCCGCCAAGAATGCGTCGTACTCCGCCTTCGCATGTGCTCGCCGCTGAGCCGCCGTCATCGCCCACACCTTCCTACTTCGAGGTGACCAACGCACCCGAAGGTGCGTACTTCCCATTGGAGAGTTACCTACCCATAGTGGAGCAATGACGACATCGAACACAACCCTTCAGGAGGAAACCATGTCCAACTCCACCTTCCGCACAGCAGTGGTCCGAACTCCGAACGGCCCGGACTCGATCGACATCATCGAGGTACCCGTCACCGAGCCGGGACCTGGTCAGGTGCGTGTGACGGTCGCAGGCGCCACCGTGAACCCCGTCGACCTTGCGATAACGAACGGTGTCTTCCACGCCATCGGCGCGGTCCAGCAGACCGAGCACACCGGACTGGGCTGGGACTTCGCAGGAACAATCGTCGCGGTAGGCACCGGAGTCGACCTTGCCCTCGGCACCCGTGTCGCCGGCCTTGTCGCAGGAGTGGACCGCGACTTCGGCACCTACGCAGAGCAACTCGTCGTACCGGCAACCGATATCGCAGTGGTCCCCGACGACCTCGATCTGATCTCGGCGGCCACCGTCCCGCTCAACGCACAAACTGCAGCCCAGATCGTCGAACTCCTCGGCGATGCTCCGGCCGGCGAGAACGGTCTGCTGGTGACGGGTGCTGCAGGTGCAGTCGGTACCTACGTCGTGGCGCTCGCCCAAGATCGTGGCTGGCGTGTGACCGGCCTCGCCCGCGCCGAGGACGAGAAGTTCGTTCGCGGGCTCGGTGCCGACTTTTCCACCGTCACGACACCGGGCTGGGATGCAGTCGCCGACACAGCCACACTTCAAGAGGCGGCGCTCGAACTGATCCGCGACGGCGGTAGGTACGTCGGAGTTCTACCGTACGACGCCCCGTCCCCGGAAAGAGGGATCCGCATCGAGTCCGTCATGGCACACACCGACGGTGCGCAACTGGCAGAGTTGCTCGCCCGCACCCAATCGGGCGAACTACCAGCACGGGTCTACTCGGTCGTGCCGTTGGACCGAGTGGCCGATGCACACAAGGCAGTTGCAAAAGGCGGAATTCGTGGCCGCTACGTGATCACGCCATGACGGTCAGAGCGACTCGGGATCCTCGCTGAGAGCGCTACCGACTTCCCTGGTCAGACGGAGGGCCTCGCGGCTCCAGGCATCACTCGCCCCCGCGAGGCCACACGTCGGTGTGACCGCCACCTGCGTGCGCAGAGTGGTACGGGTGAATCCGAGCCGATCGATCAAGGTGACGGCCGGTGTCGCGAGCTCCCGCCAGCCGGGCGTGACGGCAGGGGCCTCCGTGGGCACCAGTCCGAACGCCAGTTGCTTTCCGGCGTCGATCAGTTCGCCGACACCGTCGAGGGACGACGACTTCAGTCGGTTCACGTCGAATCCGACGCCGAATGCGCGGGACCGGCGCAAGAGATCCGTGGGTAGATCATCGCCACAGCAGTGGACGAGGACAGGTCGGCCACAGAGCTCGATCGCGCTGTCCAAAGTTGCGAGCGCCTCCGGTTCGGGCACCGCAGCAACGGTTTCGAGGCGGGTTCGGCCCGCCAGGGAGCCGGCCAACACCGCGGGCAGCGACGGCTCGTCGAACTGCACGATCACCTGCGCACCGGTGCGCCGCGTGACCTCCGCAGCATGCCGTGACAAGCCTTCACCCAACGACTCCGCGAAGTCGCGCACGGCGCCGCGGTCGGTGAGAATACGCTTACCGGTGGAGAATTCGATGTGTGCGGCAAGGGTCAGCGGTCCGACCGACTGGACCTTGAGTACGCCGCCACCGGTCGATCCAGCTGTCTCCCATGCCTCTTCCAAAGCGTCGAGATCCTGCGCGAGAAAGTCCGCGGCCCGCTTCGCCATCGATCCTCGTCGAACCGTGATGCGATATCCGGTGGTCGACACGTCGAGCGGAATGTCGACGAGCAGCGCCGCAGCCCGACCGACCATGTCCGACCCGAGTCCACGCCCGGGCAACTCGACCAGGTGAGGCAACTCCCCCAGCTCCCCGAGGATCACTCGCGCAGACTCGAGCGGATCGGTTCCCGGCCACGAGCCGACACCCGTGACCAGACCTGCGATTCCCGAAAGATCGTCTTGTGTCACAGCGGATTCGGTGCCCCGCCGGCACCTGCGATGGTGCCACTTCCCAGAACGACATCACCGTCGGAGTCGGGGCGATACAGCACCACTGCCTGTCCCTTCGCCACACCCATCAGAGCTTCACGAAGGGTGATCTCGATACCACCGTCGACTGCCTCGGCGACGGCCTGTGCGAGACCGCCGTGAGCACGGACCTGCACGGTGCACTCGACGGGGCCGACCGGGGCTTGCCCCGCAGTCCACACCGCACGCTCCGCCGAGATCGACCACACGTCGAGATTCGCTGCCGAACCGACCCGCACCGTGCCGGTCTCGGGTTCGATGGCGGTCACGTACCGCGGACGCCCGTCCGCGGCCGGTCCCTGCACACCGAGTCCCTTGCGCTGGCCGATCGTGAATCCGTGCACACCTTCGTGTTCGGCAAGAACCTCGCCCGAATCCGCGTCGACCACGCTGCCGGGTCGAACACCGATGTGAGCCCCCAGGAACGCCCGGGTGTCACCGGACGGAATGAAGCAGATGTCGTGGCTGTCCGGTTTGTTCGCGACGGCCAGGCCACGTTCTGCGGCCTCTTCGCGAATGCGATCCTTCGGCGTATCGCCGATCGGGAACATCGCGCGCGACAGCTGATTCGAGGTGAGAACACCCAGCACATAGGACTGATCCTTGTCACCGTCGACCGCGCGTCGGAGCACACCCTCGTCGAGGCGGGCGTAGTGACCCGTTGCCACAGCATCGAAGCCGAGCGCAGATGCCCGCTCGGCCAACGCCGAGAACTTGATCTTCTCGTTGCAGCGCAGGCACGGGTTCGGGGTCTCGCCGGCCGCGTAGGACGCGACGAAGTCGTCGATGACGTCTTCTTTGAAGCGTTCCGCGAAGTCCCAGACGTAGAAGGGGATTCCGAGAACGTCGGCGGCACGGCGGGCGTCGCCGGCGTCCTCTTTCGAGCAGCATCCGCGAGACCCTGTGCGCAGCGCCCCAGGCGCCGTGGACAAGGCGAGGTGGACTCCCACGACGTCGTGACCTGCGTCGACCGCACGGGCCGCAGCGACCGCCGAGTCCACTCCACCACTCATGGCTGCGAGAATGCGCATCAGTTACCTCCTCCGCGCGATCCGACGCCGGCCAAACCGGCTGCGCGGGCGCGCTCCACTACCTGTGGCAGCGCCGAGATCAGCGCGTCCACGTCGTCGTTTGTCGATGTGTGGCCGAGCGAGAACCGCAACGACCCACGGGCCGTGACCGGATCGGTTCCGATTGCGACGAGTACGTGACTCGCCCGTGCGACCCCGGCCGTGCACGCAGATCCGGTCGAACACTCGATTCCTGCCGCATCCAGCAACATCAGGAGTGAGTCACCTTCGCACCCAGGGAACGTGAAGTGTGCATTGCTCACCAATCTGGCGTCACCGGTCGGGCCGTTGAGAACAGCTTCGGGTGCCACTCGC
This sequence comes from Rhodococcus huquni, assembly GCF_055231055.1. Classification (NCBI taxonomy): domain Bacteria; kingdom Bacillati; phylum Actinomycetota; class Actinomycetes; order Mycobacteriales; family Nocardiaceae; genus Rhodococcus; species Rhodococcus huquni. The sequence continues at coordinate 19,961 of NZ_JBUYWE010000008.1, forward strand.
TGCACCTCGGCCACGAGTCGGTCTCGCAGTTGCGCGAGATGCCTCGTGCGGGTCGTCATCGCGTCGGTGGCCTCTTGAAGTGCGGCTGCCATACCGACCACACCTGCGGTGTCCGGCGTTCCGGATCGAAGTTCACGCTCGTGCCCTCCCCCGTGGAAGAGCGGAACGCACGGGACCTGACGTCCGAGCAACAGCGCTCCCACGCCCTGCGGTCCCCCGAACTTGTGCGCAGCGACGCTCATCGCGGAAAGGCCACTCGCATGGAAGTCGACAGGAAGGTGAGCGACCGCCTGAATCGCATCGCTGTGCATGGGAATCGAGAACTCGGATGCGACCGCCGAAAGCTCCGCGATCGGCATCACCGTGCCGATCTCGTTGTTGGCCCACATGATCGTCACGAGAGCCGTGTCGTCCGCGTGGAGTTCGAGTTCGTGTCGAAGCGCTTCGGGGTCGACCCGGCCCACCTCGTCCACGGGCAACCACGTGACCACTGCGCCTTCGTGCTTCTCGAGCCACTCCACCGCGTCGAGAACCGCATGATGCTCGACCGGGCTGGCGACAATGCGGTTGCGCACGGATTCGGCATCTCGTCGCGCCCAGTAGATGCCCTTCACGGCGAGGTTGTCGCTCTCCGTGCCGCCGGCAGTGAAGATGACCTCGGAAGGTCGGGCCCCCAGGTTCGCGGCGATGGATTCGCGTGACTCCTCGACCCGTCTACGCGCCGCGCGGCCCGAACCGTGCAGCGACGACGCGTTGCCGACGGTTGCGAAGATGTCGGTCATGGCCCGAACAGACTCCGACACCATCGGGGTGGTGGCGGCATGGTCCAGGTAGACCGGGGAAGCGGCGGTGCGAGCAGACGTCATGACCCGACCAGGATAACCTAGGCGACCAGGCTCTCCTGCGCCTCGACGCTCGGATCGAGGATGTTGTGGGCTGCCAGGTCGATACGCTCGGCTCCTCGCACCGCCCGCTCGGCGCGTGCAGCGAGGTCGTGGCGGGATTCTCCCGGATATTCGATGGGCGTGAGCCGGACCTGAGCTGTGACGTTCTTCTGCCGGATGATGCGGCCGATGGACTGCCCGATCGTCTCCTCACCCACGAAGCACGGTCCGGTGGTGAGAGCACCGTCACTGCACGAGTACCGAAGAGCGATCGGTTGTACGGGGCACTCCGCGTCGATTGCGGCTTGGAACATCGCGGGGCGGAACCCGCCGTACGCCCGTCCGCACCAGGTGGTGCCTTCCGGGAACACGACGACCCGCTCGCCCGACCGCAGCCGCTCGGCCGCCACCTCGATCGTGGCGGGCAGCGAACGGAGGTCGTGACGCGCGATGGGAATGACCCGCATCCGCCGTGCGAGGGAGCCGAGAACCGGCCAGTCCAGCAGGTCGCCACGGGCAACGAAGTTGGCGGGGGCAATAGCACTCAAGACGAGGACATCGGTCCAGGACACGTGGCCGGCGACCATCATGACCCCGCCCTCGGGTCGACGCTTCCCCCGTTCGTCGGCCACTCGCAAACGCATGCCCACACAGCGCAGCAGCATCCGTGCGTAGCCACGTTGCAGGGCGGACCGCAGATTTCGCGGAAGCAGCCATCCGGCGCTCAACACCGGCGCGGTGGCCAGCGCCGACACGACCAGGATCCAACGGGCGATCACGGTAAGCCGCGACACCCGATCCTGATCGGCCGGGAGGCAGCCGTCGCCGCACGGACTGGCCGGCATCCAGGCGTGCTGCGCAGCGGTGCTCATCCGAGTGCGCCGGATTCGAGATTCGCCGAGGCGGATCGGAGTCGGTCGAGGTAGCGCTGATTGGTCTCGTGGAGTCCGAGGACGGCAACGAAATCCGCGACTCCGAAGTCGGGGTCGTGCGCGGGCTCGCCACAGATCTTGGCGCCCAGACGAAGGTATCCGCGCAGCAAAGGCGGTACGGACACCTTCTCCGGTGGCTCGAGCTCGTCGAGACCCTTGCCGTCGACGACCACCGGGCGGTACGGCGTCACGCGGCGATCCGGTTCGTTGCCGTGCTTGCGCAGCAACTGATCCCGCACGCCGCGCACGTTGGAACCTGCCGGGGCACCGGGTGTTTCCTGCATCGGAACCGACACGCAGCCCATGACCCACTCGTATCCGGTGAGCTCGAGGTAGTGCAGGATTCCGGACCACATGAGGCTGAGAACCGATCCGGACCGGTGGTCCGGAGAAACACAGGCGCGGCCCATCTCGACGAAGCGGTTCTCTTCGGGTGCGAGGCCGGAGATCTCGAACTCGGTGGCGGTGTAGTAGCCACCCGCCGCACGGGCAGCGTCGGGCGGAAGCATCCGGTAGCAGCCGACGATCTCTCCCGTCGCGTCGTGCCGGACCAAGAGGTGATCGCAGAAGTCGTCGAAACGATCCGCATCGAGACCATCGACGTTCTCCGGTATCGCGAATCCGGGCTCGGAGGCGAACACCTGATATCGGAGGCGCTGGGCGATGACCCGATGTTCCCGATCGGAAGAGACGACCAGCGAATACTTGGGCGAGGAAACAACGGAATCGACGGAGCTGCGGGGCGTACTCAGAACTGACGAAGTTGTCATGGCGCAGGTTTACCGAGCCAGTGCAGACCTGCGGCATCGGCGAGGTGTCATGTCGATGCAGGACGGGTGAACGATGCCGAGAAAGCGCAGCGCCCCCGTTTCCCTGAGGAAACGGGGGCGCTGCGGTCCGAGAACCGGTCTGTCTAGCCCTTGTGGCTCTTGACGGCGTCGGTGAGCTGCGGGGCGACGTTGAACAGGTCGCCGACGATGCCGTAGTCCGCGATCTCGAAGATCGGAGCCTCTTCGTCCTTGTTCACAGCGACGATGGTCTTCGAGGTCTGCATACCGGCACGGTGCTGGATGGCGCCGGAGATGCCGAGCGCGATGTACAGCTGCGGCGAGACCGTCTTGCCGGTCTGACCGACCTGGAACTGGCCCGGGTAGTAGCCCGAGTCGACTGCGGCACGCGAGGCACCGACTGCGGCGCCGAGCGAGTCGGCGAGCTCCTCGACGACGGAGAACTTGTCCGCGCTGCCGACACCACGGCCACCGGACACGACCACGGTCGCCTCGGTGAGCTCGGGGCGGTCGCCACCGACGATCGGATCGATCGAGGTGATCTTGACTGCGCCGTCTTCCTGAGCGGGAACCTCGACGGAAACCTTCTCGCCGGCACCGGCCTGCGGCTGCGCCTCGACGGCACCCGGGCGAACCGAGATGACCGGGACGTCGCCGTTTGCCTTGGCGTCGACGGTGAACGCGCCACCGAAGATCGAGTGAACGACGCTGGCGTCGCTCTTGACCTCGACGACGTCGACGAGGAGGCCGGAGCCCAGGCGTGCGGCGAGACGGCCGGACACCTCCTTGCCCTCGATGCTGGCGGCGGTGATCACCGCGGCGGGCGATGCGGACTCGACGATTCCGGCGAGCACATCGACCTTCGGGGTGACGAGGAAGCCGTCGATGTCGCCCGACTCGGCGACATAGATCTTCTCTGCACCGGCAGCGGCGAGTGCGTCCGCGAGCTTGTCGGCAGTGCCGGCGGGGCCGGTGACGACGGCGGACGGCTCACCCAGCTGGCGTGCAGCGGTGAGGAGCTCGGTGCTGACCTTCTTGAGTGCACCCTCTGCGTGCTCGACGAGCACAAGTACTTCTGCCATGACTAACTACTCCCTGTGTATGTCTGCTGGTTTGTCCGAGAGGGGCGCGATCAGATGATCTTCTGAGCCACGAGGTATGCGGCGATCTTGCTGCCGCCGTCGCCCTCGTCGGCGATGCGCTCACCAGCGGTACGGGGGGGCTTGGGGGTGGAGGCGGTGACTGTGGTGGCCGCGTTGGAGACACCGACGGTGTCGGGATCGACGCCAAGGTCGGCCAGGGTGTAGACGAGAACTTCCTTCTTCTTCGCGGCCATGATGCCCTTGAAGGAGGGGAAGCGCGGCTCGTTGATCTTCTCGTTGACCGAGACGATCGCGGGCAGCCCGGACTCGAGGCCGAAGACACCCTCGTCGGTCTCACGCTCGCCGGTGACGGTGCCGTCGGCAACGGTCAGCTTGCGGAGCTGGGTGAGCTGCGGGATGCCCAGGTACTCGGCGATGATCGCCGGGACAGCGCCGACGCGACCGTCGGTCGCCTCGTTGCCGGCGATGATGATGTCGGCAGCTTCACCGTTCTCGAACGTGATCTGACCGAGCGCAGCCGCGAGCGTCCATGCGGTCTGAACGGCATCGGAGCCGTGCAGAGCGGGATCGTTGATGTGCACGGCCTTGTCGGCGCCCATGGAGAGTGCCTTGCGGATGGCATCCGTGGCGCGGTCGGGACCGGCTGCCAGGAGGGTGACCTCGCCGCCCTGCGCTTCCTTGATCAGGAGTGCTTCCTCGACGGCGCGCTCGTTGATCTCGTCGAGCACCGCGTCGGCAGCCTCACGGTCGAGTGTGAAGTCGCCGTCGGTGAGCTTGCGCTCGGACCACGTGTCGGGGACCTGCTTGATCAAAACAACGATGTTCGTCATGGGTCTTCGTCGACCTCCTGTGTGTATTTACCTGGTTGTCGTGAGCTGCTTGGCGCAGGCCGAGCTCTCGTATTTCGGTCGTTCGTCGCACGTCGGCTGTGCGTTAGATTACCTCACGCCAAGTTACCCGGCGGTAACTTGAGTGCAAACCTCGTTCACCATAACGGCCGAAAGGGCGATTTACTGCTGTGATGTGGACCACGACGACAGGCTCCAACCCCGAGGGCACTAACCTCGCAGTGGTGAGCGAATCAATTGTCGGCGACCGTGACGGCGCACCGCTGCCCCTGACCGGGGAGCGAACGGTGCCCGGAATTCCCGAAGAGAACTACTGGTTCCGGCGACACGAAGTCGTCTACCGCGATCTCCTGTCACGCTGCGCGGGCCGGACCGTCCTCGAAGCCGGCTCCGGAGAAGGCTACGGCGCCAACATGATCGCCGACGTAGCCACCAAGGTGACAGGCCTCGACTACGACGTGTCCGCTGTCGAGCACGTCCGCTCGCGCTACCCGCGTATCGAGATGGTGCACGGCAACCTCGCCGCTTTGCCCCTCGAGGATGCGTCGGTCGACATCGTGGTCAATTTCCAGGTGATCGAGCACCTGTGGGATCAAGCCCAGTTCCTGCGCGAATGCTTCCGGGTTCTGAAGCCCGGTGGCGAGCTGCTGGTGAGTACGCCCAACCGGATCACCTTCTCCCCCGGCCGTGACACCCCGCTCAATCCCTTCCACACGCGCGAGCTCAACGCCGCCGAGTTGACCGAACTACTGGTCGAGGCCGGCTTCACCGTCTCCGAGATGACCGGTGTCCACCACGGCGAACGTCTTCGAGAACTGGATTCGAAGCACGGCGGATCGTTCATCAACGCCCAGATCGACCGCGCACTCGCCGGCGAGCCGTGGCCCGCCGACCTCACCCGCGACGTGGAAGGCATCACGGCAGACGACTTCACCCTGCGCGTTCCCGACATCGACGACAGCCTCGACCTCGTGGCGATCGCGGTGAAGGACCCTGTTTCGTGACCGAGCACACCGAACCGGGCATGTTCGCCCTGGTCCTGCACTCGCATCTGCCGTGGTTGGCCAACCACGGCCGGTGGCCCGTCGGCGAGGAATGGCTCTACCAGTCGTGGGCGGCGACGTACCTACCCTTGACCGCCGCCCTGCGCCGACTCTCGGACGAGGGCCGCTCGAACATGCTCACCCTTGGCGTCACGCCGGTGCTCGCCGCACAGCTGGACGACCCACATTGCTTGTCCGGTATGCACCACTGGCTGGGAAACTGGCAGATCCGAGCGCACGAAGCAGCCGGGATGCCCGATGCCGCGCACCGCGACCTCGGCGCCCGTGAGCATCGCGCCGCGTCGGCTGCGATCGAGGATTTCGAGACTCGCTGGCGGCACGGCGGGTCCCCCGTACTGCGGGACCTGATCGACAGACAGGCCATCGAACTGTTGGGCGGCCCCCTCGCCCACCCGTTTCAGCCACTCCTCGACCCCCGTCTCCGCGCCTACTCGCTCAGCGAAGGCCTGGCGGACGCACACGCACGGTGGCGTCACACCCCCACCGGAATCTGGGGTCCGGAGTGTGGCTACACACCTGGAATGGAGGCCGGCTACCAGGACGCGGGCGTCACTCACTTCATGGTGGACGGCCCCGCGCTACGGGGCGACACCTCCCTCGGCCGCCCGGTTCGGGAATCGGACGTCGTCGCGTTCGGTAGAGATCTGCAGGTCAGCTACCGGGTGTGGTCCCCGAAATCGGGTTACCCGGGCCACTCCGCGTACCGCGACTTCCACACCTACGACCACGAGACCGGCCTCAAGCCCGCGCGCGTGACCGGACGCACCGTCGACTCCGCGGACAAAGCGCCGTACGACCCGGAACTGGCCGCAGCCGCCGTCGACCGCCACGTCGCCGACTTCGTCGAAACCATTCGCGCACGGCTGCGCGAAGAGTCCGGCCGGATCGGCCGCGACGCTCTCGTCGTCGCCGCCTTCGACACCGAACTCTTCGGGCATTGGTGGCACGAGGGTCCGCAATGGCTCGAGAAGTTGTTGCGCGCGCTGCCCGAAGCCGGAATCCGAGTCGGAACGCTCGCAGATGCGTTGGAGCAAGGTTTCGTCGGTGAGCCCGTCCAACTCGAGGATTCTTCTTGGGGTTCCGGGAAGGACTGGCGCGTATGGGCGGGAGATCAAGTCGCCGACCTGGTACAGCTCAACTCCGAAGTCGTCGCCACCGCTCTCGAGACCATCGACAAGGTGAACGGCGAAACCGTTCCCGAGCGTCCGGGTCTACGTAACCGGGTGGCCGACCAGATGCTGCGCGAAGCTCTGATGACCGTGTCGAGCGACTGGGCGTTCATGGTCAGCAAGGATTCGGCCGCCGAATACGCACGCGATCGTGCACACAAGCACGCGCACGCCCTACGTGAGATCGCCGAAGCAGTCGCTGCGGGCAAGGACACCCGCGCCGAGCAGTTGGCAGCGGGCTGGAACAATGCAGACGGACTGTTTCCGGGACTGGATGCTCGCCGACTTCCGGCGCACGCACAGCCGAACCTGCTCGACCGCACGAATCCGACCGACAGCACAGAGAGCACGCCATGAAGATCCTCATCGTGTCCTGGGAGTACCCGCCGGTCGTCGTGGGTGGGTTGGGGCGTCACGTCCACCACCTGGCGACCGAGCTGGCTGCTGCCGGCCACGAGGTGGTGGTGCTCGCGCGCCGTCCTTCCGGGACCGATGCGTCGACGCACCCCACCATCACGCACATCGAGGACGGTGTCCTGGTGGTCGCCGTCGCCGAGGACCCCGCGCACTTCGTGTTCGGCGAGGACATGATCGCGTGGACGCTCGCCATGGGCCACGCCATGGTGCGGGCGGGTACCGCACTCCGCACCCCCGGATTGGGTGAAGGCTGGCAACCGGACGTCGTCCATGCTCACGACTGGCTCGTCGCGCACCCCGCGATCGCACTTGCGGAGTTCTACGACGTGCCGCTCGTGTCCACCCTGCACGCCACGGAGGCCGGGCGCCACAGCGGCTGGGTCTCGGGGCGAATCAATCGCCAGGTCCATTCGGTCGAGTGGTGGCTGGCCAACGAGTCGGACGCGCTCATCACGTGTTCGGTCTCGATGAAGGACGAGGTGACTGCGCTCTACGGCCCGAATCTGCCTGCCGTCACCGTCATTCGAAACGGCATCGATCTCACGACGTGGAGCTACCGTGAACTCGCTCCGCGATCCGGGCCACCCCATCTGCTCTATGTCGGACGCCTCGAATACGAGAAGGGCGTGCAGGACGTGATCGCCGCCCTTCCCCGCATCAGGCGCAGCCATCCCGGGGCGACGCTGTCCATCGCGGGCGAAGGTACCCAGTTCGAGTGGCTGTCGGAACTGGCCCGAACACATCGGGTTGCCCGGTCGGTGACGTTCCTGGGCAATCTCGACCACCTCGAACTGCTCGGCTGGCTGCACGGCGCCGATGCGATCGTTCTCCCCAGCCGGTACGAGCCGTTCGGCATCATCGCGCTCGAATCCGCCGCTGCGGGCACCCCGCTCGTGGCGTCCACGGCGGGTGGCCTCGGGGAGGCCGTCGTCGACGGTGTCACCGGTATGTCGTTTCAGCCGGGTGACGTGGCGGGGTTGACGTCCGCAGTGCGGGAGGTGCTGGACGATCCGGCTGCCGCTCGGGTGCGCGCCGACGCCGCACGGGCGCGTTTGACGTCGGACTTCGACTGGCACAAGGTCGCCGACGACACCGTCCAGGTGTACGCGGGCGCCAAGCGGCGGGTCCGTCATCCGTTGGCGCGACCCGAGATTCCCGAGCGTCCCCTCCCCGGCCGCTAAGCGCGAGCGTTCAGGCCGGCACCCGATCGAACCACGGTCGCGCGGCCTCGAGCTGAGTGGCGACCGAAAGCAGACGCCCCTCGCTACCGAGTGGTCCGACGAACTGGACGCCCAACGGCAGACCTTCGTCCGTCCAATACGTCGGTACCGACATCGCAGGACGTCCGGTGATATTGGCCAATTGTGTGTAGGGCGTGCGCCTCAGGTTGTCGTCGGCCACTCGTTCGACCAGCCCGGTTCGGGCGAGCAACGACCCGGTCCTCGACGCCAGCACCAGCTTGCTACCCCACTGCATCCATTGCGGCGTCGCCAACTCGCCTATGCGAGCCGGTGGGGTGGCCAGGGTAGGAGTGAGGAGAAGGTCGTATCGCTCGTGGAACTCGACGAGTTGGCGCGTGTAATCGCTCCACCTGTTGTACGCGGCGACGTACGTCGATGCGGGCAGCGTCCTACCGACGGCTCCCATGATCCTGGTATCGAGCTCGAAATCGTCTTCGCTACAGTCCATTTCATTGCGCATCGTCTCGAGCCTTGCCGCCATCGTCGAGAACCACACGGTGAGGAAGTCACGCGAGAGTCGATGCTCGTCGATCCCGGTCTCCGTGTGCTCCACGTGATGACCCAACGATTCGAGGAGGTGGGCGGCGTCCTCGACGGCAGCGATGGCATCGGGGTGCACCTGCTCGCCGAGCGGCGACGCATACGAGTAGCCGATACGCAGGCGCCCCGGATCGCGGGTGGACGAGGCGCAGTAGGACTCCTGCGGCCGGGCCGTCTGGTACGGCGCAACCCGCCCCGGCCCCGCAATCAGATCGAGCATGGCCGCCGAGTCGCGGACACTTCGGCTGACGACGCCGTTCGTACCGGCGCCGTGGATCGATTCGGCAACCGACGGACCGTTCACCACCACGCCCCGACCGGCTTTCAAACCGAACAGCCCGCAGCACGCTGCTGGAATGCGGATGGACCCACCGCCGTCGCTGGCACCTGCCATCGGCACGATGCCCGCCGCGGTGGCAGCGGCCGCACCACCGGAGGAACCTCCCGGCGTGTGCGCGACATCCCACGGATTCCTGGTCGCACCGTTCACTTCGGGTTCGGTGACCCCCTTCGCACCGAACTCCGGGGTGTTCGTCTTTCCGAAGACGACGAGGCCGGCGCCCAGCCAGCGATCGACCACCTCGCTGTTCTCCACGGCCGGTATCGACGCCAGGGAGCGTGACCCGCTACCTGTGGGAACACCCGCATAGTCCTGCCCGAGGTCCTTGATCAGAAACGGCACCCCCGCGAACGGTCCGGCCAACGGCCCCTCCGACCGGCGCCGCGCCTCGTCGTGCATCGGCCGTGAGATGGTGTTGAGGACTCCGTCCACGGCGTCCGCCCGCGACAGTGCGCAGTCGAGAAGTTCACCGGCAGACGCCTCGCCGGACGCGACGAGCCTCGCCAATCCGATGGCGTCGTGACTGCGATAGTCCTCGAACTTCATCATTCGCCGGCCGCAGCCTTCTTCCGCGCGATGTCCTCCAGTGCGGCAATGTACTTCGCACGGTCGGCGGCACCCGCCTCCCAGGCCTCCTTGCGGTTCTTCACGACCCGCGCCGGTGAGCCGACGGCGATACTGAAGTCCGGGATTTCACCTCGGACCACCGCATGGGCGCCGAGAACGCATCCGCGACCGACGCGGGTGTTGCGGAGCACGGACACCTTCGCGGCGATCCAGGTGTCGGGCCCGATCCGAACCGGGCTCTTGACGATGCCCTGGTCCTTGATCGGCATCGTCACATCGTCCATGCGGTGATCGAAGTCGGTGATGTAGCACCAGTCGGCCACCAGCGTGGACGCGCCGATCTCGATGTCGAGGTAGGTGTTGACGACGTTGTCCTTGCCGAACACGACCTTGTCGCCGATCCGCAACGAACCCTCGTGGCATCGGATCGCATTGCCGTCGCCGATGTGGACCCAGCGCCCGATCTCGAGACGCGACAGTTCCGGAGTCGAATGAATCTCGACGCGCTTTCCCAGGAACACCATTCCGCGGAGAATCACGTGCGGGTTCGCCAGACGGAACTTCGCGAGGCGGTAGTAGCGCACGAGGTACCAGGGTGTGTAAGCCTTGTTCGCCAAGACCCATTTGAACGAAGCGACGGTCAGGAACCTGGCCTGCTCGCCGTCCCCACGTCGGGATCCTCGCCACCTAGTACGCAATGGTGCGCCCCACATGCTCGTCATAGCCAGTCAGCCTAGGGTGTGCCCGATCACCGGTGCACGAGCGGGATAGTCTCTCGTCTGGGTTCAACCGATCACGAGGAGATGGAATGCGGCGGGTCCTACGTTCGTCCGTACTGGCGGTGGCCGCGGTCACCACGGTCGCGCTCACCAGCTGCGCCAACGAACCGGAGGTCATCGACATCTTCTCGAGCGGCGGCTGGCCCGGTATCCACGCCGACGCACGCAACAGCGACACCAGCGCCGTCACCGGTTCGCGTGAGCTCTCCAATGCGTGGTCTCGGCCGATCGGCGGCACCGTCGCCGCATACGCCTCGGTCGCGGCGAGCGGGCAGACCTTCGTGACCGCCCGCACCGAGAAGGGATGCAACCTCTTCTCCTACCAGCTCGACAGTGGCCGCAAGCGCTGGTGCCGCGAGCTGGGTCCGGGCGCCGTGGCATCCACTCCGGTAGTGGACACCGTCGCGAACGTCTACGTCGGTGAGAACGGCGCGATGAACTCGTTCACCGAGCACGGCCAGCTGCGGTGGCGTACCCCGGTCGTCGGCACCCCCATCTCCGCACAGTTCACCGGCGACGGAAATCTCCTCTTCATCACCCAGCTCGGACAGATCAACGTCCTCGACACCCAGACCGGCCGCCAGGTGCTGGCTCCGTACAACCTGATTCCGCCGCCGTCCATCGAGAACAGCGGCGCAGTCGACCCACTGCCCGACGACAAGGGTCTGGACGCATGTTTCCTCGGTGGGCCCGAGTGCCCGGTGGCGAACACTCCGGCGATCGACCTGGAGAGCGGCAAGTTCTACTTCACGTTCTACGCGCCCGGCGCACCCCAGGCCGAGCTCGTGGCGATGCGCTACTCGGGCGGCGAGAACCCGCAGATCGCCCAGGAGTGGTCCTCCGACGCACTTCCCGGCGGCAGTGCGTCGAGCCCGGACATCTCGGCGGACGGCACCGTCGTCTACGCCAACGACAACGAAGGCAAGATGTGGGCCGTCGACGCCGAGACGGGTGACCCCAAGTGGAGCCACGACATCGGCTACGACGCGGCCGGAAGTCCGTCCACCTCTGCCGATGGTCTGTTGATCCCGGCAGGCGGAAGTGACGGGCACCTTCTCGCGCTCCGCGACCTCGGAGACCACGCGGAGGTCGTCTGGGAGCGCAAGGACCTCCTACAACTCGGTGTTCCGGCCCAGACCGCAGGCGACACCGGTTACACCGCGGTACGCGAGGGCGAGAACGGTCTCGCGATGCTCACCTTCGACACGCAGACCGGCGAGACACTCGATCAGGACACGCTTCCCGGGGCGCAGGGATTCACGGTCGGCACGTCGATCGGCCCGGGCGGCGAGGTACTCACGCCCACCTTCATCGGCGAGCTGTTCGTGTTGAAGTAGTCCGAGGCTCGCACACGAAAGCGACTCCCGCGCGCCCGATCCGGGTGATCACCACGGACAGCGTCCGTGTCCCTCGCAGCTTCAGCTTGGGCCGCAGGATCGCGGGGTCGACATCGACCCCGCGCACCAGGATCTCCACGACACCACAGTCGAGACGCGCGAGTTCCTGGCGCAGCGTCTTCTCCGAGAACTTGATGCGGTCGATCACCTCGAAGCCCGCCACACCTTCCGGCACTTCGTCGCCGGTCAGGTAAGCGATGCGCGGGTCCAACTGCCACAACCCGTGACGCGCCGCGTAGTGACGAACCAGGCCGGCGCGAACCACGGCACCGTCCGGATCGACGATCCATCGACCCGGCTCGCGTTCGGCGATCTCGTCGTCTTCCTCGTCGGTGATCGACCAGCCGGTTCCGTCCGAGCTCAGCACCGATGCCCGTCGTGCGGCTCCGGCCAGCCCCGGCGACCACAGGCACGCTTCGCGAACGCCACCGTCGAGCGACACGATCTCCACCTCGCCGTCCCAGCCGAATCGGTCGAAGTCGAGACCGGGCGCGCACTTCACGACAAGATCACGGCCGCGGTAGGCCTCGACGAGGTCGGGCAGCGGCGGCTGCAACGCCGCAGGATCGTGGGTCCGGCGTCCGCCACTGCGCCTCGCAGGATCCGCGATCACGACCGTGCCTCGGGAGGTGGGCGCCAGCGCGTCCGCGCGAACGACATGCGCACCCGGCACGTTGTATTGCGCCATCGCCAATCGCACCGGGTCGATGTCACTGCCGATCACGATGTCGGCCGAGCCGACCAGCGCGTCCAGTTCTGCGCCGATAGAGCACGTCACGTCGTGAACCGCGCGCCCCGCCAATCGAGCACTGCGACGGCGCGCCACTGCCCGGGGGGTCGCCTGCTGCAGCGCGTCGTCGGTGAACAACCAGTCCGCAGAGCCGGGAAGCTTGCCTGCCGCCTTGCGGCGGAGCAATACCGATTCCACCAACAGCGGCGCGCGCGAATCGAAACGCGCACGCGCCCGGCCGATGTCGGCCAGACGCGTGCGCGTCGTCAGTTCGAGTTCGGCCACCTCACGAAGCGCGTCCGATCCGGCACGGCTCTGCAAGTACTCGACATCCTCGAGCGTGAATGCATACGCCACCCGAGTTACTTACCGGGCTTCACACCGGTGATCATCACGTTGTAGAAGAAGCCCCGCGGAACGATCCGGCGCAGGACCTTCTCGTCCACCCAGCTCAGGCTCTTCCAGCCACCGAAGGCGAACTTCGCCCAGCCCCAGCCGAGCTTCTCCGGCGGAACTGCGGCCTCGAAGGTGCGGACGGGCCACCCGAGGAGAGCAGCGGCGAACTCCTCGGTCTGCGCATGCACCTCGGTGGCTCCGGCAGACTTCGCGATGTCCTCGAGATCCGTGGGATCGAAGGTGTGGATGTCCACGACAGCTTCGAGAGCAGCGGCGCGAGAGGACTCGTCCAGCTCTTCCTGCGGGCGACGCCAGTCGGCCAGGAACGGGAGCTTGGTGACGGTGGTCGTGGCTTCCCAGGTCGCACGGCCGAGCCAGCGCGCGTAGAAGTTGCCGACCGTGGTGGGCTCACCCGCGAAGACGAAGCGGCCACCCGGCTTGAGGACGCGCAGGACCTCGCGCATCGACTGCTCGACGTCGGGAATGTGGTGCAGCACGGCGTGGCCGACCACGAGATCGAACGTGTCGTCGGCGTACGGAATGGTCTCGGCGTCGGCGACCCGGCCGTCAACCGGAAGACCCAGTCCTTCCGCGTTACGCAGAGCCACCTTCACCATGCCCGGAGACAGATCGGTGACGGATCCGGTCTTGGCGACCCCGCCCTGCATCAGGTTGAGCAGGAAGAAGCCCGTTCCACAGCCCAGTTCGAGTGCACGCTCGTACGGCAGGGGCTGTTCTCCGGCGACCGCGTCGAAACGTCCGCGGGCGTAGTCGATGCAACGCTCGTCGTACGAGATCGACCACTTGTCGTCGTAGGTCTCGGCTTCCCAGTCGTGGTAGAGGACCTGCGCGAGCTTGGTGTCCTTGCGGGCAGCCTCCACCTCCTCCGCCGTGGCGTGGGGGCGCGGTGCGGGGTCGACCCCACCGTTCGTGGCGCCGGTCGACTCGTCGTTTGCGCTTGCAGTCATGAGCGAAATCCTACTCGCTGGTAGATGGGAACACGTTCCAGTTTCGGCAGGGGTGAGCCTACTCGCCTGTGAACTCGGCCTTACCCGGCCCGTTCTCGATGAACGACTTCATACCGATGGTCCGGTCCTTCGTCGCAAACAGCGAGGCGAAGACGTGCTGCTCGATCTTGAGTCCGGTGTTCAGGTCTGCGTCGAGGCCTTCGTCGATGGCTGCCTTCGCCGCCGCAAGCGCACGCCCCGCAGCGCCGGTGAACTGAGACGCCCACTTCCACGCCGCGTCGTACACGTCGTCCGGTGCCACTACCTCGTCGATCAGTCCGATGTCGCGCGCCTCGTCCGCACCCACGAACCGGCCGGTGAAAACGAGGTCTTTGGCCTTCGACGGCCCGATCAGTCGCGCGAGGCGCTGGGTCCCGCCACCACCGGGAATGATGCCGAGCAGAATCTCCGGCGTCCCGACCTTCACGTTGTCCCCCGCGATCCGCCGGTCCGCGGACAGTGCGACCTCGAGGCCGCCACCGAGCGCGTAGCCGGTGATCGCGGCAACCGTGGGCTTGGGAATTTCGGAGACCGCAGCGATGGATCGCTGCATCTGTGCGACTACCTTGCTGACCGCGGCGAAGTCCATCTCCGCCATCTCCTTGACGTCGGCGCCGGCGGCGAACACCTTTTCACCGCCGTAGACGATGACCGCCTTGACGTTCGGATCGACGGTCGCCTGATGTGCCGCCGCCGCCAGTTCGTCCTGCACCTGACGGTTCAGAGCGTTCATGGGCGGTCGAGCAAGACGAATCGTGCCGATACCTTCGGAAACTTCGAGAGTGACGAACTCAGCCATGCCCCACAGGCTACTTGGCAGACCTAGCGGCCCACGGATGCGGTCCCGCCCCGTAATACCCGTCCTGACCCGGAAACTCGACGCGCAACTGTTCCTCGCCGGTGACCAGTGTGGGCAGAATCGCGGGAATCTCCGGCGACTGTGCGAGTACCTCGTCGACGGTGTCGTAGGCAGACAGGGCGATCAACTGGCTCCACGTCGGCGGCAGCAGCATGCTTCCACCGGAACGCCAGTGGTCGAGTTCCTGCTCGGGCGTTCGCCACAGAACCTCGTCGGCCTCGGAAGTCGCACCGTCCGCCTTCTGGCCCTCCGGTGCGGCCGCGACGAAGAACCGGGTGTCGTATCTCCGGGTGCCCTCGCCGACCGGGGTGATCCAGTTCGCCCACGGCCGCAGCAGATCCGATCGCAACACCAGGGCGGAATCCCGAAGGAACCGACTGAACGAGATCTCGCGACCCTCCAGTTGTGCTCGGGCAGCCGAGTAGCGACTCGAATCGGCAACGACCGTGTCCGCATCGGGGCCGGCGAGAAGCACACCGCATTCTTCGAACGTCTCGCGCGCAGCAGCACACACGAGCGCGCGAGCCTTCGCATCGTCGGTCCCGAATCGCTCGGCCCACCAGGACACGTCGGGGCCGGCCCAGTCGACCTCGGCCTCCGCATCCGACGCGTCGACGCCGCCACCCGGGAAGACCGTCATGCCACCGGCGAACGCCATACCCGCCACTCGGCGCTGAAGAAAGACCTCGATCCCCGACGGGGAATCACGCAGGAGAACGACGGTCGACGCATCGCGGAGCGGGACATCTCGAGGTGGAGTTTCCAGAGCCATGAATCGAAACCTACGCCATCGCCCGTGCCCGATCAGGCCCGGTGAGCGCCCAGCGCCCGGGTGCGCCGCGCGAAGAATCGTCCGTCTACTCGATCGAGAGTGATGCGCTGACTGAACGCCTCGGTGAGGTTCTCCGCGGTGACGACGTCGTCGAGCAGGCCCTGAGCGACCACGCCGCCCTCCTTCAGGAGCAGTGCATGGGTGAACCCGGGCGGGATCTCTTCGACGTGATGGGTGATGAGAACCGTCGCCGGTGCGTCGGGGTCGGATGCCAGATCGGTGAGCCGCGCAACCAGTTCCTCACGCCCGCCGAGGTCCAGACCCGCAGCGGGTTCGTCGAGCAACAGCAACTCCGGGTCGGTCATCAGCGCCCGCGCAATCAGAACGCGCTTGCGCTCCCCCTCCGAGAGAGTGCCGTACGTGCGTTCGAGCAGATGCTCGGCACCCAGCCCCTCCAGCATCTCGATCGCCCGGTCGGTGTCCATGTCCTCGTACTGCTCGCGCCACCGGCCGAGTACCGCGTATCCGGCGGACACCACGAGATCGCCGACCACCTCGTCGGCGGGCACGCGGCTCGCCAGCGAGGACGACGAGAGACCGATCCGTTGACGCAGCTCTCCCACCTCGACACGACCGAGGCGTTCGCCGAGCAGAAAGGCGCTTCCACTGGTGGGGTGGACCTCCGCCGCAGCCATACGCAGCAGGGACGTCTTTCCCGCGCCGTTGGGACCCAGGATCACCCACCGTTCGTCGAGCTCCACATTCCACGTGACGGGACCCACAAGGGTGGAACCGTCTCGTCGCAGGAGAACGTCGTCGAATTCGATGAGCAGATCAGGATCAGGTTCAGGCACCTGTCCATCTTCGCTCACATTCTCCGGCCGGACACGGCAGGATCGAAAGCGTGTCGTCCCATTCCGTTCACACCGCGTCGCCGTGCCTACCCGGCTCGCCGTTTCCGCTGGGCGCGACACCAATCGAAGGCGGCGGCTCCCCGGCAACGCAGTTCGCCGTTCATGCGCCTCGAGCCGACGGAGTCGAGGTGTGCCTGATCTCGAAATCCGGTGGTCAGACACGTGTTCCGCTGCCGCACCAGACCTACGGAATCTGGCACGGTGTGGTCGAGGGGGTGGCCCCCGGTCAGCGATACGGCTACCGCGCCAGCGGTGAATGGAACCCCCGTCGAGGATTGCGCACGAACCCCACGAAACTGCTTCTCGATCCCTGGGGCAAGCGCATCACCGGACAGCTCGGCGACTCACGCGCGCTGCTGTCCTACGCGGACGATCCGTTCGGCGCACCGTCGTCGGTCGACTCTCTCGCGCACGTGCCGGTATCCGTCGTGGTGCCGAACGGCATGCGAACGAGCGGACCGCGACTCGAGACGGCCTGGCAGGAAACGGTGATCCAAGAACTGCACGTCGGTTCGTACACGGCGCATCACCCCCACGTCCCACCGGCGTATCGCGGCACCTACCTGGGGCTGGCGGAACCGGCCGTGATCGGCCATCTGCTTCGACTCGGAGTGACGGCAGTGGAACTGCTTCCCGTACATGCATTCCTGACAGAAGAGTCGGTTCGGCGCCGCGGAATGCGAAACCACTGGGGTTACTCCCCTGCGTCCTACTTCGCACCGCATCCCGGATACGCCGCTGTTCGCGGGCACGAGATCACCGAGTTCCACACCATGGTCGACGCCCTTCACGCAGCCGGGATCGAGGTGATTCTCGACGTCGTCTACAACCACACGTGCGAACAAGGAGTCGACGGCATCACGATCGGATGGCGAGGCCTGGACGCGCCCGGCTACTACCTGCTGGACGACGAGGGGCACGACATCGATCTGACCGGATGCGGCAACACGGTCGACGCGCACTCTCCCATCGCGGTTCGAATGATCCTGGACAGCCTGCGCTACTGGGCAGGCGACATGGGAGTCGACGGATTCCGTTTCGACCTCGCCGCTGCATCGGGCCGTCGGGGCGGCGGCGAGTTCGACGCTTCCGCATCGTTGTTCGCGGCCATCGCTGCCGATCCCCGGCTCTCCAGGTGCAAACTCGTCGCCGAACCGTGGGACGCCACGGTGGCCGGCTATCAGCTCGGCAAGTTCGACCGGCAGTGGTCCGAGTGGAACGACTCCTACCGAGACGTGGTCCGGCGATTCTGGAACGGCGAGACCGGCACTCGCGACTTCGCATCGCGATTCGCCGGGTCGGAAGACCTGTTCGGCGAACGCCGACCGTGGGCTTCGGTCAACTTCGTCACCGCCCACGACGGCTTCACTGCTGCCGACCTGGTGTCGTATGAGGGCCGACACAACGAGGTGAACGGCGAGGACGGTCGCGACGGCTTCGCACACAACCATTCCGTGAATCACGGGGTCGAAGGAGACACCGAGGACGAGACCGTGCTCGCCGCACGGGCCGCGCACGTCCGGGCTCTCCTCGCCACCGTTGCCCTCTCCACGGGAACCCCGATGTTCGCAGCGGGAGACGAACTCGGACACAGCCTGGGCGGCAACAACAACGCCTACTGCGTTTCCGAAGACACACCCGTCGTCGACGCCTGGCCGCTCGAGTGGCACGACCACGAGCTGATCGACTTCGTCGGCCGCGCGCTCGCCCTTCGACGGGCAGCGCCGGGGCTACGCCAAGCCGAATTCTTCGACGGCCGAGACACTCCCACCGGACATGGCGACCTGCTGTGGTTCGACGCCGACGGAATCGAGATGAACGACGAGTCCTGGAGAGACGATTCCGCCCGCACGCTTCAGGCCTGGATCGACGGCTCCGACGTCCGCTCGCGCACCGAGGACGGACACGAACTCACCGACGACAGCTGGCTGCTCGTCTTCCACTCGGGCGGGCCGAGGGCCGTGAGTCTCGGCTGTCCCGAATGGTTCTACGGCACGTTCCGCGCCGAATTCGACTCCACTGCTTCGGACGGGGCACCTTCGACCGTCGTACCGGACGGGACGGTATCGGTGGACGGGCCGACGCTGCTCGCCTTCCGCGGCGTGGGGTAGAACACCGCGAACCGCATGAACAGCTGAATCAACGGGCCGATCGCGAGCGCGTAGACCACCGTTCCGACACCCACCGTTCCGCCGAGGAGCCAGCCGGTCGCGAGCACGGTCACCTCGATCGCGGTTCGCACGAGGCGCACCGACCACCCCGTGCGCCGAACCAGTCCCGTCATCAGCCCGTCCCGTGGGCCGGCACCCATTCCCGCACCGATGTAGAGCACCGTCGCCAGTGCGTTGAGAACTACGCCGGCCAGCATGACCGGAGCCCGAACGGCGATCGCGTCGAAGACGGGCAGTATCGCCAACGACGCGTCGACGGAGAGACCGATCACCACGACGTTGGCCACGGTGCCGAACCCCGGGCGCTGCCGTATCGGAATCCACAGCGCAAGCACGACGACACCCGTCAGGATCGTCACCGTGCCGAAGCTCAGCGGCGTCCGCATCGTGATGCCCTCGTGGAACACGTCCCAGGGGTCGAGCCCCACTCCGGCGGTGATCATCAGCGCCATCGAGAACCCGTACAGCCACAATCCGAAGAACAGTGACAGGAGACGACGTGCAAGCATGACTCCCAGCGTGCCGTCGGGATCGTCCTGCTTCAATAGCCATCTCGCAGCGACTGGACCGCCGCCGACCCTACGGGTTCGGTAGCACCGCTATCACGGTCATCGACCCGGGAGCGACCTCTGTGAAGCCGGCATCACGGACTGCCACCGCTCGTCCGGCGTCGACCAGCCGGACGAGCCGTCGCCACGTTTCGCCGTTCGCATCGCGGACGACACAGCGGAATCCGTCCGCCGACCAGGCTCGCGCTCGCCCGACATCGAGGGCGGCCGCCAGCAGCATCGTGGCATGCCCGACCTGTGCCGCGGCCTTTCCCACCGTCATCTCCAGGCGCGCATCGATCCACAGGACAGGAAGTCCCGGGGGCGGGGGTCCGGGTTCGTCGTGCTCGAGATCGGTACCGCCGATCTGGAGCTTCTTGATTCGCGGATCCAGCTCACCGACCGGGCCGGGGACCAGGGCACGCGCCTGCGCGCCGTCCACGTCCACAGTGACCCCGTCGACTTCCTGAGCAGCGGACCACGCGGCACCTCGTGCCCGACGTGACACCTTCCGAATTCGTGCCTCGATCCACGCCGTGAAGTTCTGTTGCCAGGCGCCCGGCTCACCCTCTTCGGTTCGGCCGACGCGTTCGTCGAAGCACAGGGCCACGGACGCTGTTGCCGCCGCCGCCAGCAGGTCGCTGCGAGCCGGCGGGTCGGCTTTGGGTATGTGAAGGACTATCGGCATCGCCAGTACGGCGGCGGGATCCGCCGGATCCGGTCGACCGCCGTACCCTGCGGCCAACCTGGCGTGGCGCTCTTCGAACGACCCACTCATGGGAGCGGAACGCGCCTGATTCCGCCGTCGGTGGCGTCGGCTGCCTCGATCTCGTCGCGTGTCACTCCGAGGATGAACAGGACTGCATCGAGGAATGGATGAGACAACGCGGTATCCGCGATCTCACGCAGAGCAGGCTTGGCATTGAAGGCAATGCCGAGTCCCGCGGCTGTGAGCATGTCGATGTCGTTGGCGCCGTCACCCACAGCGACGGTCTGTTCCATCGGCACACCGACCTGATCGGCGAACTTGCGCAACGCCGTCGCCTTCGCCGCCCGATCGACGATGTCGCCGATGACACGGCCGGTCAGCTTGCCGTCCACGATCTCGAGTGTGTTGGCCTGCACGAAATCGAGTTCGAGTTCGTGTGCCAATCCTTCGATCACCTGGCGGAATCCACCGGAGACGACGCCGCAATGGAACCCGAGACGTCGCAGGGTGCGGATCGTGGTGCGCGCGCCCGGCGTCAGCTCGAGACTCTCCGCGACCTCCTCGATCACCGACTCGTCGAGACCCGCCAGTGTTGCGACCCGTTGGTGCAACGACTCGGTGAAGTCGATCTCGCCGCGCATGGCACTCTCGGTGACAGCACGCACCTCGTCCTCGACGCCGGCCTTGGCTGCCAGCATCTCGATGACCTCGCCCTGCACGAGAGTCGAATCCACGTCGAACACGATGAGGCGCTTCGCTCGGCGGGCAAGGCCGCCGCGCTCGATGGCGATGTCCACGTTCTCGGCGGCCGACACTTCGGCGAGAGCGGTACGCAGAGTCTCGTCCCCCGCATCCGTGCCCGGCGCGCTGACGAGAAGTTCCAAGCCGGTGACCGGATAGTCGGCGACGCCACGAATCGAATCGATGTTCGCGCCGAGCGAGGCCAGTTTGCGTGCAACCGTACGCATCGCTTTGGCCGACACCGGGCTGCCGAGAACGACGA
Source organism: Rhodococcus huquni (assembly GCF_055231055.1). Classification (NCBI taxonomy): domain Bacteria; kingdom Bacillati; phylum Actinomycetota; class Actinomycetes; order Mycobacteriales; family Nocardiaceae; genus Rhodococcus; species Rhodococcus huquni. Next base: position 41,139 of record NZ_JBUYWE010000008.1, read on the forward strand.
CCGCATGCGTGGCGACGGCTTGTCTTGCCGGCTCGGCGCCGATCTCCACGTCGACGGACATCCCGACGGTGGCCATGGCTTCTTCGAGTTCGTCCTGCAGAGCTTCCGCGTCACTCGGGCACGACACCAGCACACCGAGGGTGAGGCGGCGCCGAATGACGACCTGCTCCACATCGAGCAGGCTGACGTCATGGCGTGAGAGTGCCGCGAACAGCACCGAGGTGACTCCAGGGCGGTCCGGCCCTGTCACGGTCACCAGAACAGTGGTGTCGTTGGCACCCACCGCGCTACTCCGTTCGTCGTTCAAGTCTGTAGATCGAACTTGGTCTTCCGAAGCGGAAAGCCCCGCCCGATGTGCGGGCGGGGCTTTCCGATGCTGGTCCTAGCGTCCCGAGTCGGTGCCGGGCTCGCCTTCACCCTTCGTGGTGATCGGCGCGTGACGGACATCCTCGAGAACGTTGCTCTCGTGCTTTCCGCTGTGGCCGGGGCCGACGTGCGCTTCTGCCTTCATCCGCTCGACCATGTGCGGGTAATGCAGTTCGAACGCCGGACGCTCGGAACGAATACGCGGCAACTCCGTGAAGTTGTGACGCGGCGGCGGGCAGGTGGTCGCCCATTCGAGCGAGTTGCCGTAGCCCCACGGGTCGTCCACCGTGACCACCTCGCCGTAGCGGTAACTCTTGAAGACGTTCCAGATGAACGGCAGCGTCGAGGCACCGAGTACGAACGCGAAGATCGTCGAGAAGGTGTTCAGACTGGTGAATCCATCCGAAGGCAGGTAGTCGGCGTAGCGACGCGGCATGCCCTCGTTACCCAGCCAGTGCTGCACCAGGAACGTGCCGTGGAAGCCGATGAACGTGGTCCAGAAGTGCCACTTCGCGAGACGCTCGTCCATCAGACGACCGGTCATCTTCGGGAACCAGAAGTAGATACCGGCGTAGGTGGCGAACACGACGGTGCCGAACACCACGTAGTGGAAGTGCGCCACCACGAAGTAGGTGTCCGTGACGTGGAAGTCGAGCGGCGGGCTCGCGAGGATGACGCCGGACAGACCACCGAAGAGGAAGGTGACGAGGAAGCCGATCGAGAACAGCATCGGCGACTCGAAGGTCAACTGCCCCTTCCACATGGTGCCGATCCAGTTGAAGATCTTCACACCGGTCGGGACGGCGATCAGGAACGTCATGAACGAGAAGTACGGAAGCAACACGGCGCCGGTCGCGTACATGTGGTGCGCCCACACGGCGATGGACAGTGCGGCGATACCGAGCGTTGCGTAGACCAGACCGCTGTAGCCGAAGACGGGCTTACGGCTGAACACCGGGAAGATCTCGGAGACGATGCCGAAGAACGGCAGCGCAATGATGTACACCTCGGGGTGACCGAAGAACCAGAACAGGTGCTGCCACAAGAGCACACCGCCTGTTGCAGGGTCGAAAATGTGTCCACCCAGATGTCGGTCGACGAAGAGACCCATGAACGCCGCGGTCAGCAGCGGGAACGCCAGCAGGATCAGGATGCTGGTGATGAAGATGTTCCAGGTGAAGATCGGCATGCGGAACATGGTCATACCGGGAGCGCGAAGGCAGATGACGGTGGTGATCATGTTGACGCCACCGAGGATGGTGCCGAGACCGGCGACCGCGAGGCCCATGATCCAAAGGTCGGCACCGGCACCCGGAGAGTGCAGTGCACTCGTCAGTGGCGTGTACGCGGTCCAACCGAAGTCGGCGGCACCGCCGGGGGTGATGAATCCGGCCGTGGTGATGATGGCGCCGAAGAGGTACAGCCAGTAGCTGAACGAGTTCAAACGCGGGAACGCCACGTCGGGGGCGCCGATCTGCAGCGGCAGGATGTAGTTCGCGAAACCGAACACAACCGGGGTCGCATACAGCAACAGCATGATGGTGCCGTGCATGGTGAACAGCTGGTTGAACTGCTCGTTCGAGAGGAACTGCATGCCTGGAACGGCGAGCTCCGCTCGCATCAGCAGCGCCATGAGGCCACCGATGAGGAAGAAGGCGATGGACGTCGCCAAGTACATGACGCCGAGCACCTTGGGGTCGGTGGTCGTAATCATCTTGTAGACGAACGAGCCCTTGGGTCCCTGCCGCGGCGGGTAAGGCCTGGCTGCAGCTATCTCGGGGACTGGCTGGGGCGCTACGGCAGTCACTGATCCTCCTGATTGTGCCCTTGGTCGCTCCGCAGGCTCCGCTCCTGGCGTCCTCACTCGCGCGGCGAGGCGAACGCACTACTGGCTTGCGCTCATCGAATCGTAGACCGTGCCGGAACGGACCGATTACTCGGTCCTACCCACTGTCGTACTTCGACTGGCGTACAGCAAGCCGAACCGCCGCCCACCTGCAGTTCCGAGCCGAAGCAGAGTGTCGGCGCGGGCCCTCCCGGCGTGTCGGAGCCGCGGTTACCCCCCGCTGGGTACGGATCCCGGAAAACGCACAGGACAGCGGCAGCTAATCTGAGTGCGCCCGCACCGACAGGAAGTCGCCGAATTGCCTATTCGTACTCGTCTCCCCCGCCGAACAGTCACCACGCTGGCGACGGCCGCCGCGGCTCTCGTCGCCTTCACCGGCTGCAGCAGCGCACCCGACGACAACGCGAGCACGATCGTCGAGACGACCACCCGCATCGCCGGCGCCGGGGTGGTCGGCCTCGAGCGCGACACCGCGACCGCGTGCGCCACACCGACACCACTCGACGGTGGCTTGGTCCCGGGCAGCACGCACCCCGTCACCCACACTCTCGGCGAGACGCAGGTTCCGGCCGACCCACAGCGAATCGTGGTCCTCGACCCCACGGCCCTCGACACCGTGTGCGCGTTGGGTCTGTGGGAGAACGTGGTGGGCGCCGCAACCGTAGGCGGCGAGACCCCACAGCCCGCGTACCTGGGGCCCGGCATCTCCGAGATCCCGGGAGTCGGGCCCGTGGATGCCCCCGATGTGAATCTCATTGCTCAGGCGGCCCCCGACCTCATCCTCGGTTCGTCCCCGGCATCCGACGGTCTCTACGAGCAGCTGGGCGCCATCGCGCCGACCGTGTTCGCCGGTTCGGATCCGGTGTACTGGAAGGCGCAGTTCCAGGTGGCTGCCGGCGCGCTCGGGCGCACCGAAGCGGCGACAACGAGCCTCGAGCAGTATCAGGAAGAAGCGGCCCAGGCGGGTCGGGACCTCGACGCGACCCAGACTCAGGCGTCCGTCGTCTCGTTCGGCCCGGACAACCTGACCATCCTCGGACCCGCGACGTTCGCCGGTCAGGTCCTCACCGATGCGGGAGTTCGGCGGCCCAACTATCAGCGCCTCGAGGGGTCCACGACCGAAGACATCCCCGAAGACGACCTCGGCCGGGCCGAAGGCGACCTGATCTACGTCACCTTCGACGGTCCGGAGGCCGAAGCCCACGGCACCGAGGTGATGAAGAGCGAGGGCTGGGAAGACCTGGAAGCCTCCACGGACAACCGAGTGTTCGCGGTGGACGGTGCCATCTGGCAGGGCAACGGGCTGGTCGCCGCCCGCGCTGTGGTCGGCGATCTGCGGGAGTCACTCAATGCGTATGTCAGCTAGTCGACGTGCCCGTTCCTGACTTCGTCACCGCGCTGCGGGCACACGTCGGACACGACCCCTTGTGGCTGTCCGGCGTCAGTGTCGTGGTGATCGACGACAAGGAGCGAATTCTTCTCACCCGCCGCAAGGACAACGGACTGTGGGCCGTCGTCTCCGGCATTCTCGAGCCGGGTGAGCAACCAGGTCCGGCCGCCCTGCGCGAGGTACAGGAAGAAACGGGCGTGGACGCGCGACTGGTCCGTATCACCGGCGTCGAGTCGACAGGGCCCATCACCTACCCCAACGGCGACGTCGCGCAGTATCTGGACGTCTGTTTCCTCGCTCACCACGTCACGGGTACACCGCACGTCGCGGACGACGAAAATCTGGATGTCGACTGGTTTGCCGCGGACGCGCTCCCGGAGGAGCTCACCGAGACCTCGCGGGCTCGTATCGCTCACGCCCTCCGTGACGCTCCGGAGGCGTGGTTCCACTCCCCTGCCTGACTCCGCCCCACCCCCGCGGCTGACCAATGTCACACCGGTTCAGCTGAACTGAACCGGTGTGACATTGGTCAGGCTGGCGGACTCATGATCGCAGCGAACTCTTCGGGCGACAGTGCCGACAGGGTTCGCGTGGCGCGCAAAAAGCTACGCCGGTCGGCCGGGGGTAGCACGGCAAGCAGACGATTCTCGTTTGCCTGAATGCTCGCCTGGGTCGATCTGCGCGCACTGCGGCCCTTCTGGGTAATCGAAAGCAGTCGTACGCGACGATCGTTGGGGTCGGGTTCACGGACGATGAACCCGACCTGTTCGAGTTCGTCGAGTGTGCTGATGATGCGTGTCTTGTCGGCCCCGATCGCTTCGGCGAGCGCGACCTGCGTTCGTATCGGCTCGTAGTCCAGAGCGTCGAGGACGCGATATCCCCACATGGTGACTTTGTGCGAGGCCAGTATCGGCAGTTCTGCAGCGACGAGAGAGCGCACCACGGGGCCCAGCATCGCGGCGAGGTCGCGGCGTCCGCCGCCCTGATCGGTCATTCAGCAAAGATACTCGTTGACAGATAATAAGCAGCCGTAGATCATCTACATATGCCTACCAATGGGAAATCCAACTCCGTGTCGAAAGAATTGCACGACCTCGATGCACTGGCCCGCGAGGTCGACCTGATCGAGCTCGACGCGCAGGCGGTCCGCGCCAGCGTCGGCGTGGTCGAGCAGACCGTCGCCGCGGACATGTCCAGGCCTACGCCGTGTGTTGGTTGGACCCTTTACGGCCTACTGGCCCACATGACGACCCAGCACTACGGTTTTGCCGCAGCCTCCAGGGGTGAGGGTGAGCTGGCACGGTGGAAGCTGCGAACTCTTGGTGCCGATCCTGTCGAGAATTACCGAACATCAGCCGAGCACGTGATCGCAGCCTTCGCCGACGACGGCGTGACGGACCGGGCGTTCCCACTTCCGGAATTCAGCACGGACGTCCAGTTCTCCGCGGCACAGGCGGTCAGCTTCCACTTCATCGACTACGTAGTGCATTCATGGGATGTTGCGAAGACATTGAACGTCGAGGTGGAATTCGAGCCGAGGGTGCTCGATGTAGCGCTCACCGTGGCCAAGGCCGCCCACGGAGGCAATGCGCGCCTGGCACCGGGGGCTGCCTTCGGGCCGGAGATTTCGTGGTCCGCCGGCGGACGTCTCGAGGAGATCGTGGCGATCCTCGGGCGCCATCCCACGTGGACCCCTTGATGCCGAATGCCACACCGGTTCAGCTGAACTGAACCGGTGTGACATTGGTCGGGGTGAGGGGTGGAAGAGCGTCAGAAGTCCCAGTCGTCGTCTTCCGTGTTGACGGCCTTGCCGATGACGTACGAGCTGCCCGAGCCGGAGAAGAAGTCGTGGTTCTCGTCGGCATTCGGTGACAGCGCGGACAGGATCGCCGGGTTGACGTCCGTCTCGTCCTTCGGGAAGAGCCCCTCGTAGCCGAGGTTCATCAACGCCTTGTTCGCGTTGTAGCGCAGGAACTTCTTGACGTCCTCGGTCAGGCCGACTTCGTCGTAGAGATCCTGGGTGTACTCGACCTCGTTGTCGTACAACTCGAACAGAAGCTCGAACGTGTAGTTCTTGAGATCGTCGCGCTCTGCCTGAGTGAGCTGCTCGAGGCCCTTCTGGTACTTGTAGCCGATGTAGTAGCCGTGCACGGCCTCGTCGCGAATGATCAGGCGAATGAGGTCTGCGGTGTTGGTCAGCTTGGCCCGCGAGGACCAGTACATCGGCAGGTAGAAGCCCGAGTAGAACAGGAAGCTCTCGAGCAGGGTCGACGCGACCTTACGCTTGAGCGGCGAATCGCCCTGGTAGTAATCCATGACGATCTCGGCCTTGCGCTGAAGGTTCCGATTCTCCTCGGACCAGCGGAACGCATCGTCGATGTCGCGGGTGGAGCACAGCGTCGAGAAGATCGAGCTGTAGCTCTTGGCGTGCACCGACTCCATGAACGCGATGTTGGTGTACACCGCTTCCTCGTGCGGGGTGATCGCATCGGGGATCAGGCTGACTGCGCCGACCGTGCCCTGGATCGTGTCGAGCAGCGTCAGGCCGGTGAAGACCCGCATCGTGAGCTGCTGCTCCTGTTCCGTGAGGGTTCCCCACGACGGGATGTCGTTCGACACCGGCACCTTCTCAGGGAGCCAGAAGTTGCCGACGAGGCGATCCCACACCTCCGCGTCCTTCTCGTCCTGGACGCGATTCCAGTTGATAGCCGAGACGCGGCTGACCAGCTTGACCATTGATTCCTCACTTCGTTCGGCTGTGAGTGGTTGACGAGTCTCTGGACTCGTCAACCACTCACGGGCGGCGGAGCCGCCTACAACATGCAGGAGACGCAGCCTTCGACCTCGGTGCCCTCGAGTGCCATCTGTCGCAGCCGGATGTAGTACAAGGTCTTGATTCCCTTGCGCCACGCGTAGATCTGCGCCTTGTTGATGTCACGAGTAGTGGCGGTGTCCTTGAAGAAGAGCGTCAAGGACAGACCCTGATCGACGTGCTGCGTCGCGGCAGCATAGGTGTCGACGATCTTCTCGTACCCGATCTCGTAGGCATCCTGGTAGTAGTCCAGGTTGTCGTTGTTCAGGTACGGCGCCGGGTAGTAGACGCGACCGATCTTGCCTTCCTTACGGATCTCGATCTTCGCCGCCACCGGGTGAATGGAGCTGGTGGAGTAGTTGATGTACGAGATCGACCCGGTCGGCGGGACGGCCTGCAGGTTCTGGTTGTAGATGCCGTGCTTCTGGACCGACGCCTTCAGCTCACGCCAGTCGTCCTGGGTGGGAATACGAATACCGGACTCCGCGAAGAGCTCGCGCACGCGCTCCGTCTCCGGCTCCCACACCTGATCGGTGTACTTGTCGAAGTATTTGCCGGACGCATAGTCCGATTCGGGGAAGCCCGCGAAATACGAACCACGCTCGATGGCAATGCGATTCGATGCACGGATCGCGTGGAACACGACGGTGTAGAAGTAGATGTTCGTGAAGTCGACACCTTCTTCGGATCCGTAGTAGATCCGCTCACGAGCCAGGTACCCGTGCAGGTTCATCTGGCCGAGGCCGATGGCGTGAGAATCGTTGTTGCCCTGCTCGATCGACGGTACGGAGTAGATGTGCGTCTGATCGGAGACGGCGGTCAGACCACGGATCGCAATCTCGATGGTGCGTGCGAAGTCCGGCGAGTCCATGGTCTTCGCGATGTTCAGCGAGCCCAGGTTGCACGAGATGTCCTTGCCGACCGTGTCGTACGAGAGGTCGTCGTTGAACGTCGATGCCGTCGACACCTGCAGAATCTCCGAGCACAGGTTCGAGTGCGTGATCTTGCCGTCGATCGGGTTCGCCCGATTCACGGTGTCCTCGAACATGATGTACGGGTAGCCCGACTCGAACTGCAACTCGGCGATCGTCTGGAAGAACTCGCGAGCCTTGATCTTGGACTTGCGAATTCGCTTGTCGTCGACCATCTCGTAGTACTTCTCGGAGACGTCGATGTCCGCAAACGGAACGCCGTAGATGCGCTCGACATCGTAGGGCGAGAACAGGTACATGTCCTCGTTCTTCTTCGCGAGCTCGAACGTGATGTCCGGGATGACCACGCCGAGAGACAGGGTCTTGATGCGGATCTTCTCGTCGGCGTTCTCACGCTTGGTGTCGAGGAAGCGGTAGATGTCCGGGTGGTGTGCGTGCAGGTACACCGCGCCGGCGCCCTGGCGAGCACCGAGCTGATTCGCGTACGAGAACGAGTCCTCGAGCAGCTTCATGATGGGGATGACGCCCGAGCTCTGGTTTTCGATCTTCTTGATCGGTGCGCCGTGCTCGCGAATGTTGGTGAGCAGCAAAGCAACTCCGCCGCCGCGCTTGGACAGCTGCAGCGCAGAGTTCACGGAGCGTCCGATCGACTCCATGTTGTCCTCGATGCGCAGCAGGAAGCACGAGACCGGCTCGCCGCGCTGCTTCTTGCCCGAGTTGAGGAAGGTGGGCGTCGCAGGCTGGAAGCGTCCCGAGATGATCTCGTCGACCAGCTTGGTCGCCAACTCTTCGTCGCCTGCGGCCAGCGTGAGTGCCACCATGCAGACGCGATCCTCGAACCGTTCGAGATAGCGCTTACCGTCGAACGTCTTGAGGGTGTAGGACGTGTAGTACTTGAAGGCGCCGAGGAAGGTGGGGAACCGGAACTTCTTCGAGTAGGCGTGATCGATGAGCGACTTCACGAAGGCGCGCGAGTACTGATCGAGCACCTCGGGCTCGTAGTAGTTCTCCTCGACGAGGTAGTCGAGCTTCTCGTCCAGATTGTGGAAGAACACGGTGTTCTGGTTGACGTGCTGCAGGAAGTACTGGCGGGCCGCCGCGACATCCTTGTCGAACTGAATCTCGCCGTTGGGTCCGTAGAGATTCAGCATCGCGTTGAGCGCGTGGTAATCGAGACCGGCCGTCGAGTCACCACCGCGCACGTCTCGCGCTACCTCGGTTGTGTCTGTGATGGTTGGTGCCACTGTGCTTGCTCCCGCTCTGCCTCGTGTTCCCAGAATTGCTGCAACCCCTCACGGACACGTTCGACATCCTCGGAAGTCCCCATGAGTTCGAAGCGATACAGGTACGGAACCTGACACTTCTGAGATATGACGTCTCCGGCGAAGCAGTACGAGTCGCCGAAGTTTGTGTTGCCGGCCGCGATGACCGCCCGAATCAATGATCGGTTGTGCTTGTTGTTCAAGAATCGAATGACCGGCTTCGGTACGTAGCTCGTGTCGCGGCCCGTGGCCGTCGTACCCCCACCGTAAGTGGGAAGAACGAGAACATAGGGCTCGTCGACCTCGAAGGCACCTTCGCGGTCATGAATTGGAATACGAATGCTGGGAAGCCGAAGCTTCTCAACGAATCGGTGTGTGTTCTCCGATGCGCTGGAGAAGTACACCAGCGACGTCATCGACCCTCACCTTCGATCGGACGTTCAGGCGAGTCGCCTGCGCTTCAAGCGGCGTTTGCCGAGATGCTCTTGATCCGGTCGGGACGGAAGCCCGACCAGTGATCGTCACCGGCCACGACCACGGGCGCCTGCAGGTATCCCAACGCCATCACATAGTCCCGAGCTTCGGCATCTTCGGTGATGTCGACGACGGCATATTCGATGCCGGCCTTGTCGAGAGCCTTGTAAGTGGCATTGCACTGAACGCAAGCGGGCTTGGTGTAGACGGTGATGCTCATGTAGTCCCTCTTTCCGTTACCTGACGACGCTGACGGCCTGTGATTTCAGCTACCGATCAAGCCTCTGAGCGGGGCGGACTCGAAGTGTGTCCGGTGGATCTCGCGTTGTGGCCTCTCGGTGTCCAAGACACTACACCTAGTGGGCGACATAAACACCAAACCCGAGATGTAGTGAGTCACATCGATGAAATTCCCAGGTCGTCATCTGTAGAAACGCAAAAATTCCGTCACCCACCGGCGTGTCGCACGTCACATTTACGGCCACCGGCAATCTCACCGCAACTCGCCGAGAACTCCCGTCCGAGAACGCTCCCACACGCCACCGACAGAGTTCGTCGGCGTCCCGCGCGGGGGCCGCGACCACACCATGACAAGTCATCCGAGATCAGCGGCGCCACCCCACCGAGGCGATCTCGCGGTGTGAGCTGCAGCCGTTCACTCCTGGCGACGCGCGTGCGCTCGCGGGTCTCGGCGGCCTTCGATTCACCGCGGCGCGCACCCCTACTTGCTCCTCGATAACTGGAACCCTGCAGCGGTGTGGTCGGCGTAACGTTCTCGAACGTGGAACACGAGGACGTCCTCCCCTACGCCGCCACCGTTTCGAACACGCGGAAGCTCACGCCTCACATGAGACGAATCGCCCTCACCGGGCTCGGTCTCGAGGGTTTCGTATCGTCGGGTCGGCCGGACGAACGACTCCTCGTCGCGTTGCCGCCCGACCGGAGCGAACGGCGCAGCTACACCGTGCGTCGATGGAGTCCACAACGCCGCGAGCTCGTGATCGACTTCGTGACCCATGCCGGGGGCGCCGCCGCCAGATGGGCGGAGCTGGCGAAGCCAGGTGACACGATCGGATTGTCCGAGGCTTCGGGTTGGTACTCCCCTCCGCAGGATGCGCGCCGCCTGCTTCTCGTCGCCGACATGACCGCACTCCCCGCTCTGGGGCGAATCCTCGAAGAACTACCACCCGATGCCTATGCCCGAGTGATCGCCGAGGTGATCGAGCCCGCAGACGAGCAGCCGCTCATCTCTCCTGCGACGGTGAGCACGCGATGGCTGCACGGGAGCGGGAACGGACTCGGGCCGAGCATGCTGGGGGAAACGATCCGCGAGTGCCCCGACTTCGACTACGTGTGGTTCGCGGGAGAGGCGGGCGTCGCACGCGGCGTGCGCAAGTGGCTGCGGCACGACCTTCTGCGACCCGCTTCGCAGTACCACGTCATGGGCTACTGGCGAGATCGCAAGGAAGAGTGGACCGCTCGCTACGAGACGGTACGCACGGAAATCGAGGCCGCCGCCGACCGCGCGATGGCGGAAGGCAACGGCCTCGAGTCCGTACGAGATGTGATCGACGCGGCGATGGAGCGCGCCGGGCTGTGAAGCGGACGATCAGGCGTCGACGAGTTCCTTGGTCGCCTCGACGAGCACCTTGACCACCTCGGTGACCTGCCCGGAGACCTCGGCGTTGTCGCGCGGGTGTCCCTCGCCGAACTTGTCGATGGTGCCGCCGATGGCGAGGGTGACGTCTTCGAGGACCCGTCCGCCCGCTATGCGAGCAGCTTTGCGGGTGTCTTCGTGTGCCCACCGGGCACCGTTTCCGCTGGGCGATGCACTGACGACGGCGACGGGCTTGTTCTTGATCGCCCCTGCGCCGTACGGCCGTGAGATCCAGTCGATGGCATTCTTCAGAACGGCAGGGATGGTGCCGTTGTACTCGGGCGTCACGAGGAGGAAGCCGTCGGCGTCGCCTGCGGCTTCACGGAGCGCGACGACCGCGGGGATCGAGTGGTCGACCGTGTCGAGGTCCTCGTTGTAGAACGGAAGGTCGCCGAGGCCCTCGAACACGGTCACGGTTGCGTTCTCGGGTGCAACCGTCTCAGCGGTCTCGGCGAGCCGCCGATTGACGGAACCCACGCGCAGACTGCCGACGAGAGCGAGAACTTTGGTGTTGGGCATTGCGAATCCTTCGTGGTGCGTTCGGTGGGGCAAGAACATGTATACCAATTAAGCGGACCACGGTCCACTTATATTCCCGATCTGTAGGATAAGCCCTGTGACCAGCCCCCTACTCCCCCAGCTCGGCGCGGAGCCGCAGGAACGCGAGGATGCTGCGCGTAACCGGCGCCTGCTATTGGACGCCGCCGCACTGCTGGTCGCGGAACGCGGAGTGGATGCCGTCACGATGGATGCGGTTGCCTGCCGCGCAGGCGTCGGCAAGGGCACCGTCTTTCGGCGTTTCGGTAGCCGATCCGGTCTGATGCAGTCACTGCTCGATCATTCCGAGCGAGAACTGCAGCACGGATTCATGTTCGGCCCGCCGCCCCTGGGGCCTGGTGCCGATCCGGTCGAACGAATCGTGGCATTCGGCCGCGCCCGCATCGCCATCGTCGAAGTGCAGGGCGACGTGCAGCGCGCAGCGGAGGACTCGAGGGCGTTCCGCTTCGCCGCCCCCGCCCGCACGCTGTCGATCGCACACATCACGGGACTGCTCCGCGAGGCGAAGGTCGACGGCGATCTCGAACTCATCGCAGCGTTCCTGACCGCCCCTCTCGACGCCGCGCTACTGCTCCACCAAATCCGTGACCTGCGAATGCCCACCGCGAGAATCGAAGAGGCCTGGGCAGAGATGGTTCGGAGAATCACCCGCAGCTAGCCTCGATGCATGCGTTCCTTCGCCGTGCTGGCCGTCCTCGTGGCAGTGGCGGGCCTTGCCGGCTGCGCCGAGTCCGACGGCTCGCCCACACCGCCGACCGGACGCACGTTCGTCTCCACATCTGTGGAAGGGGCGACCATTCCCGGCGGTGGCCCCCTCACACTCGACTTCACCGACAAGGGGCGCGTGTCCGTGCATGCCGGCTGCAACCGCGGCACTGCCGACGTGGACTTCGCCGACGGCACGATGTCGACGGGCCCACTCGCGATGACCCTGATGGCCTGCCCCGGCGATTCTTCCGGCGCGGACGCCTGGGTCGCCGAGTTCCTCGACCGGTCGCCCTCGTGGGAGCTCGACGGTGACGACCTCGTGTTGCGGACCGAGAACAGCACAGTGAATCTGACGGATCGGAAGGTGATGGATCCCGACCGGCCCGTCACCGGAACGACATGGACCGTCACGTCGCTGCGCTCTCCCGATGCCGTGACGACCTCGCTCGCACTCGAACAGTCGGCCCCGCAGCTGACCATCGCCGAAGACGGCTCGATCTCGGGCAGCGCGGGATGTAATCGAATCAACGGAACCGCCGACGTGCGAGAGAACACGATCACCTTCGGTCCCCTCGCGACGACCCGCATGGCATGTCCCGAAGACATTTCCGAGGTCGAGCGGGCGGTGTTGCACGTCCTGGAGGGAGAAGTCCAGGTTTCGGTCGACTCCGCGGTCATGACCCTCTCGAAGGCGGACGGCTACGGACTCGAGCTCACAGCTCGCTGACCAGCCACTCCGCCAATTGCTGTGCACAGGCGTCGATCCGAGACGCCCAGTCCAGCGCCGAGTCGTCGGCGAGGTCGCTCACGCACTTGACGAGACGGCATTCGGCGCCGAGGTGTGCACACGCCTGCACCACCGCGAAGCCCTCCATGTCGACGAGATCCGCGCGCTGGGCCAGCAGATCACGCACGTCCGTGTCGGAGACGAAGGTGTCTCCTGTCGCCAGCACGGAGCCGTCACCACCACGTAGAGGTATCCGGTCGATCACATCGTGACCGGCCGCGCGGATCGCTGCGCTGCTGATGTCGTGATTGAGGACGGACGAGGGCACGAATATCCCGTCGTGTACGACGTGCAATGCGCCTGCGGTACCGATGTTGACCACTTGCGGCAACCCGTCGCCGCGATACCGGCTCAGGGCCGCTGTCACCGTGACCGCTGCACTGACCTTGCCGATTCCGGTGACGATCACCTCGAACTCCGAGGGGACGTGCGCCGCCTCCGCAGCGGTGGCACTGACGACGAGAACGTCCGCTCTGCTCATGACGTGGGACGCTACCCGGCCCGATTGCTGCCCTCGCTCGGCCACGACCGGGTCGCTAGAGTTCTTCGCATGGCGAACCTACGCGAGCAGATCCTCGAGGACCTCGGGGTGCGGCCCCAGATCGACGCGGCGGCCGAGATCCGGACTCGAGTGCAGTTCTTGAAGGACTACCTGCGTTCGACTCCGACAAAAGGCTTCGTACTCGGGATCAGTGGCGGTCAGGACAGCACACTGGCGGGGCGGCTGGCCCAACTCGCGACCACCGAACTGCGTGACGAGGGGCACGAGGCCCAGTTCGTCGCTGTGCGCCTCCCCTACGGAAGTCAAGCCGACGAATCCGACGCTCAGGTCGCGTTGTCGTTCATCGAGCCCGACCGCTCGATCGCTGTCGACGTCAAACCCGGTGCCGACGCCACGGCCGGCGAATCCTCCGCGGCGCTGCGCAAGATTCTCGGTGACGACGGCGAGCTGCGCGACTTCGTGCGCGGAAACATCAAGGCGCGCGAGCGCATGATGATCCAGTACGCGATCGCAGGTCAGCTCGGGCTCCTGGTCGTCGGGACAGATCATGCGGCCGAAGCGATCACCGGCTTCTTCACCAAGTTCGGCGATGGTGGCGTCGACATCACGCCCCTCACCGGTTTGTCCAAACGACAAGGTGCCGCACTGCTTCGACACCTGGGTGCCCCGGACAGCACGTGGCAGAAAGTTCCCACGGCAGACCTCGAGGACGACCGGCCTGCACTCCCGGACGAGGTCGCACTCGGTCTTACGTACGCGCAGATCGACGACTACCTCGAGGGTAAGGACGTTCCCACCTCGGTGAGCGACAAGCTCGAGAAGATGTACGCGGGCACCCGGCACAAACGTGCGGTCCCGGTAACCCCTCTCGACACCTGGTGGAGGTAGAGATCATGGCGGAAATTCTGGTTGCGGGCGGAACCGGGCAGGCCGGGGCGAAGGTGGTGAAGGAACTTCTGCACCGAGGCCACTCGGTGCGCGTCCTCACTCGTCACGGCGGTGCCCCGGGCACTGAAATCGCTCACTACCCCGGTGATCTCATCAGCGGAGAGGGTCTGGCCGACGCACTACGTGGTGTGGACTCGGTCATCGACACCACCGACGGCCGTACCCGCGCCACCCGGCCGATCTTCACCGACGGGGCACGAAACCTCCTCGCCGCGGCGGCCGAGGCCGGAGTGCGTCGTGTGGTTCTGCTGTCGATCGTCAACGTCGACCGCGCCGACTATGCGTACTACCGCGCAAAGCACGAACAAGAGCAGATCTACGACAACTCGCCCCTGCCCACGTGCACCGTCCGTGCGACCCAGTTCCACGACTTCGTTCCGATGATCGCCGCGCCTTCGAGTCGAATCGGCTTGATTCCGGCTTTGTCCGGCACCCGGTTCCAGACCATCGACCTTCGCGACGTCGCCCGGGCCCTGGTGGACGCTGCACTGTCGCAGGGCCCCGTGCCGAACAAGCCCATCGTGGTTGGTGGCCCCGAGGTGCGGACGTCGAAGGATCTGACGACTGCGTGGAAGAAGGCCGCTGGCAAACGCGGCTTCGTGCTGCAGATTCCGATGCCCGGCAAGCTCGGCAAGTTCTTCCGCGAAGGGTCGAACCTCGCTCCGGACAACATGTTCGGCACCATCACGTTCGATCAATGGTTGGACGACACGGTGCGCGGTTAGATCGGGTCAGCCGCCTGCGAACGGCGGCAGGATGTCGACCTGTTCTCCCGCCACCCGGGCGAGGTCGCGGGTCAGCTCGGAATCCACGAGGTAGGCGGCGACCGAGAGCACCCGTTCCATGTCGGCGCCGTACTTGACGACGAGCGCCGTCTTCACCTGGCCGAGGTCGACTTCGGGGTCCAACTGCAAGGTCTCGTGAGTGCGGCCCGCTGCGTCCGCGGCAGCCGCGAAGTACCGCACCGCAATTCCGTCAGCCACCGATTGCTCCCATGCTTCGTTCGGGCGGCGTGAAACCGGCTGCATCGATGCCGTGCCCCGCCCACTTGTTCCACATCGCTCCGCGCCACAACTGCGCGAGTTCTTCGTCGTCGGCGCCACCCCGCAGACCGGCGCGGAGGTCAGTTTCCTGATCGCTGAACAGGCACGAACGCACAGTGCCCTCGGCGGTGAGACGCGTTCTGTCGCAGTCACTGCAGAACGATCGGGTCACCGACCCGATGATTCCGACGGTGGCGGGTCCTCCGTCCACAGCCCATTCCTCTGCCGGCGCAGACGGGTCTGCGCGGCCGATCTCCTGCAAGTCGAATCGCCGACCGAGGACGTCGAGCAGTCGTGACGCGGACACCATCGCGTCGCGGGTCCAGGCGTGATCCGCGTCGAGAGGCATCTCTTCGATGAATCGCAGCGCAACGCCTTCACCCAGGCACCACTCGAGCAGATCGGCGGCGCCGCCGAGTGTCTCCGGCATGAGTACCGCATTGATCTTGACCGGCGCCAAGCCGGACCGTGCCGCAGCCCGGATACCGGCGAGCACGGAAGGGAGTCGGTCACGACGAGTGAGCTGGGCGAAGTGCTCACGGTTCACCGAATCCAAAGACACGTTCACCCGCCCCAGTCCAGCACGCGCAAGTGCGCCGGCGCGATGTTCCAGGCCCACGGCGTTGGTCGTCATGGCCAATGGAATCCCGGGCACCCGCTGAGCGCAGCCGGACACGATCTTCTCGAGGTCGGCTCTCATGAGTGGTTCGCCGCCCGTGAAGCGCACCTCCCGGACGCCCAGGCGGTCGACGGCGATTCCGACGAGGCGCACGATCTCGTCCGCGGACAACAGACTCTCGGGCGGGATCGCGGGCAGCCCCTCCTCCGGCATGCAATACGTGCAGCGCAGAGAGCACTTCTCGGTGATCGACACGCGGAGATCGCGCGCCACCCTGCCGAAGGTGTCGACGAGTTCGGGCA
Source organism: Rhodococcus huquni (assembly GCF_055231055.1). Lineage (NCBI taxonomy): Bacteria > Bacillati > Actinomycetota > Actinomycetes > Mycobacteriales > Nocardiaceae > Rhodococcus > Rhodococcus huquni. The sequence goes on from NZ_JBUYWE010000008.1 coordinate 57,345, forward strand.
CGTCCGGACGCCCGTCCATCGAAGTCGAGGCGGAACGCACCGACGGTATGCCCATCGATACGACGGTCATAGCGTCCACCTCCTGTCCCTGCGTCCAGTATGCGCATTCCCGGCCGCTGCATCCCACGCTACCCAGCTCGCCTGCCCCTAGGATCGGGAGCTATGGGATCGGAACAAGTGAGGGCTCGGAACCTGCAGGTGTCGCTGTGAGCGCCAGGTCGGTCGGTGAGCACGCCGCGCACGTCGAGCGCCTGCTCGAGCCCTTGTCGTCTCTACCCGCAGTCGACATCCCTCCTTCGGAGGCACTGGGCCGGGCGACGGCTGTCGACATCTTCGCTCCTCTGGACCTGCCGCCGTTCCGCAACTCGCAGATGGACGGGTACGCGGTCGACGCCGCGTCCGTAGCCACTGTTCCGGTGACACTGCCCACTCGCGGTGTCGTTCCGGCCGGCCCCGGCACCCCGCCTCCCCACGAACCGGGTACTGCGGTGCGCATCATGACCGGGGCCGTGATCCCCGAAGGCGCCGACGCGATCGTCCCTGTCGAGGACACAGTCGTCGACGGTGACGTCGTCACCATCTCGCGTGGGAGAAAGAGCGGCGACTACGTTCGCGACCGCGGGAGCGACGTCACCGAGGGAACTCTGCTCCTCGCCGCCGGCACCGTTCTCGAGCCCCGTCACATCGCGCTACTCGCTGCGGTGGGCGCGGAGTCCGTGTCCGTGCGGGCCCGCCCTCGCGTCGCCGTGATCACCACCGGCACCGAACTGGTCCCGGCAGGCCGATCACTCGGACCCGGAGAAATCTACGACTCCAACGGCACCGCACTGTCGGCGGGCGCCGCGGCGAACGGTGCCGACGTGGTGTCGGTGATCCACAGCGAGGACGACCGCGACACGTTCGGTGCAGTGCTCGGCCGTGCGACGGCGATCGCCGACCTGGTATTCACGTCCGGCGGCGTCTCGATGGGGGACTTCGAGGTGGTCAAGGAAACACTCGCCCCGATGGGAGGTGAGTTCGTTCACGTCGCGATGCAGCCGGGCGGCCCGCAAGGGACCGCGGTCGTCGACGATGTTCCGGTGCTGTGCTTCCCCGGCAATCCCGTCAGCACGCTCGTGTCGTTCGAAGTCTTCGCGAGGCCGATCCTTCGGCGGTCCGTGGGGCTCCCCGCGATCACTCGGCCGCGTCGTGCACTCGAACGAGACCTGACGTCCAGGCCGGGCAAACGTCAACTACTTCGTGCCCGCACCACCGACCGAGGCACAGTCGAGACGATCTCGGGGCCCGGTTCGCATCTCGTGGCGGCCCTGGCCTGGTCCGATGTCCTGATCGACGTGCCAGAGGACGTCCTGTCCCTCGATGCCGGCGCGTTCGTGGAAGTGTGGCCACTATGAACGAGCTGTCACACCTCGACGACGAGGGCCGCGCACGGATGGTCGACGTGAGCGCGAAAGCCGACACAACCCGAATCGCAGTAGCGGCAGGAGAACTGGCGACAACGGCCGAGGTGGTCCGCTTGGTGCGTTCCGACGGCCTTCCCAAGGCGGATGTACTGGCCACCGCCCGAATCGCGGGCATCTCCGGCGCGAAGAAGACGTCCGAATTGATCCCGTTGTGCCATCAGCTTGCGCTGTCGTCGGTCACGATCGAGTTCGGGTTCACCGACACGGCGATCACCGTCGAGGCGACGGCAAAGACGAAGGGCCCCACGGGAGTGGAGATGGAGGCCCTCACAGCGGTGGCGGTGGCAGGTCTCACCCTGCACGACATGGTCAAGGCCGTCGATCCAGCGGCGACCATGAACGGTGTGCGATTGCTGACGAAGAAAGGTGGCAAGCGTGGGCGGTGGGCACGGGAAAGTGCAGTTGCACCCGAACCCGATTCGGCAGTGGTGCTCGTTGCCTCCACCGGCGGAGCGTCCGGTGACCGCGAGGACACCACCGGCCCGTTCATCCGAGACTGGCTCGATCGACACGGTTTCGGCACCCGCGGCCCGTTGGTGTACGCCGACGCCGACATCGCTGCCGGTCTGACAGATGCCCTGAGCACGACGCCGGCCCTGATCGTGACGACGGGCGGCACCGGAGTGTCCCCGACCGATGCCACCCCGGAGGCCACCCGAGCCGTCCTCGACCGCGAATTGCCGGGTGTGGCCGAGGCCGTTCGCGAACGTGGGACGAAGATCACTCCGTACGCCGCATTGAGTCGTGGACTGGCAGGCGTGTCCGGACGAACCGTCATCGTCAACCTGCCCGGATCTCCGGGCGGAGTGAAGGACGGATTGTCCGTCCTCGAACCGATCCTGGATCATCTACTGGCTCAGGTTGCCGGCGGCGGTGCACACGATGAGTGACCCGCTGGCCCGCATCTCCGCCACACCCCTCGACACGGCAGAAGTGGAGGCCTTCGTCGGCGGCCCGGAGAATGGCGCCGTCGTCACCTTCACAGGCGTGGTCCGCAATCACGATGGCGGTCAGGGTGTTTCGTCACTGGAGTATCAAGCACACCCCGACGCCGAGCGGTTTCTGCAACGGTGCTGTGCCGACGTCTCCGCGTCGAGCGGTCTCGCCGTTGCGGCGGTTCATCGCATCGGCACACTGGCGGTGGGCGATCTGGCTCTCGTAGCTGCCGTCGCGTCACCACACCGCGCCGAGGCCTTCGCAACGTGTGCGGAACTCGTCGAACGAATCAAGCACGAAGTGCCCATCTGGAAGCGCCAGAAGTTCACCGGCGGCGAGTCCGAATGGGTCGGTCTCTGACCGTCCGCAGCCCGCATCAGAATCGACCGAGCCCAGCCGAGCAGGTACAGTCGAGACCACTAGACAGCTGCAACGGTTGTCCAGCGTCGTGGAACGCATCCAGTCCGGTGAACGATCACCGACTCTTTCTTACGGCGAACTGCGTGCCAACCGGTAACGCCGCCATCCTGTGCTCGAGCACGATGGGACATCCGTGTCCCCTTCGCCCTCCGGCACGACAACGTGCCCGAAAGGCTCCTCACTCTTGTCCGAAACACCTGTCCCCACCTTTGCCGATCTGGGTGTCCGTGCGCCGCTCGTGAAAGCGCTCGACAACAAGGGCATCACTGCCCCCTTCCCCATCCAGGTCGACACCCTGCCCGACACACTGTCCGGCCGTGACGTCCTCGGCCGCGGAAAGACCGGCAGCGGAAAGACACTCGCGTTCTCCATTCCCATGGTGTCGCGTCTCGCTGGCGAACTGTCCGGAGGCAAGCGCCGCCCGAATCGCCCGCTCGGTCTGATCCTCTCGCCCACCCGTGAGCTCGCCACCCAGATCACGGCGGCTCTCGAGCCGCTCGCCGACGCATACGACCTGAAGGTCACCACCATCTTCGGCGGCGTCTCGCAGCACCGTCAGGTCCAGGCACTGAAGGCCGGTGTCGACATCGTCGTCGCCTGCCCCGGGCGCCTCGAAGACCTCATGAAGCAGAAGCTCGTATCGCTCGATGCCGTGGAGATCACCGTCCTCGACGAGGCCGATCACATGGCCGACCTCGGATTCCTGCCGGTCGTCACCCGCATCCTGAACGCCACCCCAGCCAACGGTCAGCGTCTACTGTTCTCCGCCACCCTCGACAACGGGGTGGACAAACTGGTCAAGCGGTTCCTGAAGAACGAAGTTCTGCACTCGGTCGACGAGGCCAACTCACCCGTCGCCGCGATGACGCACCACGTGTTCGACGTCGACGGTGTCGAGGCCAAGCGTCAGCTCGTCCAGAAGCTCGCGTCCGGCACCGGCCGACGCATCCTGTTCATGCGCACCAAGCATCAGGCACGCAAGCTGGCCCGCCAGCTCACCGAAGCCGGCATTCCGTCCGTCGACCTGCACGGCAACCTGTCGCAGGCCGCCCGTGACCGCAACCTCGCAGCCTTCTCTGCCGGGGATGCCCGCGTGCTGGTGGCCACCGACGTCGCCGCCCGCGGCGTGCACGTCGACGACGTGGAACTGGTCGTTCACGTGGATCCGCCGGCCGAGCACAAGGCGTACCTGCACCGCTCGGGACGTACCGCACGCGCCGGAAGCGCAGGCGATGTCGTGACCGTCGTGCTACCCGAACAGCGCAAGGACCTGTCGGTGCTCATGCGCAAGGCCGCGATCAAGGTGTCGCCCGTCAAGTCGACGGCCGACTCGACCCACGTCGTCGACCTCGTCGGCGACATCGCGCCGCACGTGAAGCCCGCCCCCAAGGCGCCGGCACAGAACAACAACGGAGGCGGCGGACGTCGTCCCCGCCCCGCCGGCCAGGGCGCTCGCGGTGGATCGGGTGGCCGCGGTCAGGGTGGACAGGCCGCACGCGGTCGCTCCGGTGGCAGCCGCACCGGCGGAACCCGCACCGGTGGTGGACGCAGCCGTAGCGCCGCACCCACGTCCGCATCCGGAACCCGGCGCGGTTCTCGCTAGAACTTCTACAGCGTTACCGAAACTTCTACAGCGTTACCGAAACTTCTACAGCGTTACCGAAACTTCTACAGCGTTACCGAAACTTCTACAGCGTTACCGAAACTTCTCATGGTGGACGGCGTCGGTCAGCGACCGACGCCCCCGCCATCCGAACCTCTCGAGGTCCGGCACCTGCTGAAATTCACTGACCCGGCCCACGCACAACCAGGCGATGGGCCTGATCGGGTCCGGAATTTCGAGCAGGTCGGTGAGGTAGGCCTCGTCGTAGAACGACACCCAGCCGACGCCGACGTTCTCGGCCGCAGCGGCAAGCCACAGATTCTGGATCGCGAGAACGGCCGAGAACAGGCCCGTGTCGTCGATCGTGTGCCGACCGAGGATGTGTTCGCCGCCCCGCGAACGGTCGTACGTGACGACGACACCCATTCCGGATTCCCGAATGCCTTCGACCTTGATCGGGTCGAAGGTACGGCGACGATCCTCGGGTAGCGAGTCCGCGAAACGCTTCCGCGCTCCCGCCACATGATCGGCGAACGCGCCCAGAGTCTCGGTGTCGCGAACGACGACGAAATCCCAAGGCTGCGTGTTGCCGACGCTCGGCGCGCTGTGCGCCGCACCGAGTATGCGGTCGAGCATGTCGTCGGACAGCGGCTCGCCGGTGAACTCGGCGCGGACGTCACGGCGAAGGCGGATGGCGTCGTACACCGACATGCTGGGTTCGAGTTCGCTCACCCGCCCAGACTCTCACACCCGATCAGGCAGTGACCGTGTATCGGTGGACGCCGAGCATGGTGTCCGAGCTCGACTCCTCACCGTCCACGACCACGCACTCGCGCAGGCGCTCCACGATCGCCGGCTCGTCGATGTCGGCGCCGATGAGCACCAGCTGGGTGGACCGCCCCTGGCCCGGTTCCCATCTGGTCGAGACGAACCGAATGTGCGGCCCCACGGTCTGAACCTCGAACTTGCGGGTCTGCCCCGGGACGTCGAAGTGCACGTATCCCTTGACGCGGTACAGCCCGACGGGTCGATCCTCGAGGAACGCAACCAGTCGCCTCGGGTGCACGGGCGCCGCCGACTCGAAATCGACGGCCAGGTACGACGTGTGGAGATGCTCGTGGTCCTCGCACGAATCACCGTGGTCCTGATCGACCATGAGCTGATCGAGGGTCAATTGCTCACCCGAGGTAGGGCCCCGGTTCTCGTCCGGGTCGAACAGCAGTGCCGGGTCGACTCGTCCGTGATCGGTGAAGACGATCGGGGCTCGGCCGTTGTGCTCGCGCAACACCTTTTCGAGCCCGTCGCGGTGTTCCTCGTCGAGGCTGTCCGATTTGTTCGGGACGATCAGGTCGGCGAGACCGATGTGCTGGGCGACTTCGGGGTGCCGCGAGACCGTGTCCTCGAACTGCGTGCCGTCGACCAGCATCACGAGCCCGCCGTAGACGACGTTGGGGTTCTTCGAACCCAGGATCAGGCGAATCATGTTGCGTGGCTCGGCAAGCCCACTCGCCTCGACGACGATCACGTCGAGGTCGGAGCCGGCGAGCTTGTCGATCATCTCGTCCATGTCGCTGACGTCGACGGCACAACACAGGCAGCCGTTGCTGAGTGACATCATCGAATCGACCTGTCCCGCAACCATCATCGAATCGATGTTGACGGCGCCGAAGTCGTTGACGATGACGCCGATACGCACCCCGCGGTTGTTCCGGAGCAGGTGATTGAGCATCGTCGTCTTGCCCGCACCGAGGAATCCGCCAACGAGCACCACGGGGATCCGCTTCTTCGCCACGCACGCCTCCGTCGACATTGGAACTTGACCGCTCATCGTACTCACAGGACGAGGGCCAGCAGGAACAGCCCGGCGACCAAGATCAACGGGCCTCGTACCATCTGTCGCAGTACGTCGATCGGGAGCTGCCCGAAGCCGGTTTCGAGCACGAGGCCGCCGTACTGCATCGGCGGACGAGTGCGCGACCGATACACCGCAAGAGTTGCCGTGACCGGCGTGATGGCGAGAGCCGCCCATCCTCCGGCCATCGCAACAGGCATCGTGGCGAGCCACAACAACGTGATCGCGACGATCGGAACCGGTAGGTGTGCCAGCTGCAGTCGGCGATCGGTACCGCCGAGCAGGTTTCGTAACTCGGCGGACCGACACACGTCGAGCAGTCCCCTGCTGAACGCCGATCCGACCGCGAAACACGCGATCGTCTGGACGAGTGCGACTGCGAGAGGCGTGCCCACCAGCGCCGCGACGTACGTAGCTCCCAGGGCGACGACGAACGTCACCTGAGCCGACCGCCCTCGGAGCACACGGCGAAGATCCGCGTCGACGAGTGAGCGAGTGCGGCCGCCGGTGAATCCTCGCGACCGGACCGATCCGACCCTTCGCCACGAACGCCGCTCCCACGCCGAGGACACGTGCGACGGGTCGAGAGACACCACCGAGGCGGACAGTCCGGTAGCCACGTCAGCGCCCTTGGTGAGGGCAGACCTGTCCCACTTGCCCTGTGAGCGGACAGCGAGTCCCCAGACTCCCCAAGCGCTCACGACCCCGAGCGCAGCGAACAGCCACCACGTCGTCGGAGTGGGAAGCATCAGCGTCACGAGACGGGCCACGAGCACCCCGGCGACAGCCGTGCCCACCACCCACGCGATCAGCTGCCTCCGCAGGAGAGCAGTCCGGTCCACGGGACTCCCCAACATCCAGTGCATCTCAGCGCTACCGACCGCCATCGGGCCTATCGCCTTCAACACCGGATACGCCGAAGCCGCGATCACCAGCAGTACGACTCCTGCCGCATACGGCAGGGTGACGCGATCGGTATCCAACAGACCCAACGAGGACAGGACGCCGGATTCTTTTCGCGCCAGCCCCCACAAAATGCCTGCGGTCACGAAGATCGGCACGGTCCACACAGCTGCCTTGGCTCGTGGGGTCTCGGTTCGACGTGCGCGTTCCCAACTCTTCCGTAAGGCCATGATCGCCGACGCAGCGGGAACGGTCCGTTCGGTCGATCTCGGATCCATCGTCATCGCCATGAGTCACCGTCGATCGTGACGTCGGCAACGGCATCGACGAGTTCAGGATCGTGCGACACCAGCAACACGGCCACCCCGGCGGCCTTCTCTGCGTTCAACGTCTCCGCCAGTCGCACCCGGCCCTCGACATCGAGGTGCTGCTCGGGTTCGTCGAGCACCAACGTCGTACGCGGGCGCACGAAGGCCGAGACCAACGCCAGACGACGACGTTGCCCGCTCGACAGGGTGACGGGCAGTTGGTCGGCAGCACCGGTCATGCCGAAGTTGTCGAGCGTCGCCGCTGCGACGTCCGATGCATCGACAACCCCGTGCGCCGTGGCGATCAAGCGAATGTGCTCGGAGACCGACAGGTGCGGGAAGAAGCCGGGTTCGTCGAGAACCGAGGCGACCGACGCCCGGAACGCCGGAGACGATTCGTTCACCGGTTCGCCGTCGAAGAAGATCGTCCCTTCGTCCAGGTGGTCCGCGCCGACGACGCAGCGAAGCAGAGTGGATTTTCCGGCGCCGTTCGCGCCGACGATCGCACACGCCGTTCCGAGTTCTACGTCGAATGTGACATCACTGAAGACGGTCAGCGCACCGAAGCAGCGCGAAGCGCCGCGTATTTGCAACATGGGTTACTCCCGATTGTCCTCGTGAATGTGAGCGAGGATGCGGGGACCAGCGTCAGAGCGTCCCCGCCGAGAGACCGGGCGCCCTCGGGCGCGGCCGGCCGGGAGTGTCAGGATGGCAGCTTCGACGGAACGAGCCGCGAAGTCGCCGCTCGTCCGGCTCTGGGCCGTGGGAGGACCGCAGGGGTGCTGTCGCCAGCGTGGGGCTGTAGAACTGCAACAGCGTTGCAGCGACGGCCATGACCGTGATCAACAGGCCAACGGCGGTGAGTGCCGTTCCTTCCATCGGCGAAGCGGCGATCAGCGTCAGCATGATCGCGCACAACGACAGGAAGTTCAGGAGCACATCACGACTCTACCGCCGCCTCGTGAAATCGCTGTCCGAGCCACGTGTCGACGTCACGCACGGCCTGCCGGCCGATGGGCGTGCCGTGCATCGTGAATCCGTGGGGAACGCCCGGGTAGAGGCGTAGGTCGACGTCGTTGCCGGCTGCAGTCAGACGGGCCACCATCGCGAGATTTTCCGGCAGCACCACGTCCTCGGTCCCGATCACGACGAGGGCGGGCGGCAGTCCCCGCAGGTCCCCGTACGTCGGCGAGATGTCCGGGACGGTGCGGTCGGCGACATGACCGACGTAGGCCTCGACGAAGTACTCGTCGGCGACTATTCGGCCTGCTGGTGTGCGGGCACTGAGGTCGTAGGTGCCGGCTTCCAGCACTGCGCCCGCGAAAGACCGCGCAACTCCCCGATCACGTAGGCGAAGCAATGTCGCCATGACCAAGGTGGATCCGGCAGACATCCCGCCGATCACCAGCCGGCTCGTGCCGAACCGCTCGGTCGCTGCGTCGATCAACCACAGGGCCGCGGCCTCGCAATCGTCGGGCGCAGCGGGCCACGGCGATTCCGGTGCAAGTCGGTAGTCGACGCTCACCACGGCGACTCCGAGGGCGTCCGCGAGGCGAGCGTTCTGCTCGTCGCCCCGCGCCGCGGAGTCCATGTAGAAGCCGCCGCCGTGGAAATGAAGGTAGACACCCTGGACGTCCCCCTCCCTCGGGGTGACGATGCGTACCGGCACGGTGTGACCCGCAGCCGCTGCCGTGTGCTCGACAGCTCGGGTGGGAGCCGCCGGATCGAGTGCCCGGGCGGCGCGCGCGACCCGTAATTCCTCGAACGAACGCGGTCCGACACCGCCGGTGCGCGACTCGTAGAACGCCGTGGTCGCCTCGCGGTCGTCGGTGGAGACCGGTACGAGTAGATCGGACAGTCCGAGCTTCATCTGGCTCCTGCGATCGGGTGCGAAGTAGTGTGCGGTCGACGCTACTGCCGCAGCGCCGAAAGACGACCCACGAGCCCGAGTATCCCGTCGCGCACGGGCACCCCGCCCTCGGCAAGTGCCAGCGCACCCACTGCCGCCGAAGCGCGAACCATGCGCACCCCGTGTCGCCGACGCGTCCGGTCGTAGCCGGCCAATGCATCGTCGACAGGGTGGCTCACCAGCAGTTCTGCCAGAGTGACCGCGTCGACCAAGGCCTCTCCCGCGCCGCGCCCGAGGTGCGGGGTCATGGTGTGCGCGGCATCGCCGACCAGAGCGGTCCGACCGGATGTAAAGCGCGCAAGGGGCGGCGACTGAAACAGATCGTGATGAAGGATGTCGTCACGATCGACTCCGTCGAGCACCGCCCGCACGTCGCGATGCCAGTCTGCGAAACGCGTGAAGAAGTCCTCGACCGTGGTGCTGCCAGGCTCGGCGCGAGCGGCGCCGAAGAAGTTGAGCCCGCCGTCGAATCGCGGGGTGATTCCGAAAAGGGCTCCACGACCCCAGCTTTCACCGTAGAGCGAACCCTCGTCGACGGATGGACTCGCAAAGGCGTCGACTGTTCCACGCCAGACAGTGGTACCTACGTGGCGCGGCGCGGCCTCGGAACCGAACAGTCGATTCCTGATCGGACTGAAGGTGCCGTCCGCACCGATCAACACGGCGTCAGCAGCGAGGTCACTGGGCGACATCCCCGCTCGCCCGTAACGCACAGTGCCGGCGGGAAGTTCGTCGGCAAGGACGTTCTGCAGGTCCGGTCGCGTCACGAGAAGCATGGGGTCGGGGAGCTTCGCTGCGACCAACACCCGCCCGTCAGCCCGGCGCAGTGCCCCAGCGCGCTGCTCCACCGCTACTTCGCGAATACGCTCGAGCACCCCACATCGGCGCAGCGCCTCCTGCGCCGGGCCGCCCAGTCCGAACACTGTTCCCGTGGCCGGCGGCGCATCTGCGCGTTCGTCGACGGCGACCTGAATGCCGGCGCGCGACAGAACGACCGCCGCCGCCAGCCCGGCCACGCCGGCGCCGGCGATACGCACCTCATTCGCATTACCCCTCAGTGCTGCCATAACTCGACCGTACTACAGATGTAGTCGAGAAAACTACACTTGTAGTCTCCGGTGAGATCGTGAATAGTGTCGCGATATGTCACGTCGCACCGATCTGCTCGACAGCGCCATCGACGTCGTCGGCACGGACGGAATTCGCGCTCTGACCCACAGACGGGTCGACGAGCAGGCTGGGGTCGCACTGGGCTCGACGTCCAATCTCTTTCGGACGCGCCGGGCACTGTTGGAAGGCGTCCTCGACCGCCTACTCGAGGTCGACCAGCAGGTCATCGGGGTCATCACCGGGACGGCACTCCCCCGGTCGGTCGACGCACTGGCCGACGCCCTCACCGCATACCTGCAGCACGCCCAGGGGCCCGAGTCGATCCGCACACGGGCCCGGTTCGCCGTGTTCGCCGAGGCCGCCGGTGACGCGAGCCTGATCGCTGCAATCGAACTGCGCCGCGCCGACCTCGTCGACGTGATCGCCCAATCCTTGACTTCGATCGGTGGCGTCACGAATCCCGCGGCAGCGGCGCGAGCACTGTCCGATCACCTCGATGGCGCACTCCTGCACGCGATCACCGGACAGCACCTCGATGTCGACGGGTTCCAGGGCGCCATCGGGCGGCATATTCGGGCGTGGGTCGCCTCCCCCGCCGCGCAGGGTTGACGAAGGCATTACAGGCTCCCAATCGGTTTGGTCGATACCGGGCACGCTGTCGAAATGCCAGGCGCAGCGGGTTGCCATGCCCCAGAATGATCGAGCCAGCGGAACAGCCGGTGGCCCGTGACCGTGGCGCGTGCCGACCACGGTCTGTACCGATGAGGGCGGTAACTACCTATGGGCGATGTACTCAGCAACATCAGTGGCTTCATCTGGGGCCCCTGGCTATTGATCCCCTTGCTACTGCTGACCGGATTGTATTTGACGATCCTGCTGCGGGGGCTGCAGTTCCGGCGGTTCGTGCTTGCCTTTCGGATCGGATTCGTCGAGCGCACCGATGCCGATGCCGAAGGCGACATCTCGCATTACCAGGCGCTGTCGACCGCGCTGGCGGCCACGGTGGGCGTCGGCAACATCGCGGGCGTGGCCACCGCCATCGCCCTGGGTGGGCCGGGTGCGGTGTTCTGGATGTGGCTGACCGGCCTGGTCGGTATGGCCACCAAATACAGTGAGGCGTTCCTCGGTGTCCGCTTCCGCCGCACCGATGCCACCGGTAAACAAGCCGGCGGACCCATGCATTACCTCCGGCGCGGCATCAAAGGACCATTCGGTGTGTTCCTCGGCGGCTTCTTCGCAGTGGCCGGTGTGATTGCTTCCTTCGGTATCGGCAATATGACCCAGGCGAATACGGTGGCGCTGAACGTGGAGTCGGAGTGGGGCGTGCCCACCTGGATCACCGGGCTGATCATCACTGTCCTCGCCGGCGCGGTCATCCTGGGTGGAATCAAAGGGATCGGCCGGGTGACAAGCATCTTCGTGCCAGTCATGATCGTGCTCTACATCCTGGGTGCCCTTGCAGTCCTGATCTTCCGATTCGACGATCTGCCCGCCGCATTCGAAACGATCATCGCCGGCGCCTTCAGCGGCACTGCGGCGACAGGTGGTTTCGTCGGCGCCGGCGTTGCTGCGGCGATCCAATACGGCGTGGCCCGGGGAATCTTCTCCAACGAGTCGGGCCTCGGCACCGGCGGTATCGCCGCCGCCGCGGCTGCCACCACTCACCCGGTGCGCCAAGCGCTGGTGTCGATGACTCAGACCTTCATCGACACCCTGGTCGTGGTCTCCTTTACCGGCCTGGTGATCGTGGTGACCGGGGTGTGGAAGACCGATGCCAGCGCGGCGACGTTCACCGCCGATGCGTTCGCCGATGGACTGCCCGGCACTTGGGGCAGCGTCATCGTGACGGTCAGCGTCATCTTCTTCGCCTTCTCGACGGTTCTGGGTTGGTCCTACTACGGCGACCGGTGCATCGAGTTCCTGTTCGGCAACGCCCTCGTGGTGCCGTATCGGATCGTGTTCATTGCGGTGGTCTACGTCGGCGCGACTACCGAGTTGACCACGGTCTGGACATTCTCCGATGTCGCCAACGGCCTGATGGCACTGCCGAACCTCATCGGCCTGCTGATCTTGTCGCCGCTGGTATACCGCGAAACCAAAGCCTATTTCGAACGAAAGGATTCGGTTCCTTCAATTCAGTGACCGGGAGGCTGGAGCCAGCGCACCACCGAGGCCAGAGGTCCGGAGACAACGATCTGTCCCCCAAGCGCCTCGCCGACTACGCGTCCGAGGATCTGCGCAGCGACAACGCCATTGGCCGCAGATCCTGCGGGACGTCAACGCAGAGCGCGCGCCTCACTGCAACCGGGTCCTGTCCGTCGGCCGGATGTGGGGCGAGCTGTGGCACCTCGACGGCGTCGGCCGGATCGCCGCAACGAGCTGTTCAAGACCCGGGACACCTCGAGCTACAAGTACACCGACTGGCTGTGGGGCTACGACACTGCACGCGACCGCGGCCTGGCCACACTCAGCCACTGAGGCGGGGGCGAGAGGTCGCGAAACGAAGCAGCGTGCGACGAGCCCGCTGGAGCAAGATTCGGCCCGCCGACAGCTCTATCGGCGATCTGTCGGAGTTTGAACTATTTCGGTGTCTACTTCCGATACAACTTCGAAGCTCCGTATTCAGAGAAAGCGAGGCAAATGTGATCGATCAATTTTTCGACGTTTTCTAAGTGGTTTCGCAGCTCGACTGCCGACTTACCTGGAGCTTCCGGATGTAATACTTCTCCCAGTGGAGCATTGCCGTGTGCGACATCATTGCGCAACATCGCTAACGCGTTAAGCGAGACCCCAAGATGCGGACTGGGGATCGGGTCGTCGTCTAGGCCAAGGGTCAGCCAAAGACGCTGAATGTGTGACGACCGTATCGTGCGACCATCAAGCGGGGGCTGCGGCGAGGCCCCGGCCCGTAGCGGGAGGCGAGCGATCTCGGTGCTTGCTTCTAGGGTGGTGACGAGCCCACGCTGCTCCCAATGCTCATCACTTTTCGAGGATTGAACAATCCTCTGAAAATGCTGTTGGGTGGCGAGCACGCGTAGTTGCGGCCGAAGATCGCACACCATTACGGCGGCGCGGTTAATCTCGTAAGCGGTCGCAATCAGCAGTTCACGAAGGAGCCGCTCGAGCTCAGCCATAGCTGCGACCGCTGCAGCTCCACGAAGCTCCATCCCTAAGGGATCGGTCTCTCTGATGCCGTTCAACCCGCCGGTCGATAACACAGTCAACGTCCTGCGCCAATCCGCAAGACGTACGGTGGCCGCGTCTCCCAAATCGATCGCCACAGTCGAGAGGGGCTTGTTGCTCATCTCAGCCAAAGAGACTACGCGCTCGATCGATCCTGCGGCGCAGCATCGACTTAGTGTTCGTCCCGCCTGTGCTCGAATCGACTAACTCCTCATCGTTAAGCCAATCGTTTGACGGCGCTGCTGGTTCGACGCCTTCTTGGATCAGTTCGCCGATTGCGACGCTGCAGGCCTCGAATTGGACGAGCGGGGTTACATTCGTGTTTCGCCGGAGGAACGGTTCACCATCAAGAAACTCAGAGAGGATTCGGAACGTTGATTCGAACGTTTTCTCTTCATTAGCGTAGTCAAACGTCGCCGACGCACCGTCTGTGTAGTCGTTCAGAAAGCGGGACACGGCGCCGCTGAACCGAGAGCGGTCGTTCTTGTAGGCGAAGTACTTCAGAACCTGCTCACTGGCGGTCCCATCGTGCTGATTCGCAGACTGTAGCTTCAGGAGTGAGCGGAAGTCCGCATTTGAGGACAGCTCCTCGACATAATCCATGAATCGGCCCTGGTACACGGCCGCCCGAACTTCCTGCGCTGTAAGCGATATCGCACCCGAGTTCAGTCTCTCAAACAGATCGAACCGAACCGTCTTGTCACTTTTGTCGGTTAGCGATATCAGCTGTAGCGGCTGCCGGCTGAAGTAGCGCTGGATAGCTACAGGCATATCCGCGAATGTGACGCCGTTTAGCTGACTCAGCTTGGTGAGACCCTCCAGCCGAAGGGGACCATCCCGGCCGATTTTCCCCAGATGGTCGGGGTCCTCCGTCAAAAACATGATGAGGGTGGAGATTCGCTGCAGGCCATCGACTACCTCCCATTGAAAGTTGTCATTCGTCGCGACAAAGATCGGCGGGACAGGAAGGCCGAGGAACATCGACTCGACGAATGTTGAGGCAACTGCAGTGGACCAGCGATACTTCCGCTGATACGACGGAGCGATGCTCAACTCTTCCTCCTCGAACATGCGCACAATCTCACGCACAGAGAAGCTAACGTTTCCTACATCGACCTTGCGGCGCTCGATGGCAAGTTGGTCTTCGAGTCCGGTGAAGTCGGTCTGAGTCATGCACGAATACTATCCGGGGATCGCGGTCGCCTGGGGCCAAGGGATTCTAGAAATCCACCGAAAGGTAAGCGCGGACCGGACCAGCACGATTGCGCTCGCCAACCCGTAGCCGAGGTCTACCCGGCACAGACAACACCCATCGAATGGTCGCCGTGGCAGCACCGCCGTACGGATGTGCTCTGCGGTTACGTCCGCGCGTCCGATACACCCAGGTTCGCAGCGAGAGATGCCCCCCTGTTCCGCGGGCCTTAGGCAATCGGGCGACCCACTCACTGCCGAGAGAATACCCAATCGCACTACGACAAGACTCCCTGACCTGCGTCAGGGAGTCTTGTCTTGGTGGAGCTAAGGGGACTCGAACCCCTGACCCCCACACTGCCAGTGTGGTGCGCTACCAGCTGCGCCATAGCCCCGTGTTCAGTTATATTGTCGCACCCAAAATCACTTCTGCGTGCTCGAAGAAAGCTACACCATCGCCGTCCCGGCCTACAAATCGCCAGGTGCGTTCCGGGAGGGCGGCGGCCGCCCTCCCGGAAGCCGATCAGGGCTGCAGGTTCGCGATCCAGTCGGTGTCGCCGAACGGGTCGATCACCGTGCCGTTGTGAACCACGGACGGGGTGGAGTTTCCGCCGGCCGCAGAGAGGGCCTGGCTGGACGCGGCCGCATGAGCACCGGCCTGCTCGACGCCGCTGCCCGAGGTGATGCAGTCGGCGGCCTCGTCCGAAGCGCCTGCGTCGCGGGCGAGCTGTGCGAGGTCGTCGTTCGACAGATCGGAGCTACCGCCCTCCTCCGGCTGGTTGGCCTCGTCGAAAAGGGCGGTGTGCAGCGCCGAGTACGCGATCGCGTCCCCGGAGTCGGCGACGCATTGGGTGGCCGCGATCGCTCGCGTGGAGTAGTCCTTGCTGGGCGACGCCTCGTTGAGGAAGTTCATGAGGTGGTACCGCACGGCGACCTTTCCGTCGTCGACCGCCTGAGCGACCTGCTGTCCGTAACGCGCCTCGAAGAGCCGGCACGCGGGACACATCGGATCCTCGAACATGTCGATCGTGGTCCCGGCGTCGGGCTTGCCCAGCAGGACGACGCCGTCGTCCTGAGCCTGGACCTGCACCTCGGAGTTCTTCACTCCGCCGTAGCCGTCGTTGAGCGGCTGACTTCGCTGGTTCTGCCAGATCACACCACCGATCACGAGGACGCCGATGACGAGAATCGCGAGTCCGCCGAGGATGTACGTCGACTTGCTGGACTCCGGCTGCGGGTTGTACTTGTTCTTCGAACTCACGTTATGCAGTCCTTCGATTGCGGATGAACGGGCAGGCGATTTCGGATGAAACGGGCAGGCGGCAACCTACTCTGCCACCGGAGGCTGAGGGCGCACTGAGAATGGTGCTTTCGAACGGGGTCCGAGCGAGAACGGAGATCGCGGAAACACGACGAGCCACGCGGCCAGCGCCAGGAAGCCGACATCACGCAGAATCTCGACTGCGTAGTCCCATGCCCCCACGTCGGCGGCGCCTCCCCCGCCGAAGCACCCGCAGTCGATCGCCAGTCCACGTGCCCACACCGAGATGATCACGCCGATCAGCACGAGCAGCACACCTGCGGAGACCACTGCGGTCGCCCTGACGGCCAGTCCGATCAGGAGCAGCAGGCCGAGCGCGATTTCCACGAACGGCAGGGTGTTCGCAACCGGGCGAACGAGGTCATGTGGGAGCAACCGGTAGGCCTCCACCGCAATTGTGGTCTGGGCCGGGTCCGCGGCCTTGAGCCAACCCGAGACGAGCCACACCGCGGCCAGTCCGAGCCGCGCGACGAGGGTGACGATCCGTATCCACACAGGAACGAGAGTACCGATTGCGGCTCAGCGCGCCTCGACCGTCACTTCGGGTGCCGCACGGTTCGGTACGAGCAGCCAGCCGATCGTGGCGGCGAGCATGACGCCGCCCGTGACCGCGAACGCCACACCGTAGGAGAAGTACTGGGCGAGCAATCCGGCGCCGACAGGCCCGAGGACCCCACCGATGTCGGCCACCATCTGGAACGTGGCGAGCACCGGCCCGCCGCGCGACTTGGCGCCGACGACGTCCGCCACGGCTGCCTGTTGGGAGGGATTCATGATTCCCGAACCCATTCCGGCGACCGCCGAGAGCACGAGGAACAGCACTAGATCGTCGGTCAGACCCATCGCGATGGTCGATGTGCCACACACGACCAGGCCGATCAGGACGAACATCTTGCGCCCGTAGGCGTCGGACAGCCGGCCTGCGACCATCAGCACCAACGCATTTCCGACAGCGAACACGGTCAGTGCGACACCAGCCACCGCTGGTTCTCGGTGCAACGACTCGACGACGAACAGCGGCACCATCGCGACGCGAACCCCGAAGATCACGCCGCCGAACGCGAGGTTCGATCCCAACACCGCTCGGTACACGGGGTTCTTCAGTGCTTGCCGCAACGTCATGGTGTCGCTGTGCTCGGAGACTTCCGGCGACGCGAGATGCGAACCCCGCATACTCACGAACACCACTGCCGCCGCAATCACGAGCGCGATCGCATAGATGACGAAGGGGACTCGCAGCCCGAATCCGACGAGCAGGCCACCCACGAGTGGCCCACTGATCGAGCCCATCAGGAAGCTGGTCGCGTACACACCCGACACGCGGCCCCGTCGGTCCGGCGGCGCCATCCTGATGACGAGCCCCATCGCGGACACCGTGAACATCGTCGACCCGATGCCGCCGAGACCGCGGAACAGCAGCAATTGCCAGTAGTCCTGTGCAATCGCGCAGGCTCCGGTGGAGGCCGCGACGATCAGCAGACCCGTGATGTAGACGGGTCGCTCCCCCAACCTCTGGACGAGTCGGCCGCTGACCGGCGCGAAGGCGAGCCGCATGAACGCGAACGACGAGATGACCACGGTCGCCGCGGTGACACTGACATCGAAACTGCGGGCGAACTGCGGAAGGGCGGGTGCGACCAGCCCGAACCCCAATGCGATGACGAAGCTGGCCGAGACCAGTATCCAGATCTCCTTGGGCAGCCTGTCGTCTCGCGTAGTCATGATCGTGAACGATGCTAGCCCGCTACTGCAGGACGCCGGATACCAAGGTCTGGGCGGCCTCCTGAACTCGGGCGAGGTGGTCGGCACCGTCGAACGACTCGGCGTAGATCTTGTAGACGTCCTCGGTGCCCGACGGCCTCGCCGCAAACCACGCGTTCTCGGTGGTGACCTTCAGACCACCGAGGGGCGCACCGTTTCCGGGGGCCTCCGTGAGGATCGCCGTGATCGGCTCACCCGCAAGGTCGGTTGCCGTGACCTGATCGGCGGACAGCTTCGCGAGGATTGCTTTCTGCTCCCGCGACGCCGGATCGTCGATGCGGGCGTAAGCGGGGTCACCGAACTGTTCGGCCAGTTTCCGGTACCGGACCGACGGGGTCTTTCCCGTCACCGCGGTGATCTCCGCGGCGAGCAACGCCAGGATGATCCCGTCCTTGTCTGTGGTCCACACTCCCCCGTCGTGTCGGAGGAACGACGCGCCTGCGCTCTCTTCGCCGCCGAATCCCACCGAGCCGTCCAGCAGCCCCGGCACGAACCATTTGAAGCCGACCGGAACCTCGACGAGGGTGCGACCGAGACTCGCCACCACCCGGTCGATCATGGACGAACTCACCAGAGTCTTACCGACGGCAGGGCGGGAACCCCAGCCGTCACGATGGGAGAACAGGTAGTCGATGGCCACGGCCAGATAGTGATTCGGATTCATCAGACCGCCGTCCGGCGTGACGATCCCGTGGCGGTCGGCATCGGCGTCGTTGCCCGTGGCGACGTCGAAGCGATCACGCATCTCGATGAGCGAGGCCATCGCATGCGGCGACGAACAGTCCATGCGGATCTTGCCGTCCGTATCGAGCGTCATGAACCGCCATGCCGCGTCGACGGTCGGATTCACCACCTCGAGATCCAGGTGATGGGTCTCGGCAATCGCACCCCAATAGTCGACGCTCGCTCCGCCGAGCGGGTCGGCGCCGATGCGGATGCCTTCTCCTCGAATCGCATCGAGATTCAGAACGTTCGGCAGATCGTCGACGTAGAAGCGCAGATAGTCGTAGCGCTCGGCGTGCCGGTGGGCCCGCTCGATGGGGATGCGCCGCACACCGGACAGTCCGGCGCGCAGCAATTCGTTGGCGCGCTTCGCGATCACCGAGGTCGCGTCCGAGTCGGCCGGGCCGCCGTGCGGTGGGTTGTACTTGAATCCGCCGTCGCGCGGCGGATTGTGGGAGGGCGTGACCACGATGCCGTCTGCCAGGGAAGACGGCGCGCTGCCGTTGTACCTGAGGATGGCGTGACTGATCGCTGGTGTCGGCGTGTACCGATCACGCGAATCGATCAGCACGTCCACGCCGTTGCCGGCGAGCACTTCGAGGGCCGACACCCAGGCCGGCTCCGACAGCGCATGCGTGTCGCGCCCTAGGAAGAGCGGCCCGTCGGTGCCCTGCGAGGCGCGGTACTCCACGATCGCCTGGGTCGTCGCGAGGATGTGCGCCTCGTTGAAGGCACCGTCGACGCTCGACCCGCGATGGCCCGACGTACCGAAC
Organism: Rhodococcus huquni; assembly: GCF_055231055.1. NCBI lineage: Bacteria > Bacillati > Actinomycetota > Actinomycetes > Mycobacteriales > Nocardiaceae > Rhodococcus > Rhodococcus huquni. The sequence goes on from NZ_JBUYWE010000008.1 coordinate 76,801, forward strand.
GTCACCTGCTGCAACGGATTCTCCGGATCCGGCACCCGGCTGTAATACGCAGTGACGAGGTGGGCGATGTCCACCAGATCCTCCGGCAGAGCAATCTGTCCGGCCCGTTCGTGCGCCACGAAACCTCCCTGTTGGTTCGACTGTCAACCATCTTGCACCCCAAGCCGTCGGGGTTCATGCCGTGAGTGAATATCCCGCCCACGCGAGAGTGAGTCCGACGATCAGGCTGGCGCCGACATACAGCACCGAAACGTAGGGCCGGTGGAGTCGCTCGGCCGCAACGGACTCCACGGCGAACGTGGAGTAGGTGGTGAGCCCACCACAGAATCCGGTTCCCAACAGTGCGAACAGCGACGGCGACAGCGCGGCTCCCGAGAGCAGACCGAGGATGAAGCAGCCGACGATGTTCACGAGGAACGTCGGAATCGGGAAGCTGCCGTAGGAGGCCACGTAGCGGCCGGTGAGATACCTGATTCCGGCGCCGACACCGCCACCCAGAGCGACCATCACGATGTTCATGCCGGGCTCCGCTGCATCCGAAGACGGTGGCCGATTTCCATTCCCGCCCACGCTGCGAGCAGTGCCGGTACGAGGGTTGCCGCGATATATGCGCCGGCCACGAGTGCGCTCTGTCCCACTGCATCCACGGCGAAGGTGGAAAACGTGGTGAAGCCGCCGAGTACTCCCGTTCCGAGGAACAGCCGCCACAACCGGTCCGGGCCCACTAGCGCCGCGACCACGCCGAGCAGGAGGGAACCGACCACGTTCACGACGGCGATCGTCCAGATCCCCGGGAACAACTCGGAGAGCCCGTACCGCGCACAAGCGCCCAATGCGCCGCCGGCGACCACCACCCCGAGCGCTCTCGCTTCGATCACCGCAACACCCTACTTCCGCGCGCACAGCACACCCGGCAAGAGCGCCGAAGGAAGTCGTAGAAATTCCGCGTGACCTGGAAACTTCTCACTCGACTACCGGTAACACGTGGGACCGAGATAGCGATCTAGCGTGCAGGCCAACAGGTGGCCGATTCAGCAAGAATGGACAGCGCCGTGAACCCTCCTCCCGGGTGGCACCCCGATTATCGAGATCCGAGTATCGAACGGTGGTGGGACGGCCGGCAATGGACCGCTCGGATCCGCCCCCGCACCTCGGTCGGAGCAACTCAGCAGTTTGTTGGAGCCGACCCGGCAGGAAGTCCGGACGGCTCGCAGAAGAGTCGACGTAAGTGGCCGTGGATTGCGGGAGGTGTTGTCGTCGGGCTGATCGCGATCGGCTCCTTGACCGACGACAAGAAGACGGATCAACCGACAGAGCCGGTCGTAGCCACGACAACGGTCTCGAGTCGACCCGCAGTGACGACGGCGCCCGTCGCATCCAGCACGACCAAGCGGACGACCTCGACGACGACCATTACGGCTCTTCCTACGACCACAACGGTTCCGCCGACTACGACCGAGGACGACGTTGTGATCGTTCCGCTCATCCCTCAGGATGACGACCACAGACGGCCATACATTCCGCCGCCGCCCGCCTACGTGCCGCCGCCCACCCGTGAGTACATCCCGCCGCCACCCGAGACACCGGCTTATGTCCCACCGCCGACGATCGACACACCCGATGAAGCTCCGACGGGCACGTACTACAAGAACTGTGCTGCGGTGCGCAATGCAGGAGCCGCTCCGATATATGCAGGCCAACCCGGCTACAGCCTGGACCTCGACAGAGACGGCGACGGAGTCGCGTGCGAGAAGTAACGACCGATTGAGAAAAGTGGCCCTTCACCTGAATTCAGGTGAAGGGCCACTTCTTTGTGGAGCTGCCGGGAATTGAACCCGGGTCCTCCGCAGCAAAGCCAGGGCTTCTCCGTGTGCAGTTTGCTATGTCTCTACTTGGATCTCCCAGTCACACAAACAAGCCAGGATGACGATCCCAGTCGCTGTTTGATGTCCCATCCGACTCCGCGACCGAGCCGGTAGGTAAAGCCCTCTAGCTGATGCCAGTACCCGGGCCGAGGGCGAACCCGGACTGACAGACACGCAGTCGCTACTTAGGCAGCGAGTGCGTAGTCGCGCTGATTGGAATCGGCGCTTAATTGGTTGCAGCGACGCTTAACGGTGGTCTCTTGCCTGCACCGACACGCTTCCCCTGACTCAACGTACGCAGTCGAAACCGTTCAGCCCCGTACGTCCCCACGAACCTCGCGGGGCCACCCAGTGTAACGCGTGGGGCGCGCCGTTTCATCCGAGTATCACGACCCGGCGTTCAGCGCGCCCGCTTTGCGGCGACGGCCGCCTCCACGTCTGCTTCGATCAGGTCCATGTTGATCGCCACGGCTGCCTGATATCCGGCCGATGCGGAGATGATGACCTGGGCTTTCGGGTCCACGACGTTACCGGCGGCCCACACGCCGGGAATGCTCGTTGCACCGGTCACGTCCACTGCAGCGAACGGCCCGAATGGAGTGTCGTTCGTCTCGGCACCGAGGTCCCGCAGAATCCCGTCCCGAGGCACGGGTGTGATCGCGCCGCCGACGAACACTGCCCGGCGCGGCGTCACCGTGCCATCGGCCAGCCGAACCCCGCTGAGCTCGTCGTTCTCGACCGACAGCCCCGTAACCTTGCCGGACACGATCCGAATATCGCGGGCTTCGAGCTTTTCCCGGTCGACGGGATCGATGTTGTCGTCCGTGTGCGTGAACAGCACCACGTCGTCCGACCATTGCCGGACCATCAATGCCTGGTGGACACCGAAGAACGCCGTCTCGGCGATGACTCCGAGCGGTTGATCACGCACTTCGTAGCCGTGGCAGTAAGGGCAGTGCAGAACGTCCTTTGCCCACCTGTCGGCGAAGCCCTCGATGTCCGGGAAGGTGTCGGTGATTCCAGTGGCGACGAGTAGTCGACGAGCCACCACGGATTCGCCGTTCTCGAGTGTGAGTTCGAATCCCGCATCCCCCGCTGCCGCTTGCCTGACAGACCCTTCGGTGAACGTGACACCGAAGCGCTCGACCTCTTCTCGCCCCATCGCCAGAAGGTCGGTGGGCACGGTGCCGTCCCGAGTCAGGAAGCCACGGAGGTGGGTGGCCAACTCGTTCCTGGGTGCACCCGCGTCTATCACCGTCACCGACCGTCTGGCCTGCGCCAGAACCAGTGCTGCATTGAGTCCGGCGGCGCCACCGCCGACGATTGCCACGTCCAAAGTTGTGTTCGTCATGTCTCTACCTTCCGCACTTCCGGCAATATTGGCAATATCTTTTGCAGTTTTGGCAAACTGTGTTCATGGACGACGTACTCGCAGAAATCGGACCACGACTCAAGGCACTGCGCCTCGAACGCGATCTCACCCTGTCGGCGCTGGCCGAGTCGACCGGCATCTCGGTGAGCACGCTCTCGCGTCTGGAATCCGGAGGGAGGCGTGCCAGCCTCGAACTCCTACTCCCGATCGCCTCGACGTACGGCATTCCTCTCGACGATCTGGTGCGAGAGCCCACCCGGGATCCTCGGATCCGCCAGGTGCGCACCACGGACGGCCGGATGACTTCCATACCGCTCACACGGCAACCCGGCAATCTGCAGGCCTACAAGATGATCATCGAGCCAGATCCCGGACGGCTTCCCGAACAGCGCACCCACGAGGGCTACGAATGGTTCTACGTTCTGGCCGGCCGTGTCCGCCTGTTACTCGGGTCGCAGGACGTGATGTTGAGCGCAGGCGAAGCCGTCGAGTTCGACACCCGAACCCCACACTGGTTCGGGGCTGCGGGCGACGAACCAGCCGAATTGTTGAGCTTGTTCGGTCGGCAGGGCGAGCGGATGCACCTGCGTACGTAGACCGCTCAGCTCGCGACCGCGATCATCCCCACCGCTGCCAGCGCGAGCAGCATTCCGGCCTGCTGGACGCGACTGACCCGCTCGCCCAGCATCACCATCGCGAGCAGAACCGTGGCTGCCGGATACAGCGCTCCGATCACGCTGACCAGCGACAACATACCGCCGTGAAACGCGTAGAGCATGGCGACATTGGCAATCACGTCGAGGATGCTGACGTAGACGGCCAGCCGCAGCGGTTCACCGTGCGGCGGCGAGAACTCCCGCGCCACCAGCGCCGCCACCCACACCGCAGCGGTCGCGGACGCCCGTGACAGCACCAGCGGCCACAGGCCGCCTTCACCGTCGATGCGATGCAAGAAGACGAAGGCCAGAGCGAAGGCGATACCCGAGCCGACAGTCAGGACCGCGACCGTTTTCGTGAACCGCATCGTGCGACCACCGGAGACTTCCCCCACCGTCGCATCCGGAGATTCACGGCTCACGAGCACCACCGCGAGGAGCGCGACCAGCACCCCGACGAAGGCCATCACTCCGGGACGTTCGCCGAGTCCCAGTCCGATCAGTACGGGAATTCCGGCGACCAGTACCGCAGTCAGTGGTGAGACGACCGACATCGGCCCGGACGCAAGTGCCAGGTAGAAGCCCCATACGGCCAGACCGTTCGCAATCCCCGAAAGGGCGCCCCACATCAGAGAAGCGGTCGTGAGCTCACCTGGAACGAACGGAGCGATAGCCAGGACGATCACGAACGAGATCGGGTACGACACCACCACCACGCGCAGCGCGGCTACTCGTCGCGAAGCAACCCCGCCGACGAAGTCGCTCACCCCGTAGCCGATCGCGGCCACCATGGCGAGCAGGACAGATATCAGCGCATGCCCTTGATTCGGCGGCCGAGTTCGCGGGTCACCTCACGCTCGGCGGTTCGGCGGGCCAGGTCCTGACGCTTGTCGTAGTCCTGCTTGCCTCTGGCAAGCGCCAACTCGACCTTCACCTTGCCGTCGGAGAAATACATCGACAGCGGCACGAGGGTCTGGTTGCCCTCACGTGTCTTGCCCACGAGGTGCTCGATCTCGCGCTTGTGCAACAACAACTTCCGCGTGCGGCGCGGCGAATGGTTGGTCCACGTACCCTGCGTGTACTCCGGGATGTGCAGACCGCGCAGCCACACCTCACCGTCGTCCACGGTGGCGAAGGCGTCGACCAGTGACGCCTTGCCCTCACGCAGACTCTTCACCTCGGTGCCGACGAGTGCGATGCCCGCCTCGTACACGTCGATGATGGCGTAGTTGTGGCGCGCCTTCTTGTTGCTCGCGATGACCTTGCGGCCCTTTTCTTTCACTGCTCGGGCCTTTCAGTCCGCGTTTCGATCATTGATCTTGCTCCAACGAGCATACGAGTAACGGCAACCGGATTATTCGCGCACGTAGAGACGCAGCGTGGTGTACGCGGTGGCAGCAGCCATACCGACGCCCACGAGGATCAGCCACGGCGACACGAACAGAACGTCACTGTTGGAGATGCGGGCCACGATGTTCGCCTCGTAGACGTCCGCGAGAACGTCGTCGACGAACAAGTTCTTCGCTGTGAACAATCCGACGATGGCAAGCACCGCGCCGACAAGGGCCGCCATCACCGCCTCGAGTAGGAACGGAAGCTGCGTGTACCAACGGGTCGCGCCCACGAGACGCATGATGCCGACCTCGGTACGACGGGTGAACGCGGCGATCTGCACCATGTTCGCGATCAAGAGGACCGCGGCCACGGCCTGGACGATCGCGATCGCGAACGCGGCATTGCGCACGCCGTTCAGGACACTGAAGAGCCGCTCCACCAACTCGCGTTGGTTGAGCACGCTCTCGACGCCGGGTCTGGCACCGAACTCTTCGTTGATGACTCCGAAGCGTTCCGGATCACTCAACTTCACCTTGAACGACGCGGGGAAACTGTCGGGGCTGACGAGGGCAGCCAACTCGGGCTGATCCTTGAACACCCGCTCCGTCGCGTCCTTCACCGCGTCGTCGCGGTTGAGGTACTGCACCGATACGACCGAGGGCGTGTTGTCCAGGTCCGAACGAATCGCCTTGCAGATCTCGCCCTCACATCCGGGGTCGGACGTGGAGATGTCGTCCGTGAGGAAGATCTGCACCTCGACTCGGTCGAGGAAGATCTGCTGCGTCTTGCCGGCCATCTGCACGACGAGCAGACCGCTGCCGAACAGACCGAGCGAGATCGCCGTGGTCAAGACCATGGCGATCGTCATCGTGACGTTGCGGCGCAGGCCGGTGAGAACCTCGCTGAAAATGAAACTGGCGCGCATCGGAAATGAAGTCCTTCGTGGGAGGGCGTAGGCGTTAGCTGGAGGTGCGTGCTGTCATCGGCTATCTGCCGACGCCGTACACACCCCGTGCTTCGTCACGCACCACTCGGCCGAGGTCGAGTTCCACCACGCGGCGCCGCATCGAGTCGACGATGTGGTGATCGTGGGTGGCCATGACGACAGTGGTCCCGGTGCGGTTGATTCTTTCGAGCAGCAACATGATGTCCTGACTCGTCTCGGGGTCGAGGTTGCCGGTGGGCTCGTCGCACAGCAGCACCAACGGCCGGTTCACGAATGCGCGAGCAATCGCGACTCGCTGCTGCTCGCCGCCCGACAGTTCGTTGGGCAGTCGATCCGCCTTGCCGGACAGGCCGACCATCTCGAGCACCTCGGGGACGGTACGCGTGATCATGGATCGGGGCTTTCCGATCACCTCGAGCGCGAAGGCGACGTTCTCCGAGACCGTCTTCTTCTGCAGCAGCCTGAAGTCCTGGAAGACGCAGCCCATGCTCTGCCGAAGCTTCGGCACCCGCCTGGCGGAAAGCTTGTTCACGTGGAACTTCGAGATGTGGATGTCGCCGCCGGTCGGCGACTCTTCTTTGAGGAGCAGACGCATGAATGTCGACTTGCCGGACCCCGACGGGCCGATGAGGAAGACGAACTCGCCCTTGTCCACCTCGACGCTCACCTTGTCCAAGGCAGGCCTGGTAGACGTCTTGTACGACTTCGACACATTCTGGACGCTGATCACGGGGAGCCAGTCTAGCCCGACGAAGTGAGCTTCCCCTCTGTGACAACTCCCGAGTCCGATTCGCTACGGCGCCGGAACAGCCGGGACCGTGGTGGTGGGCTCGTTTTCGGGGGCGGGCGTGTCCCTGTTCAGGCCGGGAATCTCGAAGCGCGGGAACCCCGGAATCCCAGTGGTGGACGAGGGAGACTCGGATTCACCTGACCCAGGAGTCGTCGTCTCCGAATCTGAGGGTGTCGACTCGGAAGGCGTCGTGGTAGCCGACTCGGTGGTGGTCTCGGTGGTGGCAGGAGTCGTGGTCTGTTGCTGCGTTTCCACGGGCACCTGTGAAGTGGCGGCGGGCGGTTTGGTCATCACGCTGGGCTCCGGCTCCTCTGGATTGAGGTACACGTTCAAGCAGTAGAGGACCAGCCACAGGATCACCAGCAACAGTGTCGAGGTGCGGGCACGGCCACCGAAGAGGTGACTGGGCAGAAAGCGCGGGGCCAGGAGTCGGTCGATCCCGGTTCGCTCGTCGTCGCTGGTCACTGCCCGTCCTTCCCTTTCTGCTCCGTCGAATCCGGCACCGCGGTCAGATCGGCAGTAACTGCCATACCCTGCCGCTGCATCGCGGAGGCGACGCGCACGCGTAGTGCTCGGCGCACCTGAAACTGCTTGCCCGGCAGTGTTCGCGCAACCATGCGCACCACCACCTCGTCCACACCGAGATTCTCGACGCCCATCACAGACGGCTCGTCCAGCAGGAGGGTCTTCAGATACTCGTCTTCCATCGCCGCCACACAGACCCTGTGCAGCAGGTCGTTGACACGGTTGATGTCGGCTGCGGCAGGAACCGGTATGTCGATGACGGCACGCGCCCAATCCTTCGACAGGTTCGTTGCCTTGACGATCTGGCCGTTGGGAACGGTGATCACTTCACCGTCCGAATTACGCATGCGCGTCACTCGCAGGGTCACGTCTTCGATGACCCCTTCGGCGTCCTCCGAGGAACCAGTGACCGCGAGGCTCACGGTGTCGCCGAATCCGTACTGCCGCTCCGTGATGATGAAGAATCCGGCCAGAATGTCCTGGACCACCCGCTGCGCGCCGAAGCCCAGCGCAGCACCGATGACCGTCGCCGGCGCGACGAGGCTCCCGATCGGCAGGCCCATCCGGTCCAGCACCTTCATGGTCGCGATCACGTAGATGATCGTGATGACCACCCAGGTGATGACCTGCGCCACGGAGTGCCTGTGCTTGCTGGCCTCCGAACGCACCAGCGCGTCGCCCTGCTTGTAATTGCTGTCGATCCGGTCGGTGATCTTCGCACCGGCCCAGCTGGCGAAGCGCGCCAGCAACACCGCCCCGAGAACGGTGAGGGCAACGGAGAGGCCGATCGTGGACAACCAGTTCAGGAAGTTCTGCGTCGGAGCGAACTTCGCCGCAGTGACGCCCGATGCGGCCGACATCCCGGCCTAGCCCTGGTTCTCGCGCATCCGCCAGCGGATGCCGGACTCGAGGAAACCGTCGATGTCGCCGTCGAGAACCGTCGACGGGTTGTTGACCTCGAACTCCGTCCGGAGATCCTTGACCATCTGGTACGGGTGCAGCACGTAGGACCGCATCTGGTTGCCCCACGAGTTGCCGCCGTCGCCCTTGAGCGCGTCCATCTCGGCGCGCTCTTCCTGACGCTTGCGCTCGAGCAGTTTCGCCTGCAGCACTCGCATCGCGGACACCTTGTTCTGGAGCTGCGACTTCTCGTTCTGACAGGTCACGACGATGCCCGTGGGAACGTGGGTCAGGCGAACCGCGGAGTCCGTGGTGTTGACCGACTGCCCACCGGGACCCGACGAGCGATAGACGTCCACCCGGACATCGTTCTCGGCGATGTCGATGTGGTCGGTCGTCTCCACCACAGGGAGTACCTCGACCTCGGCGAACGACGTCTGACGCCTGCCCTGGTTGTCGAAGGGGCTGATACGAACCAGCCGGTGAGTGCCCATCTCGACGGAGAGGGTTCCGTAGGTATAGGGGGCCTTGATCGCGAAGGTGGCGCTCTTGATGCCTGCTTCTTCTGCGTACGAGGTGTCGTACACCTCGACCCCGTAGTCGTGCTTCTCCGCCCAACGGATGTACATGCGCATGAGCATCTCGGCCCAGTCCGCGGCGTCGACACCGCCGGCGCCGGAGCGAATGTTGACCAGCGCGTCACGCTCGTCGTACTCGCCCGACAGCATGGTCTTCACTTCCATGGCGGCGATGTCGGCACGCAGGCCGACCCGCTCCTCGTCGGCCTCGGCGAGAGCCTCGGCGCCTTCGTCTTCTTCGGCGAGTTCGTAGAGCAGTGGAAGATCGTCGAGACGTTGACGCAAGCCCTCCACGCGACGCAGTTCGGACTGCGCGTGCGACAGCGTGCTCGTCACCTTCTGCGCGTGCTCCTGGTCGTTCCACAGGTCCGGATCGGCCGCCTGGTGTTCCAGTTCGTCGATTCGCCGACGCAGTTCCTCCACGTCCAGCACCGATTCGACGGTACGGAGGGTGGTGTCGAGGTCAGCCAGGTCTGCGGATACGTCAGGTTGCACGGTTCTCAAGGCTACCGGGTCGAGGTCAGGGCGCCGTCACCCCTCGCACTCGGTAAGGTTGCGCACCGTGACCGATCTTTCGGACGACCTCCGCCTCGCCCTCCGAATCGCCGACGAAGCGGATGCGCTCACCACGGCCCGTTTCGGTGCTCTCGATCTGAAGGTCGACTCGAAACCCGACCTCACCCCCGTGTCGGACGCCGATCTGGCGGTCGAACGCGCAGTTCGGAAGACGCTCGAACGCGAACGACCCCGTGACGCGGTTCTCGGCGAGGAGTTCGGCGGACAACCCACGTTCGTGGGCCGCCAATGGGTCGTCGACCCGATCGACGGCACCAAGAACTTCGTTCGCGGCGTCCCGGTCTGGGCCACACTCATCGCGCTGCTCGAGCACGGTGTGCCCGTGGCCGGTGTCGTCAGCGCCCCGGCCTTGTCGCGCCGCTGGTGGGCATCCGAAGGCGCGGGGGCCTGGGCCACTGTCGACGGCGGCGATCCACGCAAACTCTCGGTATCCGCCGTCGGCGACCTGGCCTCGTCGAGCCTGAGCTTCTCCAGCCTCTCCGGATGGAAGGAACGCGGCATCCGTGATCGTTTCCTCGATCTGACGGACGACGTGTGGCGGATCCGCGGGTACGGCGACTTCTACTCGTACTGCCTGCTGGCCGAGGGCAGCGTCGATATTGCCGCCGAGCCCGAGGTATCACTGTGGGATCTCGCGGCGCTCGACATTCTCGTACGCGAATCCGGCGGCACCTTCGGCAACCTCGAGGGTCGACCGGGACCACACGGCGGTAGCGCCGTCGCAACCAACGGCCTACTGCACGCTGCGACGCTGGCTGCCCTCAGCCGCTAGAAGACCGTCGCTAGAAGATGACGGCGGTCAGCAGAGCAAGCGCCGGGAGGATTCCCTGCATGAATGCCGGCTTGACGTAATTCTTCCCGCCCGACGCCAGGACCAGCGCCGCGCCCACGATGGCGAGGCAGCAGAACACCACGATCCCGTGACCTGCCGGACCACCCGTGATGAGTCCCCCGAACAGCCCCATCGCGAGAAACAGGTTGTAGAAGCCCTGGTTGAAGGCCAGTGGTCGGGTGGTCTCCGCGTCCTCCTGGGTCTTCACACCGAATCGCTGCCATACGTCGGGGCGCGTCCACAGCACGCTTTCCATCGCGAAGATCCAGACGTGAAGAACCGCGGTGAATGTTGCCAGGACCAGCGATATCAGCGGCATGAATGAAATCTGCCACAGAACCCACCACTTTTCGGTGAGAACGACCCGACTCGGAACTTACTCAATAGTAGACACCGACCTTACTCCTGAGTAAGGTAGTGGAAGTCCACGCCCGTACACCGAGAAACTGCTGGTGATCATGAGCAAGCAAGACACTGTTGCCCCCACTGACGGCGCCAAGCGGGAACCCCGCGACACGTCCGCTGTCGGCCTGAATCCGGTCAAGCGCGACGCCATGGGTGCCGCGATGCGAGTCTTGACCAAGATCACCGGTTCCGACCTGGCCGAGAAGTACAACCTTCGCCAGACGATCGACCGCGTGACCTACGAAGGCACCAAGACGGGGTTCAAGACCCTCGGTGCCGCCACCCGCACGTTCAAGCAGGTATCGGGCGGCGGAGCACCCAAGCGTCTCCCCGACTCCGAGACCAAGAACGCCGACTACTTCGACCTCACTCCCAACGACGAGCAGAAGATGATCGTCGAAACGGTGCGTGAGTTCTCCGAGGAGATCCTGCGTCCGGCCGGTCACGATGCGGATGCCGCCGCGGCCGCACCCGACAACCTCGTCGCACGTGCAGCCGAGCTCGGCATCACCCTCATCAACGTGCCCGAGGAACTCGAAGGCGCGGCCAGCGAGCGTGGCGCAGTCACCAACTCCCTCGTCGCCGAGGCCCTCGCGCATGGCGACATGGGTCTCGCGCTTCCGATCCTCGCCCCCAGCGGTGTGGCAGTCGCGCTCACCCAGTTCGGTAGCGATGCCCAGCAGAAGACCTACCTCCCGGCCTTCACCGGTGAGCAGGTTCCGAACGCTGCCGTTGTCGTCAACGAGCCGCGGGCCCTGTTCGACCCGTTCGCCCTGCAGACCAAGGCCGTGCGCTCCCCCAGCGGATACAAGCTCAACGGTGTGAAGAGCCTCGTGCCGGCTGCTGCCTCGTCCGAGCTGTTCATCGTGGCAGCCGAGCTCGACGGCAAGCCCACGTTCTTCATCGTCGAGTCCGACACCAAGGGACTCGTCGTCGAGGCAGATCCGAGCATGGGCCTACGTGCCGCGGGCCTCGGCCGTCTCATCCTCAACGACGTCGCGGTTCCCGAGTCCGCAATCCTGGGCGACGGTGACGCCGACCAGCGCACTCGCGAATACGCAGATGCGATTCGTCTCGCTCGTCTCGGCTGGGCGTCGCTCGCAGTGGGTACCGGCCAGGCCGTTCTCGACTACGTGATTCCCTACGTCAACGAGCGCGAAGCCTTCGGCGAGCCCATCAGCCATCGCCAGGCGGTTGCCTTCATGGTGGCCAACATCGCGATCGAGCTCGACAGCATTCGCCTCGTCACCCTCCGCGGCGCTTCGCGTGCCGAGCAGGGCCTGTCATTCGCACGCGAGTCCGCTCTCGCCCGCAAGCTCGCGTCCGACAAGGGCATGCAGATCGGTCTCGACGGAGTTCAGCTCCTCGGTGGACACGGTTACACCAAGGAGCACCCGGTCGAACGCTGGTATCGCGACCTTCGTGCAGTCGGCGTTGCCGAGGGCATCGTCCTCATCTGAGCGGCCTGAGCTAACAAAAGGACACTTCAATGATCAATCTCGAACTCCCCAAGAAGCTCAAGGCCCAGGCGAACCAGGCTCACCAGGTCGCCGCCGAGATCTTCCGACCCATCTCCCGCCGTTACGACCTCGGCGAGCACGACTACCCGGTCGAGCTCGACACGATGGCTGCCATGGTCGAGGGCCTCAACGACTCCGGAAAGGGCGCCGCAGGCGCCACGCTGGGTCGCAGCGCGGACGCCAAGGAAAAGGCCGGCAACCAGAACGGCGGCAACATGTCGTCGCTCCTCAACGTCGTCGAGACCTGCTGGGGCGACGTCGGTCTGACGCTCGCAATCCCGTACCAGGGCCTCGGCAACTCGGCCATCGCCTCCGTCGCGACCGACGAGCAGCTCGATCGCTTCGGCAAGGTGTGGGCCTCGATGGCCATCACCGAGCCGAGCTTCGGCTCCGACTCCGCGGCCGTCACCACCACCGCTGTCCTCGACGGCGACGAGTGGGTTCTCAACGGCGAGAAGATCTTCGTCACCTCCGGCGAGCGTTCCACCCACATCGTGGTGTGGGCGAGCGTCGACAAGTCGAAGGGTCGCGCGGCGATCAAGTCGTTCGTCGTTCCCCGTGAGGCTCCGGGTCTGAGCGTTGCTCGTCTCGAGCACAAGCTCGGAATCAAGGCTTCGGACACCGCCGTGCTCCTCCTCGAGAACTGCCGGATCCCCAAGGACAACATCTTGGGTTCGTCCGAGGTCAACGCCGAGAAGGGCTTTGCGGGCGTCATGCAGACGTTCGACAACACCCGCCCCCTCGTGGCCGGCATGGCGATCGGACTCGGCCGCGCCGCTCTCGAAGAGCTGCGCCAGATCCTGTCCGAGGCAGGCGTCGAGATCTCCTACGACACCCCCGCCTACAACCAGCACGCCGCCGCAGCCGAGTACTTGCAGCTCGAGGCCGACTGGGAAGCCGCCTACCTGCTCACGCTCCGTGCAGCCTGGATGGCCGACAACAAGAAGCCCAACTCGCTCGAGGCCTCGATGTCCAAGGCGAAAGCAGGCCGTACCGGTACTGCCGTGTCGCTCAAGGCAGTCGAACTGTCCGGCAGTCTCGGTTACTCGGAGCGCCCGCTTCTGGAGAAGTGGGCCCGCGACTCGAAGATTCTCGACATCTTCGAGGGCACCCAGCAGATTCAGCAGCTCATCATCGCGCGTCGCCTGCTCGGAAAGTCGTCTTCCGAACTGAAGTGACCCGGTAACGCGCAGGCCGGCCCCGCCACAATTAATGTGGCGGGGCCGGCCTGCGCTGCGTAACAACTTGCTGCGGTCGGGCGACTTACTCGTCATGGAGTTCTTTTATGTCGTCGTCGCCGTGGCCATCATTGCGGTGACCGATTTCCTTGGGGGCATCTCGGGCTCGGTCGGAATGTAAACCACTCTCCCAGGCCGATCTTCGTTCCTCTAGGCTGACAGTGACTCAGACCACTCGAGCCCGGGAGCGTCGTTCATGCCAGGTCAGCACTTCCTCACAAAGATCACCGACACGGCCGGCGCCGCCATCACGATGGGCCGAGCGGGCCTCGTCCCCTTTCCCCGCCTCGACCGCGGGATCAACTCGATCCTGGCCGTCCGCAAGTACGGCCCGTTCGCGGGACCCGTTCATGCGCACGCTGTCTCCGGGCTGGATGCCGTGGCCCTGGTCGACGAACACGGATCGCTCACGTATCGGGAACTGGAAGAGCACTCGAACGCTCTCGTTCGAGCCTGGCAAGCGGACGGTATCCGCGAGGGCACGGTCATCGGCGCCATGTGCCGCAATCACCGCGGACTGGTCCTCACGATGCTGGCATCGGCCAAGAACGGTACGAAGCTCGTACTGATGAACACGGGTTTCGCCCGACCACAACTGGTCGACGTCGCGGCCCGCGAGAAGGTGCGCGCATTCGTCTACGACGACGAGTTCTCCGACGTCGCAGCCGCCCTACCGGACGACGTCGTGGTGTACCGGTCGTGGTCCGACAACGAATCCGACGAGCGCAGCCTCGACCAACTGATCGCGAAGTACGATCACCGCCCGGTCGCAGCGCCCCGGACAGAAGGCGGATTCGTGCTGCTGACGAGCGGCACGACAGGTACTCCCAAGGGCGCTCCCCGCGGACACACCTCTCCCCTGGCTTCCGCGCAGTTCCTCGATCGTGTGCCTCTGCGCCGCAGCCAGACGATGATGATGGCGGCACCGGCATTCCACGGGACCGGAGTGTCCCAGTTCGCACTTGCACTTGCACTCGGTCACACCGTCGTCATGCACCGGAAGTTCGACCCGGAGAACACGATTCGACTGGTAGCCGAACACCGGTGCGATGTTCTGGTGGTCGTTCCCACGATGCTCCAACGCATCGTCGACCTCGGCCCGGAAGTACTGTCACGTTACGACACGTCCAGCCTGACGATCATATTCGCGGCCGGTTCGGCAATCTCACCCGACCTGTCGAAGCGTACGGCGGACACGTTCGGCGAGGTGCTGCACAATCTGTACGGCTCGACCGAAGTCGCCGTCGCGACCGTGGCGACACCGGCCGACCTGGCACTCGCACCCGGCACCGCAGGCCGTGCACCGGTCACCTGCCATGTTCGGTTGTACGACGACGACGGAAACCGCATCAGCGACCCCGGAACCGTCGGAAGAATCTTCGTTGCCAGCGGCCTCAGTTTCGCCGGTTATACGGATGGCCGCGACAAGGAACGTATCGACGGACTGCTGGCCACCGGCGACGTCGGCCACTTCGACGAGAACGGCCTGCTGTTCGTGGACGGCCGGGACGACGACATGATCGTCTCCGGCGGGGAGAACGTCTATCCCCTGGAGGTGGAGAACCTCCTCGCCGACCGTGAGGACGTGATCGAGGCTGCAGTTATCGGCGTCGACGACGCTGATTTCGGTCACCGCCTGCACGCGTTCGTCGTATCCGCGCCCGGATTCGATCACGACGCCGAGGACCTCAAGGCCTACGTCAAGGAGAACCTCGCACGGTACAAGGTGCCGCGCGAAGTCACGTTCATCGACGAGCTGCCGAGAAACGCGACAGGGAAGCTACTGAGGAAGGCGCTCCACGACTTTGACTTGTGACGGAGTCCGCGCGGTGATCGTGCCGGCGGTCGCACCAATCGCGCATCCTGGCGCGCACTCGAGAAGGCTGGGTTCCACAGAATCGGAGAGGGCTACATGCGCCCGACAATCCGATCGACGACGGCACGCATTCAATCAGGCGCGTTGATCTCGTGTCCGCGCACTGGCCCGCTCAGCAGCAGCTTTGATTCTGCGAAGGCTCACAACGTGGTCAGCCCCAAGGAGGTGGCCTTGGGCACGAGGATGGATTGGCCTTGCGCGATTGAACACCTGCGAATGGTGGAGGTCATCGAGCGAGCGATGCCAAAAGTGCAGCTTGGATTCGTGTGTGAATCCACCTCTAAGTGCCCCAAGTGCGTTGACATCGGTGATCCACCGATACCGCGACGACTCGACCAGCTGATAGTCGATCGCCCTTGTTACACACGCGGCAACCCAATCTGCGAACTGAATATTCGCGCTGAGCTTGCTGTCGACGTGCATCGGCGGTTCGACGATCAAGCGCATCTCTTGAAAGTCGGAGGCTCGACCGAGGATGTGGCCGTACATCTGCTGCAGGCGCTCGATCCGAGTCTTCTCGTTAATCTGGTCGATCATCACAAGGATATTTGTGTCATTCTGCCGCTGAGCGTGCCGTGCGAGGCGGTTGAGTGACTCGCGCATGGCCGCGGTCTCTCTCGCCTCGGTGTCGAGTTTTGTCTGTTTCGGCGTGCCGAGGGGCTTCTCGTCGGCGTAGTAGAAGAGTGCGCCACCGAGGTTTCTGACCTGTGAAACGAGACTGTTGAACACTCGCACCTGCTGAGGGAACCGTTCCAGGGTCGCTGGCCGGAACAGATCTGCGCCCTTTCGTTCAAAACAGGACGGATCATCGTCACCGATGTCAGTTGAGAACAACGTCCGCTTATTCGCGGTGAACGCTGCACCGAAGTGGCGGGCCCTGACCGCGGGGATCACAAAGCCTGCATACCCGAACGCTGGGCTCGTTCGGTATTTCGGATCATCGTGAGAGACAAATGCGCCTGTCTCACCGATCTCGTCGATGTAGGCAAGCAGCATGAAGAGCAGTATCGCAGCTACTCAGCCCGAAAAGCGTAGAACCCCGCACCTGGGAGGGCACGGGGTTCTCGAATTAGCGCTCGGAGAACTATTTCATCTCTAGCTACTGCGGTCGACAATAGGCGATCAGTTGCGGTGCGGCAACCCAAAGGGCACACACCTCACTGAATCGACGACGCCACGCAGTACATCAGCCGCCTGAATTTGGCGTGACGAACGAAAATCGGCCGACACCCGAAGGTACCGGCCGATTTTCAGTGGTAGCGGGGACAGGATTTGAACCTGCGACCTCTGGGTTATGAGCCCAGCGAGCTACCGAGCTGCTCCACCCCGCGTTGCATGAACAAAGCTACACGAACGCGCGAACGGTTCGCAAATCGCACCCCCGCATGACGGACTCTTCGAGTCAGCGACCGAAGGGCTATCGAATCCCAGTCGCGCGCGAACCCCACTTTCGCAGCCTCGCAACAACATCAGACGGCACCTACGCGACCCACATTCGGACAAATTGGACCGCGAATCATTCCAGAAAAGGGCCCGTAACGGTGAGACGCGCCACATCACTTTGCGGTAACAGAACCACATACAGAGGGTTTTTTGTGCGTTCCGACCTGGGAAAACAGGGGGTCGAAATCCCACCTGATGGTCACCCGTCCAGAAATTGCGTCGCCGTGACCTAGCCGTAATACATCCGTACGGTCGTTGACGGCCCGGTTCCAAACGGGCGGATTTACCCCCGACGTAAGGATCTAACCGCATGACCCGCAACATCACGAAGCGAACCCTCAGCACTCTCGCACTGGCCGGCGCAGTCGTCGCAGTGCCGCTCGGAGTGAGCGCCGGAACTGCAAACGCAGCATCCGGCAACTGGGATGCCGTCGCACAGTGCGAGAGCGGTGGCGACTGGAGCACCAACACCGGAAACGGCTACTACGGCGGCCTGCAGTTCTCGCAGAGCACCTGGGAGGCCAACGGCGGAAGCGGCTCGGCCGCCGACGCGAGCCGTGAACAGCAGATCGCGGTTGCCGAGAGCGTCCTCGCAACGCAGGGCCCCGGCGCATGGCCGGTCTGCGGCTCGAACCTCTGAGCAATCGAACCGGCGTAGCTACGCCTTCGATCGCGTGGCCCGCTCCACAATCTTCCCGTGACGATCGTCATACGACACCGACATGCGCGGAGGTTGTGGAGCGGTCTCGTTTCCGGCATGAGCTGGAAAGACCACACACCGGCGCCTCCATTTCGAGACGCGCGCACCACAATCTTCAACCGTGACCATTTCGTGATATTTGGTTACGGTCGTCCCCGGCCCGATACGACCGGGCACAGCCGACCCGCCGCTACTGCACTCTGCCCCGCGGATCGGAATCCCAGAACCATCCAAGGGGCAGGACGTGAAACCAGCGCCCGAGAGGCCGGCCACGTCAGCTGGCGTGGAGAGGAAACCACACATGACCACTCGTAACATCACCAAGCGCGCCTTCGGCGCACTCGCGCTCACCGGCGCGGTCGCTGCAGTGCCGTTCGCGCTCAGCACCGGAACCGCAAACGCTGCCACCCATGACTGGGACGGCGTCGCACAGTGCGAGAGCGGCGGCAACTGGAACACCAACACCGGAAACGGCTACTACGGCGGCCTGCAGTTCTCGCAGAGCACCTGGGAGGCCAACGGCGGATCCGGCTCTGCACACGCCGCCAGCAAGGCCGAGCAGGTCCGGGTTGCCGAGAATGTCCTGAACACCCAGGGCCCCGGCGCGTGGCCGGTCTGTGGCCAGTACCTCACGACCACCGAGGCCGAGGTGCCCGAGGCGCCGGCAACCCCGGCACCGGCAGAGCAGCTTCCGGCCGAGGCCCAGCCGTACGTGGATCAGGCACTGACTGCTGCGCAGCAGTTCGCCGACCAGAACGGCTTCGCCGCGCAGTACCAGCAGGTGCTCACCAACCCGCAGGTCGCTTCGGCCATCGGCTGATCCCTTCGGGTTCGTACAAGAATCGCCCCGGTCGTCCTCATGGACGACCGGGGCGATCTCTGTCTGGCTGCGACTCCCCTACTTGGGAAGATCCTGATACGCAGCGACTGCCCGCTGTACTCGATCGAGCGCCTCACCGTAGGCGCCGAAGTCGCCACTCTGCTGCGCAGATTGCAACGCTGCGAGCGAGCTGTCCAACTCGGTGACCGCGGCAGCCACGTCCCCGGCCGGCGGCGCAGTGGGTGCCGGGGTCGGTGGTGTCGCGCCGCCCTCGGTGGGTGCCGGTTCTCCCTGCTGCTCCGTTTCACCCTCCGTGCTCGGAGCGGTTGCCACGTTGCCCGTTCCCGCGCCGAACACCTGATCGAGGGCCTGTGCAAGCGTCGGCGCATATCCGACCCGGACACTGTTGCTCGGTGGCGCTTCGCGATAGCTCACGAGAACTCGGGAGAGCTGCGGGAAGGTCGACGAGTTGGGTCCCGTCGAACTTCGCTCCGTATACATGGGCTCGACATACAGGATGCCGCCGTCTGCGATCGGCAAGGTGAGCAGATTGCCGTACTGAATCTTGTTCGATCTCTCGAGCAAGGTTCGCTCGGACGCCACTCGCGGATCGGAGATCATCGAGTTCTGGGTCTGCTGCGGACCCTGGGTCTGCGTATCCGTCGGGAGTTGGAGCACGGTGAACTTTCCGTACTCCTCCGGGTCCGATTTCACCGACAGGTATGCCGAGAGGAACTCGCGACTGTAGCCGACCATCGCACTCGTCAGGTTGAACGAGGGTCTACCCGTCTCCGGGTCTCCGACCAGCACGTAGTACGGCGGCTGGCTCGCCGTCGTATCGATGGTCGGATCACTCGGTACGGACCAGAAGGCGTTGTTGGTGAAGAACTCCTTCGGGTTGTCCACGTGGTACTTCGCGAGCATCTCGCGCTGAACCTTGAACAGATCCTCGGGATACCTGAAGTGATCGCTCAGTTCCGGCGGAATCTCGCTCTTCGGCTCCACAGCATCCGGGAAGACACCCATCCAGGCGTCGAGAACCGGATCCTGATCGTCGACCTGGAACAGCTTGACCGTGCCGTCGTAGGCATCGACCGTCGCCTTCACCGAGTTGCGGATGTACGAGACCTCCTTGCGCGGCAGCGGTCGGCCGGTGTTCTCGTCGATGCTGTCTTCCACCAGTCCGTCGAGCGAACTGCGCTGGGCGTACGGGTAGTCCTGCAATGTCGTGTAGGCGTCCACGATCCAGACGATCTTGCCGTCGACCACTGCCGGATACGAATCCCCGTCCGCCGTCAGCCACGGCGCCACCTTCGAGACGCGGTCTCGCGGGTCGCGGTCGTAGATGATCTTCGAGTCGCTGCCGATAGCACTGGAGAAGAGGATGTTCCGTTCCGCGTACTTGGCGGCGAACGCCAACCTGTTGAACCAGTTGCCGATCGGAACGCCACCCGAACCGGTGTACGTGTACGTCGCCTCGTCCGTGTCGTATTCGCGGGGTGCGCCACCCTCGGTGTTTCCGACGATCGAGTAATCGTCGTTGGTGTCCGCGATGACCTCGCCGTAGTAGATGCGCGGCTGATCGACGGGAATCTTCTGATCTCCCGCGGCCTGCGACGCGATGTCGCTGACCTGATACACCGGGTAACCGCTGTTGCTGTTGGCAGCGTCTTCGACGGACTCGCCGGCAGCGGCGTTGACTCGGTTCGCGGGCGCGGAGACCAGCCCGTTGCCGTGGGTGTAGACGGTGTGCCTGTTGATCCAGTCCGTCTGGTTGCCCTGCAGGCTCTTCGGCGACAACTCGCGGGCCGCGACGATGTAGTCGCGCATCTCGCCGTCGATCGTGTACCGATCGATGTCGAGCGAGGGCGGGAAGCCGTAGAAGTTCTTGAGCTGCTGCTGCTGGGTGAACGTGCGCGACAGAATGTTCGGATCGAGGAGTCGAGTGTTCTCGATGGTGGTCGCGTCCGCAGGAACGTCACGAGGAGACGTCGTGCTGTACCCCTGGTAGTCCTTGTACTCGATCTTGTCGTCGGTGATTCCGTACGCCTGCCGCGTGGCAGCGATGTTCCGCTCGATGTACGGGGCTTCCATGTCCGCCGCGTTCGGGCGAACCGAGAACTGCTCGACGACCATGGGCCAGGCAGCGCCGACGAGGATGGACGAAAGCACGAGCAGTGCGGTCGCCATTGCCGGAATCCGCAGATCGCGCATGAAGATTGCCGCGAAGAAGGCGATCGCGCAGATGACAGCGATGGCCAGCAGAATGAGCTTTGCCTGCATGACCGCGTTCATGTCCGTGTAGCTACCACCGGTGAACGTGGGCTCCTTGCGACTGCTCGACAGCAGCGAGTAGCGATCGAACCAGTACGCGACCGCCTTGAGAAGGATGAAGGTGCCGGCGAGAATCGCCAATTGGATACGGGCAGCGTTCGTGAGCGCTCCCCCGCGGCCGACCAGCTTGAGCCCGCCGAAAATGTAATGGGTGACGAGTGAGGCGAAGAACGCCAGGACGACCGCGACGAACAACCAGTTCAAGACGAACCGGTAGAACGGCAGATCGAAAGTGTAGAAGCCGACGTCCAACCCGAATTCGGGGTCGACGCTGCCGAAGTCACCACCGTTGAGGAAGAGCTGAACCGTCACCCAGTTCGACTGCGCGATGAGGCCGGAGAAGGCGCCGATCACGGCGGGGACGGCGACGCCGAACAGGCGTAGCCGGCTCATCACCGTGGTGCGATACCGCGCCACCGGATCGTTGGGGCCCGCGACGGGCACGAACACCGGACGAGACCGGTACGCGAGAAACAGTGCCAGCCAAACGATTGCGGCGACGACGATGCCGACCACCACGAACAGGATCAGCCTGGTCACGATGACCGTGGTGAACACACTGCGGAATCCGACCTCGCCGAACCACAGCCAGTCGGTATAGGTGCCGATGAGCCTCGGCCCCACCAACAGCAAGGCGGCGGCGACGAGTGCAAGAATCAGCAGCACGCGACTCCGCTTGGACAACGACGGTAAACCGGCGGGGGGCCGCATGCCCACGTCTCACGCTCCAAGAGTTCGGCGACGCCCGCGGCGACGCGTTCAACTGCAACCGTACATCGGTCCACCACCTACTGTGGTGACCGTTTCGTCCTACTCTACTTATGCGATTCGGCCGCGCTTCAGCGATGTCTGTTCTGCGCGGATCGGTAGCGGTGGGAGGATGGCATGGTGAGCCCCGAGAATTTCGACAGCACCGAGAATTTCGACAATCCGACCGACACCCTTGCCCGCTGCGTTCGTGAGGTCGTCGAGTTCGTCGACGCCCGCGGCTGGGATCAACCGCCCCAGATGTTCGCCCTGGTACCCACTGCGGCGCTGGCGGCGGCCGAGCCCAGCCTCCTCGACCAACTGGAGGACGGCTCCGAACTGACTCCGATCGAGCAGGAGTCGTTGCCGGACGACATCGGCGGCGGTTCACCGGCACTCGACGAGTTCCTCGCGACCACCTCGTGGCCCGAATCGGTTGCCGGGTGCGTACTCACGCAGGAGATCGTGGTCCTACCGCCCGACGCAGAAGCAGATCTCGACGAGGCGCTCGTGCCGCTGCTCGCAGACCGCGACGCGGCAGACGAGGCAGCCCGAAATGCAGCCCGCTCGCATCCGGAACGCCGAAACGGTCGGCTTATCGCTGCGGTGCTGCGAGACGGCCCCTCGTTGTGCCTTCTTCAGCTGCAGCCCGAAGAAGACGACGACCCGTACGCGGATCTCGAACTACTCACCTACGAGGACCTGGCGCCGAACCTCGTGTCTGCCCTCTACGCAACGTTCGACGCCACCGAGGACGACTGATCCGGCATTGCTCGTCAGCAGTGCGGCGCGTCCTCGCCGCGAGCGATCGCCCCGAGCGCGTTCACGGCGCCGTCGACGTCGTCGACCTTGACCAGCCGTAGACCGTCAGGGGCACCCTGGCTCGCTTCGTCGCAGTTCTTCGCCGGGACCAGGAACGTCTCCGCACCGGCGTCGCGCGCGGCGATGAGCTTGTAGCGGATCCCGCCGATCGGACCCACCTCACCGCCGGAATCGATCGTGCCGGTGCCGGCCACGAACTTGCCGTCGTTCAGCTCACCCGGTGACAGCTTGTCGATCAGGGCGAGTGCGAACATCAGGCCGGCCGAGGGGCCACCGATGTCGGCCAGGTTGAAATCGACGGTGAACGGAACGTTCGGAGTCTCCTCCGGAGTGACGCCCAGATATCCCTTGGTCGGATCGTCGGGTCGGGGTGCGAGAGTCACGGTCACGGGTGTCTCCGCCCCGTCCCGAACAACCACGATGTCGGCTGCCGCACCGGGTCCGAGGTCCGCGACGATCTTCTGTACGTCGCCCGTGGTCGTCACCGGTTGTCCGGCCACGCTGACCAGCCGATCACCGTCGCGCAAGACATCCTTGGACGGACCTTCCGGTCCGACCGTCGCCACCTTCAGTTCGACCGGCTTGTCCAGGAAGTGGAGGGCTGCCAGTTCGGCGCTGTTCTCCGACATCTGGAAGTCGGCTGCGTTCTCTTCCTTCACCTCGTCGGTCGACTTGTCGGGTGGATACACCTCCGCCCGAGGTACCAGCCCCTGCTCGCCACTCGCCCAGAGACCGAAGGCCTCGAAGACGTTGAGGTTGTCCCGCACCGAGACCGTCGTCATATTGAGGTTGCCCGTGGTCGGATCGACTTCCGTTCCTTCGATCTTCACCACGTCTTCACCGTTCACCACCCCGAGGGTGTTGAAGGTGGGGCCCGGTCCGAGTGCCACGAACGGCACCTTGATCACGGTGCCCACGATGCCGAGCACCACGATCGGCGCCAGGGCGGCAACGAGCGTCACGATCCGTCGATTCACCTGGACCAGCGTAGAGCGCGCCTCGAGCCACGTGTGTTCGGGCCGCGCGCATGTTCGCCGTCAGCGTGACGCAGACGAGACATCGCGGTGGCTATGCCTTGTACCGTTGAAGGCATGAGCAATCCCCCGTTCGGCTTCTCGAACTCCGACGACGATCGCGACAAGAACGAAGATCGCGACAAGAACAGCGGTGCAGGCGGCACCTCGCCATTCGGCGATCTCGGGGCGGAAGGCTTCGGCCAGGGCGGGTTCGACCCCGCGTCTCTCGGGAAGATGCTGTCTCAATTCGGCGAGATGCTCAGTGGCATGGGCAGCTCGATGGGCTCGGGCACGCAGGAAGGCCCGGTCAATTACGACGTCGCCAAGAAGATCGCCCGTCAGAGCATGGGTGAGGTGGCGCCGATCACCAAGGGCAACTCCGAGGCGATCGCGGACGCGTCGCACCTCGCCGAGCTGTGGCTCGACGCAGCAACCACCCTGCCCGCCGGCGCGACCCGCAACGTGGCGTGGACACCGAACGACTGGCTCGACAACACCATGGACACCTGGAAGCGCCTGTGCGATCCGGTGGCCGAGAAGGTGTCCGGGATGTGGGTTCAGGGGTTGCCCGAGGAAGCCCGCGAGATGGCCGGTCCGATGATGGGCATGATGAACCAGATGGGCGGACTGGCTTTCGGCTCCCAGCTCGGCCAGGCCCTCGGACAGCTTTCCAAGGAAGTGCTCACCTCCACCGAGGTCGGACTGCCACTCGGTCCCACCGGTACGGGCGCCCTCCTTCCGGCCGCCGTCGAGCAGTTCAGCAAGGGCCTCGAACAGGCAGATCGCGAAATCTTGGTATTCCTCGCGGCACGGGAGGCCGCACACCAGCGTCTCTACAACCACGTGCCGTGGTTGCGTCAGCGCCTCCTCTCCACGGTCGAGGAATACGCGCGCGGGATCACCATGGATTTCTCCGCGATCGAGGATCTTGCGCAGGGGTTCGACCCCGCGTCGTTGAGCGATCCCGCGCAGCTCGAGAGCATTTTGCAGCAAGGCGCGTTCGAGCCACAGACGACGCCGGAACAGAAGGCAGCGCTCGAACGACTCGAGACGCTGCTCGCCCTCGTCGAGGGCTGGGTGGAAGTCGTGGTCGCCGAAGCGCTGCAGGACCGGCTACCTGGCGTGAACGCTCTCAGCGAGACCATTCGCCGTCGCCGCGCGGTCGGTGGACCGGCCGAACAGACCTTCGCCACGCTGGTGGGTCTCGAACTACGTCCGCGGAAGCTACGTGAAGCGGCAGCACTGTGGTCGAAGCTCACCTCCGATGCCGGGGTCGACGAACGCGACGGTGTCTGGGCGCACCCGGACCTGCTCCCCGACTCGTCCGACCTCGACAACCCCGCCGGGTTCGTCGACCGTGTCCTCGGCGGCGGCGAAGTGGGCAACTTCGACGATCCGATGGCGCTTCTCGAGGAGACTGAGGCGCGCGAACGAGCCGAGAAGGCCGAGCAGGACAAGAAGGAGAAGCCCGACGAGGGCTCCGAATCCTGACCGATCACCGGTAGCGGGAGAACGCGCAGCTCAGACTGGCTACAGCCCTGTGGACAACCGCGGAATAGTTGGTGTCACGTACTACGCCCACTGACATGCTGTGCGGATGAGTTCGCAGACGCAGGTCGGTCCCCAGTTGGTGCGGTACACCGAACTGCTCCGGCGTCCGGACGGGCGCGTCCAACTCGGGTGGGATCCCGACCGCGCCGTCGTCCTGTCACCGCCCGAAGGGGTGGCCACCGACGGTCTGATCAGCGTGCTGCGCACGATCAACGGTCGGACCACCCGCCCCTCGATCCTCTGGTCCGCGCTGGCGCACGGCATCCGCCCCGACGACATGAACGCCCTGCTGGCCGAACTCGAACGCGCCGGCCAGTTGAGCACTCACGGCGCAGCCCCTCGTCTCTCGATCCGCGTGCACGGGCGCGGTCCGCTGTCGGACGCCGTGTCCGAGACCCTCCCTCGAAGCGGTGCTCGGGTGACCCGTTCGGCGAGCGGCAACTCGGACGCCGATCCGCACAAATGGGCTGATACGTGCGTCGTACTCACAGACGATCTGGCGATCGAACCGCGGCTCGTGCGCGACCTCGTCCGAATCGGCATTCCACACCTTCACGTTCGGCTGCGGGACGGCCGCGGCGTCGTCGGACCACTGGTTGTCCCCGGCCGAACCAGTTGCCTACGTTGCGCCGACTTGTCTCGCTCCGACCAGGACGAGCACTGGCCACATCTGGCCGCACAACTCGTCGGCAGCGTCGGCGACGCGAGTCCGGCCATGATCCTGGCTACTGCCGCACTCACATCGGCTCAGATCGAGGCCATCGCTGCACGAGATCCCGAGGAACCACCCGCCAGCCTGGGCGCGACACTCGAGATCGATCTGGGCGTTCCCCGCGTCCTGGTCCGCCACTGGCCACGTCAAACGCGGTGTAGTTGCCGATATCTCGCACCCGGCACGGGCGTCATCGACGATATTCGTTCATGATGGTGGGGTGTCCGAGATCCCACGCAGGAGTTCTGCCCGCACTGCCAAGCTCGCAAGCCTTCCGTTGGGGATGGCCGGCCGGGCCGCCGTCGGTTTCGGTCGACGACTTGCGGGCGGCGACCGAGAAGAGATCGACGCCCAACTGAACGCGAAGGCTGCCGAACAGCTGTTCGCGGTCCTCGGCGAGCTCAAGGGCGGAGCCATGAAGCTCGGGCAGGCACTCAGCGTCATGGAGGCCGCCATTCCCGAGGAATTCGCGGAGCCCTACCGCGAATCGCTCAACAAATTGCAGGCAGAAGCGCCACCACTGCCCGCCAAAGCCGTGCACAGGATGCTCGATCAGCAACTCGGAACGAAGTGGCGCGAGCGGTTCATCTCCTTCGACGACGAGCCCGCGGCATCGGCAAGCATCGGTCAGGTTCATCGCGCCGTCTGGGCCGACGGACGCCCGGTGGCCGTGAAGGTCCAGTACCCGGGTGCCGACGAGGCGTTGCGTGCAGACCTCAAGACTTTGGGTCGTTTCGCAGGATTGTTCGCCTCCGTCATGCCCGGCGTGGACGTTCGGCCAGTCATCGACGAGTTCACCGCACGCACGGAGGAGGAACTCGACTACCGGATCGAAGCGAACAACCAGCGCAAGTTCGCCAAGGTATTCGAGTCCGATCCACAATTCGCGATTCCTCGGATCGTGGCGAGCGCACCGAAGGTGGTGGTCAGCGAGTGGATGACGGCCACGCCCCTCAAGTCGATCATCGCGTCCGGTACGCCGGAGCAGAGAAACACCGCCGGCGCGCTGCTGGCGGAGTTCCATTTCGCTTCACCCGCCCGGGTCGGGTTGCTGCACTGCGATCCCCATCCGGGCAACTTCATGTTGCTCGACGACGGACGTCTCGGCGTCATCGACTTCGGCGCATGCGCACCCTTCCCGGACGGCCTACCACTCGTTCTGGGCACCATGGTGCGGCTGGCGGTCCGAGAGGAGTTCGACGAACTCACCGAACTACTCCACGACCACGGATTCGTTCTCCAGGGGCGCACCGTAACGGACAGCGAGATCGCCGACTACCTGCGTCCTTTCACGGACCCCATCCATACGGAGTCGTTCCACTTCACGCGCGCCTGGCTGCAACGCGCGGCCGGAGTAGCAACAGATATGAACAGCCAGCAGTTCAGAACCGCACGGGCTCTGAATCTGCCGGCCGAATACCTGATGATCTTCCGGGTCCTGCTCGGATCGGTCGGAATCTGCGCGCAGTTGGACGCGTACGCGCCGTACATGGGCATCCTGACCCGTTGGCTGCCCGGCTTCGCAGATTCCGACACCGACCGCACCGCCCCCTGAGCCTGCGCTCAAGCGCAGGCCAGGGCGGCGGTCTTGCGTGGGCGGCCACGCGGGCGCTTACGTGCGATCACAGCGCCCTGATCCAGAATCTCTCCGCCCCACACACCCCAGGGCTCTGCCCTGTCGAGTGCGGCGTCGAGACATCGGGATCGGATCGGGCAACCCGCACACAGTGCCTTGGCTTGCTCCAGTTGTGCGGGTGACTCTGCGAACCACAGGTCGGGGTCGTTTCCGCGGCACGGGAGATCATCCCGTACCACCGCCACCGTCGCCACTCCGCTTGTAGCGGTTGAGTTTTCGATGGCCCCTCGGCATGTCGCGGTAGACACGTCGTCCTCCTCGGCTTCGTTCGACTGTTCGTCTGTCTGGTTTCGATCGATGGTGCGAACCAGGGCCGGAGTCGAGAGCGAGGAATCAAGACCTCGAAAACAACAATGGCCACGGTCCGCGATGTGCGGTGTCCGTGGCCAAAAGTGACGGTGAGAACAGTTCTACCGAGGGCAACCTCGGTGTCTCCGGACCACGGACTCGTCTGCTGCAGCGGGACGTCGGCGGGCGACCAGCCACGCCCCGGCGGCTGCACGATCTGCAGCGGCGAGGGCCGAAGGGGCGGCAGCAGCGATCGACATCGTCTGCGCGATGAACTTGGTCATTTCGAACTACCTCCTTCCGGTCGATTCCGACAGTGACTGCACACGAGTTTCCCCGCGGCGATGAGAACAACACTAGGCACTGTGCGCAGTCCGCACAACCTATTTTCTACCTGGGCTTTTTCGATTCAGTTCGGATTTTCTCCGCGGACGACGGCGAGGACGTCGGCGCCGTACTGTTCGAGCTTTTTCGCACCGATACCAGGAATCGCCACCAGTCCACGGTCGTCGCTCGGCCGCTGCTCGGCGATCGCAGTGAGTGTGTTGTCGCTGAACACCACGTACGCAGGCACTTTCATGGCACGTGAGGTGTCCAGACGCCACGCCCGCAAGGACTCGAGAAGCTCCACGTCCACGTCGGACGGACAGCTTTCACATCGGGCGAGCATGGTGGCTGTCGTGCCGATCAGCTGTTTGCCACAGACCCGGCAACGCGGTCGCTTCTTGGTGGTGGCAGGCGGAGTCGCAATCCTGGAAGCCGGCGAATCGTCCGGAATCAGGCCGTGCAGGAACCGGGATCGGCGCCGCGACTTCCGTCCGCCCTCGTTACGCGCGAGGGCCCACGACAGCTGGAGATGCTCGCGAGCACGAGTGACACCGACATAGAGGAGGCGTCTTTCCTCCTCGATGCCCCGCTCGTCCGGTGCGGAACTCGAATCACCGAGCACATGCTGAATCGGCAGCGTGCCGTCCACCAGACCGACCAGGAAGACCGCGTCCCACTCGAGCCCCTTGGCGGCGTGCAGGGAGGCCAACGTCACGCCCTGCACGACGGGTGGGTGGCGGGCCTCCGCCCGGGCGGCCAACTCTCGCAGCAGACCGTCGAGCGTCGTCTCCGGGTCTTGGGCAAGCTGCTCCTCCGTGAGCGCGACCAGCGCGGTGAGCGATGCCCACCTCTCCCGTGCCTGCGCACCTGCGGGTTCTGCTTCGGACAGACCCAACGGCACGAGTACCGCCCGGACGACGGTGAGCAGATCGGCGTCGGCGGGCATGTCGTCTCGGCCGGCCGTCTGCCGAAGTGCGGAAACGGCCTGGCGTACCTCATGCCTGGTGAAGAAGCCTTCACCTCCCCGAATCTGATACGGAATGTCGAGACGAGTCAACGCTTGCTCGTGCGCCTCGGATTGAGCATTGATGCGGTAGAGAATCGCGATCTCCGCGGCCGGAGTACCTGCGGCGATGAGCCGCTGAATTCCCCGCGCCACTGCGGCCGCTTCCGTCGCCTCGTCGTCGAATTCCGCGAAGCTCGGTTCGGGGCCCGGATCCCGTTGGCCCACCAATTGGAGACGGGTGCCCGCGATGCGACCCCGCGCCGCTCCGATCACCCGGTTGGCCAACGACACGACCTCCGGTGTCGATCGATAGTCACGCTCGAGCCGGACGACGGTGGCCTCGGGAAACCGCCTCGAAAAGTCGAGCAGATAGCCGGGTGTGGCGCCCGTGAACGAGTAGATGGTCTGATTCGCATCACCCACGACGGTCAAGTCGTCCCGCTCCCCCAGCCAGGCATCGAGGACCCGCTGCTGAAGTGGAGTGACGTCCTGATACTCGTCCACCACGAAGCATCGGTAGCGATCCCGAAACTCCTCCGCCACGGCAGAATGCTCTTCGAGCGCCGCTGCGGTGTGCAGCAACAGATCGTCGAAATCGAGCAGCATCCCGTCTGCGCTGCGCACCTTCAGTTCTTCGTAGGCAGCATAGACACGGGCCACCTTCTCTGCGTCGAACGGCGCTTCGCGGTGCAGACGGGCAACGGTCTGCGGATAGTCCTCGGGAGCGATCAGCGACGCCTTGGACCATTCGATCTCACTCGCGAGGTCTCGGACGCTGTCGGTTCCCGTCGGCAGTCCGACCCGACCGGCGGCAGCACTCACGACCGCGAACTTGCGGTCCAACAACTGCCACGGGGTGTCCCCGACCACCTGCGGCCAGAAGTACCGCAGTTGGCGCAGGGCTGCAGCGTGAAACGTGCGGGCCTGTATCTGTGGGCCCGCATCTCCGATTCCCAGACTGCGCAGTCGACCGCGCATTTCACCGGCCGCGCGGGCAGTGAACGTGACGGCCAACACCTGACCGGCCGCCACGTGCCCGGTCTCGACGAGGTGGGCGATGCGCCGAGTGATGGTGCGTGTCTTACCGGTACCCGCTCCGGCCAGCACACATACCGGCCCTCTCGGCGCGAGAACGGCTGCAGTCTGTTCCGGGTCGAGGCCTGACATGAGCTCCATCATGGCAGTAGGCCCCGACAAGACCGACAGCACCGACCCGGAAAACAGGAAGGGGCGACCGGGAACAGGACGACACCGTGGCGCGTTCTACCATCCGTGACTGCAAATTCGGATACCGCGACCATGACGATCTACTCCACCACCTGGTGTGGGTACTGCCGACGTCTGAAGACCCAGCTCGACGAGGCCGGCATCGGCTACACGGAAATCGACATCGAACGGGACCCGGCTTCTGCCGATTTCGTGGGCAGTGTCAACAACGGCAATCACGTGGTTCCCACCGTGAAGTTCGCCGACGGCAGCACCGCCACCAATCCGAGCCTCGCCGACGTCAAGAAGGCGCTCGGGGTCTGAGCAGGCCTGAGGTCTAACTCGCGTCCGCCCACGATTCGAGGATGCCGCGGGCGATCGAAATGGAGCCGGGCAGCAGGAGCGGAGCGTCCTCGTTGGATGTCCAATCGCCGAGTTCGAGGGCCTTTCGGACCTCGTCTCTCGTGAACCAGTGCGCCTCGGCGATCTCGCCGTCCGCAAACACCAATGGCGCATCGGGATCGCCGACAGCGGCGAACCCGATCATCACCGAACGAGGGAACGGCCACGGTTGACTGCCGAGGTACCGCACATCGCGCACCTCGATACCGACCTCCTCCTGGATCTCGCGGACCACACAGGTCTCGAGGCTCTCTCCCGCTTCGACGAAGCCGGCGAGAATGGAGAAGCGCCTGGGCGGCCAACTCGGCTGACGTGCGAGGAGAACCCGATCATCACCGTCGTGGACGAGACAGATCACTGCGGGATCGGTTCGCGGAAACTCCTGGTGGCCGGTGGAAGTGGAGATTCGAGACCATCCGGACACCGTCGGCTCACTCGGCGCACCGTCGAGTGAGCTGAAGCGCGCAGAATCGTGCCAGTTCAGGATCGCGACGGCGCCGGTGACCAGTCCCGCATCCGCGTCGCCCAGTTCACTGCCGAGCAACCGGAGATCTGCGAGATCACCGTCGAGTTCGCGGGCGCGAATCGCCCAGACGTGTCGGCCTTCACGAATGCCCAGAAAAACGGCATCACGCACCGGCTCCGCGCCGAATTCGGTTGCGTCTCGCAACAACAGCCGCGTTCCCTCGACCCGGACGCGCCCGCGTGGATCCACTTCCAGCACGCGAGCGTCGGTCCAACCCGAGTGCAGCGCCGCGGTATCCGAACGCAGCTCTTCTGCACGACCTACCGAAGATCGTGACAACAAAGGCATTTCGGTCAGCTGAAATTCAGGCACGACCCCGACACTACTGCGTGTGTGAAACGGGAATCAGACGGTGACCCGCCGGATGTAGAGGAGTCGATCCTCCGCCTCCACCGCGTCGACTTCCGGCGATCCCACGCGCACGAGCCGCCCGTCACGCACGACACCGAGCACGATGTCGGCGAGGTGCCGGGGAGATCCGCCGACCTCGTCACGCTCCACCGCACGTTCCGCAATCGCGAAGCCGGCTTCCGGAGTCAACAGGTCTTCGATCATCTCCACGACCGTCGGCGTGGTGGTGGCGATGCCGAGCAGACGCCCTGCCGTCTCAGAGGAGACGACGACGGAGTCGGCACCCGACTGACGTAGCAAGTGCGCGTTGTCCGCCTCGCGGATGGCAGCGGCGATCTTCGCTTTCGGTGCCAGCTCACGAGCGGTGAGGGTCACCAGAACCGCTGTGTCGTCACGATTCGCCGCAACGATGATCGAAGCCGCGTTCTGCGCTCCGGCCAGGCGCAACACATCGGACTTCGTCGCCGAACCCTGCACTGTCACGAGACCTTTGGCAGCTGCCGCGTCGAGGGCCACACTGTCGGTGTCCACCACCACGATCTCCGACGCCGGAACGTCGTCGCCGAGCATTGCCTCGATCGCGGTCCGTCCCTTGGTTCCATACCCGACGACGACGGTGTGATTGCGCACCTGATGCCTCCAACGCTGAATTTTGAATGCCTGACGTGAACTCTCCGTCAATGCGGCAAGGGTGGTACCGACCAGGATGATGAGGAAGAAGATCCGCAGCGGCGTGATCAACAGGACGTTGATCAGGCGGGCGGACGGCTCGACCGGGGTGATGTCGCCGTATCCGGTGGTGGACAGTGAGACGGTGGCGTAATAGACGCAATCGAGGAACGACAGTTGGTTGTCCTGAACATCGCGGTAGCCGTCCCGATCGACGTAGACGATCAGGACTGCCAGCATCAGCGCCCCGAGAGCAATACCGACTCGTTTGTAGATTGCGCGTGCCGGACTCTTCCGTAGCTCCGGAATCTTGAGAACGCCCACCAGCGCGAAGTCCGGCTGGTCGGTGAGCGCCTCCGACCTGTTCAATCTCGCCCGCAGCCTGCCGGCCATACAATCGTCTCCACGTCGGTCACAGGTTCTTCATCACCACAGGACTCACATCGGCTGGCAAGCCTAACCCCGATCGTCTCCGGAGGGCGACATTCGCTCGCCGTGACGGCGAAAACGCTCCGGACACCTCGTGCCACACTGAACCAATGCCACGCGACGCCAACGCCCGACCCAGCCAAGCTGCCGCCTACCGGTTGTCCGCTCTCCTCCTCGGTGCTGCGGTGATTCATTTCGCGTCACCGAAGTTCTTCGACAGCACGGTTCCACGGCAACTCCCGGGTGAGGCTCGTACGTATACGTATGCCTCCGGTGTCGCCGAGGCCACCATCGGCACCGCCCTCGCGATTCCGCGCACACGTCGACTGGGCGCGGGCCTCGCCGCAGTCCTGTTCGTCGCGGTGTTCCCGGCGAATATCCAGATGGCCGTCGACTGGTGGCGCAGCAGCAAGACCACTCAGGCGCAGAAAATCGGTGCTCTCGTTCGTCTGCCCCTGCAGATTCCGCTCGTCACGCAGTCTCTGGCGGCGCGTCGTCGGGCTCCTCGCCGATAGAAGAAGTCTGCCCAGCAGTCCTGATCAACTCCGCCAAAGCGGCCTCGTCGGGCAGGTCGTCTGGGGCAATGGTGCGCCCCGAGCGCACGTAGTGGAACGCGGCCCGCACTCTGCCGATCGGGACGTCGACGAGTTCTGCCCACGCCAAGCGGTACGCGGCCAACTGCATGACCACCGCATCCTCTCGGTCCGCTGCCGGCTCCGCTCCCGTCTTCCAGTCGACCACCGTCCAGCCACCATCGGCGTCACCGAAGACCGCGTCGATCCGGCCCCGGACGACCGTGCCCGCAACGGAAGTCTCGAATGGGACCTCGACCTCGGCCGGACTTCGGTCGGCCCACTCGGATCGCAGGAAGGCTGCTTGCAGCTTGTCGAGGTCGGATTCCGCGCCGTCGACGGTGTCGGCCGCACCGGGGAGCTCGTCCAGATCGAGGAGCCTGGTCGCGCCGAAGCGGCGTTCCACCCAAGCATGAAAGGCCGTGCCCCGGCGTGCGAGCGGATTGGGGGGATACGGCAGCGGACGACGTAGCCGCGCGGCGAGTTCACCCGGGTCCGCCTTCAGCTCTACCAACTGACTGACCGACAACTGCGCCGGCAACACCACTTCGGCGCGAGTGTGGGCCCTGGCCTCACGTTCGGCCAACAAGGCATCCACGTCGGCGGCCCAGTTGTCGGGATCGTCCTCCGGATCTGTCGGCACCTCGGGCTTCGCGACAGCCTCTCGTACCAGGGACGCTCCTTCTTCTACCCATGCACGCCTGTGCCCCAGGGGATCACGCGGCCAAGACGCAACTTTCGGCTCCGCAGTCAGCGGATTTTCACTGTCGTCGGGCGCGTCGGCCCACTCCTCGACGACCGCGACGACGTGCTGCTCCGCTCGCTCCGCCTCGTCACGAAGTTCGGTGAGAAACACTGACGGGCCCTTCGGCTCACTCCCCGACTCCGCCCAGTGATGACCCGAGGCGAAGAGGACTCGTTCGGTCCGAGTCAGCGCCACGTAGAACAATCGGCGATCCTCGTCGAGTTTCCGATCGGCCAGTGCCGCCTTGTGGGCAGCGATGGCGTTCTCGAGATCCTTTCGGTTGTAGACGTTCTCGAGATCGAGAACCGGCACCCCGTCCATACCGTCATCGGGCAGCGCGCGGTCACCACGCAGAGACGGGGGCAACTCGCCCAACGCGCCGAGCCACGAGCCGGTCGCCGTGCTGGACGGGAACACCCCACCGGTGAGGTGCGGCACCGCGACCACTTCCCATTCGAGCCCCTTCGCGGAGTGGACGGTCAGAACCTGCACTCGGTGCGGATCGACGTCGACTTCCCCCGGCGCAAGCCCCTTCTCGACGGTCTCGGCCGCCGCGAGAAACGACAGCAGACCCGACACCGACGCCGAAGTCCGTCCGGCGTACCCCGCCACCACATCGGCGAACGCATCCAGATGCTCTCTGCCCGCCTCACCGGACACTCCCTCACGCAAGCGTGCCTGCGCTTCGATACCGATCCCGAGCACCCGTTCGACGTCGGCCACCAATTCGGTGAGCGGCTGACCGATCCGTTCACGCAGCGACGCGAGCTCACGCGCCACCGTCGTGATCCGGGCGAAGCCGTCCGCCGAATAGCGTTCGGCGGAGCCAGGATCGGCCAGTGCATCCACCAGGCCCGCTTGCTCTGCCAGTTCACCTGGAAGCGATTCCTCGACCGCAGCCTCGAGTGCGTTCGCGTCCGTGACAGCGCCGGTCGTGCCGTATCCCTTGCGGATAGCGAGCTCCGAGGCCCGTGCCGCGAGCGCAGTGAGATCGCGGGCACCGACCTGCCATCGCGCTCCCGTCAACACCCGAACGGCAGCGCTGCCGGCCATCGGGTCCGCGACCACCCGCAACATGGCGATGACGTCGGCGACCTCCGGCGTGTGAAGCAGACCGCCCAGGCCCACCACCTCCACCGGCAATCCTCGGCTGCGCAGCACCTCGGCAATCGGTGCGGCGTCGGCATTTCGGCGAATGAGCACTGCGGCCGTGGGCGGTTCCACCCCTGCTGTTCGCGCCGCCTCGAACTGCTCGGCGATCTTGTCTGCCACCCATTCACGTTCCGACACCACATCGGTCGTCAACGCGATCCGCACGTCACCGGGCACAGCATCCGGTCGCGCTCGCAGTGTGCTGACCGGAACGCCTCTTCCCCGTAGGGATGTCGATGCAGCATTCGCGAGTGCGAGTGCCTCCGGTGGGTTTCGCCAGCTGGTGAGCAACTCGAGGATCGGCGCCGGCGAGCCGCTCGGTAGCCGGAAGTCGGTGGCGAACCGCGGAAGGTTGGCGGCAGAGGCGCCCCGCCACCCGTAGATGGACTGCATCGGGTCGCCCACCGCGGTGAGTGCAAGAGAGCCGTCGCGGCCACCGCCGAACAGGGAGGACAACAACACTCGCTGCGAGTGTCCGGTGTCCTGATACTCGTCGAGCAGCACGACCCGGAAACGATCGCGCTCGGTTCGGCCGACCTCGGCGTGCTCGGCGGCCAGTCGCGCCGCGAGCGACATCTGGCTGCCGAAGTCGAGTGCGCCCTCACGGCGGAGCGTTTCGCTCAGCCGCTCCACGAGCGGTAGCAACGCAACCCGCGCGTGCTGGGTGTCCAGGATGTCGAGGAGCCCCTTCGATGGTCCCCCGCGCTGCCCCGGCCCGGCCGGAAGCGTATGTACCAGCCGGTCGAGTTCGGCGTGGGCCTCGCGAAGCTGATCGGGTTCCACCAGGTGCTCGGCGAGCTGACCTGACAGTGCGAGCACGGATTCGGTGAGCGAGGCAGGGCTTCGGTCGGTGTCCAGGTCTCCGTCCCACGAGCTGACGACCCGATGCGCGAGTTGCCACAGTTCCGTCTCGGACAGCAGCGTGGACGATGGCTCGATCGGCAACAGCAACCCGTGCTCGGTCAACAATCTGCCCGCATAGGCGTGATACGTACTGATCTCCGGTTCCCCGGACACGATCTTCGATCGCAGCTCGCCCGAAGGATCGATCGATCGCAGCAACTCCGATCCCGCCAGCCTCGAAAGGCGCTTACGGATACGCGCGGTGAGCTGCTGCGCCGCCTTTCGTGTGAAGGTGAGTCCTAGAACGGCTTCGGGCTCGACGAGACCGTTCGCCACCATCCACACCACCCGAGCGGCCATAGTCTCGGTCTTCCCTGCACCGGCGCCGGCGACGACGAGGGTCGGACCCATCGGGGCTGCGATGACGGCCGCCTGCTCGGGAGTGGGCGGAAACTGTCCGAGTCCACGAGCGAGATCGTCCGGGCTCACTCGAACATTGCGCGCTGCGCTCACTCCCCCGTCACCTGCCTGCCTTCGTCGTGGGCGGGGCAACTCGACCTCACCGGGCAGTGACGGCAGCCGTCGTTGATGCGGGCGAGAAACTGCGGTCCTCTGGTGGCGGCGGCCGCGGCGTGGATCACATCGGTCCAGGTCGCGAGGCCCTCGTCCGTCAGCGCCGACTGGTTACGTTGCGCCGCACCGTCCTTCTTGTGCGACTTCGCCACGAAGACCAACCACGCCCCACCCGGTTCTGTCGGTGGTTCGCCGTCGATGGCGCCGACGGCCGCTGCAACTTGGTATGCCGCCAACTGCGCGTGCTCCTGGGCGGCGTCCTTGGTAACCGGATTGCGCGCGGTCTTCACGTCGACGATGACGGGCCGCCCCTCGGAGTCTCTTTCCAGGCGGTCGATGCGGCCACGTAGGTGCACCGAAGGACCACCCTCCTCCCGCGGCTCGAGAACTCCGTCCACTCCCACTTCGACGCCCACCTCGGTGAGTTCGCCTCGCGTGCCCGCCAGCCACTTCGAGAACGTCTCGATCATCGCGCGCGTGCGATCGAGTTCACTGCGCGAATACCACTGCGACCCCAGATCGATCGCAGTCCAGGCCTTCTCGAGTGCCGCGTCGACCTGGTCGGCGGGAATGCGACCCGCGACGGCCTGCACCAGGGTATGGACCAGCGTGCCGGAGATGGCGTGAGTGTTGTCGCCGTCGGTTCCGCCGTGCCGTTCGAGGAGCCAGCGCAGCGCACAGGTTTCGAGCAACTCGATGCTCGACGGCGACAGCGAGACCGGTCCGTCCGACACCTCCCACAACGGGTCGTTCGAACTCGGTTCTGCGGTTCCGTACCACTGATCCGGGTGGGCGCCGCGCACACCGGCCTTTGCCAGACGGGCCAATTGCGCTGCGGCACGATCTCTGCGCGCCGGGTCACTCTCGCCGATATCCGGATCACAGACGACGCTGCGTAGTTCGGCCACGAGGGCGGGCAATGCCAGAACTCGACTCGGCGGCTGCTCGACCTTCTCCGGTTCGAGGTCGTCGGAATCGCTGCACTGGGTCCCGGACAGCTCCTCTACGAATCGCGAGGGCACCAACTCGTCGCCGCCCGCAGATTCCACCGCCGTGATCAACAGGCCTCGACGGGCTCTGCCACAGGCAACGAGGAAGAGCCGGCGCTCCTCTGCGAGCAGCGGTGCGGTGCGCGACATGCGATCTTCTGCGGCATCGCTGCCGTCCGTGACTCCGTCCGCAAGATCGATCAGGGCATCCGTCGCCAGAAGTGATCCGCGTGCACGCAGGCTCGGCCACAATCCCTCTTGCACTCCCGCCACGGCAACGACATCCCACTCGCGCCCCGCCGCTGAATGCGCGCTGAGGATCGTCACGGCATCTCCGGGCACGGCCGAGGCGCCCCGCGACACGCTCGGGATCTCCTGGCTCGTCAGGTAATCGACGAACCCGGCAATCTGCGCGCGCGGCAGCCTGTCCACATAGCCGGCAGCGGCATCGAACAGCGCGACGACCGCATCGAGGTCACGGTCCGCCTGTGAGCCGACCGGTCCACCGCGCGCCGAGGCCGCAGCCCACACCCGTTCGAGCCCGGCGGCCTGCCACGCCGCCCACAGCACCTCTTCGAGTCCGCGGCCGCGGTCGAGCGGCACCGCGGCCTTGCGCAACACCGACATCGTGCGCCGCAGCGACTCCGATTCGACATCGGTGAGCCGTTTCAACAGCGGGTCCGAACGCCCGATCTCGCCGATGAGCACCAGCCGCAACAGCTCCGAGGATTCCCGCTCACCGCCGCGCGCGAGCTCCGAGCGACGGAGACCTCGCCGCAGACGACGGAGTGCCACCGGTTCCACACCGCCGACGGGCGACGACAGCAGCGCGACAGCGTCTTCACCGGTGAACGCCTCGCCCGAGAGAGCGCGCAGGGCGAGCAGCAGGCCGCTCACGCCGTGCTGGCGAGCCAAGGGCAATTCCGAGGCCGAGGTGGTGACCGGCACGCCGAAGGCCAGCAGCGCACGACGAAGTGGAGCGAGGGCGCGAGGAACCGAACGAACGATCACCGCCATCTCGGACCACGGAACGCCGTCCAGCAGGTGTGCCCGTCGCATCGTGTCCGCGATCAGTGCGGCTTCCTTGGCCGGGCTGGCCACGACGTGCACCTGTGTACGTCCGCCGTCCGCGTCCGGTACCCACCCCCGATGCGGATGGTGACCGGGCAACCGCGCCGCCACTTTCGATGCCACCGCCGCAACCTCGGCGCCGCTCCGGAAGTTGGTGGGGAGAACCAGTTGCCGGTCGGCTCCCTTGTCCGCGAGCTCAAGGAGGAACCGTGAGTCCGCTCCGCGGAATCCGTAGATCGCCTGATCGGGATCACCGGCGATCACGGTGGTGCTCGTACCGGTCCCGACGAGGCGCACCAGTTCGGCGGCTTGCGGGTCGAGGTGTTGGGCATCGTCGACCAACAGGTGCCGTACTCGGGCGCGCTCACCCCGCAACAACTCCGGGTCGGTGGCGAAGGCCATCAGTGCCGCACTGATCAGTTCGGCGGCGTCCAATGCCGGTGCGGTGGCCTCCGGCGCCTCGACCCCGACCGAGCCGCGCAGGAGCATCCCGAATTCGTAGCGGGCGGCGAACCGTCCCACTGCAGTCCACTCGGGGCGATTGCGTTTGCGGCCCAGCTTGATCAGGTCCTCCGGCCCGAGCCCACGTTCGTTGGCGCGCATCATCAGGTCTCGAACCTCGGTGGCGAACCCATTCATGCCGAGCGCCGGGCGCAGCCGTTCGGGCCACATGTTGCCACCGTCCTCGATGTCACCGCGCAACATCTCTCGCAGGACGGCGTCGTGCTCGGCGCCGGTGATGAGTCGGGGCGGAGGATTCCCGTGCGCGGACGCCTGTAGACGCAGCACCGCGAAGGCGTAGGAATGCACCGTCCGCACCAGGGGCTCGCGCGTGGCTCTGGCACCGTGTTCGGTTTCGTGGTCGAGCAGACCGGCAGTGATCTCCTCGCGCACCCGCGTCGCGGCACGGCGAGACTGAGTGAGGACCAGAACCGACTCGGGGTTCTCCCCCGACGAGATGCGATCGACCGCACAGTCGACCAGAAGCGACGTCTTGCCCGTGCCCGGCCCGCCCAGCACCTGCCAGGGGTGCCAGCCCCTCGGCGCGGTGGCAGCGAACAAACGTCCGACTCGTGGATCCCAGTCACGCTTCGTGCGACTCGCCGCCGTGCGCTGCACCAGCCTGGCGCGACCGGGCGCCTTCCGGGAGTGCACGGCCGTCTGAGTCATGAAGTGCATTTCACCAGATCGGTCCGACACGACCTCGGCTCGGGACCGCACCCTAGAGTGAACTCTCGTGTCGGCATTGCATACGTATCTGTACGGACCCGAGGACGGACCCGAGGTTCTCGCACTTCACGGGGTGACCGGACACGGCCGGCGTTGGGAGGCGCTCGCTCGCGACCACGTCCCCGAGGCGAGATGGATCGCACCCGATCTGCTCGGCCACGGACGCTCCACCTGGTCTGCGCCATGGAACATCGAGGCCCACGTGGCCGCGATCATCGACACGCTCGCGGCACACGCCCGCGGCCCGGTGGTCGTGGTCGGTCACTCGTTCGGCGGCGCCCTCGCGTTGCATGTCGCGAACACGGCTCCACACCTCGTGCGTGGTCTGGTCCTGCTCGACCCGGCGATCGGACTCGACGGCGCGCTCATGAACAAGGTGGCCGAACTGACCATCTCCTCGCCCGACTACACCGATGCTGCGGAGGCGCGGGGCGAGAAAGAGGGCGAGGCCTGGGGTGACGTCCCCGCGCACATCCTGAGCGCCGAGATCGACGAGCACCTGATCGACCTGGACAACGGTCGGGTCAACTGGCGCATGTCCGTCCCCGCCGTCGTCGCCGTGTGGGGTGAGCTGGCCCGAGAGTTCGTCCTGCCGCCCAGTGGCAC
The DNA here is from genome assembly GCF_055231055.1 of Rhodococcus huquni. Classification (NCBI taxonomy): domain Bacteria; kingdom Bacillati; phylum Actinomycetota; class Actinomycetes; order Mycobacteriales; family Nocardiaceae; genus Rhodococcus; species Rhodococcus huquni. The sequence goes on from NZ_JBUYWE010000008.1 coordinate 116,981, forward strand.
GCCGACCGCGCTCGTGCCCGCCAAGAAGGTCCAACCGCCGTACACCACCGAGGCGTTCCGGGCGGCCCTGCAGGAGCGTCTGGGCGACAACCTGACCACCACTGAGCTCGACTGCGACCACATGGTTCCGCTGGCGCTACCCGACGAGGTGGCAGCCATTCTGCGCAAGTACCTCTGATGGCCGCAACCACCGACGAGCAGATCGAACGCGTCCGGGAACTGGTCGCGTCGATCCCGTCGGGTTCCGTCGCCACGTACGGCGACATAGCGGCTGCGGCTCACCTCTCGAGTCCGCGCACGGTCGGATGGATCATGCGCACGGACGCAGCCGATCTGCCGTGGCACAGAGTGATCGGCGCATCCGGCCGTCCTGCAGCGCACCTCGTGCACCGACAGCTCGCCGCCCTCGAACTGGAGGGCGTCCCCATCCGCGACGGTCGGGTGGACCTCAGTGTTGCCCGTCATCGATTCGGTGCGTGATGGTGGTGCAATCGGGCGCCGGGTACGGCAGCATTGGTCCATGACGTCCACCCGATCCGTGCATGCGATCGTCCTGGCCGGCGGAAAAGCCAGCCGTATGGGCGGCGTGGACAAGCCGGCACTCGTCGTGGGTGGTCGCCGCATGCTCGATACCGCTCTCGCAGCCGTGTCCGCGTGCGAGCGCATCGTGGTGGTCGGCCCGCATCGGCCGGAGCTCGAGGGCCGGGTGCTCCAGAACCGGGAATCGCCTCACGGGGCCGGCCCGGTCGCCGCTGTCGCCGCCGGTGTGGAGGAGCTCGCGCCCCACGAGCACGACACGATCGTGGTCCTCGCCGCCGATCTCCCCCACCTGGATACGGAGCTGATCGGCGCATTGACCGATGCCGTCGACACGAGTCGAGGCGGCGTGGCTTTTGCCGTGGACGAGTCCGATCACGTGCAGTACCTGTGCTCGGCATGGAATGCAGGAGTGCTCGACGATCGACTGAAGGCACTGAATTCGCACGTGAACCAACCTATGAAAGTCCTTGTGCCGGATCGATACTCTTCGGTTCCCACGCAAGCTGCGGTGGATTGCGACACTACGTCGGATGTCGACCTCGCTCGTTCACGCACTCGACACGCGCCGCTGGACATCGACGAGGCAAGACGAGCCGTGCTTCGCGCCGTGCCCCCGTTGCCGTCCGCGATACGCAGCCTCGAAACCTCGCGCGGCGCCGCATTGTCGGAGCCGTTGATCGCGGCGGAGGCCTACCCGCGAATGGACGTGTCCGCCATGGACGGATACGCGGTGGCGGGTGGCACGACCGGACCATGGCGCCTGCGCACGGAGACTCGTTATGCAGGCGCCGCGGAAACTCTCGAACTCGAGGACGGCGAAGCAGTCCGCATCGCGACCGGTGCCCATGTACCGCACGGTGCAACGACCGTACTTCGCGACGAACATGTCATCGTGGACGATTCGGAGGTCCGACTCCGGGACGACGTCGCCGATCGAGACGACACACGTCGACGCGGCGAGGACTGGGACGTCGGACATCTCATTGCCGATACCGGCACCTGCGTCTCTCCGGCACTGATCTCCGCAGCCGCATCCGCCGAAGTCACCGCTGCCGCGGTTCGCGGTCCGGTTCGCGCACACGTGGTGGTGACGGGAGACGAGATTCGTCGCAGCGGGCCACTCCACACCGGCCAGACGCGCGACTCACTCGGCCCGATCATCCCGATGCTGCTCTCACACTGCGGCGTTCACGAGGTTACGACCGCGCATCTGCGCGACACATCCGAAAGCTTCGAGCAAGTCCTCCGCGAGATCACGGACACCGACGTCATCGTCATCGTGGGCGCCACCGGCGGCGGCGCTGCCGATCAACTGCGCCGGTCGCTCGACGAGGTGGGGGCCCGCGTGGTGGTGGGGCGAGTGGCGATCCGGCCCGGCGGCTCACAGATCGTCGCCACCCTCCCCGACGGCCGCGTCGTTCTCGGACTGCCGGGTAATCCCTATGCGGCAGTCGCGACGCTGTCGGCCATGCTGCCGACGATCGTCGCTGCACTCGTGGGATCCGGAACGCCGACTTCCGAAACGGGCAATGTGCTGGACCTCGACGATCTCACAACCAACGCGACCCGCATTCTCCCGGCAACGCGACTACCGGATGGCCGATGGAAAGTGGACCAGTCGGTTCGCACCGCTCACCTCGCGGGACTCATCGGCAGGGACGCGCTGGCGATCGTGCGTCCGAACCACAGCGGTCCGGTCGAATTGATGCCCCTACCGCGCTGAACGTTGCGGAGCGGCGACCAGCAGCGACTCCGCGGCAGCCGTGAACCGCTGCTCGAGTACACCGACCACATCGGGATCCACACCGAGGGGCTGAGCCACTCCGTCCGCCCCGGCAGCACCGAGACGATCGTGAAAAAGGCCGCGCGCCAAGAGGTAGGACGCCACGAACACCCGCTTGGCTCCTGCCCTGCGCACCCGCTCGACCACTGCGGGGACCCGCGGCTCACCAGTGGCGACGTACCCGATCTCGACCCGATCGCCTACCGCCTCCGACAGCATCGCGGCAGCCCTGCGCACGTCACGAAGAGCACGCGGGTCCGACGATCCGGCAGCGGCGAGGACGACCGAATCGCCTGGACGCCAACCAGCTTCGACGAGTCGGCGGATCAGCACCTGCGCCAGAACCGGGTCCGGCCCCAAAGCCCGTGTCACGATCACATCGGAGTGCCCGCTGTCGGCGACTTCGCGTGGCACATCGGTGTGCACGTGATATCCCGATGCCAGAAACGCCGGCACGACGACCGCCGGCCCCGTCAGCTCTCGCAGAACTTCGGACGGTGCGGGTCCGAGCACGTCGACGAACGCGACACGTGTATTTCCCACCCGTTCGGATACTGCATCGGCGAGCGCCGCGATCATCTCCACGCCCCGTGGGTTGCGGGTTCCGTGTGCGACCAGCACCATTCTCGGGTCGTTCATACTCTCTCCTCCCCGCAGTCGACAGGGTCGAGGGCCAGTCGGTATCCCCTCTTCACCACGGTCTGAACAGCTTTCGGGGCGCCGAGCGAGGCACGTAGCCGCGCGACCGCCGTTTCGACTGCGTGGGTGTCACCGCCGCCGCCCGGGAGCACACCCAGGAGTTCGTCGCGCGACACCACCCGGCCCGGGCGCACACCCAGCGCTCGGATCAGCGACATCGCGGCCGGCGGCAACTGGCGAACCTCGCCGTCCACGACCACACAGCACCCTCTGATACTCAGCTCGTGACCCGAGGCCTGAATCCGGTTGGCACGCCGGGGTAGTTCGTCCACGATGTGCCTGGCCAACGCTCCGAGCCGCGCCCTCGCCGGCTCGGTGGTGGGTACGTCGAGTTGGTGCAGCGGCGCTGCGGTGACCGGTCCCACACAGACCGCGGCGACTCGTCCGCGCAACGAGTGCAGCATCGGCTCGAGCAATCCGATCTCCTTCGCCCGCCCCAACATCGACGCGACCGCGGGAGCGCTGGTGAAGCTGATTGCGTCCAACCCTCCCGACGTCACCATCTCGATCATCCGATCCAGCTGGGTCGGGTCTTCCGGTGGCGTCCACCGGTACACCGGTACCGAGATGACCTCTGCGCCGGCACATCGCAGTACTTCGCAGAAGTCGGGAATCGGTTCCCACTCGGTGGTGGCGCCGTGCAGCTGCACGGCGATCCGTTTCCCCTCCACCCCTTCCTCCAGAAGATGGTCGAGGACTTCGGCGGAGGATTCGGAATCAGGTGACCAGGTCTCGCGTAGATCTGCGGCTCGGATCGCGCCTTTGGCCTTGGGCCCACGCGCGAGCAGTTCCACCCGTGCGAGTGCGCCGGCCAACTCCTCGGCCAGACCCCAGCCCTCGGCGGCCTCCATCCACCCGCGGAATCCGATCCCGGTGGTGGCCACCACGATCGCCGGCGGGTTCTCGACGATGTCGCGGGTCACCCTCTCGAGTTCCAAATCGTCCGCGAGAGGAATGATGCGAATGGCCGGCGCGTAGACGACGTCGGCGCCGCGACGGGTCAGCAGTGTCGCGAACTCCTCTGCCCGGCGCGAGGCCGTGATCCCCACTGTGAACCCACACAGCGGTGTCGCATCGTTCACGAAACGCCGCGCTCGCCCTGCGACGGGGCCGAGCTGTGCACCTGGACGACTCCGGCCCACACTCGCACGTCGTAGACCGGGAGCAGGACGTTCTCGTCGTCGAGGCAGCGGCCGTCTACCAGCGAGAACACCTGCTTGAGCAGGGGCGAGACCACAATCGGCTCACCACTGCGGTCCCCCACCAGGCCACGTGACATCACCGCGGCGCGACCGAACGGGTCGATGTTTCCGACCGCACGCAGCGTTCCGTCCTCGAGGAGGAACAGTGCCACCTGCTCACCTCCGCGCAGCAACACCGCCACGCCCCTGCCCGGAATCAGATGACTGAGCGGGCACGCGGACGTCCACTCGAGACGTCCGGATTGCACGCTTGCGCGGCCTACGTGGGTCACGGTCATGATTTCCTCCTCAGCACCACCGGTGCGGTCCATTCATGTCTACGGCTCGGGTGTTTCTCCGGTGTTAAGCCGTCATTACTCCGATGTAGAAGCTGCGAATTTCGGCATTCCCATGAGTACGGGCACCTTCCTGACGCCCGAATCGTCGAACGACACGGTCGGATCCTGCTGGTCGGGCGCATTGACGAAGGACACGAACCGGGAGAGCTTCTCCGGGTCGTCCAGGACGCCGGCCCACTCGTCCTGGTATCCGCTGACGTGCTTGGCCATGTCCTCTTCCAGTTCGGCGCCGATCCCAAGGCTGTCCTCGCATACGACTGCCTTGAGATGGTCGAGTCCGCCGTCCAGCGACTCCATCCACGGCGCGGTGCGCTGGAGACGGTCGGCGGTGCGGACGTAGAACATGAGGTACCGGTCGATGTAGCGGACCAGGGTCTCGTCGTCGAGACCGCCCGCGAGCAGTTGCGCGTGCTTGGGAGACTGTCCGCCGTTGCCGGCCACGTAGAGGTTCCACCCGTTCTCGGTGGCGATGACACCCACGTCCTTGCCCCGGGCTTCGGCGCATTCACGGGCGCAGCCCGAGACGCCGAACTTGATCTTGTGCGGTGATCGCAGCCCGCGGTAGCGGTTCTCGAGATTCACGGCCATACCGACCGAATCCTGCACGCCGTATCGGCACCAGGTGGAACCCACACAACTCTTGACCGTGCGCAGCGACTTTCCGTACGCCTGCCCCGACTCCATACCGGCGTCCACGAGCCGCTTCCAGATCGCCGGAAGCTGTTCCACCCGGGCACCGAACAGGTCGATACGCTGGCCGCCCGTCACCTTCGTGTACAGCCCGAAGTCGCGAGCCACCTCACCGATCACGATCAGCTGATCCGGGGTGCACTCCCCGCCCGGCATGCGCGGGACGACCGAATAGGTGCCGTTCTTCTGAATGTTCGCGAGGAAGTGATCGTTGGTGTCCTGCAGCGACGCCTGCTGGCGGTGCAGGATGTGATCCGAATCCGTCGACGCCAGAATGGAAGCGACAGTCGGCTTGCAGATGTCACAACCGGTTCCCTTGCCGTACTTGGCGATGAGCGCCGAGAACGTGCGAGTGTTGGTCGCCTGCACGATCTGGAACAGTTCGGCACGCGACTGCTCGAAGTGCTCGCACAGCGCCTTCGACATGACGACCCCGGACGAGGCCAGCAATTGCTTGACGGTCGGAAGGCAACCACCGCAGGTGGTTCCGGCGTTGGTGCACCCCTTCACAGCGGCAAGGTCGCACGCACCATCGGCGATGGCACTGCAAATCGTGCCCTTCGTGACGCCGTTGCACGAACACACCTCGGCGTCGTCGGGAAGCGAACCCGCTCCAGGTTTTTCACCCGCAGGCGATATCAGCGACGCGGGGTCACCGGGAAGCTCGCTGCCGACGAGCGGGCGCAGTAACGAGTACGCGGAGGCGTCACCGACCAGGATTCCGCCGAGCAATGTCTTCGCGTCGTCCGACACGACGAGCTTCGCGTAGGTGCCCTTCGCTGCGTCGGAAAGCACCACCTCGAGCGCGCCCGGCGAGGTGGCGTGCGCGTCGCCGAAGCTCGCGACGTCCACCCCCAGCAGCTTGAGCTTGGTGGAGAGGTCCGCGCCCGGGAAGTCTGCACTGCCGCCGAGAAGACGGTCTGCGACGACCTCCGCAGTGGAATAGCCGGGTGCCACCAGGCCGTAACAGACCCCCTCGACGGCGGCACATTCACCGACGGCGTAGATGTTCGAGTCCGACGTCCGCAGTGACAGGTCGGTGAGGATCCCGCCGCGGTCGCCGACCTCCAGGCCGCAGTCGCGAGCCAACTGGTCCTGCGGACGGACTCCCGCCGAGAACACGACACACGCCGCGTCGATCACCGTGCCGTCTGAGAGGGTCACGGCCAGGCCGTCTGCACCCTCCTCGATCCGGTCCGTTCCGACTCCGGTGTGAGTCTCGATGCCGAGTTCGCCGACGAGACGCGCGAGAAGCGCGCCGCCACCCTCGTCGACCTGCGCAGCCATCAGCCGACTGTTGTATTCGACGACGTGCGGCGTGAGTCCGAGCAGACGCAGCGCGTTCGCCGCCTCCAATCCGAGCAATCCACCGCCGATCACGACCCCGTGGCCGCCCGGCGCCGTGTCCGCTGCCGCACGAATGCCGTCGAGGTCGTCGAGAGTGCGGTAGACGAAGCAACCGGGCAGGTCGTGTCCGGGCACCGGAGGCACGAAGGGGTACGAACCCGTCGCCATCACGAGCGCGTCGTAATTCAAGACCTCGCCGGAACCGGTGGTGACCGTTCGCGCTTCGCGGTCGACGGCCGATGCGCGCTCCCCGATCCGCAGATCGACGGACTCGTCCCCGACGAAGTCGTTTCCGGCCAGCGCCAGTTCTTTCGGGTCCCAAGTGCCTACGTAGGAGGAGAGACCGACTCGGTCGTACGCAGCGAGTCGCTCCTCGCAAAGAACGGTGATCGCCCATTCGTTCGCGTCGTCGCGCGCTCGCAACGCCTCGACGAATCGGTGCCCGACCATTCCGTGGCCGACGACGATTGCTGACTTGTGGCTCATGATGGCTCCTACTTCCAGTAATGCCTGTAGTTCGTGTGGTCGCGTCAGACGGCGGCCGAAAGTGGGCTCTCGTCCTCGCGGGAAGGTGTGTTTCCCTGAGAAGTTCTGCCCTGAGAAGGTCTGCGCAGGAATACGAACCAGGTGACAGCGATGCAGACGACGTAGAAGGCGAGGAACACCCAGAACGCCATCGTCGCGGACTTGGCCGGACTGCTGTACGAGGCACGAAGGACAAGGTTGATACCCACTCCGCCGAGTCCGCCGATGGCACCGGCGAATCCGATGAGAGCGCCGGACATGCTGCGCGACCAGGCAGCCCGCTCGGTGCGGTCCACTCCGGACAGTCCCTGCGCCTTGGCTTCGAAGATCGCGGGAATCATCTTGTAGACAGAGCCGTTTCCGAGGCCCGACAGCAGGAACAGCGCAATGAATCCGAGCACGAACGCGGCCATCACCGCACCTGTCGCCGCTCCCTCGCTCGCATCGTCGACCGTCCCTGCGACGACGAGCACGCCGGCGGACGCTGCCATGGCGACAAAGGTGTAGACCGTGATCCGACCGCCGCCGATGCGGTCGGCCAGCTTGCCGCCGATAGGACGGGCGATCGACCCGAGAAGCGGCCCGATGAACGCGATCTGGGCTGCGCTCAGCGCGGCCTCGGCGGGCGTCGCGCCGCCGGCCAGGAAGTTGATCTGCAGGATCTGCCCGAAGGCGAAGCTGAAGCCGATGAACGAGCCGAAGGTGCCGACGTAGAGGAAGCTGATCACCCACGACTCGGAGAACTTCAGTGCCCGAGCCATCGAACGCAGATCCGACTTCTGGTTACCGAGGTTGTCCATGAACAGCGCGGCGCCCACGGCCGCCGCTGCGACGAAGACGAGATACACGGCGCACACGATCCACGGCGCCCGGTTTCCGATCGTGGCGATGACGAGCAGACCGATCAGCTGGATGGTCGGAACGCCGATGTTTCCGCCTCCCGCATTCAGGCCGAGGGCCCATCCCTTGAGTCGCTGCGGGTAGAACGCGTTGATGTTGGTCATCGACGACGCGAAGTTTCCGCCACCTACGCCGGCGAGCGCGGCCACCAGCATGAAGGTGGTGTAGGACGCCCCCGGGTTCATCATCAGGTAGAGCGTCCACAACGTCGGGACGAACAACACGAGTGCACTGAAGACGGTCCAGTTGTGTCCACCGAACCGTGCGGTCGCAACGGTGTACGGGATGCGCAGGATCGAGCCCACCAGAGTGGGAACGGCGACGAGAAAGAACTTGCCTGCCGCATCGATGCCGTAGACCTCGGTCGGCATGAACAGAACCATCACCGACCAGATCGACCACACCGAGAATCCGACGTGTTCGGCGATCACGGACCAGATCAGGTTTCGCTTCGCGACGTTCTTGCCGCCTGCTTCCCAGGCCTCGACGTCCTCGGCGTCCCAGTGCTCGATGTAATGCTTCACCCGGGCCTCCTCGTTGTGTGGAGACCTAAAGGTAGAAAACGGGTGTTGCGGGGGTGCTGCGGCGAATGACCGCAACGTCAATTGATCCTCACCAAGGCGAACGGCTGATCGTGAGAATCAGAGATTCGCGGGTGCTACCTGCCCTGACCTGCGGCGAGCCAGCTGTCTTCGAGCATGCGTGGCTTGCAGGCCTGCGCTCCGCCTATGACCACGATCACCACGGCGCATGTCAGGAGACCGAACGAGGCCCACCATTCACCGGTCACGTCGTGGAACACACCGAACAGCAGCGGGCCGACACACGCCACCGCGTAACCCAGCCCCTGGGTGAACCCCGAGAGCGAAGCCGACCCCATATGAGTACGGGTGCGGAGGTTGATGAGAGTGAGCGACATCGGGAAGGTGCTCGGGCCGAGACCCACGATGACGATCCACAGAATCGGCGCGCTCATCGGTGCGAGAAGCAGTCCGGCGAACCCGATCAGGTAGCAGGCAGCACAGGCGAGCACGACGGGAAACGGATTGGTCATGCGGGCACACAATGACGGTGCACCCAGCGCGGCGAGCAAACCCATGAACGAGAAGAGACCGACCATCGCGCCACCGAACGATTCACTTGCTCCGGCACTGGTGAGAATGTCGGGGATCCACGTGAACATCGAGTAGGTGATGCACGACGTCATACCGAACATCCCGGCCATCCCCCAGGCCACCGGCGACCGCCACGCCTGACCACGAACCTGGTCCGGATGGTCGGTGTGATGCTCGGCCGCCGTGCCGCGACCTTCCGCGCGCCGTGCACGCAGACGCACGACGATCCACGGCAGTGCGGCCGCGAATCCGAACACGGCCCAGACCGCGAGGGACACGCGCCATCCCGCGGCATCCGCGAGCGGCACCGCCACGAAAGCCGGTGCGATGGTGCCGATCTGGACGCCGACGATGTACACCGAACTCATCAGCGCGAGACGATCGGAGAAGTAGCGCTTGACCAACGGCGGCACCACGACGTTGCCGATGCCCATACCGCCGAGGGCGAGCGCCGACAACGCGAGCAGCGACCAGACGTCGTCCACCAGCGCGCGCAGGAGCATGCCGGTGCCTGCCATGAGCATGGCGATCAACGCTGTCCGCTCGAGCCCCAACCAGCGGGCCAGATAGGGCGTGGCGATGCCGAACAGGGCGAACATCGCCGTGGGCACCATTCCGAAGACACCGACGACGGTGGACGAGAATCCGATGTCGTCGCGGATCTGCGCAGCGAGGGGCGTGAACGACGTGACCGCCAGTCTCAGGACGAGCGCCGACATGGCGATCGCGGCGAACACGAGCAGGCGACCACGGATTAGACTCACCGATAAATCATAGGATGACAGGATGACTGATGTGAAACCAGTTCGGCGAACGAGCCTCATCTCACAGGTGACGGATCAACTTCGCGCGCGTATTCGCGACGGACAGTGGGAGGTCGGCGACCGCATCCCGACCGAGCCCGAACTGGTGGAGCAATTCGGCACCGGCCGCAATACGGTCCGCGAAGCGGTCCAGTCGCTCGTCCACGCCGGCGTCCTGGAGCGCCGACAGGGTTCGGGAACGTTCGTCGTCGCTACCTCCGAAGTCAGTTCCGCACTCGGCTCGTACTTCGCGAGTGCACACGAGCGGGATGTCCTGGAGCTCCGGCAGGCGCTGGACGTGACGGCGGCGCGCCTGGCGGCCCGTCGCCGCACCCCCGAGGACGTCGAGACTCTGAACCGCCTACTGAACGAACGGCGCGACCAATGGCCGCCGGACGACCACGAGGCAGCCGTTTCCGCGGACGTGGCACTGCACCGCGCGATCGTGGCCACGAGCCACAACGCCGTCTATCTCGAGTTCTACGACTCCTTGTTGCCGAACATCGCGCAGACGATCGACAACCACGTCACGGCAACGGGATTGGGATTCCACGACGAGCACGCGGCGCTGGTCGCGGCAGTCGTCGACGGCGACCCCGACGCTGCGACGAAGGCCGCGCGCGCCCTGTTCGAGGAACTGTTGGGATAGCTAGAGGATCAGGCGCACGACGTCGGCAGTCCGGGCGAGACCCGGGAAGGCGTCGGCCGTGGAACGAGGGTGCAGCACATGCACGGCTAGCCGGAACAACACCGCGCGCAGCAACATCTCCGACCATTCCGGGAGATCCTCCCACCGGCCGATGAGAGCCTCGTCCGCGCCGCCCCAGGAAATCGCGTCCACCACCGCGACCGCAGCGGCCCACGCTGCCGGGCGCCAATACGGCGTAATGTCGGTGATACCGGGAGCCTCGGCCCCCGAGAACAGGACCGTTCCGAAGAGGTCACCATGCACGAGTTGATCCGGAGTGTTCACCGGCTTGCGCAGAGACGCCAGTCCGGCGATCAGCTCGAGGCTCTTGCGACCGTCCGGGGACGGTGTCTCGAGCTGCTCGGCACCCTTGGCGCTCCGCAGGGGGACCTTCTCCCACGCTGCGCGGTCGGCTGCCACGAACACGTCGACCTCGGCCAGCGGCGGAACGGGATGCTGCACGAGAAATCTCGGACGCTCCAACTGGGACGTCGCCGCATGGAGCCGACCGGACATCGAGACGACCTCGTCGTGGCGAGGCTCCGGGGACCCCTCGATGAACGTGTCCGCACGCCAGCCCGACACCACGTAGCGACCATCGGTCGAACGCACCGGACGAGCGAGGCGAACTCCGTCCACTTCCAAGGTCTCACGCACCTTTGCGGACCACGCCGCTCGGGCATGATCGGCGACGGGCGACAGAACCACGTCTCCACACAGCCATCCGCCGTCCCAATCCGCCCCTAGCGGGGTGGGGTCGACTTCGCGCAGGCCGAACGTGGAGCACACATGCTGGGGAGGTTGGCCGGTGCTCACGCTCGCCAGGCTACCGCCGTGGCGCCGGCAGTCCGGTAGGCGCGCCTAGTAGACCGGCAAGCTCGGATCGACTTGATTCGCCCATGCGATCACCCCGCCCTGCAAATGCACAGCATCCGCAAATCCGGCCTTCTTCACGGTGGCGAGCACTTCGGCGGACCGGATACCGGTCTTGCAGTGCAGGACGATCCGTTTGTCCTGAGGCAACTCCGCCAGAGCTTCCCCCGACAGAATGCGATCCTTGGGAATCAGCACGGCTCCGGGAAGGTGAACGATGTCCCATTCGACCGGCTCGCGGACATCGACGAGTTCGATGGCCGCTTCGGAATCGATCAGTTCCCGCAACTCGGCCGGGGTGATCGTCGAGTCGGCGGCAGCGGCGACGCCCTCGTCGGACACCACCCCGCAGAACTCGTCGTAGTCGATCAGTTCGGTGACCGGCGTCCGGTCCGGGTCAGGGCCGAGAGTCACGGTGCGATAGGTCATGTCGAGGGCGCTGTAGATCATGAGCCGGCCCAGCAACGTCTCACCGATCCCGGTGATGAGTTTGATCGCCTCGGTCGCCATGATCGACCCGATCGACGCACAGAGGACTCCGAGCACGCCGCCCTCTGCACAGGAGGGGACCATGCCCGGTGGCGGAGCCTCCGGATACAGGTCGCGATAGTTCAGGCCGCGGCCGTCCGGGGCGTCCTCCCAGAACACCGACGCCTGACCCTCGAACCGATAGATCGAACCCCAGACATAGGGCTTGTGCGCCAGGATCGCGGCGTCGTTGACCAGATAGCGAGTGGCGAAGTTGTCGGTGCCGTCGAGGATCAGGTCGTACTCGGAGAACAGATCCACCGCGTTGTCGGTGTCCAGACGGAACTCGTGCAGCCGCACGTCGACGTGCTCGTTGATCTCGCGGATCGTGTCGCGCGCACTCTCGCCTTTCGGCCGACCCACGTCCGATCGGCCGTGGACGATCTGCCGCTGCAGGTTCGACATGTCGACCTCGTCGAACTCGACGATGCCGATCGTCCCGACACCGGCGGCCGCGAGGTACACGAGAGCCGGAGACCCCAGCCCGCCCGCGCCGATGAACAGCACCTTCGCGTTCTTGAGCCGCTTCTGTCCGACCATCCCCACGTCGGGAATGATCAGATGACGGCTGTACCTGGCGACTTCTTCGCGGGAGAGATCTGCCGCAGGCTCGCAGAGCGGGGGCAGTGAGCCGGACCCGGACCGCGTGCGCCCAGCGATGTCGACAGTCACGGAACTCTCCTCGATTCGGGACACAGGACCTCTTGGTTCAACGCCGTGCAATCGCGCATTCTTCCCGCTCCGTGCCGCGTGAGAACCGTCAGCCGCGCGGGAAGGGCCAGGGGTTGAATCGGCACGTGAGACCGTTCATCGGAACGACCCCCTCCGGATCGAGTTTCGCGATGTCGTTGTTCGAAGTTCCGAAGGTCTGCTGCATCATGACCGGCGCCAGTCCCCCGCCGACCTCGCACGGCTGGTGTTCGCGGTACCCGACCGCGTGCCCCACCTCGTGGTTTATCTGGTACTGGCGATACGACCCGATGTCGCCCTGGAACGCGATGGCCCCGCGAACCCATCGCGGCTCGTTGAGCAGCACCCGGCCGATGCCGGGGTTGTAGCACGACACCTCGAGTTGAATGTCGTAACCACACGCCTCTCGAACGGTCATCTGCGACGTGAGCGACACCCGGAAGTCCGGCTCACCCTGATCGACGCGCCGGAAGGCGAAGCGGGGGTCGTGAGTCCAACTCTTCGGATTGGACAGTGTCTGGTCGACCATCCGGCCGAACGACTCGTCGCCGCCGAAGCCCGCGGTGTCCACGCCGTCCTCGATCTCGACGGAGTACGTGAACTCCCGCTCGGTCCCCTCACCGACCTTGCCCGAGGAACCTGGAACGACGCGCCAGGTTCCTGCGCCTTCCGCGGCGAACGGTCCACCGTCGGGCAATGCGCCGGAGGCGATCGATGCGGCGAAGTTGCCGTCCGCCTCGGGCGGAACGCCGATGACCTCGGAGCCGGTCGGGTCGCTCGACAGCGCCCCGAAGCCCGGCTCGTCCGCCGCGACGGCGGGCTGATCGGATCCGGTGCTGCGGATCGCGTCGACCAGGACGAGGAGGGTCACGATCAGAAGAACGGGGATGGCATAGGCGCGCCATCCGTAGACGGAAACGAAACGACCGACCTTGCTCTGCTTCCGCGCCTGCCGCTCCGGCCGAGGGGCTCGCGAGCGAACCTCACGTCTCGTCGGATCCCACTGTGCACGCAAGGGTTGATGTGAACCGCTCCGGTCGTCGCGACGCTGGTCGGGGACCCGCGGGGCGTAACCGGAACCGTAGGCAGCACCGTCGCGCGCCGGGCGCATCTGCCGTCCTTCGTCGCCGGGCGACTGCCGATCTCCCTGCTCGTCGTTCTGGGGAGTTCGACTACGCATGCGCGGTCCTCCTCGGTCGTTCACCGACCCAGAATCTCACAGTGTCGGACCGTCTCGTCCCAGCCCACCGAACCGCCGGGTTTCGGCGTGTCCCCAACCATCCAGCAGTTACCGAGTAGTTACCGCCCACCCCCTGTGAGTGGTTGAGGAATCCCTGGACTCGCAAAGCACTCACAGGGCCGGAGACCCTTCTTCGCTAACTACCAGCCACCGCACCCCGACCGGCGTGCCATCGACGCCGGGCGCATCCGCAGTCCTTTGCACAGGTATCGTTCAGATGATCACACCACACACACGGATGTGACTCGGAATACATGACTGGATTGGACGCGCCATGACTGAACTCGCGGATCGGACGAACTCCGATCGCGATGCCACGACGACCACAACGCCTCGTCGAAGTGCTCGCCTGCCGCGGGATGCTCGTCGGCAGCAACTGCTGGCCGCAGCGAGCGAGGTGTTCGTCAGCCGCGGTTACCACGCCGCCGGCATGGACGAGATCGCCGAATGTGCAGGCGTCAGCAAGCCGGTGCTCTACCAGCACTTCCCTGGGAAGCTCGAACTCTACGTCGCCGTCCTGCAGAGTTACGTGGACATTCTGATCGCCGGCGTTCGCCAGGCCTTGCGGTCCACAACCGACAACAGGCAGCGCGTACGCGCTGCCGTTCAGGCCTTCTTCGATTTCGTCGACAACGATTCGCAGGGCTTCCGGCTCGTCTTCGAGTCGGACCTGATGGGTGAGCCCCAGGTACAGACCCGAGTCGATCAGGCGACCGAGGCGTGCGTCGACGCTGTGTTCGACCTCGTCAGTCACGATTCCGGACTCGACCCCTACCGCGCGCGCATCCTCGCCATCGGACTCGTCGGAGCCAGCCAGTTCACCGCGCGCTACTGGCTCGAGGCGGCTCGTCCCATCCCCAAGGAGGAAGCCGTGGACATCACGGTCACCCTGGCATGGGGCGGACTCTCCCGCGTTCCGTTGCAGTCCGAACAGGCCTGAAGACACAGACACACGAGAAGGCCCCCGCAGTCGTCGACTGCGGGGGCTTTCTCATTTCTGCTTGCTACGAGGAGTGCGCGAATCCGACCTTGCGAGGATCGGTCGGGCCGATCTCGACGTAGGCGATCTTCGCGGCCTGCACGAGGAACTTGCGACCCTTTTCGTCTGTCAACGCCAGGACCTCGGCCTTGCCACCCAGTGCGCCCGAAACCAGGGCTTCGACCTCGTCGGCCGTCTGCTCGCTGGCCACGACGAGCTCCCGCGGGCTGTCGATTACGCCGATCTTGACCTCCACGGTCAACCTCCGAACTCTCCGAGAAATATCAGCTGTCCAGGCCAGGCTAATGCAGCCTCCGCCCAGTGGCGCCCTCACCGCCTGTGCCGAGAGCGAACACCGCCGCGAGCCGTCGTCACACGAGGCCGAGCACGGACATCCTTTCCGCGTGCATTTCCTGCATGCGGTCGAAGAGTGCCACGACCCCGTTGAGATCGCCGGACGCGTTGATGACCAGGTCCGTCAACGCCTCGCGCTGCGCGAGGACGAACTGCGCCTGCGTGATGGCTTCCCCGAGGAGCCTGCGACCCCACAGCATCAGACGGTCCTTGTCGCGAGTGCTCGCTTCGACCGCACGTTGCACCTCGTGCACCACGAACTCCGAGTGGCCGGTCTGGGACAGAACCTCCTCCACCGTCTCGGATACCTCCGGCGGCAGAGAGTGCCCGATCTCGCGATAGAAGTCGGCGGCGATTCCATCACCGACGTAGGCCTTGACCAGCGCCTCCAACCACGTCGACGGCGTCGTCGATTCGTGATAGTCGTCGAGCGCGCGCACGAAGGGGTCCATTGCCTCGTAGATGTGGAAGCCGCGCGCGGTGAGAGCCGATTCGAGCGCCTCGAAGTGGTTCATCTCGGCCGCAGCCATGCTGGCCAAAGCAACTTTGCCCTCGAGAGTGCGCGCCATTCGCGCATCGTCTGCCAATCGGTAGAACGCCGAGATCTCGCCGTATGCGAGAACGGCGAACAGCTCTCCCACCCCCGGGTGATCAGGCGAGATCTTCGATGACGACGTTTCGGATGTATCGGCTCCCATGAGCACAGAGCGTAATGCCGTATCGGTGATGTCGGCCATGCGTGGCCCCCGTGTCGCCTGGCTACGGTTACAATGACCGTGGAAGCCGCGTATTTCGCCCTGCAGATTTTCGGGCGGACGCACATTCGGGCCGTGCATCGGTTCGGAGCGGTTCTCCGAGACAATGTGCGCGCACCTGATCGACCGTTCCCACCGCTTCGCCGAAATCTCGATTTCCGTGTTTACAGAAGTCTTCGATTTCCGTGCTGAGGCGGACGCAGGAACCGGCCGGTAGAGGACGTCGACCAGACGTCGACTGGGAAATCGGGCCGACCAGCGGCCCGGCCCTCACCTCGTGCGTGCGTGCAGCTACGAGGAAGGCAAGTCCCCTGAGCAAGATCACCGTCGACCATGAAGACGACGCAACCGAAACCACACTTTCCGCCACACTCGACGAGTCCCACCTGGGCCCGACCTTCGGCGAACTCGGCGTTCGCGACGAGATCGTCCGAGCACTCGACGAACTCGGCATCGAACGCACCTTCGCCATCCAGGAACTGACCCTCCCGCTCGCCCTCGCCGGTGACGACCTCATCGGTCAGGCGCGTACGGGTATGGGCAAGACCTTCGGCTTCGGCGTTCCCCTCCTACACCGAATCTCGACCGGCACGACGGGCACCGCAGCCCTCGACGGCACTCCCCGCGCACTCGTGATCGTTCCGACCCGTGAGCTGTGCGTGCAGGTCACGAAGGACCTCGAGAACGCCGCCAAGTACCTGAAGGGCGAGAAGGACAAGCTCGAAGTCCTCGCCATCTACGGCGGTCGCCCGTACGAGGCTCAGATCGCGACCCTGCAGAAGGGCGCCGACGTCGTCGTCGGAACCCCGGGCCGACTCCTCGACCTCGCCAAGCAGGGCCATCTGGTCCTCGGCAAGGTGGGCGTGCTCGTCCTCGACGAGGCCGACGAGATGCTCGACCTCGGGTTCCTGCCCGACATCGAACGCATCCTCGGCATGGTCCCGGACAAACGCCAGACGATGCTGTTCTCGGCCACCATGCCTGGCCCGATCATCACGCTCGCGCGCACGTTCCTCTCGCAGCCCACGCACATTCGGGCCGAGGAAGCGGAATCGTCCGCGGTGCACGAGCGGACCAGCCAGCACATCTACCGTGCACACGCTCTCGACAAGGCCGAGATGGTCGCGCGCGTCCTGCAGGCCGAGGGCCGCGGCGCCACGATGATCTTCACCCGCACGAAGCGAACCGCACAGAAGGTTGCGGACGACCTGTCGGAGCGCGGATTCGCGGTGGGTTCGGTGCACGGCGATCTCGGCCAGATCGCCCGCGAGAAGGCGCTCAAGTCGTTCCGTAACGGCAAGATCGACGTGCTGGTCGCCACCGACGTGGCAGCCCGCGGTATCGACATCGACGACGTGACTCACGTCATCAACTACCAGTGCCCCGAGGACGAGAAGACCTACGTGCACCGGATCGGTCGTACGGGCCGCGCCGGGCGCACCGGAACTGCCGTCACTCTCGTGGACTGGGACGACATTCCCCGGTGGCAGCTCATCGACAAGGCGCTCGGGCTGAACATCCCGGACCCCGCCGAGACGTACTCGAGCTCGCCCCACCTGTACGAGGAACTCTCCATCCCCACGGATGCGAAGGGTTCGATCAAGAAGAAGTCGGCCGACTCGTCCGAGGAAGGCGAGAAGACCGGCAGCTCGGAGCGGACCGAGAAGTCGGAACGCCCCGCACGCAATCGCAGCCGTCGCCGCACCCGTGGTGGCAAGCCCGCGTCGGCGACCAACGAACAGCAGGCCGCTCAGACCGCACCGAGCGATCAGCCGGCCGCATCCGCGACAGGCGAGGGCGCATCCAAGCCCCGGCGACGTCGCCGCCGCCGTCCTGCCAAGGCAGCCGGCACGGCAGCATCGGAGTAGCCGAACACCGTGCTCGCACCCGAACGGCGCACCCGCGTCGATCTGATCGTCGCGGCCGCCATCGTGGTGGTACTTGTCGTGGTTGCGGCCGTTGTGTGGTTTCGCAGTGATGCGCGTGGCACCACTTCGGTCACTGCCGAGACGCCGCCCGAGGCCGCCGAGACGGTGCTGACGGTCCCGGAGACTCTGACTCCCGCCTGGGAAGCATCGAGTGCGGCCACCCACACTCCGGTGGTCGCGGCGGACACCGTCGTGGTCACCGCCGACGGCGGCGCGGTGGTCGGACACGACCGCGCGACGGGCGACGAACTCTGGCGCTACGAACGAGACATCGATCTGTGCGGCGCGGTGGCCGCATGGGACGAGGTGGTGGCCGTGTATCGCGACGATCGCGGGTGCTCACAGGTCACCGCGCTCGCCGGGGGAACCGGCGTTCGTGAAGCACAACGCAACAGCGAAGCGGACCCCGCCGTCGCCGTCTCGGACGGCGGCACCTACGTCGTGTCCCGAGGCGATCGCCGGATGGAACTGTGGCGATCCGACCTCGTTCGGACGGTCGAATACGGACGGGTCGACGCACCGATCAACCCGAACAAGCAACCTCGGAGCGGGTGCGAGCTCCTCGATGCAGCGACGAGCAGCTCCCGTACCGCGGTGCTCGAGCGGTGCCCGGGCGAGCAGGCAGATCGGCTCACCATGCTCGACCCCGCCCCCGACGACAGCCAGGAGCCGCGGGAGTACGGGTCTTCCGTCCTTGCGGACCTCGACGTCGATACCGAGGGTGCTCGGATCCTTGCCGTGGAGGGCGAGACCGCTGCCGTCTACCTGCCCGCGGGCCCCACTTCCGGCGCTCGGATCGGTATATACGGCGGCGACGGTGAGGAGCTTTCCGTCTCCCCACTCCCTCGCCCGGTCGGTCCCGAAACGCTCACGTCCGCCACCTCGGAGGCGATCACGTGGTGGACGGGCACAGAGGTGATGAAGCTCGACCAGAAGGATCTGCATCCCCAATGGGCCTTCGTCGGCGCACTCGGTCCGGGCGCAGCCATGGGAAGCAGCTTCCTCGTCCCGGTGCCTACCGGCATCGCGGTGCTCGACGGAGCCACCGGACAACCGCAGCGCACCATCGCCGTGGACCGCGGCGACTACGAAGGCCCGATCACCACCTCGGTCGTCGGAGGTGTCGTTCTCGAGCAGCGCGGCGACACCGTGGTCGCACTGCGCTGAAGGGCTGAAAGCCTTCATTCGAAATGTGAAACATGTTCTAATCTCGTCATGTCGACCTATGCCATAACGGGCGCCGCCTCCGGAATCGGCGCCGCAACTCGCCAGCACCTCCTCGATGCGGGCCACACCGTGATCGGAGTGGATCTACGCGAAGCCGACGTCGTCGGCGACCTGTCCACCGCGGGCGGCCGCGCCGACGCCGCAGGAGCCACCACCGAACTCGCCGGCGGCCGCCTCGACGGGGTGGTGTGCTGCGCCGGGGTCGGCCCACTGGCGGGTCAATCGGGCGGCCTGTTGACGTCCGTGAACTACTTCGGCACGGTCGGGTTCATCGAAGGAGTACGGGAAGCTCTCGTCGCGGCGCAGTCCGCTTCGGTAGTCGTCCTGTCGTCGAGCAGCACGAGCACGCAACCCGGAATCCCCGAGGACCTCGTAGCCCTCTGCCGCGACGGCAACGAAGCCGAGGCCGCCCGCCTCGCCGACGAATTGACGGCGATCCCCACCTACCCCGCGTCCAAACTCGCGCTCGCGGGATGGGTGCGACACGAAGCCGTCCGCCCCGAATGGATCGGTCGCGGGGTGCGCATCAACGCCATCGCGCCCGGCATGATCGACACCCCGATGACGTCCGGCGACCATCTCGACCCCGAGCTCGCGAAGGCCCTGGATTTCTACCCGGTTCCGCTGGGACGGCGTGGGCGGCCGGAGGAGGTGGCCGCACTGGCCGAATTCCTGCTCGGGCCCGGATCGACTCTCTTGTGTGGCAGCGTGATCTTCGCCGACGGTGGCACGGACGCGCAGCTTCGCGCCGACGCCTGGCCGGCCCCCTGGCATCCGACTCAGGAAGAACTCACTCGCCACTTCCAACAGCAAACGTAGTGAGCTCGGAGCCTGCCCAGTGCTTGGCGAGATTCTCCGCCAGATCCCGGTAGGCCTGCGCGCCCTTGTTCTTTCGGCCGGACAGGACCGTCGCGCCCGACGCCGTTGCCTCCGCGAATCGCACCGTGCGCGGGATCGGCGGTGCCAGCACGGGTAGGTCGTACCGGTCGGAGACATCGGAAAGGACGTCTCGGCTGTGCGTGGTGCGGGCGTCGTACAACGTCGGGAGGGCGCCGAGCAGGACGAGGTCGGGGTTGGTGATCTGCTGGACCTCACGGACCGTGCGCAGCAACTGGCCGACACCGCGGTGCGCCAACGTCTCGCATTGCAACGGAACGAGCACCGACTGTGCGGCGGTCAGACCGTTCAACGTCAGCACACCCAACGACGGCGGGCAGTCGATGATGATCGTGTCGTACTCGTCGTGCAGCGGGGTCAGTGCGCGTTTGAGCGCGAACTCGCGACCGGGCCGCATCAACAGCATCGCCTCTGCTCCGGCAAGGTCGATCGTGGCCGGCAACAACCCCACGCCGTCCTTGGTGTCGATCACGACCTTGTCGGCCGTGACGTCGCCCGTCAGAACGTCGTGAATGGACGCCTCCAACCGGTCCGGATTGTGGCCCAGCGAGAACGTCAGGCACCCCTGCGGATCGAGGTCGACCACGAGCACCCGCTGCCCCAACGAGACGAGAGCCGCCCCCAATGATGCGACGGTGGTGGTCTTCGCGACCCCGCCCTTCTGATTCGCAACTGCAAGAATGGTTGTCACGATTCGATCCTCACTCACTTCCCCGCCGTTGGCGAGACCTTCGACCGAAAACGAACAGGTCCTTTGCGCACTCTGCCCAGTCGGTGCAACTCCCCGCTTGGTCGCTGCAATGATAGTTCGATGAGCGCTTCCGAAACGTCCGATGCCGAGGCGGTCCCCGATTCGGGGCGCATTCCCCGGATCGTGTTGCTGCGGCACGGTCAGACGGAGTGGTCCGAGCTGGGAAAACACACGGGTCGCACCGATATCCCCCTGACCGAGATCGGCGAAGTACAGGCTCGGCGTGTCGCCGCCACCATCGAGGCGCTCGACCTGCGGGCGCCGCTGGTCGTCTCGAGCCCGCGGTTGCGCGCGCATCGAACCGCCGGGCTCGCCGGCCTCCGCGTGAATCGCACTTGGGATGCGCTCGCCGAGTGGGACTACGGGCGATACGAAGGGCTCACCACCCCCGAGATTCGCGAATCCGTTCCCGACTGGACGGTGTGGACTCACCCGTGCCCCGGCGGCGAGACGGCCGAGCACATTCACGCTCGATGCGATCTCGTGCTGTCGGTCGCCCAATCCCAGCTCGCGGAACACGACGTCATCCTCGTCGGGCACGGCCATTTCTCGCGTGCTCTCGTTTCCAGGTGGATCGAACTTCCGGTCTCCGAGGGCCGTAGATTTGCACTGTCACCCGCAGGACTGTCGATCCTCGGATTCGAGCACGGCGCCCGCCAAGTGATCAGCCACAACGTTGTCAGCCAGGAGGGCCTCTCATGATTCGACGTGCCGAGCAGGGCGATGTCACCGACATCACCGAGCTGATCTACCTTCTCGCCGAGCATCAGCGCGCGAAGGACGAGTGCACCGTCACCGACACGCAGATCAGCGAGGCGCTGTTCGGTGACGATCCGGCCGCATTCGCCCACGTGGCCGTCAACGACGACGACGCAGTGGTCGGTATCGCAGTCTGGTTCCTCAACTTCTCGACGTGGGACGGCAGCCACGGAATCTATCTGGAAGATCTCTACGTCCGTCCGTCGGAGCGCGGCGGCGGACACGGAAAGGCTCTGCTCGCGGCCCTCGCAAAAGAATGCGTCGACAACGGGTACACCCGGCTGGCCTGGTCCGTAGCCAACTGGAACACGCCGTCGATCGAGTTCTACGAGTCACTGAACGCGAAGCCGCAGAACGAGTGGACCACCTACCGGCTCACCGGACAGCCACTGGAAACGCTCGCGGCCGAGACCGAATGATCCGCTCAGGTCTCGTCGGTCGCTTCCGTCGCTTCGGGTTCCTGCCCGTACTGCGCTTCCATCCACCGCGAGGTGGGCCCACTGAACAGGCATCCGAGCGCGCCCACCACCACGACGGCGAGCAGGACCCCGAACACCGGCTGATGAGAGTCGGTCAGCAAGGCCCACGCGACCGGCAGAAGCAGTAGCTGAGCGACGATCGCGATCGCGCGCCCCCAACGCCTGCCCAGGAACAGTGCGATTCCTCCGGCAAGCACTCCTCCGCCGAGGATGGCGAACCACGCCGCAGTGCCGTAACCACTTGCGATCGTCTGGTCGTGCCCCAGCAGGCCACGAACGACGAGGACGACGGCTACGCCGACCGCGACGGCACCTTCGAGCGCTACGAGTCCACCGGCCCAGCGAACGGTGGTGGGCGTGGAGTTTCGTACAGGCGGTGTCGACACCCGGCCAGCCTAGAACACCACCGAGAAGCGACTCGTCCGGCACGTAGCCTCCGGGCCGCTAGGGTGATGTTCCGTGCGAGCACTGCTGATCGTCAATCCGAACGCAACATCGACGACCCCCGCCGGGCGCGATCTGCTCGCCCATGCACTGTCGAGTCGCGTTCGACTCACCGTCGCTCACACCACGCACCGGGGACATGCCGCGGAGCTGGCCGAACAGGCCTGTGACGACGGGGTGGGGCTCATCATCGTGCACGGCGGTGACGGGACCGTGAACGAGGTCGTCAACGGCTTGCTCGGCCCGCCCAACCCCGACACCGTGCGGGCGATGCGGGTCGGGCCCATTCCGCCGATCGCCGTCGTGCCGGGTGGCTCCGCGAACGTATTCGCGCGGTCGCTGGGGATCGCACCGGACCCGGTGGACGCCACCAACCAGCTCATCGACCTCTTGTCGTTCCGGCGCAAACGCACCATCGGCCTCGCCCACTGCGACAACCGATGGTTCACGTTCAATGCCGGCCTCGGCTGGGATGCTCAGGTGTGCGAAGCCGTCGACGCTCACCGAACCGACGGCAAGCCCGCAAGCCCCGCCCAGTACGTCCGATCCGCAATCCATGCCTTCTTCCGCATCAAGGGCGCGGAACCCACGCTCACGGTCGAGATCCCGGACCAGGAGCCTGTCGAGGGCGTGCACTACTGCTTCGTCTCCAACTCGAGTCCGTGGACGTATCTGAACAAGCGCCAGGTGCACACGAATCCCGGGACGTCGTACGACAGCGGGCTCGGCGTTTTCGCGATGCGGACGACATCCGCGCTCGCGACGCTGCGTGTCGTACGTCAACTCCTCGTACGGGGCGCGAAGCCCGCGGCCACGAAGCTGTTTCGGACCGACGATGTGCCGCGAGTTCGCATCACCGCATCGACGCCGATCGGACTTCAGATGGACGGCGATTACATCGGCCTGAGAAGTACGGCGGAATTCGTCTCCGTGCCGCAGGTTCTGGACGTGGTGGCTCCGCCGCGTCCGTAGAATGGGGCGGAACGGGCCTGGTCAGACAACCCCCGAACTCTATACCGGAACGTCCGACAAAGGCAAACCTAAGTGAGTGAGTTCCCCCACGGTGCGGGCGTTTTCTATTGACATCAGCCCAGTTCGTGAAAGCATTCACAAGCAACAGTGCGGAAACACCGAGTACGCACAGGTGAACTCAGAACAAACGCAACGGTGCATATTCGCACCCAGTTAAGGAGCAGAAGGATGGACTGGCGCCACAACGCAATCTGTCGTGACGAAGACCCCGAGTTGTTCTTTCCCGTAGGCAACAGCGGTCCGGCTCTCGCTCAAATCGCGGATGCCAAGGTTGTATGCAACCGCTGCCCTGTGACCGCCGATTGCCTCGCATGGGCACTCGAGTCGGGCCAGGATGCCGGCGTATGGGGCGGCATGAGCGAAGACGAGCGTCGCGCACTCAAGCGTCGCAATGCTCGCACGCGCGCTCGCACCACCGTCTGAAACCAGGCGTAACAAAGCTACACAGCATCAAGCTACCAAGAGGACGGCCCGGCACCACATGGTGCCGGGCCTTTTGCATGTCCGAAAGTCAGGACCGGCGACCTTTCAGGGCCTCCGACGTTCACCGGTCGCTCCTCGGCGCCCGAGCGGCACTCGCAGCGTCGCGTCCGTGCCGCCGTCCGGGCCGGCGCGCAGACTCAGTGAGCCGTCGAGTTCGGCAGCGACCAGAGTGCGAACGATCTGCAGACCCAGCCGATCCGACGTTTCGAGATCGAAGCCGTCCGGCAGCCCGTTCCCGTCGTCGTGGACGACGATGTCCAACCACCTCGCCGATCGCTGCGCCCGGATCGTGACGTTGCCAGGCTCGCCGGAATCGAAGGCATGCTCGATCGCGTTCTGAACGAGTTCGGTCATCACCATCACCATCGGAGTTGCCCGTTCGGCGGTGAAGACTCCAAGACTCCCTTCCCGACCGATGGTGACCGGCGTACCGACGATGGCGACGTCGGACAGCATCGGCACCAGACGGTCCACGACCTCGTCCAGGTCCACTTCCTCGTCCACCGACATCGACAGCGTGTCGTGCACGAGCGCGATGGACGTCACCCGTCGCACCGACTCGGTGAGTGCCTGTTGCGCTTCCTCGTTCCGGGTACGCCGCGCCTGCAGCCTCAAGAGCGCAGCGACCGTCTGCAGGTTGTTCTTCACGCGGTGGTGGATCTCGCGGATCGTGGCGTCCTTGCTGAGCAGCGCACGGTCCCGGCGTTTGACCTCGGTGACATCACGCACCACGACGGCCGCACCCACTCGCGTCCCGCCGGGCTTGAGCACCAGCGCGCGCAGCAGCACCGTCGCGCCCTTGGCCTCGATCTCCATCCTGCGGCCGGGCTTGTCCTCGATGGTGTCGCGAATGTACGACGCAGCTTCCCGTGATTCGAACGGATCGGTGACGAGGGCGCGCGTGGTGGCTGCCAGGTTCTGCCCGATCAGGTCCGAGTTGAGACCCATGCGGTGGTATGCGGACAGCGCGTTCGGACTCGCGAAAACCACGTCGCCCTCGGTGTCGAGACGGATGAACCCGTCGCCTGCGCGAGGGC
Source organism: Rhodococcus huquni (assembly GCF_055231055.1). Taxonomy (NCBI): domain Bacteria; kingdom Bacillati; phylum Actinomycetota; class Actinomycetes; order Mycobacteriales; family Nocardiaceae; genus Rhodococcus; species Rhodococcus huquni. Next base: position 142,067 of record NZ_JBUYWE010000008.1, read on the forward strand.
TCGAGTTGGTGTCGGCGCGCGCCTCCCTGATGGGAAACGTCCCGTCCGTGATCATCTGGCACAGATCGTCCGCGCAGTCGAGGTAGGCGACTTCGAGGGGGCTCTGCGCACGTTCACGGTTCGAGTTGGTGTCCCGGCTGAGCACGGCGATGACGTCCCCGGCCCAGCGAACCGGCACCGCTTCCCTACGCGGCCGCATGCGAGTGCGGTCGACGTTCCCGGACGGCGACGGATCCTCCGCGTCGTCGGCCATCCGGACGATTCGTCCGTCGGCCAAGGCACGACGGACCTGGGGGTGCTCGGATTCCGACACGACCGCACCGACCATGTCCTCGGGAAAGGCGGTGGAGGCTGTGGTCGGCCTGCAGTGCGCCACACAGATGACCGAACCGGCCTCGACGCCACCTACACCCGAATCCGTACCGACCCACAGCAGGACATCGGCGAAGGACAGATCTGCGAGGAGTTGCCACTCACCCACCACCCGTTGGAGATGGTCCACCGCCGAACCCGGTAGGTCTGTGTGTTCGGCAAGCAGGTCACTGAGTGTGGACACGGTTCGGACTCACGAGATGACGGCGATCAGGTCGCCCTGTTTGATGACGTCACCCACCTGAACGTCCACGGACGTGACCGTTCCGTCCTCTTCTGCGATGACGGGGATCTCCATCTTCATGGATTCGAGAATGACGAGGGTGTCGCCCTCCTTCACGCTGTCGCCAGCGTTGACGACCACCTGATAGACCGTGGAGACCATCTCGGCGCGTACGTCTTCTGCCATCGTGAATCCTCATTCCCGAATCCGACAAACCCAGTTGCAATCACAGCCAACCACACGTGAAAGACTGGAGCGAAACAGAAGGGAGCCTTTCATGGGTAAGCGTGGTCGCAAGAAGCGCAGTCGCAAGGGCAATGCCGCCAATCACGGCAAGCGTCCCAACAGCTGAGGCGCATGAACTGACACAGGGCCGGGAAGCATTTGCTTCCCGGCCCTGCTCGTTGTTTCGCTGCGCTACCGCTCGTCCGGCCCGATGTCCGTCACGACGATCGTCCGCCTGATCTCCATGCTCAGCCGCTGGCGCAGGCTTTCCGGCGCGTGCTCGCCGCCGCACTTGCGGCTCACGAGACTCTTCACGCGCTCTTCGATGCCGTACGCCTCGAGGCACGATCCGCAATCGTCGATATGCCGCTGCAACCGGACCCGCGAGGCCTCGTCACATTCGTTGTCGAGCATCAGCCATACGTCGGCGATCACTGCCGAGCAATCGAGCCTCTCAAATTCGTCCTGCTCGCTCACCGCGAAACCTCCTGCTCCGGGGACGCCGTGCCGCCACGGTTGAATCCGCGTTCACGGGCGACGTCGGCCAGCAATCCGCGAAGCTGCTTGCGCCCGCGATGCAGTCGCGACATGACCGTACCGATGGGCGTGCCCATGATCTCTGCGATCTCCTTGTACGGGAATCCCTCGACATCGGCGTAGTACACCGCCATCCGAAATTCCTCGGGCAACGACTGCAGAGCTTCCTTGATGTCGTCGTCGGGAAGCGCGTCCAACGCTTCGACCTCGGCCGAGCGCAGCCCCGTCGACGTGTGCTCCGCGGACGCGGCGAGCTGCCAGTCCGTGATCTCGTCCGTGGGGTACTGCGCTGGTTGGCGCTGTTTCTTGCGGTACGAGTTGATGTAGGTGTTGGTCAGAATGCGGTACAGCCACGCCTTGAGGTTCGTGCCTGCCCGGAAGGAGCGGAAAGCCGAGTAGGCCTTCACGTACGTTTCCTGCACGAGGTCTTCCGCATCCGACGGATTGCGGGTCATCCGGAGCGCCGCACCGTAGAGCTGATCCAACAGCGGCAAGGCGTCCCGCTCGAAACGAGCGATCAACTCGTCCTGAGTCTCGGTCGCTCGCGTCTGTGGACCATCCATTTCCTGCACGCTGATCCCTTCGGTCGCCGTGGGCGTCAACGTTACCGCCAACTGCAAACGCGGCTCACGCGTCATCACCGAGGACCTCACGTTCACGAGCGCTCCTTACTCTTGTTCTCGTACTGCCCACTCTTCTGTCAGTAGTGCACTGGATGTTGCAACGCAGATTTCGACCCATCTGTTCCCCGGCCGACCACAGGAGTTACGCATGGCAGGCACCGCCACCCCCGCGACCACGGTCCTTCGGAAATCCGGCATCGAGCACGTCGTGCACTCGTACGAGCACGACCCGAATGCGGATTCCTACGGCACCGAGGCCGTCGATGCATTGAGCGCTGCTCTCGGCATCTCACCTCTTCAGGTGTTCAAGACCCTCGTCGTCGAGCTCGACACCGGAACGCTCGCAGTTGCGGTGATCCCGGTCGGTCGTTCGCTGTCCCTCAAGGCCGCAGCTCACACGCTCGGCGCACGTAAGGCCGCCATGGCCGATCCGCGAAAGGTGGAGCGCTCGACCGGGTACGTCCTCGGTGGCGTGTCCCCGCTCGGGCAGCGCACTCCCCTACGTACGGTCGTCGACGATTCCGTGCTCGAACTGGATCGAATGCTGTGCAGCGCGGGGCGCCGCGGGCTGGAGATCGAGCTCGCCCCTACCGACCTGGTCACCCTGACCAGTGCAACGATCGGATCGATCACAGCGGAGTAGTCGGATCGATCACAGCAGGGTGATCTGCTCGCCCGCTCGATCGTCGGGGACGGGGTCGATCAGTTCTCGGCCGTCGTTCTTCACGGAGTTGACCTGGGTGGACACCCGTCGCACTTCGATGTCCGCATACGCATCGAGGGCCGGTTCCAGCAGTTCCGGGGCCGCGATGTGCTCGGGGTCCAACCACGCATCCCAGCGGTCCGCGGGCAGGACGAGTGGCATCCGATCGTGCACCTCGGTCAGATGCGCGGCCGAATCGACCGTGACGACGCTGCAACTGAGAAGCGGGGGCGACTCGTCCGAGCCGGCAGCCTCGGGGTCGTGCCATACCGACCAGAGGCCGGCGACGAACAACCGAGAGTGATTCTGTGGGGTCATGAAGTACGGGATCTTGACGGCCTTCTGTCCACGCGGGCCGGGCTCTGTCCTCGCGCCGAGAAGTCGGTCGGCAACGCCGGTCTGCCACTCGAACCATCCGTCCATCGGCACCAGGCAGCGCTTGTGCTTCGCCGCGGTCCGGAACGCAGGCTTCTCGGTGAGCGACTCGGCCCGAGCGTTGATCAGTACCGGCCCCTTGCCGAGCTGCTTGGTCCACGGCGGCACCAAACCCCAGCGCATGCCGCGGATGCGCCGGGAACCGCGCCGATCGACCACTGCGCAGACTCGGTCGGTCGGGGCGACGTTGTACTTGGGCACCGGCCGCGACGTCTCGTCCAGATCGGACACCTCGTCCACCGCATCCAACTCGGCCGCCAACGTCGCCGGATTGGCCGTTGTCGCATATCTCCCGCACATACCACCAGGATGGCACGCATATGCGACAGTTCTGCCGCATGAGGGAAGATGGATGCGTGACCCTGAGCCTGTGGAAAGCCCCCCGCGCACATTCGCCCGTCAACTCGACCGTCACCCTTCCCGGATCCAAGTCGATCACCAATCGTGCGCTCGTGCTCGCAGCGCTCGCCGACGGACCGTCGACGATCACCGGAGCGCTGCGCAGCCGTGACACCGATTTGATGATCGACGCACTTCGCGCACTCGGTGTCGTCGTGATGGGTGACGGCACCACCCTCGACGTCGTACCCGGCGAACTCCACGGCGCCACCGTCGACTGCGGGCTGGCCGGAACGGTGATGCGATTCGTCCCGCCGCTCGCAGCGCTCGCATCCGGGGACGTCTCCTTCGATGGGGACGAGCAGGCCAGGACCCGACCACTGGACACTATTCTCGACGCTCTCCGGGGCGTGGGAGCCGACATCGACGGCAACTCCCTGCCGTTCACCGTGCACGGAAGTGGCCGCGTACAGGGCGGCGAAGTCACGATCGACGCCTCGGGTTCGTCCCAGTTCGTTTCCGGATTGCTGCTGTCGGCCGCCGCTTTCGACGACGGGGTCACCGTTCACCACGACGGCAAGGCCGTGCCGTCCATGCCGCACATCGACATGACGATCGACATGCTGCGCGAGTCGGGTGTCGTGGTGAGTACTCCCCAGGACGGCGCAGGAGCCGACACCTGGCGCGTTGCGCCGGGCCCGATTCGTGCCGTGAATCGGGCGATAGAGCCGGACCTCTCGAACGCCACGCCATTCCTCGCCGCTGCCGCCGTGACCGGCGGACGTATCCGCATTCCGCACTGGCCGAGCAAGACGACTCAGCCCGGAGACGCCATCCGCGAGATTCTCGAACGGATGGGCGCCGACGTCGCCCTGTCCGACTCCGTGCTCACCGTCGAGGGCCCACGGGCGCTGCGCGGAATCGACTTCGATCTCCACGATGTGGGCGAGCTGACGCCGACCGTGGCCGCCCTCGCGGCGCTCGCCGACAGTCCTTCCCATCTGCGCGGTATCGCCCACCTTCGCGGTCACGAAACCGACCGCCTCGCGGCGTTGTCCTCGGAGATCGAAGCACTCGGTGGAACCGCAGAGGAGACCGACGACGGACTCGTGATCACCCCCGCCGAACTGCACGGCGGGGTGTGGCGGTCGTTCGCCGACCACCGGATGGCCACGGCAGGCGCCATCATCGGCCTTCGAGTCGACGGGGTGGAAGTCGAGGACATCGGCACGACGGCCAAGACACTCCCCGGGTTCGAGACGCTGTGGGCGAACATGCTTCCCGAATCCACCGGGCCCGCACGGAAGGCGAGCAGCTGAGCCGCCGACGGTACGACGAATCCGACGTCCGGGTCCGACCGGGCAAAGGTACTCGTCCCCGAACCAAGACCAGGCCGGAGCACCTGAGTGCGGAGTCGGCGATGGTCGTGTCCGTGGACCGGGGGCGCTGGGGATGCGTACTCGACGGTGACCCTGATCGGCCGGTAGTCACCATGCGAGCCCGCGAATTGGGCCGCACGCCCATCGTCGTGGGTGATCGGGTGGACGTCGTGGGTGACCTGTCGGGCAAGCCCGACACATTGGCACGCATCGTCCGCGTCGCGGAACGCAGCACCGTTCTGCGGCGCACCGCGGACGACACCGATCCCTACGAACGGATCGTCGTCGCGAATGCCCGACAGCTTCTGATCGTGGTGGCCCTTGCCGACCCGCCACCACGCACGGGCTTCGTGGAACGCGCTCTGGTGGCCGCCTACGTCGGCGGTCTACGGCCGATCCTGTGCCTCACCAAGAGCGACCTGGAATCGCCGGAAGAGTTCACTGCGGCATTCGCCGATCTGGACGTCCCCGTCATCGTGGCCGGCCGCGAAGATCCGGTCGACGAGGTCGAGAACATGCTCGCCGGCGAACTGACGGCCCTGATCGGCCACTCCGGCGTCGGGAAGTCGACGTTGGTGAATCGCCTTGTCCCGGAGGCCGATCGGGCGGTCGGTGTGGTGTCCGGGGTAGGCAAGGGCAGACACACGTCGACACAGTCGGTTGCACTGCACCTCCCCACCGCGGGCTGGGTCATCGACACGCCGGGCATTCGCTCGTTCGGGCTCGCCCATATCTCCCCGGAGGACGTCGTGGCGGCATTCTCGGATCTATCCGAGGCCGTGCAGGACTGTCCGCGCGGGTGCACACACCTGGGCCCCCCGGCCGACCCGGAATGCGCACTGGACGAACTCGAAGGCAAATCTGCCCGACGTGTCGGTGCCGTCCGCCATCTGCTCGAAGCGATCAGCGCGAACGAAACCTGGTAGAGCTCAGCGACCGACCAGGGCGCGAACGCTTCGACGCTTCCGCGACTGCTTGATCGCTGTACGCAATCCACTGCGCTTTCCGGTCTGCGGATCGACGAGCGCTGTGGTGTTCCCGCCGAACCGGCGTTCGGAGGCGGTTTCCGGCGCATCGTCCGCCGTCGCCTTCAGGTACTTGTTCGGAAGCGACAGCTTCGCGATGGTGCGCCACGACTTGCCGTACTGAACCAGGAACGGCCCCGTGGTGTACGGCAGGTCGTACTTGTCGCACAGCTCACGAACCCGAACCGCGATATCCGCGTACCGGTTGCTGGGCAGATCGGGGAACAAGTGGTGCTCGATCTGGTAGCTGAGGTTTCCGGACATGAAGTCCATCGCCTTGCTGCCGGTGATGTTCGCGCTGCCCAGCATTTGGCGCAGGTACCACTCGGCCTGTGTTTCGCCCTCGATGTCGGCCTTGGTGAACTTCTCCGCACCGTCCGGAAAATGCCCGCAGAAGATGATCGCGTTGGTCCACACGTTGCGTATGACGTTGGCCAGCATGTTCGCGGTCAAGGTGCTGCGCCAGGCCGGGCCGGTCACTGCCGGGTGCACGACGTAGTCCTTGAGGACCTGCTTGCCGATCTTCTCGCCCACCTCACGAAGCTTCTGCTGCGTGACTTCCTTGGGGATCCGGCCCTGCGCCACCTTGCCGAGCTCGAGGTGCTGCGCGGCGACGCCGTACTGGAACATGACGGCGAGCAGTGCGTTGAAGGCGATATTGCCCGCATTGAACGGCTTCCACCGCTGGTCCCGGGTGACACGCAAGAGCCCGTATCCGACGTCGTCGTCCATGCCGAGGACGTTCGTGTATTTGTGGTGCAGGTAATTGTGGGTCTGCTTCCAGTGCGCAGAAGGCCCGGTGTTGTCCCACTCCCAGGACGTCGAGTGGACCTCCGGATCGTTCATCCAGTCCCACTGCCCGTGCATCACGTTGTGCCCGAGTTCCATGTTCTCGATGATCTTGGCCATTCCGAGCAAGCCCGCGCCTGCCCACCAGGCGGGTCGCCGGCGGCTGGCGAAGAGCACCGCACGACCGCTCACCTCGAGGGTGCGCTGAAGACGAATGGTGTTCCGCAGATACCGTGCGTCGCGCTCCCCACGTGATTCCTCGATGTCGCGGCGAATCGCATCGAGCTCACGACCGAGCGCTTCGACGTCGGCCTCAGTGAGATGCGCGTATTCCTTGACGTCGGCAATGGCCATGGGGATCTACCTCCCGGATGATCGATGGTTCACACCTGAATGCGTGTGGTCCCTACCGTACCGTAAGTTACGGTCCCGTAGGTTACGCGAGCGTAGGTGTGAACCATCTCACTTTCGGCGGCGGGAGATCCTCGACCCTGCCCTTGCACGAAGAGCCGACAGGAGACCACGTCGCTCTCCTGTGACCGGGTCCGTCTTCAGCGTTTCGACCATGGCCGCGCCCGCATCGCGGAACTTGCGCTCCGAAGACGTCTCCGGCGCATCGTCCGCGGTCGCCTTCAGCCAATTGTCCGGCAACGCCAGCTTGTGAATGGTGCGGAGCGCGAGCACGTACTGCTTGGCGAGCGACCCTGTCGTGTACGGAAGGTCGTACTTCTGGCACAGATCGCGGACGCGTACCGCGATCTCGGGGTACCGGTTGCTGGGCAGGTCCGGAAACACGTGATGTTCGATCTGGTAGCTCAGATTTCCGCTCATGAACCCCATGACGGGCCCGGCGTTGAAGTTCGCGCTACCCAGCATCTGCCTGAGGTACCACTCGTGCCTGGTCTCGTTCTCGAACTCCGCCTCGGTGAACTTCTCCGCCCCGTCCGGGAAGTGTCCACAGAAGATCACCACGTACGACCACAGGTTCCGCACCAGGTTCGCGGTGGCGTTTGCTGTAAGAGTGCTCTTCCACGCCGGCCCGGTCAGCGCGGGGTACAGAACGAAGTCCTTACCCACCTGCCGAACGATCTTGGTGGCGAACTCCTTGTTGCTTCGGGAGTTCACGGTTCCGGGCTCCACACCCTCGAGTTCGCTGGCGAACGCCAGATCGTGGAGTGCGATTCCCCACTCGAAAGTGGCAGCGAGCAGAAGATTCGCGAACGGCTGCAGAAGATTGATCGGCTTCCAGGGCTCGTCGCGCGTCATGCGCAGAATGCCGAATCCGATGTCCTCGTCCATGCCCACGATGTTGGTGTAGGTGTGATGCGAGTAGTTGTGAGCACGCTTCCAGTGGTCGGAGGGCCCGGTCTGGTCCCACTCCCACGACATCGAGTGGATCTCCGGATCGTTCATCCAGTCCCACTGCCCGTGCATCACATTGTGCCCGAGCTCCATGTTCTCGATGATCTTCGACAACGACAACATTGCCGTTCCGAGGACCCATGCCGGGCGGTACTTGCTCCCGAAGAGGACGGCGCGGCCACCGAGTTCCAGCGCCCGCTGGGCACGGATGGTCCGACGAATGTATCGGGCGTCCCGGAGGCCGCGCGACTCCTCGACCTCGAGCCTGATCGAATCGAGCTCACGACCCAACGCCTCGATGTCGGCCTCGGTGAGATGAGCGAATTCTTTGATGTCGGTGATTGCCACCGCGATCCTCCGTCTATCGAAAGCTCAAGAATAACCGAACGAAATGAACGGAAGTTGTCATGCGTCCAGCGTGCAGTCACCCGCAGCCGCTGAGATGCAGGTCTGCACGCGATCACCTTCGGCATGCTCTTTGCCGTTACGCAGGTCGATGGCATGCCCCGAAAGGACGGGCACCACACAGGTCTGGCAGATTCCCATTCGGCAGCCGAAGGGCATGAGCGCACCGGCCCCCTCGCCCGCCTCGAGCAGTGTCGTGGCGCCGTCGACCGTCACCGTCTTGCCGGACTTCTGGAACGTCACCGTGCCGCCCTCGCCGCTGGTGTCCGCGCGCGATACTGCGAACCGCTCGAGATTCAGCTTCTCCGAGATCCCCTCGTCGCGCCACCGCTGTTCGATCTCGTCGAGCATCGGAAGCGGTCCACAGGCCCACGTGGTGCGCTCGCGCCAATCGGGACACACGTCGTCCAGTGACGACAGTGCGAACTTGCCCTGACTGCGAGTGAGCTGAATGTGCGATCGAAACTCCGGATGCTCGTCCGCAAGCGCCCGCAACTCGTCTCCGAACATGACCTCCGACTCGGTGCGCGCCGAATGCACGTGCAGTACGTCGGGGCGCCGACCGCGACGGCTCAGCGTCCGCAACATCGCCATGATCGGGGTGACCCCGCTGCCTGCGGTGAGGAAGAGAACTCGTTCCGGAGGCGGATCCGGAAGAGCGAAGTTTCCGGTGGGTGTAGCGAGTCGGACGATGGTTCCCGACGGCACCCCGCTGACCAGATGGGCGGACAGAAAGCCCTCCGGCATCGCCTTGACCGCGATCGAGATTCGCTTCTGATCCCAGTTCGGCGGAGACGTGAGTGAATACGACCGCCAATGCCAGCGACCCTCGATGTGCAGACCGATACCCACGTACTGGCCGGGCGCGTAGTCGAAGTCGAAGCCCCACCCGGGCTGGATCACGATCGTCGCCGAATCCGCTGTCTCCGAACGAACCTCGACGATTCGGCCACGAAGCTCGCGAGCCGACCACAGCGGGTTCGCCAGATGCAGGTAGTCATCCGGCAGCAAGGGAGTCGTCAACCGCGCGGTAGCGCCACGCAACCAGTTGAGCTTCGACCTCGTTGCCGGCACAACCGCAGCCGCGGGCGCCTCGATCCAGTCCTTCAGACCCATCCGACCTCCACATACCTCAGGCCGCACACGGTCTGTACGCGACAAACCTACGATAGCGTAGGTTCGGCAGGCGCGGCACCCGAGACCATGTGATCTCGGACCGAGATCACATCAGATCCACGAGAAACGGAAGCTCCTGCGTCGCGTACCAGGCGAGCACATGATCCTCGGCATCACCGAGTACGAACTCGGCATCCGGATCTCCGAGATCCGCCTCGTCGACGGCCGCGACGCCGCGCTCCACGTCCGGCTCGGCTTCTGCGAGATCGACGAGAACCGATGCGACCTCCGACAGCTTCACGGGGGCAGACAACCGCACCACCGCGTCGTCGAGGTCGGGCCTCGGGGTGACTTCGTCGACGTCGGCAGCGATCACGGCCCGGCGGTGAAACACCTCTGCCCCTTCGCCGATCCGCCCGGCGATGAGACGAAGCGAAGCGCGCGCCGCCTCGGCGATCGCGACTTCTGCCAATTCCTCGTCGTCGCCCGACGCGTACGCCTCACGTAACCCTGCGGTCACTGCGAACGCCGTACGGCTCATCGGGTCGACTTCCTCGTCGGACACGAGGTGCTGAAGGATCTCGATGGTGGCTGGGATGTACACCCTTGTCATGTGTCGTGTGCCCTTCTTCGATCCGTGGTCACCGGCTGGCGTCCAGCAACTCTTCGAGAGATTCGTAGAGCAGCGCTGCCACGACGTCCACGTCCGCCATGGCATCGCGGTCTGCGTTCAAACCGTAGTAGACATTTCCGTCGTACGACGTGAGCGCAATGCTCAGTGCCTGATTCTTGAGCAGCGGCGACACCGGATACATCTCGAGCATCCGCGCACCGCCCACGTACAACGGCACCTGCGGCCCCGGCGCATTGGTGATCATCAGATTGAACATGCGCTGCGAAAAGCTACTCGCCGCGCGGGCGCTCATCGCGTGCAGTGTGGCGGGGGCGAACCCAGAAAGGCGTACGAGGGTCTGAGCCGTGACCCGTCGCGTCTGACGCGCCTGTGCCTCGGTGGCATGAGCCACGTGCGACAGTCGGACCGCCGCATTGCCTTCACCGACGGGTAGATCGATCAGGAACGACGAGACCATACTGCGTGGATCGGACCAGTCACCGCGCTTCACTCCCAGTTCGGGATCGCAGTCGTCCTCCGCGTAGACCGACATGGGAACCATCGCGCGCACCGTGGTCGACTCGGACACCGGCTCACCTCGCGAGAGCAACCAGTAGCGCAGCGCACCGGAGACCACGGCGAGAATCACGTCGTTGACCTCGCACCCGTACCTCGCCCGTATCGCTCGGTAGTCCGCGAGGTCGGTCTTGACGACGGAGAAGCGACGGTTTCGCGAGATGGGTGCATTGAGCGGATTCGACGGCGCCACCTGAGTGGCCGAACGCACCGCGGCCGCGAACCGGCCGACAGCACGGAAGCTCTCCTCAGCCGTGGACGCCATGTCGCCCAACGTCGTTCGCAGTCCGGCGACACCGTCCCCCGGGCTCGCCACCAGGTCTCCGAGTGCGCCGGCGATCAGTGTCGTCTGGCTGGGCTCGGGACTCGGCATCCACAGTTCCTCCGGAACGGTACGTCCGGTCGGCTCCGTATCGAGGATCACCTGTCCGATCTCGAGTGCTTCTTCTCCGTCCACCAGCGACGAGTGCGACTTCGTGAAGATCGCGACCCGGTTGTCGGCCAGGCCCTCGATCAGGTACATCTCCCACAGCGGACGCGAGTTGTCCAGCGGGCGCGAGGTCAGCCGGGCGATCAAGTCGTGCAATTGAGCATCCGAACCCGGCTTCGGCAGAGCGGACCGACGGACGTGGTACTCGATATCGAATTCCTGGTCGTCGACCCACACCGGCCGAGCCAGCCCCAACGCGACTTCACGGACCTTCTGGCGGTATCGAGGGACGAGACTCAGCCGCGTCTCCACCAGTTCCAGCAGCGTCTCGTAGTCCAGACCATCGCGTGGCTGAGAAAAGATCGCGAGAGACCCGACATGCATCGGGGTACTGCTCGCTTCCAGGAAATAGAACGACGCGTCCTGCGTCGTGAGTCTCGTCGCCATGGGCCGTATTGCCCCCTCACTGCCGGACTGATGTCGATAAGTGGTGTTCACCCTAAGGTGCGATTCCTCGTTCTGCGACGCGACATTCGCTCCCGTGCGAACATGTTCCCCGAATGTTGCCACCAACGGCGGCAACAGGGGGACACGTCCACAAGATCCGGGGGGATCGTCTTGAGCGAATCGTACGTATTTCTGTCGAGCGCACCGAACTGTGAACCGGCGCCGAGCGAACCGCGCCCACTACCGGTCCGGTCGGACTCACGACCACGGGAAGCTCGGGCGTCCGCTGCCTGCACACCGCGGCGGTCACCGGCCCGCAGATCTCCGCACACCGGATCGTCGCCACGCACTGCCGCCCGCGCTCCGCTTCCACCGCAATCGCACGACGACTGCCGGCGATTCGCGCACCACGCGATCAAGCTCGCCCTCGAAGTGCTCGATCGCCGGCGCAGTCCCCGACAATTGCGGCCGATGATCTCCGATCGAATGATCGATGTCGTTCGCGCTCGGTCCACCGCTCCGATCTGCGCAGGCTCCGCGGGTACCGCAACGCTGCAGCGACTACGTATTCAGTTGCAGGGCAACGATGCTGCCGAAATCTTCGGGACGTACTCGCGCGGAGACCGAGTCTTCGCGTACGCCGCCAGAATGGAGCGACGCACCGTCCACGCGGGAGGACATCCCGCGTGGACGATCACGCAACTTCAACTCGTGTGATCTGGAGATCCCGGTAGGGACCCGAGATCAGCGCTTACGCTTGCGGCCCTTGGCCTCGGCGCGCGCAGCTTCCCGACGTTCCCGCCGAGTCCCGTGCTGAGCTTCCTCGGCGTCGCCGTCACTCGACCGACGACTCGCCCGCGCGGATCCGTCCTCGGCCGGTCCGGAGTACGTGAGTCCACGAGGCTCGTTGTTCTCGAGGCCCTTCGCACGCAGGGCAGCCGGGGCGGCCTGCCGCTCGGTCGCACCGTTCTCCGAGTCACCTGCAGAGTCGGTCGGCAGTGGACGAGGCGCCGAGGAGGACACAGCAGCAGCGGATGCCGGCGTCACGTTCACACCATTACCCTGCTGCGGGGCCTGGGCCTCGACCTGCAAGTTGAACAGGTACCCGACCGACTCCTCCTTGAGTCCCTCGAGCATGGCCGTGAACATGTCGAAGCCCTCGCGCTGGTACTCGACCAGCGGATCGCGCTGCGCCATGGCACGCAGGCCGATGCCTTCCTTGAGATAGTCCATCTCGTAGAGGTGTTCGCGCCATTTGCGGTCGAGGACCGACAGTAGAACTCGGCGTTCGAGCTCGCGCATGGAACCTTCACCCGCGACGCTGTCGATTTCTTCTTCCCGGTGTCGGTACGCCTTGTGAGAATCTTCGAGAAGCAGCGACTCGAGCTCCGACCGCGACAGGTCGGACAGCTCGCCGTCCTCGTTCTCGCCGGCCAGCTGCTTGTAGTCGAGCCCGACCGGGTACAGGGTCTTGAGCGCCGTCCACAGCTGCTCGAGATCCCAGTCCTCGAGGTAGCCCTCGGCCGTCGCACCGTCGGCATACGCGGAGACGACGTCGGTGATCATCTCCTCGACCTGCCCCTCCATGTCCTCACCTTCGAGGATCTGGCGACGCTCCTTGTAGATGACCGTGCGCTGCTGGTTCATCACCTCGTCGTACTTGAGGACGTTCTTACGGATCTCGAAGTTCTGCTGCTCGACCTGCGTCTGCGCGCTCTTGATCGCCTTGGAGACCATCTTGGCCTCGATCGGGACGTCGTCGGGCAGGTTGAGTCGCGTCATGATCGACTCGAGCGCCGCGCCGTTGAAACGCCGCATCAATTCGTCACCCAGCGACAGGTAGAACCGCGACTCGCCCGGATCACCCTGGCGGCCGGAACGACCACGCAACTGGTTGTCAATACGTCGCGACTCGTGACGCTCGGTGCCGAGCACGTACAGGCCGCCGGCTTCACGCACGTACGCGGCGTCGTCCTTGACCTCGGACTTGATCTTCTCGAGTACGTCGTCCCAGGCAGCCTCGTACTCTTCGGGCGTCTGGACCGGATCGAGTCCCTGCTTGCGCAGGGCGATGTCGGCGATGATGTCGGGGTTGCCGCCGAGTACGACGTCGGTACCACGGCCGGCCATGTTGGTCGCCACCGTGACGGCGCCCGAACGGCCGGCTTCCGCGATGATCGTGGCTTCCTGCTCGTGGAACTTCGCGTTCAACACGTTGTGCGGAACCCCACGCTTCGTGAACTGCTTCGACAGATACTCGGAGCGTTCGACGCTGGTGGTACCGATGAGGACGGGCTGGCCGTTCTCGTGCCGCTCGACGACGTCGTCGACGACGGCGTCGAACTTGGCTTCCTCCGACTTGTAGATCAGGTCGCCCTGGTCCACACGGATCATCGGACGGTTGGTCGGGATGGGAATGACGCCGAGGCTGTAGATCTGATGCAGCTCGGCGGCCTCGGTCTCGGCCGTACCGGTCATACCCGACAGCTTCTCGTAGAGACGGAAGTAGTTCTGCAGGGTGATCGTCGCCAGCGTCTGGTTCTCGGCCTTGATCTCGACCTTTTCCTTGGCCTCGATCGCCTGGTGCATGCCCTCGTTGTAGCGACGACCGGACAACACACGACCGGTGAACTCGTCGACGATGATGACCTCGCCACTGCGGACGATGTAGTCCTTGTCCTTGGTGTAGAGCTCCTTGGCCTTGATGGCGTTGTTCAGGTAGCTCACCAGCGGGGAGTTCGCGGCCTCGTACAGGTTGTCGATCCCGAGCTGGTCCTCGACGAGCTCGACACCGGCCTCGTGCACGCCGACCGTGCGCTTGCGAATGTCCACCTCGTAGTGGACGTCGCGCTTGAGCAGTGGAGCGATTCGCGCGAACTCGCCGTACCACTTGCTGGACGCGTCCGCGGGGCCGGAAATGATCAGCGGTGTACGCGCCTCGTCGATGAGGATCGAGTCGACCTCGTCCACCACCGCGAAGTTGTGACCGCGCTGAACGAGATCTTCGAGCGAGTGCGTCATGTTGTCACGCAGGTAGTCGAAGCCGAACTCGTTGTTCGTGCCGTAGGTGATATCCGCTGCGTATGCGGCGCGACGCTCGGCCGGCGTCATACCGGAGAGAATCACGCTGGTGTCGAGACCGAGGAAACGGTGGACACGGCCCATCCACTCGGAGTCACGTTTCGCCAGGTAGTCGTTGACCGTGACCACGTGAACGCCGTCACCCGAGATGGCGTTGAGGTAGGCGGGCAACACGCAGGTCAGGGTCTTGCCCTCACCGGTCTTCATCTCCGCGATGTTGCCGAAGTGCAGTGCCGCACCGCCCATGATCTGCACCTCGAAGTGCTTCTGACCGAGAACGCGCCACGACGCCTCACGTGCGACAGCGAACGCCTCGGGGAGCAGCTCGTCCAGACTCTCGCCATCGGAATAGCGCTTCCGGAACTCGGCGGTCTTGGCGTGCAACTGCTCATCGCCCAGGCCTTCGACCTCGGATGACAGAGAGGCAACGTGGTCCGCGATGTGCTTGAGCCGCTTGACCATGCGACCTTCACCAACACGGAGCAGCTTCGATAGCGACAACGACGGCACAGTCTTGTTCGTCCTCAATTTCGGCGACAGATGGGTGACACATGAATTCCGGCCGTGATCCGAGAACCGCGGCCGGAATCCATGGTAGGCGTAATCGCGATCGGGCGAGTAAGCCGGACCGCGCGAGGCGTCACGCCAGGCGGATCAATCCGTAGTCGAACGCGTGCCGCCGATATACGACGGACGGCCGGTCCGACTCCTTGTCATGGAACAGGAAGAAGTCGTGTCCGACCAGTTCCATCTCGTACAGGGCATCGTCGACGGTCATCGGCTTCGCCGTGTGCTCTTTGGTTCGCACGATCTGTCCGGGAGCGTGCTCGTCCGATTCGTAGCCGTCGAGCGAGATGTCGGGAGATATGCCGAGAGAATCGTCGCTCGCAAGCGTTGCGGTGGCCTCTGCCACGGATACGGGTCTCTTGTCGCCGTAATGAACCTTCTTTCGATCCTTCGTGCGCCGGAGGCGACTCTCCAGCTTGGCCGTCACCGCTTCGAATGCGGCATAGAAACTGTCGGCGGAGGCTTCTGCACGGGCCACGGGGCCCTTGCCTCGCGCCGTGATTTCCACGCGTTGGCAACTCTTTGCCTGACGCCGGTTGCGCTCGTGTTCTAGTTCCACATCGAAGTGGTAGATGGAAGGGTCGAAGCGTTCGAGACGAGACAACTTGTCCGCGACGTACACGCGGAAGTGGTCCGGTATTTCAACGTTGCGTCCTTTGACGACGATCTCGGCGTTGGTCGTGTCGGCCTGTTCCTTCAGATCCGACGCGCTGTCGTCGACGAATACCGAGGCTTGCGAAGGGGTCGTCACTCGTACCTCCCGATAGCGGCCACACCCTCGACGGGTGGTGGCGAAGTTGTGCACGTGCCGGGAGGGGGCCCGCCCGGCACCAGGTTCGAAGTTTCACCTCCTACCTGTGTTTTCGGGTGTGTCCGCGACGCTAGTACGTAACGCGTTGGAGTGCCACTGTTCGGCAGAATTTCATCCGACACCCGCAAGAACGACTGCTGCGGCGACGTCGATTCCGGCCTGTCGGAGCACGTCGACCGACTCCGCGGCCGTCGCGCCTGTCGTCATCACGTCGTCCACCAGCACCACAGATGCCGGCCCGCGGTCGCTCAGCAGCCGGGCGAGCGTGCGCCCATGTGCAGTCAGCCGCACGCGACCGCCGAGGTTGGTTCTGCGCGCCGCGGCCGACAGCCCGACCGAGTCCCGCGCACCGGCTCGCAGAGCCAAGGCGCGACACACCCGATCCGCGCCCACGGCCGCCGATGCAGTCCGAGCGACGGGGTCTCCTCCGCGCCTGCGCGCCGCTCGCGCTCGGGTCGGTGCCGGTATCAGAACGAGCGGCGCAGACGTGTCGAGCACACCCCAGACGCCCAGTCGCGCCAGTGCAGCAGAGAGTGCGCGCCCCAACGGCTCGGCGAGGTCTCGTCGTCCGCGCTCCTTCATCTCGATCACCGCATGCCCGCGCGTGCCCGCATAGCGGCCGAGCGCCCAGGCCGGGACGCCGGGATCGACGCGGGGTGACAGCTGAATCGGGTGATCGGACAACTCGGTCGCACAGTCGTCGCACCATCGTGTGCCCGGCCGCGCACACCCGCCGCACGCGGAGGGCAACAACAGATCCAGGAGTGCACCCACGCCGACGCCGGTCATGCCGACCAGTATGGGGCTCGGTACAGACAGAACTGGGCCGACAGAACTCGATACCGCTCCGGTCAGCCGGGGAGAATCGGGGTCGCCTTCATTCCGGTAAGTCCCGGCACCTCGCGCCAGTACCGGTCACCGGCCGGATCATTGTTGTTCAGCTGGAAGACCGCCCTCGAGTCGGCCACGAACTCCGTCGTCGCGGACGCATCGACCGCCACGACCGGGGCCGTGAGGTTTCGACTCGGCAGCGCATCCATCCGGGAACCGTCGACGGCCACCTGAACGACCGGTGTGTCGTTCGCGGCGCGGGCCACGACGATCGTCTCGCCGTCACTCCAGTCGAGCGCCAACGCCGGGCTACCCAATCCGAGCGCGATCGGCCGCGGACTGCTCAGTTCGAAAGTCCCGTTCGGGCGCTTGACCACGATCGCGGTGTACACCTTGCCGTCCACGATGAGTGCGGCGCGAACGCCGTCGCGGGACAGTCGCAACTCCGTGATGTTGGTGCCGAGCGCCGTGACCGCACCCGCGTCGACATTGACGACGGATTCCCTCCCCGTCCCCGGTTCACGCAGTACCCGGACCACGGTGTTGCCGTTCACGGCCACCCAGATGGCCGCGTTGTCCGGCCCCCACGTGGGCCGGGTGATCGCCCCACCCTCGAGTGCTGGAGCGGCGCCACCGTCGTAGTCGCCGACCATGAGCGCGTTCGCTGGTTCCGGTGTCGGTTTGCCGGTGTCGGCGACTGCGGCCACCAGCTTGCCGTCCGGAGACAATCCGACCGATCGCAAGCTGCGGGCCGAACCGAAGTACCCCTCGACGGGGGTCGCACCCGACTCCGACACTCGCACCATCGACCCGTCGCGAAGCGCGTGCAACCCCACCGTCGCGCTCGTGGTCGCGAGCGGGTTCGTCGAGGCCACGTCTGCGGTCGTCCAACCGTTCGGAAACCGTTCGTCCAGCGGTTCACCGTCGGCGAGGATGACATAGGGGCCCGAGATGTCGGCATTCGCAAGGGTCCACACGAGCTGGGCCGCGAACAGACTTCGCTCCTGCTCGTTCTTCTGGCTCAATCCCTGGAAGTCGATTCGAATACCGCCGAGGCCCACACCCACCTGGGCGGTCCGTCCGTCCGCCTTCGTGATCGGCCCTCGTACGGACACGCCCTCGCCGAATTCGTTGCGTACGGCAGGCGTGAGTGCATCCTTCGGCCCGTCGATCATCAGCCCGACCAGCTGGGACGCCATCTGATCCTGCGCGCCGGCGATCCACCGGGGATCGGGCACCACGGTCGTTCCCGACGGGTCGAGGAAGTACAACGACTTTCGTTGGTACGAGTTGAGGAACTGGGCGCGATCCATGATCACGCCCGCGGGCAACTGATCGATCCGCCATTCGCCGTCGACTTTGACGAGTCCGACCTCGGTCTCGAAGCTGCCCTCTTCCGCCACATAGAGCCCACCCGGCTCGAGCTGGCCCACCTTGTTGGCACGGACCGTGTAGGTGGTGCGCTCGTTGTTGCGCTGTTCCGGCAGCACGTCGATCTTGTCGACGATCGTCGTACTCGCCGCGTCGTCCCACTTGCCGGAGACGCCCGCCGTCAGAAACTGTCGCGCCGCCAAGTGCTGATTGGTCGGATCGGTACTGGCCTTGAAGAAGTCGCGAAGCAGAAGGTCGGGCTCACGTCCCGGTGCGGGCGCTTCCACGCTCGTGCCGGCCGAGTCACGTGAAATCGTGCCGATCGCCTGGGGCGCCGACGAATTCGGCAGACTTGCGCATCCACCGACGAGGGTGAGTGCCACGGTCGCCGCGGCCAATCCTGCCCGCCTCATTCGCGTTTCTCCCCGCTCGCGCCTGTACGCCCTTCACCGGCGGCGGAAGTGTCCGGCGTCATGGGCACTGCGGTCACCTCGTCGGCATCCACACCTTCCAAGGCATCCACACCGGCCGTGTTCGTCTCGTCCACGTAGTCGTCGACCGTGGTGTCCGGCGCGGCCTGCGGGCCGAGCACGTCGACGTCCGAGCGCTCCCGGTCCCCCGGCAACGGCTGGCCTTGGATGTACCGGCCCGTTCCCGGCTTCAGCGGCAGGGGGCTGGACGCCACCTTGCGGCCACGCACGAGCGGCAAGGTGAGCCGGAAGCAGGCACCGTTGCCCGGCTCGCCCCACGCCTCGAGACGACCGTCGTGCAAATGTGCGTCTTCCACACTGATGGCCAGGCCGAGTCCGGTACCTCCGGAACGCCGCACCCGCGACGGATCGGAACGCCAGAACCGATTGAACACAAGCTTCTCCTCGCCGGGTCGCAACCCGATGCCTTGGTCGCGGACGATGAACGCAAGCGCGTTGTCGTCCGCACGCAGGCGCAGCAACACCGGTTTCCCTTCACCGTGATCGATGGCGTTGGCCAGCAGATTCCGCAACACGCGCTCCACGCGGCGCGGATCCACTTCTGCCACCACCGGCTCGTCGGGCAGGTCCACGATCAGCTCGGTCGCCGTCTCGCGGGCGAGGTGACGGACCGTCGACACCGAGGCCCTCGCACACATCCGGATGTCGAGTTGCTCGGCTGCCAGCTCGGCGACACCGGCGTCGTGACGACTGATCTCCAGCAGGTCCGCGAGCAACCCTTCGAACCTGTCCAGCTCGGCGACGAGCAACTCGGACGACCGGCGCAGGACCGGATCGAGACTGTCGCTGCCGTCGTGAATGAGGTCCGCAGCCATGCGCACCGTCGTGAGCGGAGTGCGCAGTTCGTGACTGACGTCGGAGGTGAATCGCCGCTGCAGATTGCCGAACTCTTCGAGCTGGGTGATCTGTTTGGACAGACTCTCCGCCATCTCGTTGAACGACATCGCCAGCCTGGCCATGTCGTCCTCGCCGCGCACGGGCATGCGTTCCTTGAGTCGGCCGTCCGCAAAGCGCACCGCGATACGAGAAGCGGAGCGAATGGGCAGAACGACCTGCCTCGCGACCAACAACGACACCGCGGCGAGCAGCACTGCGAGCACACCACCGCCGATCAACAGCGTGCCGCGCACCAGCGCCAGCGTGCGGTCCTCGCTTGCCAACGGAAAAACCAGGTACAGCTCGAGCGTCGAGATCGACGACGCGGTCGGGCTGCCCACGATGAGCGCCGGACCCGAATAGCCCTCGGGTTCGTCGACCGTGGCGAACTGATAGCTCACCTGGCCGGCTTGGACGAACGAGCGCAGCGACTCCGGAATCTGTTCGGCGGCACCCTCCGACGTGGGTGCCCGTGGGCCGTCGCCCGCGACCACCAGGACAGGATCGAAGGTGCCCGCGGAACCGGACGCCTCGGCCGAGTCCGATCCCCTGTTCGTGAGGGCAGCCGCGGCCCCTTCCAGCTGCGTCGACAGTGCTGTCGTGCCGTCGGCACCGGCGAGCTGGGCCTCGACCGTGCTACGGGCGCGATCCATCTCCTCGGTGGCAGCAGAGATCTTGCTTTCGAGCAGTCGGTCGGTGATCTGGCTGGTCAACACGACACCGAGCACCAGGATCACGATGACGGACAGCGACAGCGTGGATGCCACCACGCGCAGCTGTAGGGAACGCCGCCACGTGTGTGCGAGCGTGTTGCTCATGGAACGGCTCCACCGTAGTACCGGTGAGAGCCGCCGATTCACACGACGGCGCCATCTGGAAACACCTGTCACGGCGGTCCGGCCTTGTAGCCGACCCCCCTGACCGTCAAAACCACCTCTGGATTCTCGGGATCAGTCTCGACCTTGGCTCGTAGACGCTGTACGTGCACGTTCACGAGCCGAGTGTCAGCCGCATGTCGGTAGCCCCACACCTGCTCGAGCAGAACCTCACGGGTGAACACCTGGCGCGGTTTGCGGGCCAGTGCCACGAGGAGATCGAACTCGAGGGGGGTGAGGGAGATCAGTTCGTCGTTTCGGCTCACCTTGTGCGCAGGCACGTCGATGACGATGTCGGCGATGCTGAGCAGCTCCGCCGGCTCGTCCTCGGTGCGGCGCAGACGTGCGCGAACGCGGGCGACGAGTTCCTTCGGCTTGAACGGCTTCATGATGTAGTCGTCGGCACCGGACTCGAGACCGAGGACCACGTCTACGGTGTCCGTCTTGGCGGTGAGCATCACGATCGGCACGCCCGAATCCGCACGCAACACGCGGCACACGTCGATACCGTTCATTCCAGGCAGCATCAGGTCGAGAAGCACCAGATCCGGTCGGGTTTCACGAACGGCGGCCAGCGCTTGGGTGCCGTCACCCACGACGTACGGATCGAAACCCTCGCCGCGGAGCACGATCGTGAGCATCTCCGCCAGCGCCGTGTCGTCGTCGACAACCAGAATCCTTGGTTTCATGTCCCTATCGTTACATCTTCGAAGCGTCGAACAGGCGGTTCGACTGTCACGGCGCGCCGTGTTCTCCATTCGAGAGTGCCAGTTTTTCTACGATCTCGCCCGGGTCGATGTTCGGCCCCACCACCCACCAGGGTGAGATCCAGTTCGCCGCGGCCAATTCTCGGTACACGGCGCCGGTCCGCGACTGCAATCCACCGTCACGCTCGTAGGCATCGAGCGTGCGTGAAGGCTCGGCCGCCTCCCTGCTCCGGGCACGCTCACCGGCGAGTTCCACCGGAACGTCCAGATAGATCTGCAGGTTCGGCCTCGGCAGGGCCAGCCTGCCGAACTCGAGATCGCGTATCCAGTTCACGAAGTCGCCGCTGGCATCCTGATGCAACCGCGCTGCTCCGTATGCAGCATTGGACGCGACGTACCGATCCAGGATCAGAACGTCGTGAGCGGCGAGCAGATCCTGCAGTTCGGCGACTGCGCCGCTGCGGTCGGTGGCCCAGACGATTGCCATCCCGTACACGGAATCGGCGAGATCACCGTGTGAGCCCTTGAGCGCCTCGGCACCGAGGTCTGCGTGCACCGAGTCCCCGTACCGAGGAAACGCCAGTGTCGCGACCGACAGGCCCTCGAGCTCGAGTCTCTTGGTGACCTTGTCTACGAGCGTGCGCTTACCCGCACCGTCGAGCCCTTCCAGGGCCACCAGCATTCCCGCGTCAGATCCCACGGCGCCAAAGCCTATCCCCCGGCTCGCGCGGACGGGCCGGGGGACGGACTACAGGAGCGAACTCGATCAGTAGCGGTAATGCTCGGGCTTGTACGGACCCTCGACGTCGACACCGATGTACTCGGCCTGATCCTTGGTCAGCTTGGTGATGGTTCCACCCAGCGCATCGACGTGGATCTTCGCGACCTTCTCGTCGAGGTGCTTCGGGAGTCGGTACACCTCGTTGTCGTACTCGTCCGGCTTGGTCCACAGCTCGATCTGCGCGATGACCTGGTTGGAGAAGCTGTTGCTCATCACGAACGAGGGGTGCCCGGTGGCATTGCCCAGGTTCAGCAGGCGTCCCTCCGACAGCACGATGATCGAGTGTCCGTCGCCGAACGTGAACTCGTCGACCTGCGGCTTGATGTTGACGCGGGTGACGTCGGCAGAGCGCTCGAGTCCGGCCATGTCGATCTCGTTGTCGAAGTGACCGATGTTGCCCAGGATGGCCTGGTGCTTCATCTGCTTCATGTGCTCGAAGGTGATGATGTCCTTGTTGCCCGTGGACGTGATGACGATGTCGGCCCAGCCGATCGCCTGCTCGACGGTCTTGACCTCGAACCCGTCCATGAGCGCCTGAAGCGCGTTGATCGGGTCGACCTCGGTGACCGTGACGCGCGCACCCTGTCCACGCAGTGCCTCGGCACAGCCCTTACCGACGTCGCCGTAACCGCACACCAGCGCGGCCTTGCCGCCGATGAGGACATCGGTACCGCGATTGATGCCGTCGACCAGCGAGTGCCGGGTGCCGTACTTGTTGTCGAACTTGCTCTTGGTGACCGAGTCGTTGACGTTGATCGCGGGGAACGTCAGCTCGCCGGCCGCCGCAACCTGGTACAGGCGCAGCACGCCTGTGGTGGTCTCCTCGGTGACACCCTTCACCGACTCGGCGATACGGCTCCACTTCTGTCCGTCTGCCTCGAGCGAGCTACGCAGCAGAGCCAGGAAGACCTTGTACTCGTCGGCGTCGTTCTCCTCGTCCGTGGGAGGAACAGTGCCGGCCTTCTCGAACTGTGCGCCCTTGAGGACGAGCATGGTGGCATCGCCACCATCGTCGAGGATCATGTTCGCGGGCTTGTCCGCCTCGGGCCAGGTGAGCATCTGCTCGGCTGCCCACCAGTACTCCTCGAGCGATTCACCCTTCCACGCGAACACGGGGATGCCTTTCGGCTCCTCGGGCGTGCCGTGCGGGCCGACCACGATCGCTGCGGCAGCGTGGTCCTGGGTGGAGAAGATGTTGCACGACGCCCAGCGGACCTCGGCCCCCAACGACGTGAGCGTCTCGATCAGGACTGCGGTCTGGATCGTCATATGGAGCGACCCGGAGATCCGGGCACCCTTCAGCGGCAGGACCTCCGCGTACTCGCGGCGCAGCGCCATGAGGCCGGGCATCTCGTGCTCGGCGAGGCGGATTTCCTTGCGCCCGAACTCCGCGAGCGAAAGGTCCGCGACCTTGAAATCGATGCCGTTGAGACTGGTCACCGCGGGTGTGGTTGATGCTGAGGTCGTCATCTGCCTCTCCTGGTTGGATTCTGCTGTTCGCCCAAGGCTATCGGTAGCCGTGTGCGGTCATGCGCGCTCGTCGTTGCGTACCCGCTCACGCGCTCCGCCGTCGACCGCCTCGTCCACGAACGGCCCGAGGAGCACGCTGAGGTCCTCGGCGACGTTCGTGCTCGATTCCGGAGGCATCGAGATGTAGCTCATCGCGAGCCGCACCACGCCTCTACTGAGGATCGCGGCGTCGGTCGGGTCCGCTTGGACCCAGCAGGTCTCGAACACTTCCGCGAGCCGAACCGACGCCCTGACCACGATGGGAGCGCTGTCGGTGGTGATCAAACGCAACAGGTCGGGTTTGGCCTCCCCACGCAGCAACGACTGCACGAGCGGGTCGGACACACTGGCCGTGAAAAATCCACCGAACCCGTCGAGCAGCGCCGCCCGCCCGTCACCTTCGTTGACAGCGAGTGCATCGCCGACCGAATCGACCAACTCGTCCGCCAGACGCACTGCGTACGCCTGCGCCAGCCCCTGCCGCGAATTGAATTCGTTGTAGAGGGTCTGCCTGCTCACCCCCGCGCCGGAGGCCACCGCCGACATCGTGATGCTCGACCAGTCGCTGTCCACAAGCAGATCGCGCATCGCGTCGAGCAACGACGTGCGCAACAACTGCCGTGTTGCCTCCTGGTACGGCACTCTCCCCCTCGACGACGTCATGGCGAAAACACTAGTCGCCGCGATCACCGGGCTCTCCGGCTACCGGTGTCGACCCACCCGCTGCCGTCGAGTCGTGTTGTACGCCTTGCGCAATTCGTTGTCCGAGTACCGAGTGCCTACGGCTGTAGAGGAAGTAGATCGCGACGCCGATGACCATCCAGATGACGAAACGTAGCCACGTCTCGACCGACAAGTTGATCATGAGCCACAAGCAGGACACCACCGCGAGAATCGGCACGAACGGCACCAGCGGTACTTTGAATCCACGCGGCAGATCGGGACGCTTCTTGCGCAACACTATGACACCGATCGAGACGAGCACGAACGCGAACAACGTGCCGATGTTCACCATCTCTTCGAGTGTTCCGATCGGGAAGAAGCCGGCGAGCACGGCGACGACGACACCGACGATCACGGTGATACGCACCGGTGTGCCGCGCTTGCCTGTGGGCGACAGCGAACGCGGCATCAATCCGTCACGCGACATCGCGAACAGCACCCGAGTCTGACCGAGCATGAGCACCATGACGACCGTGGTGAGACCCATGAGCGCACCGAACGAGATGACGTTCTTCGCCCACTCGACGCCGTGTATACCGAAGGCGGTCGCGAGGTTCGATTCGTCGCCTGCGAGATCGTGGTAGTCGACCATCCCGGTGAGGACGAGCGTGACGGCCACGTACAGCACGGTCACGATGAGCAGCGAGCCGAGAATGCCGCGGGGCAGAGCCTTCTGGGGCTCCTTGGTCTCCTCGGCCGTGGTGGCCACCACGTCGAATCCGATGAACGCGAAGAAGACCAGGCTCGCCGCGGCGAGCAGTCCGTACCAACCGAATGTGCTGCCGCCGGCTCCGGTGACGAACGAGAAGAGAGACTGGTGAATGCCCGATCCGGTATCGGCCGCCTCCGAAGGTGGAACGTACGGCGAGTAGTTGTCTGCGTCGATGTAGAACGCACCGACCACGACGACCAGGATCACCACCGCCACTTTGATGGCCGTGATCACGAGGGACACGCGGGAGGAAAGCTTGGTGCCGGTGGCCAGCAACACGGTGATGGCCGTGATGATCGCGACGGCGCCCCAGTCGAAGTCGAGCGATCCGATCTTCACGGAGGGAGACAGATCACCGAGAACTTCACCGAGGTACAGCGACCATCCCTTCGCCACGACGGACGACGCGAGCGCGAACTCGAGGATGAGGTCCCAGCCGATGATCCAGGCCATGAATTCACCGAATGTGGCGTACGAGAACGTGTAGGCGCTGCCTGCAACGGGCACAGTCGACGCGAACTCGGCGTAGCACAGTGCGGCCAGGCCGCACGCGAAGGCCGCGATCACGAAGGCGAGGGACACCGAGGGCCCTGCCACGTTGCCTGCCGTGCGGGCTGTGAGAGTGAAGATGCCGGCACCGACGACGACGGCGACGCCGAACACGGTCAGGTCCCAGGAGGTCAGATCCTTCCGAAGTTTCGTCTCCGGATCGTCGGTATCTGCGATCGATTGCTCGATCGACTTGGTCCGGAACAGCCCGGATTGTCTCTTGTCCGACGACGTCACCACTTCGGTCTCCTCATGGTCGAGAACAGCAGTCAGCCTATTGCTTGACCGGCCGAAGCAGGTCGGGTTCCAGATAGATGACGCGGGCTGCGGGTACGGCCTCGCGGACACGCGCTTCCGCGCCGTCGATGGCCCTCGCCACGTCCTCGATGTCCGAGCCACGATGGACGGCGAGCTTGGCGGCGACCAGCATCTCGTCGGGGCCGAGGTACTGCGTCTTCATGTGGATGACGCTCACGATCTGATCGCCGTCCACGAGGGCGGTGCGGATGCGTGCATCCTCCGCTGCCGTGGCGCCCTCACCGATCAGCAAACTCTGCATCTCGATGATGAGGATTACCGCGATGATTCCGAGCAGCACGCCGATGCACAGGGTTCCGATGCCGTCCCACACCGGGGAACCGGTGACCATCGACAGTCCGACACCGCCGAGCGCGAGGACGAGGCCGACAAGAGCTCCGGTGTCTTCGAGAAGGACGACCGGGAGTTCCGGACTTCGCGACGTACGGATGAAGGACCACCAACTGCCGTCACCCTTGAGTGGACGCGACTCCTTCACCGCTGTGTAGAAGCTGTAGCTCTCGAGGGCGATCGCCACCAACAGGATCACGACCGCGACGATCGGAGAAGAGAGTTCTTCTGGATGTTGAATCTTGTGAATGCCCTCGTAGATCGCGAACATCGAACCGAGGGTGAACAGGACCAACGCCACCACGAACGAGTAGAAGTAGCGATTGCGGCCGTACCCGAACGGATGCAGGCTGTCCGCCTCGCGTCGGGAGCGTTTCTTACCGAGCAGCAACAGACCCTGATTGGACGTGTCCGCAACCGAGTGCACCGATTCCGCCAGCATCGACGACGAGCCGGTGATGAGGAACCCCGTGAACTTCGCGACCGCGATGCCCGCATTCGCGCCGAGCGCTGCAAGGATCGCCTTGTTGCCTCCGTGAGCCGACATCGGCAACTCCCCTCGTGACCTGTTACCCCAGCGGAGTCGCTGCAGCGGGATCACAGATTACGCGACGGAAGTACCCACCACGGCACTGAACACCTGCGTGTTCGGCTCGAATCCCTCGACCGTCACGGCGCCGTCCGCCGCGGACAACCACACGGCCGCGCCCTTCGGAAGGTCGAGACCTTTGTCACCGCTGGTCACACCCGCCCGACCGGCTGTACACAAAAGGATCCGGGGACCGCCGCCCTGGACGGTGTACGTGCGCCGATTCCCATCCTCGGGGTCGAATTCGAGTCTGGAAAGCGCGAATTCCGGGGCAGGGGTCTCGTAGGCGAACTCCGCACTCGCTCCGACCTGCTCGGATTCGAGCACCGGTATGTCCAACGACTCGAAATCGAGCACCTTCAGCAATTCCGGCACGTCCACGTGCTTGGGCGTCAGGCCCCCTCGCAACACGTTGTCGGAGTTCGCCATGATCTCGACGGCCATACCGTGCAGGTAGGCGTGCAGGTTTCCGGCGTCGAGATACAAACCCTGACCGGGCTCGAGCGTGATGCGATTGAGCAACAACGACGCGAGTACACCGGCGTCACCCGGGTACGCCTCCCCCAGTTCGAGTGCGGTGCGGACCTCGGCGACGAACTCGGATCCGCCTCCGGCGGACAGGTATCCGATGCAGCCCTCGAGCACCGCAGGCAGCAGGGAGGCCAACACCGGCTGAGGCAAGGTGATCCACGTCGTGAACAGCGCGCGCAGACCTTCCGAATCCGGTTGCCCGGCAAGGAGCCCCGCATACGGTTCGAGTTCCGGCACATCGATCGCGCTCAGCAGTTTCACGGTACGACTGGGGTCACGGAATCCCGCCAGCGCCTCGAATCTACTCAGTGCGACAACGAGTTCCGGCTTGTGGTAGCTGTCGCGATAGTTTCGCAGCGACGAGTCGAGCGCCAGGTCCGCTGCATTCTCCTTGGCGTACCCCTCTCGGGCCTGCTCTGCACTCGGGTGTGCCTGCAGGGACAGCGGCTCCTCGGCGGCAAGCAGCTTCAGCAGGAAAGGCAGCCGTTCCCCGAAGGCCGCCACGGTGTCGGACCCGAGCTCACCGACCGGATCCTCGTTGACCACGTCGAGCAACGACCGGGCCTCCGCCGCCGTGACGATGCGGGCCGGATCTCCGGGATGGGCGCCGAGCCACAACTCGGCCTCTGGGTGGGGCGTCGGTATCGGCAGGCCGCGCAGCGATGCGATTGCAGTGCGCGAGCCCCAAGCGTATGACCGAAGCGCACCTTCGAGTAGGTGCACTAGTGACCGCCCGTCAGCCGAAGGTAGGCGGCGGCCATGTCGAACCGCGAGACCAGCACCGCGGCCTGCTCGAACTCCGAAGCCATTTCGGTCGTGGACTCTTCGGCGCTCGTGGACTCTCGGCCCCCGGTCGAATCCCGAGACCCGGTCGAGTCTCGGTCCGGGTCCGTTACCACGAGATCGCCGTCGGGCAACCCGCCGAGACGTCGCTCCGTGATCTGCCGGGACGCCTGCGATGCGACTGCGAATACTCGGACCGGATCGGCGCCTGCGGGTCCGTCCAGATCCGGATCGTGAAATATGGGATCCACGTGCACGGCCCCACCGGAAGCGGACGCCGCGAGAATCCCACTCGCGCGCAACACGTCACCGAGTTCCGCCGCTGCTGCCACCCGCCCCGCGAAGAGCAGAGCGTCCGCACCTGCACGCGCCACCTCGAGCGCACTCACGCCGTCGCCGGCCAGAACGATTCGGCGGCCCTGCATTCTCGCCGCGAGAGATTTCGCGGGGTTGTGGAACACCTCGTTGACCGGGCTGTCGCGGACTGCCTCGGCATCGACCGCGTCGGCCAGGGCTGCGACATCGGGCAGCAGGCCTCGATCCGGCTTCACTTCGAGTGCCTGAAACACCACGAGGTAGGCCGCGAGGTACCGCAGCAGTTCGTGCTGGGATCCGGCGGTGACTCTGGGCTCGAGGACCATCGCCCGCCCCGCCGCTGCTGCGCGCAGCGGCCCCTCGTCCGGCGCGGCCACGACAACTTCTGCTCCGCGCCGCAGAGCGCTGTCGACAGCCTCGGCAAGCCGCGGGTCCCCTGCGTCTTCGCCGGCCACGACAACCACGTCGAGTGGCCCCACCCAACGGGGGGTGTTCGAAGCGTGCAGCAAGGGAAAGCCGATCCTCGAAGCGACGAGAGAATCGGCGAGAGATGCCGCTCGGCCCGCTCGGCCCGCACCCGTCACGATCACCACACACCGCGGGCGTAGACCGTCCAGTCGGTGAAGTGCTCCCTCTTGCACGGCCGAGAGAGTGGCTCGGATCTGAGCCCCGCCCGTCGCAGCCGAACGCAAAGTGCCGTTCACGTCCGCGTCGACCAGTGCATCGACGTCGTCGAGATCCAACAGGGGCATCGGCGCTGTCATGGCACCGCACCCCCTTTCCTCATCACTCCGCGTACTTCAACTATGGCAGTCAGGACCGCACGATGCCCAGTATCTCAGCAACCAATGCATCGACATCCGGGGTGGTCGGTGCCTCGACGTTGAGACGAAGCAGCGGTTCGGTATTCGAGGCGCGAAGATTGAACCACGCCCCGCCCTCGAGCTCGACCGTCACGCCGTCGAGCCGGTCCACGGAGCGCGACCTGTCGGCGAATGCAGACAGCACTGCCTCGGTACGTTCGGCGGCATCCGCGACGGTCGAGTTGATCTCGCCGGATGCCGCGTACCGCTCGTACTTCGCCATCAGCTCCGAGAGTGGACGATCCTGCTCCCCCAGCGCGGCGAGAACGTGCAGCGCCGCGAGCATGCCGGAATCGGCGCCCCAGAAGTCGCGGAAGTAGTAGTGCGCGGAATGCTCGCCGCCGAAGATCGCGCCCGTCTGCGCCATCTGCTGCTTGATGAACGAATGCCCGACCCGCGTCCGCACCGGCACCCCACCCAGTTCGGCCACCAGTTCGGGGACGGCGTGCGAAGTGATCAGGTTGTGGATGATCGTCGCGCCCGGCTCCTTCGCGAGCTCACGCTCGGCGACGAGGGCAGTCACTGCCGAAGGCGAGACCGGAAGCCCCTTCTCGTCGACCACGAAGCAACGATCCGCGTCGCCGTCGAATGCGAGGCCGATGTCTGCACCGGTCGTCGTGACGTACTTCTGCAAGTCGACGAGGTTCGCCGGGTCGAGGGGGTTGGCCTCGTGATTGGGAAACGTTCCGTCGAGTTCGAAGTACAGCGCCTCGACCCGTAACGGCAGCGGATCGAACACTGCGGGAACCGTGTGTCCACCCATACCGTTGCCGGCATCGACAGCGACCGTGAGCGGGCGCAGTTCCGAAAGATCGACAAGGCCCCGAACGAAGGCTGCGTAGTCGGCGAGCACGTCCTGCTCGGAGATCGAGCCGTGCGAACCTTCGTACTCCGGCACACCCGCGACGAGTTCGGCGGAAATCGTGGCGAGCCCCGTGTCCTGGCCGACCGGCTTCGCGCCGGCACGGCACAACTTGATCCCGTTGTAGCGGGCCGGATTGTGGCTGGCGGTGAACATCGCGCCGGGGCAATCGAGCAGCCCGGAAGCGAAGTACAGCTGATCGGTGGAGGCGAGTCCGACGAGAACCACGTCGAGCCCCTGCGCGGTGACACCCTCTGCGAACGCACGCGACAACTCCGGGGAAGAATCGCGCATGTCGTGCCCGATCACGACGCGGTCTGCTGCGGCGTCCTCTCGAACGAGGCGCGCGAACGAACCGCCCACCTCTCGAACGAACGCGGCGTCGATTTGTTCACCGACGACTCCCCGCACGTCGTATGCCTTGATCACGGCATCAACGGACTCGGCTGATCGCGCCACTTCTGATTTCTCCTTCACAGACACCAGTGCTGGCGCAAGCCTAGTGCCTCATGGATCGTGGGTGCCCCGCAGCCGCTGAGCGCAGCCGGAGTTCCGTGGCGGAACCGGTCAGGTCGCGGGATCGGGCAGCACTCGCAAGTGCCCACGACGACCCGTGCGCGACGATCCGGACTGTGCCGCGACCTGCACGCCGTCATCGCCGTGGTCGACGTGCTCGGTACGAGCGCGATCTCCCATGCCTGCCTCGCGTACCGCCTCGGCGAGCGCGGTCAAGTCGTCCTCGTCGGGCGTACTCGACGAGAAACCACCCTCGTAGCGAACCAGTTCCCACCCCTTGGGCGCCGTGATCCGAGAGCCATGGGTCTCGCACAAATCCCACGAATGCGGCTCGTCGACGGTGGCCAGTGGCCCCACGACGGCGGTGGAATCCGAGTAGACATACGTGAGTGTCGCGACAGCCGTGTTCTTGCACGCGGGGCGGCAGCATCGACGTAAAGATCTCACAATTGGGAACCCTAGCCCTCTCGTCGTCGCAGACCTACTCGGACACACCGGGCGGTGCGCATCGGAACATCACAGCTCGGTGTAGCACTCGGGTCGACACTCTCACCGGGAGTCTTCTGTCGTAATGTCGCGTCCATGTCCCGAGCCCGATCCAGACGACAGACCACGAGCCGTTCCGTGGATCGGCGTGGACGTGGAGTTCGCAGTTCCGTGTTCCCCCCGGACGTGCCCGCGCGTAGAACGCGGGCGGAAAAATTCGACTTGGTGGTACTCGACGCTTTCACACCTATCGACGCGATGTGGCACGACCGGCTGACGAAGCTGGACATCGCAGTCGACGAGGTACCGAAGATTCGCGCACTCGATCCGGACTCCGTGAACTGGCCGGACGAAGTGGTAGCCGACGGCCCCGTTCCCCTGTCACGGCTCATCCCCGCCGGCATCGACAGGCACGGCGTCGCAACGCGTGCACGAGTCGTCCTGTTTCGGCGACCACTCGAGCGTCGATCGGAGGATCCGGACGATCTCACGGATCTGGTCCACGACGTTCTCGTGCACCAGGTGGGCACCTACCTCGGTGTCGCCCCCGAAGTAGTCGATCCCACTCTGCCGGGCGAAGACGACGACTGACGCGGTCGATCGATCAGAGCAGGCGTCCCCTCGCAGGACCCGGCCTCCCCTCGCAGGAGTAAGCGTCAGATGATGCCGCGCTTGAGGCGGCGCCGTTCACGCTCCGACAACCCGCCCCAGATACCGAACCGCTCGTCGTTGGACAGGGCGTACTCGAGGCACTCGTCCTTGACCTCGCAACCGAGGCAGATTCGCTTGGCTTCCCTTGTCGAACCGCCCTTTTCGGGGAAGAACGCCTCGGGGTCGGTCTGTGCGCACAGCGCACGTTCCTGCCACTGGTCCTCGATCGTTTCGAACATCTCGTCGAACCCGGGAACCAGACTCAACGTGGGCCGGTCGAGTGGCCCTTCTTCACGTACGCGGGCGCCGTCGGCTGCGCCTGCTTCGGAATTGGTCTGCGGTTCGTAGCTCGCTGTGCTCGCGCCGTATTCGAACTCGGCATGCTCATTGGGCATCGTTCCGCCTCCTCACCTGTGATAGCGCAGACATTTCTCTCGCTCGATCTGCCGAGGCAGGTTCGAACGCGGTAACCATGCCGCAACTCGAAGCGAACGCCGAGATCCGGAAACTCCGGTTCGAACGCGCGTTCGAATTGATAGATGCTGCAAGCGATCTCACCTCGCAACAACCGAATGACATGTTTGTGATTACACACGCCCAGCGTGTCGCGGTCAAGCGAACGGGAGAATCTCCATTACTATTTCGCGCCGATCCGGCGTCGGGAGGGCGCAGGAATCCCGGCAACCTCACCGAAATCTGTTTGCGGTGAGGTTGCGCACCCACCCCACTGACCGTACGTCTGCGGAACGCATAGGCTCGGGGCCGTGAACGTGACTGTATTGGTTGGCGGCGTCGGCGGGGCGAGATTCCTACAAGGCGTGCAGAGTTTTCTGGGTGGAGTTTCTGCCGGTGAGGGCGCCGAGGGAGCCCACCGGATCACGGCAGTGGTGAACGTCGGCGACGACGTCTGGATGCACGGGCTTCGGATCTGCCCGGACCTCGACACCTGCATGTACACCCTCGGCGGTGGCATCGACACCGAGCGCGGCTGGGGCCACGTCGGCGAAACCTGGAACGCCAAGGAAGAACTCGCAGCCTACGGCGCCAAGCCTGACTGGTTCGGCCTCGGCGACCGAGACATCGCCACGCATCTGATCCGAAGCCAGATGCTGCGCACCGGATATCCACTGTCGGCCGTCACGGAAGCCCTGTGCAATCGGTGGCGGCCGGGCGTGACCTTGCTCCCGGTGACCGACGACCGCAGCGAGACGCACGTCGTCGTCACGGATCCGGAGGACGGCGAGCAGAAAGCCATTCACTTCCAGGAGTGGTGGGTACGCCATCGCGCCGAGATCGAGACGCACAGCTTCGCTCACATAGGCGCCGAACAGGCGAAGCCGGCACCCGGGGTGCTCGAAGCCATCGAGTCCGCGGACATCGTGCTGATCGCCCCGTCCAACCCCGTCGTCAGCGTGGGCGCCATCCTGGCGGTACCCGGAATTCGTGGCGCTCTGCGCACCACGTCGGCCAAGGTCGTCGGCTTGTCGCCGGTCGTGGGTGGAAAGCCGTTGCGGGGCATGGCAGACCAATGCCTCGACACCATCGGGGTCGAGACGTCTGCCGAGGCCGTGGGCCGCTACTACGGTGCGCGAAAGGCCACCGGGCTCCTCGACGGGTGGCTCGTCCACGAGACGGACGAAGCCGAAGTGCCCGGCGTCGAGGTGCGCAGCATCCCACTGATCATGAACGACCCGGAGACCACGGCCGAGATGGTCCGAGTCGCCTTCGACATCGCAGGTGTGAAGCCATGAGCGACCACGCTCCCGGCCGGTCCGTCGAGATTCACCCCGTCGACGGTCTCCCCGAGTTCCGACCCGGAGACGACCTGGCCGGCGCACTCGTGGCGGGTGCACCGTGGCTGGCAGACGACGATGTCGTGATCGTCACCAGCAAGGTGGTCTCCAAGGTCGAGGGACGCATCGTCGACTCCCCCACCGACCCGGAAGAGCGGGACAGCGCCCGCAGGCGTCTCGTGGACCAGGAGGCCGTGCGGGTAGTGGCCCGCAAGGGACGCACCCTCATCACCGAGAACCGACTCGGGATCGTCCAGGCCGCCTCCGGCATCGACGGCTCCAACGTCGACGGTGGAGAACTCGCACTTCTCCCGGAAGACCCCGACGCGAGTGCGCGCGAGTTGCGCGACGCGATTCGCGAGAAGCTCGGCGTAGAAGTGGCCGTCGTGATCACTGACACCATGGGCAGAGCCTGGCGTACCGGGCAGATCGACGCCGCGATCGGCTCCGCCGGGCTGTCGGTCCTGCACGCCTATGCAGGTTCCGTCGACAGTCAGGGAAACGAACTCGTCGTCACGGAAGTCGCCGTGGCCGACGAGATCGCGGCGGCCGGAGATCTCGTCAAGGGCAAGCTGGGCGGCGTCCCGGTCGCGGTGCTGCGTGGCCTGACACCGCGGGACGACGGTTCCACTGCGAGGCAACTGATTCGTGCTGGGTCCGAAGACCTCTTCTGGCTCGGAACCGAGGAGTCGTTCGCTCGTGGCCGCTCGGAGGCGTTACTTCTCCGCCGTTCGATCCGAGCGTTCTCGACCGAGCCGGTGGAGCCGAACGTCATTCGCAGCGCCGTCGACGAAGCACTCACCGCTCCCGCACCACACCA
The DNA here is from genome assembly GCF_055231055.1 of Rhodococcus huquni. Taxonomy (NCBI): domain Bacteria; kingdom Bacillati; phylum Actinomycetota; class Actinomycetes; order Mycobacteriales; family Nocardiaceae; genus Rhodococcus; species Rhodococcus huquni. The sequence continues at coordinate 176,407 of NZ_JBUYWE010000008.1, forward strand.
CACGCGCCCCGTTCGGTTCGTCTGGATCCGCACACCCGAGGTTCGTACGAAGCTGCTCACCGCGCTCCGTGAACAATGGCGCGAAGACCTGGCATCCGACGGCTACTCGTCGGGTTCGGTGGACAGGCGTGTCGCCAAGGGCGACATCCTCTTCGACGCCCCCGAGGTGCTGATTCCGTTCTGTGTACCGGACGGTGCCCATCCCTATCCGGACCCGCGCCGCACTGCCGCGGAATCCACCATGTTCACCGTCGCGGTCGGCGCCGCGGTACAGGGCCTGCTGGTGTCCTTGGCAACCAAGGGAGTCGGCAGCTGCTGGATCGGGTCGACCATCTTCGCCGCCGACGTCGTACGTGACGTCCTCGACCTGCCCGGCGACTGGCAACCCTTGGGCGCCATCGCCGTCGGACACCCCCTCGAGCCGCTCGGCCCTCGCGAGGCCGTACCCGCAGGCGACGCACTCGTGGAGAAGTAGATGAGCACCCACTCGTTGCACCGCTCGGCCGTCGACGTGCTGGAGCGTTGGCATCCCACCGACGACTCGGACGAATCTCTGCGTCACACGATGCTCGCGTTTCTCGGCTCCGCGCCGAGTGGATGTCTCCGGGCGCACGCACCGGGCCACATCACGGCCTCGTCGTTGGTCCTCGACGAGTCGGGTGATCACGTACTGCTCACCCTGCATCCCCGGGTGGGTCGCTGGATCCAGCTGGGCGGCCACTGCGAGGAGACGGACGAGTCGGTGGTGGATGCTGCGCTACGCGAGGCCCGCGAGGAATCCGGTATAGAGGCACTGACGGTCGACCCCGAGTTGCTCTCCGCGCACACGCATCCCATCACCTGCTCGCTCGGCGTACCGACACGTCACCTCGACCTGAGATTCGTCGTGCGTGCACCGGCAGGCGCACCGATCACCCGCAGCGACGAGTCGACGGACCTGCGCTGGTTTCCGGTGAACGAGCTCCCTCCTGACGCGGAGAAGGTCACCATCGACAAGATGGTGCGGCTGGCCGAGCTACGTCAGCAAACCGGCTCGAGCTGAGGACGTTTCGCCAGTACGCCGTCACCCGACGACGTTCCGCGCACCCGGCGACCGAGCCACGGAATCAGAAAGTCCTTGGCCCAGACGAGATCCGACTTCCGTCGTTCACCCTCTGCCAGTACCGGCGCCGGACCGAGATCGGGGCGAGTCCCGTCGAGCGCGACTCCGAGAACCTGGAGTACCCGCACAGCCATGTTCGTGTGTCCGGCGGTCGACATGTGCAACCGGTCCCAGTCCCACATCCGCATGTCGTGGTATTCGCCGAATCGCCAGAAGTCCACGACCGTCGCGCCGTGGCGTTCGGCCACCCCGCGCACCAGTTCGTTGTAGATCGCCTGACGCCCACGAAGCAGACCGAACACCGGAGCCCAACCCGAGTCGTAAGCGGTGAAGATCAGCACCTTCGCCCCGGTCGCGGTGAGCTTCGCGATGCCCGATTCGTAGTGTGCCACCAGCGAATCGAGGTCCACACCCGGACGCATCAGGTCGTTACCGCCGGCATAGACGGTCACGAGGTCGGGCCGAAGCTCGACTGCCGCATCGACCTGCTCGTCGACGATCGGCGCCATGAGGCGCCCTCGGACCGCGAGATTGGCGTACGCGAAGTCCGGGCAACCGGCCGAAAGTTGCTCCGCGAGCCGGTCCGCCCATCCACGCAGGCCGTTGGGATACCGATCGTCGGGGTCGCCGACCCCCTCGGTGAACGAGTCACCGAGCGCCACGAAGCGCCGAAAACCGTGGTCGCTCATCACACGTCCGTGCTGAATCTCACGCCGCCGTCCGGCAACTTCACACCGGGCCACACCCTGGCTCCGCGAAGGAGTTCGCAGCGAGCCCCGACGTCAGCGCCGTCTCCGATCACGGCGTCACGAACCAGTGCGCGCGGACCGATCCGGGCGCCGAAGCCGATGATGCTGCGCTCGACGGTTGCGCCGGCTTCCACCACGGCACCGTCGAACACCACGGCACCGTCGAGCCGAGCCCCAGCGCCCACTTCGGCGCCGCGGCCGACCACGGTGCCGCCGATGAGAACCGCGCCGGGCGCGACACCGGCACCGGAAAGAACGAGCGATTCTCCGCGCGGGCCGTCGAGTGCAGGCGAGGGGGCTATTCCCCGCACGAGGTCTGCCGAACCGCGAACGAAGTCCTCCGGGGTGCCCATGTCGCGCCAGTACGAACTGTCGACGTGGCCGAACACCCGAGCGCCGCGCGCCAGTAACGCGGGAAAGACCTCACGCTCCACGGACACCGCGCGACCCTCCGGAATCTCCTCGATGACCGAGCGGCGGAAGACGTAGCAACCCGCATTGATCTGATCGGTCGGCGGATCCTGCGTCTTCTCGAGGAAGGCAGTCACTCGACCGTCGTCGTCCGTGGGCACACAGCCGAACGCGCGAGGGTCTCCCACACGCACGAGGTGCATCGTGACATCGGCCTCGGTCGTGGCGTGAGTGTCCAGAATGCCGCCGAGGTCGGTGCCGCCGAGGACGTCACCGTTGAAGACCATGATGTTCTCGCCGCGCAGCTTCGGGAGCACGTTGCGGATGCCGCCACCCGTCCCGAGCGGATCCGTCTCGGTCACGTAGTCGATCTCGAGACCGAGCTTGGAGCCGTCACCGAAGTGATCTTCGAACACCTCTGCCTTGAACGACGTTCCGAGCACGACGTGCTCGATGCCCGCGTCGGCGATGCGAGCGAGCAGATGTGTGAGGAACGGCAGACCCGCGGTGGGCAGCATCGGCTTGGGCGCCGACAACGTGAGGGGACGCAGCCGCGTGCCCTTTCCCCCTACGAGGACGACCGCGTCCGTGTTCTTCTCAATGGCCATGTGTGGTCACACCCTCGTTCTCTTCCCTACGACGTTCACGCACTGCCGCTGCGACCGCAATTCGCGATCGCGCCGCGAGTCCCCCACGTAGTGCCCAGCGGATCGGCGCCTGCCACCAGTTCGGATGCCGATCCGCCTGGAATCGGTATGCGCTCTGGTGGTGCGCCGGCAACATCAGTTCCGGATGACGCCCGGCGGCGTGCCCCTTCGCGTGGGTCACCTCCGACGTCGGTACGAAGACGTTGAGCCAGCCGGCCTTCCCAAGGCGGTCGCCCAGGTCCACGTCTTCCATGTACATGAAATAGCGAGAGTCGAATCCGTCGATCGTGTCGAACGCCGTGCGCCGCATCAACAGGCAGGAACCGGACAACCATCCGACCGACCTCTCGGTGACGGCCTCGTTCTCCTGCCGGTATCGCCGAGTCCACGGGTTCGACGGCCACACGGTACCGAGCACTGCATGCCCGGCGCCCGACACCAGATCGGGGACCTGCCTCGCAGACGGGTAGACGCTTCCGTCGAGCTCACGAACCAGCGGCCCGAGCGCACCCGCCCGCGGCCAGCGCTGCGCTGCTTCGAGCAGTGCGTCGATCGACCCGGGACTCCACCGGACGTCCGGGTTGGCCACGACCACGAACTCGATGTCACGGTCGATCTCTGCGACCGCACGGTTGATGGCGCCCCCGTAGCCGATGTTGCCACCGGTACGGAGCAGCCGGACGTGCTCGTGGGTCGCGTCGGCGGCCTCCGGCGACCCGTCGGTCGAACCGTTGTCCGCCATGATCACCTGCGGATTTTCTGTGGTCGCCGCGGTGAGCGTGTCCAGAAAATGCTCCAGATGCTCGCCGGGCGAGTAGGTCACCGTCACCACGGCCAGCTTCGAACTCACGCGGGCAAGCGTAGCCGTTCGTCACCGCGGGACCTCACCGCACGTCGGTACCGGCCACGGATCACTCGGCGAGCGCCGCGGCCAGCGCGTCACGCCAGTGCCGAAGCGGAGGCAGTTCGGCCGCCGCCCAGGCCCGGCCGGACAGCACGGAGTACGACGGACGTGGAGCCGGCCGCACGAACTCTGCACTCGTACAACCGCGCACCCGCTCGGGGTCCGCGCCCACCCCTTCGAAGACCGCGCGGGCGAGTTCGAACCAGCTTGCCTGCCCCTGATTCGTCACGTGCAGCAGGGGCGCAGCGCGGTCGCCCGACCCCACGAGATCGAGAAGAGCGTCGGCGAGATCACCGGCGAAAGTGGGCGACCCCACTTGGTCTGTGACGACATTCACGAAGTCGCGTTCACGCTCGAGTCTCCGCATCGTCGCAACGAAATCGGATCCGATACCCGTGTAGACCCAGGCAGTGCGGACGATTCTGGCCTCGGACAGAATCTCTCGCACGGCCTGTTCGCCTTCGAGTTTGGTACGGCCGTACACCGTGCGAGGGGCGGTCGGGGCGTCCGTTTCGTACGGACTGTCGGCTTCCCCGGAAAATACGTAGTCCGTCGACACCTGGATCATCCGAGCACCCACCTCCGCGCACGCGAGGGCAATGTTGCGGGCACCTGTCATGTTGACTTCACGGGCCGCGGTTTCGTCGGTCTCGGCCGCATCCACGGCGGTGTACGCGGCGCAGTTGATCACCACGGAACCGGGACTCACCTGCGATTTCACCGAAGCCAGGTCGGTGATGTCCAGTTCGCTCGAGCTCGGCGCCCGCACGGTGAGACCACGTGCGTTCGCACGCACCACCACGTGCCCGCCCAGCTGTCCACGACCCCCTGTCACCAGAATCTCCGTCACGAGCAACAGTCTGGCACGCCGTTTACGCCTCCCGAGTCCGGAGAGTCCGACCAGTAGCCTTGTCCCCGTGCCACAAGACTCACCCTCCCCCGACGCACGTCCGACGCCCAGGTGGCGCCCGGCGCACATCGCCGTCGCCGTCCTCTCGGTTCTGGCGCTGGTGATCACCGGATTCGCATGGCAGAGCATCGACTCGTTGCGCAACAGCCTCGCAACTGCGGGCGGCCTGGGATTGGGTGAGACCAAGGACGGTGCGATCGACATCCTCATGGTCGGCACCGACAGCCGCACCGACGCGCACGGCAATCCGCTGTCGCAGAACGAACTCGAATCACTGCGGGCCGGCGAGGAAGTCGCCTCCAACACCGACACCATCGTGTTGATACGAGTCCCCAACGACGGAAGTTCCGCTACCGCGATCTCCATTCCCCGCGACTCCTACGTGAAGGTGCCCGGCGTCGGAATGTCGAAGATCAACGCCGCGTACGGCGCAACGAAAGAGAACAAGCGCCTGGAAGAGGTCGAGGGTGGTGCAACGGACGCCGAGGCCGAGACCGAATCGACCAAGGCCGGGCGTGAAGCACTCATCAACTCGGTCGCCGACCTGACCGGCATCAGCGTCGACCACTATGCCGAGGTGGGACTCCTCGGCTTCGTCCTGCTCACGGATGCGGTGGGCGGTGTGGACGTGTGCCTGAACAATGCGGTGAACGAACCGCTGTCCGGTGCGAACTTCTCCAAGGGAGAGCAGACCCTGCGCGGGCCGGACGCGCTCAGCTTCGTCCGGCAGCGACACGATCTGCCTCGAGGCGACCTGGACCGGATCGTCCGCCAGCAGGTGTTCATGGCTTCGCTCGTGAGCAAGGTCCTCAGCGCGAAAACGCTCAGCGACCCCGGCAAACTCAACGAACTCACGTCCGCCGTCCAACGTTCGGTCGTCCTCGACGAGGGCTGGGACATCATCGATTTCGCAAAGCAACTGCAGGACCTCGCGGGCGGGAAAGTGAAGTTCGAGACGATCCCGGTCGCCGACCTCAACGGCATGACCGACTACGGAGAATCGATCGTCAAGGTCGAACCCAAGGCCGTGAAGAAGTACGTCGCGGGCCTGATCGGCGAGGAGCCCACCTCCGAGGAAACGTCCACGACGACGAAGGCGCCCGACATCGACACGTCGTCCGTCACCGTGAACGTGTCCAACGCCGGCAGTACGAGCGGCCTCGCGACCGACGTGGCGAACGTCCTCGCCTCCGCCGGCTACGGAGAGGGCGAGGTCGGCAACTACGACGGCGAGACGGTCAGCGAATCCACGGTGTTCTCGCACTCGGCCGACGACGAAGGAGCAGCCGCCGTCGCCGCCGAGCTCGGAGATCTTGCAACCGACGAGGACCCGTCGCTGCCGAAGGGAACCGTGCGAGTGGTTCTCGCGGACGATTACAGTGGGCCGACCACGCCGGGCGGGGGTGACTCGAGTACGACCGACAGCTCGGGAACGGACTCGTCCGAGACCGGTTCGTCCGGAAGCGGCGCCACCGCTCCCACCCCGGCTCCCCCGGGGCCGGCCATCGACGCGGGCGCCGAGGGGCCTCGCTGCGTCAACTGACGCCGCGTACGAGAGAACGGAAGCCGTCTTGTCCATGAACCATGCCAATCGCACGCTGACCGACGAGCTGCTGGATCCGATTCTTGCGGCCGATCCGGCGGGACCGCGTGTCACCTTCTACGACGACGCCACGGGTGATCGGGTGGAGCTGTCCGCGATCACCCTTGCGAACTGGGCTGCCAAGACGGCGAACATGGTTCGCGACGAGTTCGCCGTCGAACCGGGGGCCCGCGTGGCGGTCCTGCTCCCCGCACACTGGCAGACCGCCGCCGTGGTCCTCGGATTGTGGTGGGCCGGTGCCGAAGTGGTGTTGGAGGCCGATCCGGATGTGGACCTGGCCATGGTCACGGCCGATCGCCTCGGTGACGTGGAGGACGTTGCGGAAGTTGCGGCGCTCTCGCTGGACGCATTCGGGCGCCCTGTTCCGGACCTTCCCATCGGGATCACCGATTACGCGACCTCCGTACGGGTCCACGGCGACCAGTTCCGTCCGACCGTCGCCGGGCCGGCTCTCGCCGGCCGCAGTGTCGAAGAAATACGTTCCGCCGCACTCGAATCCGCAGCGAAACAGGAATTCGGGGGCGCCGACCGAGTGTTGTCCTCTGCGGACTGGAACACCACGGACGGCCTGGTGGACGGCCTGATCGCCGTTCTCGCAGTGGGTGCGTCACTCGTTCAGGTGGCGAACCCGGACGCGCAGAAGACCGAACGTCGAGCCGTCACCGAAAAGGTCACCGCCCGCCTCTGACACCCCTGTGAGCGGTCAGCGAGTCCAGAGAGTCGTCGACCGCTCACAGGCGCAGCCTCACCCGAGAAGCTTGTCCCGCAGCGCTTGGTCCTTTTCCAGCACCATCTTTTCGAGCCCGTTCTGGAAGGCGGTCATCCGCGACTGCAGATCCTGATCGGCGGCACCGAGAATGCGCACCGCGAGCAGGCCGGCGTTGCGGGCTCCGCCGATCGATACGGTCGCGACCGGGACGCCCGCAGGCATCTGCACGATCGAGAGCAACGAGTCCATTCCGTCGAGATACTTCAGCGGAACCGGAACACCGATTACGGGCAACGGTGTCGCCGACGCCACCATCCCGGGCAGGTGGGCGGCGCCACCCGCACCGGCGATGATCACCTGCACGCCGCGGCCGGCCGCGTCCTTCGCGTAGTCGAGCATTCGCTGCGGCGTCCGGTGGGCGGAAACGACGCCGACTTCGAAGCGCACACCGAATTCGGCGAGTGCCTCCGCGGCTGCCTCCATCGTCGGCCAGTCCGAATCGCTGCCCATGATCAGTCCGACCTGTGCACCCTGTTGTTCACTCACCGTGTTCGTCCCATCCGTCGGTCCACTCAGCGTGGGAAAGCCAATGTGCGGCGCGCTCGGCGCGCTCACGCACCGTCGCCACGTAGTCCTCGTCGTCGAGCGAACCCGGCCCGCCGACGATGTTCACATGACCGATCTTGCGGTCCTTTCGTTCACCCTTGCCGTAGAGATGGATGCGCGCATCCGGCATCCGGGCCATCAGATGGTGGACTCGTTCGTCCATGCTCATCTGCGGCGCCTCGGGGGCACCGAGAACGTTCCCCATGACAGTGACCGGCGCGGTCGACGACGTGTCACCGAGCGGATAGTCGAGTACGGCCCGCAGGTGCTGCTCGAACTGAGACGTCCGAGCGCCGTCCATGGTCCAGTGTCCGGAGTTGTGCGGACGCATGGCCAGTTCGTTGACGACGAGCTTGCCGTCGGGGGTCTCGAACAGCTCGACTGCCATCGATCCGACCACCCCCAACTCCGCGGCGATCCGCAGTGCCAGACCTTCGGCCTCCCCTGCCAAGTCGTCCGAGAGGCCGGCGGCGGGCGCCACCACGACCGCGCACTGCCCGTTCCGCTGCACGGTCTCGACCACAGGCCAGGTCGCACCCTGCCCGAACGGCGACCGGGCCACCATCGCGGAGAGTTCCCGACTCATGTCCACCTTCTGCTCGACCATCAGGGTCGCGCCGGCGTCGAGTTGCTTCGCGACGATCGACTCGGCTTCGTCGGAATCATCGACGATCCACACCCCACGGCCGTCGTACCCGCCCCGAACCGTCTTGATCACGACGGGCCAGCCATGTTCTGCGCCGAACTTCACGACGTCCTCGGCCCACGTCACCTCGGCGAACGCCGGAACGGGGACGCCGAGCTCACGCAGCTTGCGGCGCATCGCCAGCTTGTCCTGCGCGTAGACGAGGGCCTGCGGCGGCGGCTGAACGTTGACTCCCTCCGACACCAGGACGTCGAGGTGGTCGGTGGGGACGTGCTCGTGATCGAACGTGAAGGCATGCGATCCCTCGGCGGCTCTGCGCAGCGCGTCGAGGTCGGTGTGCAAACCGAGAACGACGTCCGGACTCACCTGCGCCGCCGGCTCGTCCGGCCCGCCGGACAGCACGCGGAGCGTCTGCCCGAGAGCGATCGCCGCCTGATGCGTCATGCGCGCGAGCTGTCCACCACCGATCATGGTGACGACGGGTTGCCCGGAGTCGAGTGCGCGCGGGCTCGAGGGCCGCGCAGCGGGCGAAGTGGATTCTGGGTCGGAAATGCCGGTCACAAGTGACCATGGTGTCACGTCGGCGCTGGTGCGCTGCCCGTAGGTGGCCTGCCACCGGTGGTCGCACCGTCACCGTGCGCCGTTCGCTTTCTGTGATTCTGCTGATGATCTGGTTACCAATTGGTGATATCGGGTGATCGTTTCGTAAACTCGAGAGTTGTGTCTTTCGTCGACGGGGTTGTCACCCGCATACCCCAACCCTTCCGCGACCTCGCGCTGCGTCATCGCGAGCTGATCAAGTTCGCGATTGTCGGCGGCACGACGATGGTGTTCGACCTGGCGATCTTCTACACCCTGAGTCTCACGATCCTCGAAGAGAAGCCGACCGTGGCGAAGATTCTCTCCGGTGTGCTGGCAACCGTGCTGAGCTACATACTCAACCGTGAGTGGGCCTTCAAGAATCGCGGCGGTAGAGAACGGCACCACGAGGCCCTTCTGTTCTTCACGATCAGCTTGATCGGCGTGGTGCTTGCCGCCGCTCCGCTGTGGATTGCCAACAACATCTTCGACATCAGGGCGAGTACCGAAAGCCTGACCACGCTGGTCGTCGTCGACTTCGTCCTCAACTACATCATCGGCAATCTTCTGCAGATGATGTTCCGGTTCTGGGCGCTGCGGAGGTTCGCATTCCCGGAGGTATACGGCACGTTCGACACCGAGGACACCACCGACGAACTGGAAGAAGAAGCCGGACGGTCCTGAGGCAGTCAGCGAGGCTCGCGGTTTCCCACCACGCGGGTCGGAGCAGGTTCGCGGCCGATCGGCACGAAGACCGCGAAGAGCGCAGGGCGACGACGCTGCAATTCGATCCGTCCGCCGTCCGCCTCGATGAGAGCCCGGGCGAGCGCGAGGCCCACACCGGTGGAGCCCGCCCCGGAGAACCCGCGGTCGAAAACGTGCGGCGCGAGGTCGTTGCTCACGCCGTCACCCTCGTCGGCCACCTCCACACACACCATCGAGTCCCTGGTCGACCCTGTTCGCCCGGCGCCCCGCGCGAGACGCACCGCCACGGTGCACGTACCGGCGCCGTGCACGAAGGCGTTGTCCACGAGCACCGACACCGCCTCTCGCAACCTCGAGCCGGTCGTGGATGCCATCACGTCCACGTCCCCCCGAAGCATGAGAGTGCGGCCGACGTCGTCGAAAGGCCGTTCCCAGTCGGCCAGCACGGCGCCCAACTCCTGCACGACGGAGACCTGCTTCTCCTCCCCACTGCTGCGGGACGAGCGAACCAGTTCGTCGATAGCGTCGGTCAGCCGGTCGACCTGGGCCATGGCCTCGTCTGCCTCCTCCACCACAGCGGGATCGGAGTGCTCCGAGAGCTCGTCCAGTCGTAGCCGGACAGCGGTGAGGCGACTGCGCAATTGATGCGACACGTCTGCCACCAAAGTGTGTTCACGTTGGAGACGGCCCGCGATCTCGACCGTGGCGGAATCGAGTACGTCCGAGACACGATCCAGCTCGGCGATCGAATGACGGCGCGGGTCCGGGTGGAAGTCACCCTCTGCGAGGCGGGCCGCGCGGTTCGCCACATCGGACAACGGGTCGGCGAGGCGCTTTGCCGTCAACACCGCGACGGCCGTACCCACGGCTATCGAGATCAACACCAACAGCCCGACCGCGCCCACGGCCTGACGCTGCTGGGTACGCATCGCATCGGACGGGACTTCGAGCCGGAGCGACCCGGACGAACCCATCGCCAGCGATTCGATCAAAGGAGACGCGACATCGTGGACGCCGATATCGACTCGTGCCGCGTTCTCGTGGGCCGTGGGGTAGATGACCACCAGACGCCCGTCCCTCGGCGTGAGCAGGTCGAGGGAGGCCGTGTTCAGCTCCCCGCCGACGACGCCGTCCGGGCCCTCCTGCGAGATGATCTCGCCGGCCATCCGGTCGAGACGATTCTGCAGGTCGCTTCGAGTGAGGTCCTCGACCCACAACCACGCCGTATAGATCAGCGGCACCCCGAGGAGGAGCGCCGTGAGGATCACCACCCCCAGCGTGGACTGAAGAATTCTGCGCCGCACTGCCGGTGCCTAGTCGTTGTTGATGCGGAACCCGACGCCGCGCACGGTCGCAATCCGCCGTTCGGCTACCGGCCCCTCGTCGCCGATCTTTCGGCGCAGCCACGACATGTGCATGTCCAGGGTCTTCGAGCCGCGTAGCTCCACGTCACCCCACACCTCGGCGAGGATGTCCTCCCTGGCGACCACCTGACCGGCGTGCTCGAGAAGCACGCGCAGCAATTCGTACTCCTTGTTCGCCAGTGCGACCTCGCTGCCGCCCACCAGCACTCGGCGCGCCGCAGGCTCGAGTCGAATGTCGCCGACCTCGACCACCGAGTCCTCGCCTCCGCCGCGCCTACGCAGCAGGGCACGGACCCGCGCCATCAACTCCGCGAGCCGGAACGGCTTTCCCACGTAGTCGTCCGCACCGGCGTCGAGACCGACCACGAAGTCGACCTCGTCGGTCCGCGCGGTGAGCATGAGGACCGCGAGGTTCGAATTGTGCGAGCGGACCTGCCTGCACACCTCGAGCCCGTCCATACCCGGCAGGCCGAGATCGAGAATCAACAGATCGAAGTCGTCTTCGAGCGCCTTCTGGAGCGCCGCGGGCCCCGTCTGCTCGATCGTGACGGTGTACCCCTCACGTCCGAGCGCGCGCGAAAGTGGGGCGGCAATGGCCTCGTCGTCTTCGGCCAACAGAACTGCAGTCACGAGACAACTGTACGGAGGTCGGTCACCGGTACGGACCGCGATGGGTCATCGGTACGGATCCATGGCATCGAATACCTCGTTGTAGAGAAGTGCGTGCACCCGTTGAACGTGGGGAATGTCGTCGAACTCGAGGGGATCGTCCGAAGCGGACGCAATGACCAGCGTTCCCGTCCGCACGATCCGATCGAGCACACCGTGACGGAATTGCACGTTGCTGATCCGGCCCATCGGGATGTCGATACCGGTGTGGGTGAGAACGCCCTCGCGGATCAGGACGCGGCGGTCGGTGACGATGAAGTGGGTGAACTTCCAGCGCACGAACGGTGCGAGCGCGCGCATCCCGACGACGATGCACCACAGCGCGACGATCGCGATCGTCGCCACCGTCGACGCGGTGTCTGCGAGCTTGCTGCCTGCGAGCCCGAGCGCGAACCCGGCCACTGCACTGGACAGAACGAACACGAACGCCGGAACGATCAGCATCTTCCAGTGCGGATGACAGTGCAGCAGCAGCTCTTCGTCCTCTGCGAGCGCATCCTCCGGATATCCCATGGGAAGAGTGTGCCTAACTCGGGTCGGTCGCGCGAAGATGGGTGATATCGCCTGCCGACACCGCGAACGGCTCGCCTCCCGCCTCGGGTGCGATGACCAATCGGCCCTGCTCGTCGACATCGGCCGCCGTTCCCAGTATCCGGTTGTCGCCAGGCAGTTCGGCACGTACCCGACGCCCCAGGGTTCCGCAGCATTCCCGGTAGGTCCGCGCCAGATCGGTTACTTCCCACGCTGCGTCGTGCCACCGTGTCCAGTGCTCTGCGAGGCGGTCGAGCATTGCCCGCACCAGGACCGTGCGATCCGTGGTCGAAGCGTTCTCGAGCAGCAGGGACGTGGCCGTGGGCACCGGCAACTCCTCCGCCGTGAGGCCGACGTTGAGCCCGATTCCGACCACGACGACCGGGTCCGGCGTCACCCGCGCCACCTCGGCAAGGATGCCCGCCACCTTCCTCCCTCCGACGAGGATGTCGTTCGGCCACTTCAGATCCGCCTCGACCCCCGCCACGGACCGAAGGGCCTCGACCACAGAGATACCGGTGAGAAGCGGAAGCCAACCCATCCGGGCCGGACTCATACCCGGCAGCGTCAGCGCTACCGAGACCGCGATCTGTGCGCGCGGTGGCGTCACCCAACTGCGGGAGTGCCTGCCGCGCCCGTTTCCCTGGAACTCGGCCAGCAGAACGTGTCGGTCCGACTCGCCCACCGCGACGCGCTCGAGCAGATCCGCATTTGTAGAACCTGTTTCAGAAACGACGTCGAGCCGTCGCCAGAACTTCGGTGGGTCCTCGTCGATCTCCGTCCGAACCAACGCGCGACGCAGGTCACACTCGTCGAGGGCCGAAAGATCGGGGGCTGTCCACATTCCGCCAGCCTATTCCGTGGCCGAAACGTACTCGCCAGTAGGCAATACTCGGAGAGTTCACAGAATCCGACCTGCCTTGTCAGACACCCCCTGCCCCTGGTTAAGCTCACCAGTCATGACCACTGTCCAGGAGCCCACTGCCCCCGAGGCGGCGTCGAAGCCTGATATCCACACCACTGCCGGAAAGCTCGCCGACCTGCGCAATCGCCAGGAAGAGGCCCAGCACCCGGGCGGCGTCGCCGCGGTGGAGAAGGTTCACGCCAAGGGCAAGCTGACCGCTCGCGAGCGCATCACCGCGCTCCTCGACGAGGGGTCCTTCGTAGAACTCGATGCACTCGCACGCCACCGCAGCGTCAACTTCGGCCTCGCCGAGAACCGTCCTCTCGGCGACGGCGTCGTCACCGGATACGGCACGATCGACGGCCGCGACGTCTGTGTCTTCTCCCAGGACGCCACCGTCTTCGGCGGCAGCCTCGGCGAGATCTACGGCGAGAAGATCGTCAAGGTCATGGACCTGGCCATCAAGACCGGCCGTCCGCTGATCGGCATCAACGAGGGCGCCGGCGCGCGCATCCAGGAAGGTGTCGTCTCGCTCGGCCTGTACGGCGAGATCTTCCACCGCAACGTCAGGGCGTCCGGCGTCATCCCGCAGATCTCCCTCATCATGGGAGCTGCGGCCGGCGGACACGTCTACTCCCCCGCGCTCACCGACTTCGTCGTGATGGTCGACCAGACCAGCCAGATGTTCGTCACCGGCCCCGACGTGATCAAGACCGTCACCGGCGAGAACGTCACCATGGAAGAGCTGGGCGGTGCGCACACGCACATGGTCAAGTCGGGTGTTGCGCACTACGTCGCCTCCGGCGAGCAGGACGCGCTCGACTACGTCACCGAACTGCTGTCGTACCTGCCTTCCAACAATCAGGCAGCTGCGCCGCGCATGCTCCCGTCCGACCCGTTCAACGGATCCATCGAGGACTCGCTGACCGACGAGGACATCGAACTCGACACGCTGATCCCGGATTCGGCGAACCAGCCGTACGACATGCACGAGGTCATCCGGCGCATCCTGGACGACGACGAGTTCCTCGAGGTTCAGGCCGAGCGGGCCATGAACATCGTCGTCGGCTTCGGACGTGTGGACGGCCGTAGCGTCGGCATCGTCGCCAACCAGCCCACCCAGTTCGCCGGCTGCCTCGACATCGACGCCTCGGAGAAGGCTGCCCGCTTCGTGCGCACCTGCGACGCGTTCAACGTCCCGATCATCACCCTCGTCGACGTCCCCGGCTTCCTGCCCGGCACCGAGCAGGAGTTCAACGGCATCATCCGCCGCGGCGCGAAGCTCCTCTACGCCTACGGTGAGGCCACGGTCGGCAAGATCACCGTCATCACCCGCAAGGCCTACGGCGGCGCATACGACGTGATGGGTTCCAAGCACATGGGTGCCGACGTCAACCTGGCGTGGCCCACCGCTCAGATCGCCGTCATGGGCGCCTCGGGCGCCGTCGGCTTCGTCTACCGCAAGCGTCTCCTCGAAGCCGCCAAGAACGGCGAAGACGTCGACGCGTTGCGCTTGCAACTGCAGGCCGAGTACGAGGACACCTTGGTCAACCCGTACGTCGCTGCAGAACGCGGATACGTGGACGCGGTCATTCCGCCGTCGCACACCCGAGGCCAGATCGTGTCCGCCCTGCGACTGCTGGAGCGCAAGATGGTGACGCTTCCGCCCAAGAAGCATGGGAACATCCCCCTATGACATCGATCGCCGAGGAAGTTGTGCGCACGGAGACATCGGCAGACGAGTCCGTTCCTACCGCCGATCACGCCGACGCATCGACGGTGGACAACACGGTCGACGCCGGAATCTCCGAGCTGTCCGGCGACGAGAGCCCGGATTCGGCTGCTCCAGGCGAACCGTTCGTGAAGGTGGTGAAGGGCTCTCCTACCGACGAGGAGTTGGCGGCCCTCGTCAGCGTTCTCGTCGCTGCTGCGAACTCGGGTGCCGCCGCGCCCGGCTCGTCACGTCCCCCCGAGACCTGGGGTGATCCGGCGCAGTCGCATCGCGTCGCCGCGCCCTTCTCTCCGTACTCGTTCGCCAACCTCGGGTCACACCGACGTTGAGACTGGTTCTCGCCTCTGCGTCACCCGCCCGGCTGTCCGTGCTCCGTAGTGCCGGTATCGAGCCCGTCGTCATGGTGTCTTCCGTCGACGAGGATGCACTGATCGCCGATCTCGGGGCCGAGGCGGCGCCGGAGGATGTGGTGACCGCGTTGGCGCGGGCCAAGGCACACGACGTCCTGGGCCGCGTCTCTTCCGAAGGACACTCGGACGTCGTGGTCGTCGGATGCGATTCGATGCTGTCGATCGACGGCGAACTACAGGGAAAACCTGGGACCGCCGACAGCGCGCGCCACCGGTGGGCGTCGATGGCCGGGCGCAGCGCGTCGCTGTTGACCGGGCACTCGGTGATCCGGATCAGGGGCGGCGAGGTGTATCGCGAGGCCGCGGATTGCAGCGGCACACTCGTGCACTTCGCTTCCCCTTCGGAGGCAGACCTCGAGGCCTATCTCGCCAGCGGCGAACCGTTGAAGGTAGCGGGGGCATTCACTCTCGACAGCCTCGGCGGCTGGTTCGTCGAACGGATCGAAGGTGATCCTTCGAGCGTGATCGGAATCGGCCTACCGCTCGTCCGCCGACTGCTGACCACTGTCGGTGTCGGCATCGCCGAGCTGTGGGCCGACTCCCCTCCCACTCGAGATCTCGACCTCTGATTCGGACCAGCGGTTACGCCGCGGCAGAGTCAGCGACAGCAAGCCGATCGCCACGGCAACCGCCGAGATGATCCACAACACCCGCCGTTCGGCCTGCAGAAATGCTTCACCGGCCGCGCTGCGAGTCGAGTCCTTCGCGACCGCCACCGCATCGTCGAGAAGTTCCTGCTGCGCCGGGCTGGGGTTCTGCATGGCAGGGCCGGACCCTGCCGACAGATCTCGACAACGATCCGGCACCTTCATCGGTGATGTCGACCCGAGTTGGGCCGTCGCGCAGTCCACGAATTTCTGCTCGGCCTGCGGGACGAAGCCGGAGGGAACGCCCTTCGTTTCGAGTTGCGACACCAGGGCGGGACGCTGGTCCTGCACAGCTTCGGTGGCCTGACCGGCCACGAGGTTGAAGAACACGACGCCGATGACAGCGAGACCGATCGAGCTGCCCACCTGCTGCACGGTCGGCAGGAGGCCCGACACCGACCCGGCGTTCTCCGGCCGGACGGTGGCGAGCACGGCAGTCTGCAGAGGCGCAACGAAGAGTCCGAGTCCGGCGCCGCCGATGAACAGCGGTCCGGCGAGCGCCAGCCAGCGAGGGTCGGTTCCCTCCTGCTGCAGAATCCACGACAACCCGACGAGCGAACCCGCGAACAGCGCCATACCCAACGGCAGAACGAGGTTGCCGATCTTTCGGTAGACGGTCGACGAAGCCAGGGCGGCCAAGCCCGTTCCGAGCGCCCAGGGCAGCGTCATGACGCCGGCGCGCAGCGGCGTGAATCCGAATCCGAACTGCAGCGTCAGCGAGATCGTGAAGATCAATGACGTGAGGGTGCCGAAGAAGACGAACGCGAGGACGGCACCGATCGAGAAGGCCCGGTCTCGGAACAGGTGCAGCCGCAGGACCGGATCGCCGCCCCGCTTACCGAGCTGCCATTCGTAGAGCACGAAAGCCACGAGCACTGGGATCGAACACAACAACATCGCCACGATCGGAGCGGGCCATCCGCGTTCACGGCCCTCCGCCAGCGGGAAGATCAGCAAGAACAGACCGACCGCCGAGAGCACCGCCCCACCGACGTCGAGCCGGCGCACACCGTCGGGCTTGGCATCCACCAGATAGAAGTAGCCGAGGATCAGCGCAGCGAGACCGATGGGCACGTTGACGTAGAAGATCGACCGCCATCCCCACTGGAAGAGGTCCCATTCGATGAGGAGTCCGCCGACCAGCGGTCCGCAGATCGTGGCAAGTCCGATGGTCGCCCCGTAGATGCCGAACACGCGAGGATGCTGCCGCTTCGGAAAGAGCCCGGAAATGATGGCGAAGGTCTGCGCGGACATCGATCCGGCGGCTAATCCTTGGAAGGCCCGCGACACGACGAGTTCCGTCGGTGTCTGTGCCATTCCACAAAACAAGGAGGCGACGAGAAACACGGCGAGCGCCGTCAGGAACACCCGACGACGACCCAGGAGATCGCCGAGACGAGCAGCCGTGATCAGCGAACAGGCGAACGCCAGTGTGTAGACGCTGACCATCAGGAGCTGCGCGGACACGGACGCACCGAGGTCCACCGCGATGCTCGGAAGGGCGACGTTGACGATGGTCGCGTCGAGGAGTTGCATGAACACGGCAACGAGACTTGTCGCGAGACCGAGCCACGGAACCCAAGGACTTGTGATTTTCGGCTGCGCAACCTGCATTCGGTCAGGCTAGTACGCGTTCGCCTGTCGAACGCGCCGACGTTACAGGAGTGTGAGCAACGTCAAAATCTTGAAATGCTACGCGACGAACCTGCAGGACAAGAGGCTTTCGGTCGCAACTTGACTTGTCTTTCACCGGGCTGTAATCAATCACGTGATCGGGTTCCCCGCGCAGTCTCGCCTGACTTGCCGCATTCTGATGCAGCGCGCCCGTCACCGATGTCGCCCATTACCCACGATCGCAGGAGCCGCTAGATGGACTTGAACTTGATCACCCACTGGAAACCACAACCTGGCAGGGTCGTCGAGTGGAAAGTCAGCGAGCGCAGCGCAAGGGCGGCAGCGGAGGCGCCGGTGGATCCGGCTCTCCCCACGACCATGCAGGAACGGCACCTGCGCCGATCGATGCTTGCGGCCAACAACGGTGACGCGCAGTCCCCGTGGATCGGCATCGCATTCGACTTCGTAGGGCGATTGGACTCCGCAGCGATGACTCGCTCGCTGGAGCGATACGTGTCGCGCCACGACACCCTGCACAGCTGGTTCTCGTTCGGCAACCCCGACGCCGACCCCACCGACAAGAAGAATCCGATCCGCCGACACGTGGTGCCGGCCGAGGCGATCGAACTCGAAGCGGTTCCCGGTGCGGACCTCACCGACCCAGTCCAGGTGCGCGAGCACATCGCCACGCGATTCGCGGACGACACGAGCGCTCTCGGTTGGCCCGCCTTCGTGTTCGGCGTCGTCGAGCACTACCTCGCGGACGGGGGCGACGAGTCCTTCACGTTCTTCCATGCCATCGATCATGCGCACACGGACATGCAGTCGATGATTCTGTTGTTCGCCGAACTGCGCATCATCTACCAGGCCGAACTCGAAGGCACGGAACCGGAACTACCCGAGCCGGGCAGCTACGTCACATTCAGCCAGGAGGAGCGTGAGCGCGCCGCCGCACTCACCCTCGAATCTCCGGAGGTTCACGGGTGGATCGGGCACCTGACCCGCAACGGTGGTTCGTTCCCCGGTTTCCCCCTCGACCTCGGTGCCGAAGACGAGCCGAAGCCGGCGATCGGCAGCCAGTTCGACCTCGCGGACGCCGCCGAATGCGAGAAGTTCGGCGAGGTGTGCAAGGCCAACGGATCCAATTTCATCGGCGGTGTCTTCGCCGCTCTTGCGATCACCGAGCACGAACTCGCCGGACGTGACCGGTACATGGCACTGTCCCCCATCGGTACTCGGAACTCACCGGAATACTTCTGGTCGCAGGGCTGGTTCATCAACCTCATCCCGGTCGGATTCGAGATCGCGGACACGCACTCGTTCGCCGAGCTGGTAGCTCGCGCACAGGAGGCGTATCGCTCGGGAAAGGCCCTCGGTGAGGTTTCCGTCCAGCAGGTGATCGACACCGTCAGCGCGGCCGCCGGACCGGAAGCGGTTGGCCACCAGACCACGTTGGCACCGCCGCCGATCGTGTCCTACATCGACGGTCGCCGCCTGCCGGGCACGCAGGACTACGTATCGACCAAGGCCACAGGCCTCGTCGGCGGAAAGGCCACCCAGATCGCGTCGATTTGGGTGAACCGTGTCCTCGAGGGAACCTGGATGGCGATCTCGCATCCGGATACGGAACCGGCGCACGAGTCGGTCACCGCCTACGCCGAGCGAGTGTCCACGATCATGAAACAGGTCGCCGAACAGGGCGACTACCGGTTCGACCGCGAAGCACCGTCCGACAACGAGGGAGCGGAGACGACCCCATGCACGTAACCTCGATCGACCGATACATGCTCGAACCAGGCGAGATCACCGAGTGGTCCGTGTCCACGGGCCCGGGATCCGTGAGCCAGTCCCCGGTACCACCGTCGTACAACCAGCAGTTCCACCTGGACACGGCCCGCACGCACGGCGTGGGGCGCAGCGTGTGGATGGCAGCCGCGTTCGACCTGCCCGGCACCCTCGACCGTGACGCTCTCGCCACCGCGCTCGAATACTTCGTGCGCAGGCACGACACCCTACAGACGGGATTCGAGGTGGTCGACGATGCGCTTCGTCGCTTCGATCTCGACCCTTCCGACATCGCGTTCGTTCCCTCCGCCGCGGTCCACACGACGTCTGCCGAGGAGGTCCGCGAGCACCTGCGGCACCGATTCACCACGGCGTGCGATCCGCTGACGTTCCCCGCGTACCTGTTCGCGACCATCGAAAGGGAGTCGCACTACACGGTGGTCAGCGCGTTCGACCACACCCTGGTGGACGGATACTCGCTCGTCATCGCACTCGGCGAGCTGCGTCAGATCTACGAACTGCTCACGACGACCGTGGCCGGCGCCGCCCCCACCGAGGACGATGTCACACGCGAACTCGGCGATCCCGGTAGCTTCCTTCGCTACTGCGAACTCGAATCGATAGCGCCGGTCACCGATGCCGAGGATCCGCGCGTACGGGAGTGGGCGCGCTTCTACGAACGCTGCGGGGGAACCGCGCCGAGCTTCCCGATCGATCTCGGTGTCGAGCCGGGCCGACCCGCGCCCCAGGGTGCCGACGTTCGTCCGCTCGCCGATGCCTCGATCACCGACCGTTTCGAGGAGATCTGCCTCGAGAGTGGCGGCAGCCTGTTCACGGGCCTGCTGACCGCGATGGGGTCGGCGGTTCATTCGATCAACGGGACATCCCGGATGCCGCTGCAGTTCCCGCTGCACACTCGCCAGGATGCCCAGTGGGCCAACGCACTCGGCTGGCTCACCACCAGCGCACCGTTGACGGTGGAGATCACCCCGGACGGCGACTTCCAGTCGTCGCTCGCCCACACGCACGCCTCGTTCCGCACCGCGCTCACGCTCAAAGGCGTGTCCATGTCGCAGGTTCGCGAGGCACTCGGAGACGGATACCGCCGTACCCGTACCGACGTGTTCATGGTGTCGTACATCGACTATCGCCGACTTCCGGGCACCGAGGACCATGACGAACTCAACGCCCATCACATCAGCAACGTGACGGTCGCCGACGACGCTCAGTTCTGGATCTCGCGCACGAACAAGGGCTTGGCGTTGCGGTCACGGTTCCCCGAGACACCCACTGCACGTCACAGCGTGACGCTGTTTCTCGACACGTTGCAGAAGGTTCTCGTCGACATCTGCGAGAACGGCGTCACGCCCATCGCGGAACTCACGAGCCAACTCGATCTGACCACCGCGCGCGCCAACTGACGCACGCAGATCGGACGCACTCGCGTACTCCGCATAGACTCGGGTCACAGCCCGAACCGAATCTGCCTCAGGAGCCAGCCCGTGCCCGTCGCGCCAGATCCCAACCCGTCGTTCGCCGAATACGCCCACCCGGATCGCCTCGTATCGACCGAATGGCTGTCCGCCAATGCCGGATCCCCCGGTGTGAAGATCGTCGAGTCGGACGAGGACGTGCTGCTCTACGACGTGGGGCACATTCCCGGTGCGGTGAAGGTCGATTGGCATCTCGACCTCAACGATCCGGTCACCCGTGACTACATCGACGGCACGCAGTTCGCCGAATTGATGAGCCGCAAGGGCATCGGCCGCGACGACACGATCATCGTGTACGGCGACAAGAGCAACTGGTGGGCCGCCTACGCGCTCTGGGTGTTCACGCTGTTCGGCCACAAGGACGTCCGGCTCCTCGATGGCGGCCGTGACGCGTGGCTCGCCGAGAATCGTGAGACGTCCTTCGACGTACCGGACACGGCCCCGACCGACTACCCGGTGGTCGAGCGCAAGGATGCACCCATTCGCGCGTTCAAGGACGACGTGTTGTCGCACCTGGGCAAGGGCCCGCTGATCGACGTTCGTTCACCGCAGGAGTACACGGGTGAGCGCACGCACATGCCCGACTACCCGGAGGAAGGCGCCCTGCGCGGCGGCCACATCCCGAGCGCCGAGAGCATCCCGTGGGCCAAGGCCGCGGCCCCGGACAGCCGATTTCGTTCGCGCTCGGAACTGAACGAGATCTACGGCAGTCTGTCGCCGAACGACGACATCGTCGCGTACTGCCGCATCGGTGAACGTTCGAGCCACACGTGGTTCGTTCTCACCCACCTCCTCGGTTACGAGAACGTCCGCAATTACGACGGCTCGTGGACCGAGTGGGGCAACGCCGTTCGGGTGCCGATCGTGAAGGGCGAAGAGCCCGGTGACGTTCCGGCCGTCGACTGACCGAGAGCACAAGAAGTACAGACATGAATGACCTGCCCGAATCCCTTGCCGAGATCGTCGACGACTTCGCAGCCGTCGGCGCCTCGGACAAACTTCAACTCCTCCTCGAGTTCAGTCGCGAGTTGGCTCCGCTGCCGAGCGAACTCGAGGAAGCTGCGATGGAACCGGTCCCCGAGTGCCAGTCGCCACTCTTCCTCGCGGTCGACGATTCCGATCGCGAGAAGGTGCGATTGCACTTCAGTGCACCGCCGGAGGCACCTACGACGCGTGGGTTCGCCTCGATCCTGCATCAGGGTCTGGACGGACTCAGCGCGGAAGCCATCCTCGCCGTACCCGACGACTTCTATTCCGATCTCGGCCTCGCCGAGGCCGTCAGTCCGCTGCGCCTGCGCGGAATGTCCGCGATGCTCGCGCGTATCAAGCGACATCTGCGCACCTGATGGAATTCACCGAACTCGGCGACTACCCGATTCGGTCCGGTGCCATGACCGAATGGCTCCCGTACGCAAAGTCGCCGTGGGAGGACGACGACCGATCGGTGTCGTTCGCCCACGAGGCACACCTGAAGTACTGCGCCGACGGCGGACGTGAAGCGTGGCTGGGCTGCGCGTTCGACATCGCCGGCCCCTTGGACGTCCCGGCCTTCCGTACCGCGGTAACGGACTGGATCGATCGTCACGAAGTACTGCGTTCCCACACCTCCCTGATGCCGGGATACGGGCAGAACGATGACGACGATCGAGGCGTGCAGAGACAGACCGTGCCCGTGGGCGGTATCCATGTCGGTGCGATGAGCCACGGCTACGTCACCGACGCCGACGCCAACGCTGCACATCTCCAGCAACTGTTCGACGAGTACGCCTCGCCGTTCAACTGGCCGTCGTACGTCTTCGCCACGGTGGAGCCCGCGGAGCGCGAGAGTTTCACCGTCTACTTCGGGGCCGACCACTCGATCATCGACGGATACTCGATCGTTCTGATCGCACACGAACTGTCGGCGCTGTACCGGCAAGCGTGCGGACACGGTCCGGCAGATTTGATTCCGGTCGGCAGTTACGTCGACTTCGGTAGCGCCGAGCGCCAGGCCGACATCGGCCACGGCGCGGAGAATGCGGCCCGCGACATCTGGCGACAGGTGTTCGACGAAACCGGGCTGCCTCGTTTTCCGCTGGACATCGGCCCGCGGAGCGACCTCCCGCAGCTGGGGACGTCCGAGTGGCTACTGGGCACCGAGGAGTCGGCGGACTTCGCGGCAGCATGCCGAAATGCAGGGGTCGGCTATTTCGCCGGCGTACTCGCGTGCCTGGGGTTCGCCGGTGTGAGAGTGGGTGAGCGTCGCCGGTTCCGGGCGGTCACGCCGGTCCATACCCGTAACGATCCCAAGTGGCTCGCCGCGCTCGGGTGGTTCGTCGGACTGTGCCCCGTCGATTTCGACGTCGAGTACGAGGACACCGAACCCGGCGCATTCGAGGCCGTCGCACGCAACGCACAGGTGAGTCTCGACGACAATCGGCCGGCCGGCGCGGTTCCGTTCGATCGGATCGGACACACGCTCGGAGTCCCGATCCGTCCCAGATTCGTGGTGTCGTACATGGATGTCCGGTTCGTCCCACGCGCCGAAGAGTGGCAGGAATGGCGGTCCCGGGCACTGCGCAGCAGGCAGTACACACACGACGTCTACGTCTGGATCAACCGCACCCCACAGGGCCTCAACCTCGCTGTTCGCTATCCGAACAACGACACCGCAGTTGTACATGTGACCAAGTGGGTGTCGGAGCTGCGGCCACTGCTGCGCAGCGCTACCCGCGGGTAGGGTTTTGCGGCCCGATGTCGCCGCCTAATGTGTAAGCGCTATCCGGTTACAGCCCGCGCGATATCTGTGCATACACTCCGATGTGATGCTCGTAACCACCCGGTGATGTTCCCGATCGGGAGCCGCTCCGCGTAGAGAAGACCATGAGAACCACAGGAGGTTCAGTGCCCAGTCATGCCAGTGCGCACATAACGAAGGTTCTCGTCGCCAACCGCGGCGAGATCGCGGTCAGGGTTGTTCGAGCGGCGGCCGACGCCGGGCTCGCCAGCGTCGCCGTCTACGCCGAACCCGATGCCGACGCACCGTTCGTGCGCCTCGCAGACGAGGCCTTCGCGCTCGGCGGACAGACGTCCGCGGAGTCCTACCTCGTGATCGACAAGATCATCGACGCCGCCCACAAGTCCGGCGCCGACGCCGTGCACCCCGGTTACGGCTTCCTCTCCGAGAACGCCGAGTTCGCGCAGGCGGTCATCGATGCCGGCCTCATCTGGATCGGTCCGTCACCGCAGTCGATCCGCGACCTCGGTGACAAGGTCACCGCGCGGCACATCGCGATGAAGGCGGGCGCTCCCCTCGTCCCCGGTACCGCCGACCCGGTCGCGGACGCCGACGAAGTCGTGGCCTTCGCCAAGGAGTACGGCGTTCCGGTCGCCATCAAGGCTGCGTTCGGCGGCGGTGGCCGCGGCATGAAGGTTGCCCGCACCATCGAGGAGATCCCGGAACTCTTCGAGTCCGCGACCCGCGAGGCAGTGTCCGCCTTCGGCCGCGGCGAGTGCTTCGTCGAGCGCTACCTGGACAAGCCGCGACACGTCGAGGCCCAGGTCATCGCCGACCAGCACGGCAACGTCATCGTGGCCGGAACCCGCGACTGCTCGCTGCAGCGCCGTTTCCAGAAACTCGTGGAAGAGGCACCCGCGCCCTTCCTCACCGAGGAGCAGCGCGCACAGATCCACTCGTCCGCGAAGGCCATCTGCAAGGAAGCCGGCTACTACGGCGCCGGTACGGTCGAGTACCTGGTCGGCCAGGACGGTCTGATCTCGTTCCTCGAGGTCAACACGCGCCTCCAGGTCGAGCACCCCGTCACCGAGGAGACCTCGGGCATCGACCTCGTTCTCGAGCAGTTCAAGATCGCCAACGGTGAACCGCTCGACATCACCGAAGACCCCACGCCGCGCGGCCACTCCTTCGAGTTCCGTATCAACGGTGAGGACGCCGGCCGCGGCTTCCTGCCCGCACCGGGACCGGTCACCAAGTTCGTTCCCCCGAGCGGCCCCGGCGTCCGTATGGACTCCGGCGTGGAGTCGGGCAGCGTCATCGGCGGACAGTTCGACTCGATGCTCGCGAAGCTGATCGTCACCGGCGCAACTCGCGACGAGGCACTGGCGCGCTCGCGCCGCGCACTCGCCGAGTTCGACGTCGAGGGCCTCGCGACCGTGATTCCGTTCCACCGTGCCGTGGTCTCGGATCCGGCGTTCATCGGCGACGACAAGGGCTTCGACGTCCACACCCGTTGGATCGAGACCGAGTGGGACAACTCGATCCCGCCGTTCACCGCCGGTGAGCCGCTCGACGAAGACGACGCTCAGCCCCGCCAGAACGTGGTCGTCGAGGTCGGTGGCCGCCGCGTCGAGGTTTCGCTGCCCGGTCAGTTCTCGCTCGGTGGCGGCGGCGACGCAGGCGTCGTCCGCAAGAAGCCGAAGCCGCGCAAGCGTGGCGGCGGCGGCGGCGGAGCTGCCTCGGGTGACGCGGTCACCGCACCGATGCAAGGCACCGTCGTGAAGGTTGCCGTCGAGGAGGGCCAGGAAGTGGCCGAAGGCGAGCTGATCGCCGTTCTCGAAGCCATGAAGATGGAGAACCCCGTCAACGCTCACAAGGCCGGTGTCGTCACCGGTCTGTCGGTCGAGCCGGGAGCTGCCATCACTCAGGGAACCGTGCTCACCGAGATCAAGTAACACGCTCATCGACGGCTGCGCGCCGTGCACCTTTCGAAGGTTGCACGGCGCGCAGTTGTTTTTCCCGACACTGTGAAGGACGGACCACTGCGATGGAACCAGTCGAGATCAACGCCGGCGGATGGTATCTGCGCGCACTCCGAGCAGACGAGCGGGTGGACGACCGCCCTGCCCTGACCGAGGGCGCGATCACCGATCCCGAGTACGTCGGCCGGCGTACCACCCAGTGGCAGACGGACGAGCACTACTCCTGGGCAATCTGTCAGCCGAACACCGGTGAACTGCTCGCCGAGGTGGGGCTCACCCGAGACGGTGCCGAGTCGGTACTGACAGGCTGGGCGCGCAAAGGGCACGACGACGCCTTGGAGTCCGGTTCTGCTGCCGTGGCCCGGTTCGCCGAAGGAGCGCTTGGGCTCACCGTCCGTCGGTGATCAGACGCTCACGTAGGCGGTTCTGCGCCTTGTCGTCGATGCCCAACCCGTCGGCGAAGTAGTTCTCCACCGTCCCGAAGCGGTCCTCCATCACAGCGAGCGCCGATTCCAGATAGGTCCGCTGCACGCCGAGGACCGGCTCGAGCAGGGCCGGATCGCCGCCCTGCGATTCGAAGGTCTCGAACACGACCGACAGGGCAGGCAGCAGATAGTCGTTCGTCGACAGGTAGTCCCGAAAGATTTCGTCCTCGCTCACTCCGAGCAGCAGGTGCAATGCCGCGGTGGCCCATCCGGTGCGGTCTTTGCCTGTGGTGCAGTGAACGAGAACCGGCAGGGACTCCTGCTCACCGGCGGCGAGTTCGCCGAACATGGCGCGATAAGCCCTGATCGCGCTGGGCATGGTCACGAAGTCCCGGTAGCTGGCTTCGAAGTACTGCGCGGCCCGGCCGCCGCCCAGTTCCGTCTCGGCAATCGTCGGATCCTCGATCACCCGGAGCATCTGCGCGGTGATGGCCGAACCGCCCCGGTCTTCGAGCACGTCCAGCGCGACCGCATTCGCTCCCGGCGGTAGCCGGTCCGGCGCCCGGTCCCGTTCGGCCGCCGACCTGAGGTCGTAGACGGTGCTGATTCCCAGCGGGGCCAACGCGGCCGAATCCGCGTCCGAGAGGCGACTCAGGTCGGTGGACCGGAACACGGCACCCGTGCGCACCACCCCGCCATCGCGAGTGGCGTATCCGCCGATGTCCCGAAAGTTCGGTACGGACCCCAGCGCGAAATGTCGGGCGCTCACCGCATCTTCTGGACGGCCTGCATCTTCTGGTCGGCTCACGCGGCGACGATACCGCGAAGCAGTCTGCTCATCGCGTCGACTGCTTCGTCGAGTTCGGCGGTCGTCACATTCAGCGGCGGCCTGAATCGAATCCCGCGCTCGCCTGTCGGCAACACCAGCACGTGCTCCCGCTCGCGCAGTTCGGCCACCATGCGATCTCGGTCCGCTCTCGTCTCGAAGTCGACGGCACACATCAGCCCCCGCCCTCGCGGGTGACCGACACCGAGGTCGGCGGCGGCAAGTTCACGCAGACGCTCGAACAGGTGCGCCCCGGTCATCCGCGCACGATCCACCAATCGCTCACGTTCGATCACTTCGAGAATGCGTCGGGCCCGCACCATGTCGGCCAGGTTGCCGCCCCAGGTCGAGTTGATGCGTGAGGGGACCTCGAACACGTTGTCGCGGACCTCGTCGACGCGACCACCGGCCATGATCCCGCACACCTGCACCTTCTTGCCGAAGGCGACGACATCTGGTGTCACACCGAGTTGCTGGTACGCCCAGGTGGTTCCCGTCAGCCCGCACCCGGTCTGCACCTCGTCGAAGACGAGCAGCGCGTCGTTCTCGTGACACAGCGCCTGGATCTTCACGAAGAACTCCGGACGGAAGTGGTTGTCGCCACCCTCCCCTTGGATCGGCTCGGCGATCAAACACGCTATGTCGTGCGGATTTTCCGCGAAGGCGAGGCGCGCCTGTTCGAGGGCGCGGTCCTCGGCGGCATCCATGTCGCGGCCTTCCGCAATGCACGGCGCCTCGATGCGCGGCCAATCGAACTTCGGGAACCTCGCGACCTTGCCGGGCTCGGTATTGGTGAGCGACATGGTGTATCCGGTCCGCCCGTGAAACGCTCCCGTCAGGTGCATCACCTTGGTGCCGAGCGACGCGTGCACTCCGCGGCTCTCGTTGAGCCTGCTCTTCCAGTCGAACGCGACCTTCAGCGCGTTCTCGACCGCGAGCCCACCGCCGTCGACGAAGAAGAGGTGCGGCAGATCGGGATCACCGAGCACCCGAGCGAAGGTGTCGACGAATCTCGCCATCGGCACCGAGTAGATGTCGGAATTGCTCGGCTTGTTGAGAGCCGCCTCCGTGAGTTCGTCGCGAAACGCGACGTCGTCGGCGAGCGCAGGGTGATTCATACCCAGTGCGGACGATGCGAAGAAGCCGAACATGTCGAGGTACACGGCACCGTCCCGCATGTCGACCAACCGAGTTCCTCGCGAACGCTCCAGATCCAGCACAAGGTCGAATCCGTCGACCAGCATGTGGCTGCGCAACACGTCGTGCACCGATGCGGCGGCGATCGTAGACTCGCCACTGCTGGTGCGACTGTTTCGAATCGAGGCGCTCATAACCCGAGGATATGTCATATTTGTCGACACAGCCACAGATCGGTGAAGTATTTACTGTATCTGAGCTATCTGTCGTAAAAAGTCTGAAGAATGATGGTGCTCCGAGTATGCACGTTGGCAGTGACCCTGATCTCCTGAAGCAACGACTCGAGTGCGCGTGGCGAAGCTACCCGCACCATGAGGACGTAACTGTCCTCCCCCGCCACCGAATGGCACGCTTCGATCGCGGCGAGGTGACGCAGGCGCGCAGGCGCATCGTCGGGCTGGGACGGATCGAGCGGCGTGATCGACACGAATGCCGACAGCCCACGACCCATCGCATCCGAATCGACCTTCGCCGTGTAGCCCCTGATCACCTTCCGCGATTCGAGTCGACGGACGCGCGACTGCACCGCAGACACCGAAAGGCCCGCCTTGTCCGCCAGGACGGCCAGGGTGGCCCGCCCGTCGGCGACCAACTCGCGCATCAGCACCCGATCGATATCGTCGAGCGGGGCCGTCACGGTGTCGTTCCGGGAGTCGTTCTTGGAAGATTCCACCACCAGCGCAGGCTAGCCCAGCGTGGACGGAACATGTACGAAACCTGCCAGGTTCACCGAGAAAGGTATGCATCATGACAGCCACCGATTCCGGCTCGCTTCGCACACGCGCCGAGCAGGCACTCGCCCGATGCGGCGCCGAAAACCATTCCACCGAAGCGGCTTCCGCGAGAACGCTGACTGCACGCACACCCATCGACGGTTCGGAGTTGGCGTCCGTCGCGTCGTCGGACGAGGCTGCGGTGACCGCCGCGGTGACCGCAGCCCACGAGGCATTCCTACAGTGGCGAACGGTGCCGGCCCCGCAGCGTGGCGCCGTCGTCCGTCGACTCGGACAGTTGCTCACCGAGCACAAGAGCGATCTGGCCGAACTGGTCACCCTCGAAGCAGGAAAGATCGAGTCCGAGGCCCTGGGTGAGGTCCAGGAGATGATCGACATCTGTGAGTTCGCAGTGGGACTGTCCCGCCAGTTGTACGGGCGCACCATGGCATCGGAGCGTCCCGGCCACCGGTTGATGGAAACCTGGCACCCCCTCGGCGTGGTCGGTGTCATCTCCGCATTCAACTTTCCTGTCGCCGTGTGGTCGTGGAACACCGCCGTGGCATTGGTCTGCGGCGACACGGTCGTGTGGAAGCCTTCCGAGGCGACTCCGCTCACGGCGATCGCGTGCGACGCACTTCTGCGCCGCGCGGCTCGGGACACCGGCGCATCCGAAGACATCCACCGGCTCGTCCACGGCGGCGCCGAAGTCGGCGAAACACTGGTCGACGAACCGCGAGTCGCCCTACTGAGTGCCACCGGTTCGGTGCCGATGGGGCGTGCAGTTGCCCCACGGGTCGCCGCCCGTTTCGGTCGTTGTCTACTCGAACTCGGCGGGAACAACGCTGCCGTCGTGACACCCTCGGCAGACCTCGACCTGGCGGTGCGCGGAATCGTGTTCTCCGCAGCCGGAACCGCAGGACAGCGCTGCACCTCGCTGCGCCGCGTCATCGTGCACTCCTCGATCGCAGACGAGCTCACCACCCGAATCACCGCTGCCTATGCACAACTGCGCGTGGGGAACCCGTTCGACGACGGCGTTCTCGTCGGACCGCTGGTGAACGAAGCCGCGTACACCGCCATGCAGACAGCGCTGGAAAAGGCACGCGCCGAAGGCGGCACCGTCGAATGCGGTGGTGAACGAGTCGGCGACACCGGCTGGTACGTCACGCCCGCCGTGGTGCGGATGCCCAGCCAGACGAGCGTCGTCCGTGAGGAAACGTTCGCCCCGATCCTCTACGTCACGACCTACGAGGATCTCGACGAGGCGATCGAGATTCACAACTCGGTGCCGCAAGGACTTTCGTCCGCGATCTTCACCCTCGATCAGCGTGAGGCCGAGCGGTTCCTCGCGGCCGACGGTTCGGACTGCGGGATCACCAATGTCAACATCGGCACCTCGGGCGCCGAGATCGGCGGGGCGTTCGGCGGCGAGAAGGAGACCGGCGGCGGGCGCGAGTCGGGTTCGGATGCCTGGAAGACCTACATGCGCAGGGCTACCAACACGGTCAACTACTCCGATCAGTTGCCCCTGGCCCAGGGCGTCAAGTTCACCTGATCTCTCCCCCTCCCCCGACGAATGTCACACACGTTCAGTTCGGGCGGTTTCAAGTGGTGGATGCACCGATGAGCTCAGCGAACTTTTCGACTGGTGGGCGGTAGCCTAGCGCCGCCCTGGGGCGTTCGTTGAGTTCGGTGGTGACGAAGCGAAGGTGTTCGAGCGAGTG
>NZ_JBUYWE010000009.1:0-180128 GCF_055231055.1 Rhodococcus huquni
GACACACCGGAATCGACCATGGCGAAGAAACTATCGCGCGCCTCGTCCAGCTTCGACGCACATCCCGTCATCGCACATCACCCACACCTGATCAGGAGCCGTGGTGCATCGACCGGTTGACCCCGCCCCAACTGAACGT
The DNA here is from genome assembly GCF_055231055.1 of Rhodococcus huquni. Taxonomy (NCBI): domain Bacteria; kingdom Bacillati; phylum Actinomycetota; class Actinomycetes; order Mycobacteriales; family Nocardiaceae; genus Rhodococcus; species Rhodococcus huquni. The sequence continues at coordinate 140 of NZ_JBUYWE010000009.1, forward strand.
GTGTGACATTGGTCAGGCAGCGGTGGGCGGTCAGGATTCGTTCGGAGTGGCCCATTCGACGATCTGGAAGATCACGCCGTTGGGATCGGTCACCTGAAACAGGCGCTCACCCCAGGGCTCCTCGCGCAGTGGCAGCGTGATCTCGACTCCGGCATCGCGCAGCCGCTTCTCGTAGTCCGCGATCCCCTCCGTCACGGTGAACGCCAGAATCAGGCCGCCTGCGTGCTGATCCCGAAATCCCGGCGGGAGCACTTCGGTGCCACGAGCCAGCAGGACGATGTCCAGAGCGTCCGCCCGAGTGAGCGAGGAGAACCCTTCGGCCGACGCCTGAACCGAGAAATCCAGGTGGTCGACCAAGAATTCCTGCGACGCTGCTATGTCGTCGACGGTGAGCGAAACGGTGGATGCAACAAATTTCACGAGAGACTCCCTACGAGGGTTGGATTCATCGGGTCGGCGAACGCGGAAGCGATCAGTACCCGCGACGGCGCGGGAGGTTACGAGGAACTGGGTTGCGGTTCCCGCCGCGCCCTGCCGCCGAGATGTGCCGGCGGTTCCCGTAGCGAACGGCCGGGCCGACCGGCTTACGCCCTGATCGAGCATTCGAATTGGAGGTGGCACCGAGTTCGAACATGAAACCCTCCCTCGTTGTTCTCTCGTCGTATTTTTACGACCGACGTAATTATAGCCTGACACACCTCGATGCTGTCAACATAAACTTCGTATCGGGGTATAATTTATCCATGACCATCGACACCGCGCCCTCGGGCCTGCGCGAATCCAAGAAGAAAGAAACCCGACAACTCATCTCGGATCACGCAACACGCCTGTTCATCGCCCAAGGTTTCGAGCAGACGACCATCGCCGAGATTGCCGCGGCTGCCCGCATCGCGAAGAAGACCGTCACCAACTACTTCGCACACAAAGAAGACCTGGCACTCGACCACCAGGACGAGTTCACGGCGTCCCTGGCCTCCACCGTCGAGAAGAGGGCCGCGGGCGAGTCGGCACTGCAGGCTCTGCGCCGCGCCTTCGAGAATTCCGTCGCCGCCCACGATCCGGTGTCCGGCTTCTCCGGCGCGGACTTCGCGCGCATGGTTGCCGACAGCCCGACGCTCACAGCCTGCGTCCACGGACTGCACGACCAGCGCGAACTCCACCTGGCCAACGCTCTCGCCGAGGCCACCGACACCTCACCGGACGACATCGAGGTTCGCGCGTCCGCCGGCGTGCTCGGCGCCGTCCACCGCGTGTTGTTTCAACGCATCCAGGACCTCACCATCGTGAGCAGGCCGGACGACGAGATCGCAAAAATCGTCAGCGCGGAAGGCGTCCGGGCGTTCGACCTGATCGAACCGGCCCTCGGCAGCTACGCCGTCGCATGACCCCGACGGCGGCCGCGCCGTCGCATGATCCCGAAACGACGAATGTCACACCGGTTCGCGTGAGCTGAACCTGTGTGACATTCGTCGAAAAAAGAGGGAGGGACTGACTAGCCGAGGCGCTGCTTCAGAGCCTCGAACTCGTCACGCACGCTGGACGGCACCTTCTCGCCGAGGAACTCGAACCACTCCTCGATTTGGGGAAGCTCTGCCTTCCACTCGTCGACATCGACCTTCAGCGACTCGTCGACATCCGCAGGCTCGACGTCGAGGCCCTCGAGGTTGATCTGCGAGGCGGTCGGGACGTTGCCGACCGGTGTCGATTCCGCAGCGGCCTTGCCGTCGATGCGGCCCGCGATCCACTCGAGGACGCGCGAGTTCTCGCCGAAGCCTGGCCACAGGAAGCGGCCGTCGTCGCCGCGACGGAACCAGTTCACGTAGAAGATCTTGGGGAGCTTCTCCGCATCGGCGTTCTTGCCGAGGTTGCCCCAGTGCGCGATGTAGTCGCCCACGTTGTAGCCGATGAAGGGGAGCATGGCCATCGGGTCGCGTCGAACGGAGCCGACCTTGCCCTCTGCTGCGGCGGTCTGCTCGGAGCTCATCGTGGCGCCCATGAACACGCCGTGCTGCCAGCTGAGCGATTCGGTCACCAGCGGGATGGTCGACTTGCGACGTCCACCGAACAGGATCGCGGAGATCGGCACGCCCTGCGGGTCGTCCCACTCGGGTGCGAGGGTCGGGCACTGCGACATCGGGGTGCAGTAGCGCGAGTTCGGGTGCGCGGCCTTCTCCTCCGACTCGCGCAGGACCCAGTCGCGGCCCTTCCAGTCGGTGAGGTGATCGGGCTCGCCTTCGAGGCCTTCCCACCACACGTCGCCGTCGTCGGTCTGCGCGACGTTGGTGAACAGCGTGTTGCCGGCCTCGATCGTCTTCATCGCGTTGGGGTTCGACGACCAGTTGGTGCCGGGTGCGACGCCGAAGAAACCGAACTCGGGGTTGACCGCGTAGAGACGGCCGTCCTCGCCGAAGCGCATCCATGCGATGTCGTCACCGAGGGTCTCGGCACGCCATCCGGGGATGGTCGGCTGGATCATCGCGAGGTTGGTCTTGCCACACGCGCTCGGGAAGGCAGCGGCGACGTAGTACGCCTTGTCCTCCGGCGAGATCAGCTTGAGGATCAGCATGTGCTCGGCGAGCCAGCCCTCGTCGCGTGCCATCGCCGATGCGATGCGCAGCGAGTAGCACTTCTTGCCGAGCAGCGCGTTTCCGCCGTAGCCGGATCCGTAGCTCCAGATCTCGCGGTCTTCGGGGAAGTGCGTGATGTACTTGGTGTCGTTGCAGGGCCACGGCACGTCCGCCTGGCCTTCTTCGAGAGGCGCGCCTACCGAGTGCAGCGCCTTCACGAACGGCTTGTCGGTGCCGAGCTTCTCCATGGCGGCTGCACCCATACGGGTCATGATGCGCATGGACACGACCACGTACTCGGAGTCGGTGATCTCGACACCGAGCTTCGGGTCGTCCGCACCGAGCGGGCCCATGCAGAACGGCACCACGTACATGGTGCGTCCGCGCATGCTGCCGCGGTACAGCTCGGTCATGATGGACCGCATCTCGGTCGGGTCCATCCAGTTGTTGGTCGGACCTGCGTCGATCTCTTCACGCGAGCAGATGTATGTGCGCGATTCGACGCGTGCGACGTCCGACGGGTCGGAGTTGCCGACGAAAGAGTTCGGCTTCTTGTCCTCGTTGAGCTTCGTGAACGTGCCCGCATCGACGAGTTGAGAGGTCAGTCGATCCCATTCGGCGTCCGAACCGTCCGCGAATACGACACGGTCGGGCTGAGTGAGTTCGGCAATTTCCTTCACCCAAGCGAGCAGCTCGCTGTGCTCGGTGGGGGGCGTGCCGTCAGTTCCGTTCAGACCGGGAATGGTCGCTGAGGTCATCAAACTCTCCTGGGGTGAGCCGGAACCGGATCCGGGCAATCGCCGATGCAAGAGCCGTGCAGCAGTCGAGCGCCGAACCCGACTTTCCCCCTCTCGGCCGGGGAACAGCCGCGCTGTCCAAACGAATGGACGACGCGGGCGCCGGGTGTCCTATACCTAGAGGTTAACGCCGGGAGTCCCCACATTGGCAATCGGGTGCGGTCGGATCTGTCACAGGACCGATTCAGTACCCGGGCGACGTATGTCAGTCCTGGCCGAGCGCGCCCTGATCGGTCTGCTCCCAGTGCGGTTCGCCGTCCTCACCACGGTGAAATTCCCAGGCCTCGTACTCGCCGTCCTCGTGCACCATCGTCACGTTGTCGGCAGTGCCGTCACCGTCCAGATCGGTGGCCACGACGAGGGCATCCCCGGTGTGGAAGCTGACCGAGTCCAGAACTCCGTCACCGTCGATGTCGTGGGTGGGATCGGTGAGCGCGACGGCGTCGGAATCGTGCCCGAAATGCTCGGGGTCGATATCGGGGAGGTCGTTCATCATGAAGCTGTCGGCAGTCGCCATCGACATTCCCTCGCCTTCGGATCCGTGCAGTGCGACACCAGTGGTGGATGCCGCCTGCATTGCGTGACAAACACAAGAAGATACGGACATTACGCCTGGCCCCCGTCGCCGCTCGATCAATGCACTCACGTGATCAGACGCGCCGGACCGCCGTTCGGTTCCGCATCGGCCGAATCAGTATGGCCGAGCCTGGCCGTCAGGCCAGTACGACCCAGAGCAGCGAGGTCGCGGTCGCACGCGGCGAGTTGTCCCGATCGCCTTCGTCCGGTGCGGCGGATCTCGGAATCCAGCGCCGCCACCTTCTCGTCGACGTCGACCGCATGTGAGCGGCTCTGTTGCATGATCGCCTCGCCCGCGCGGGCCTCCGCGTCCACCAGTCTGGCCAGCACGAACTGATCCAGTTGAGCCCTGACGTGAACGAGTGCGTCGGCTGCCCACTGCCGCATGTGAGCGCGTTCGGCGACGTGCCCGCGGGCCCGTGTCAACCACCAGGCGGCCAGAGCGCCCAGCAGCAGAGTGATCGGAATGGTGGCGATGTCGAGGGCGGGCACCATCGCGAGGGGCGAGACGACGAGTCGACCGAGACCCAACCCCGCCGACGCTCCGATCAAGATCGTCATTCGGTCCTCGAGCCCACGGTGCCGCGGTTCCGGATCGTCCGGCATTTCGACGGTCGGACCAATTTTCGGCTCCGCTCCGCTGTCCACGCCCAACCTCGAATGCATGACGTCGATCCGGGTGTCGGTGATCCCGCCGATTCCGCGACCGCTGTCGGCGACGAGCATCGCCAGCCGTTGCGGGTACTCGGCGAGCGCCTTCGGGTCGGCGCGGGCGATCTCGGTACGCGTGGTTGCCCCGACTGCACGGCTCGAGGAGGCAACCTCGTGCAGTAGTTCGACCTTTGCCAATTGCGCTTCGCTTCGCATCCGAGCAACGCGCTCGGCGCGACGTCCGTCGCGCCCGGCCAGTAACTCGGTCCGCTCACCGCGCAGCAACGTCGCCGGGTCGTTCTCGCGGACGGACTCGGCCGTGGTCACGATCATCTGCCGGGTCTGTTCGACGATGTCGACGGCGGCGAAACTGCGCTTCGGCACACCCTTCGTGGCGGTGAGGATCGCTTCGAGAAGATCTTCCACCCCCGACGCGCCTGCGGACGCCGACACCGGATGAACGGGCGCATCGACGAAGTTCGGGGCGTGGTCGGCGAGCAGGCGTCGGTCGCGGCCCAGTACGGACGACCAATCCCGGTGCAGATCCGTCTTGGTGAGTGCGAGGACGACCCGGTCTGCACTGTCGCCGGCCTGTCGAAGAATGGACAACTCCTCGCGACCTATGGCTGCGGCCGCGTCGAAGAGCACGAGCGCGACAACCGCTCTAGGGGCCGAACCTGCGTCTCCTTCCGCGAACTCGACCGTCTCGGCCGATGCATGGCGCCGGAGCGCCTCGATGAGGGTGGTCTTGCCGGACCGGGGTGGTCCGACCACTCGAACCGAATCGGGGACGACATCTCCGGCCGGCCTGAGCAGGTGCCTGGCTCCCGCAGGATTCCAGCGAGCAACCACCGAGGTGGCCTCGTCTGTCAGATCCGAATCGCCCATCAGGCCCCGCGCGCTCTGGCTTGGCCGGACAAACGAGCCCATCGGCGGACGTAGTCGCGGTGCACCGTGAGCACCTGACGTCGCTGACGGGCGGGCAGTCCAGCGGTGGCCTGCTCCTTCCACCACTGCGCGTTTCGAAGGGCCTCGTCGGCGGTGCGTGGAGTGCCGGGCGCGCGGGCGGACAGTTCCGGCAGTTCGGCCTTGGCCGCCGCAGCCTCCAGCGCGACCGCCCCATCGCTCGTCACGTACTGCTCGATGACGTCGCGCGCGGCGAAACTTCGAGCCGCCTGCCGACGCAGTTCACGCACCAGAACACCTCCCCGCACGGTTTCCACCGAACGAATACCCGCCGTCACCGCATCGACGATCCCTTCGGCTCCCTCCGCAGTGGGGGCGTTCAGTGGATGGACCTGCGCTCCGCACGTTCGCGAGCAGTCGTCGATCCGCGCAGCGAGGTCCGGCACATCCGCACCCAGCGTGTCCGCCTTGTTCAGCACGACCACCACGGTGTCGGCGTCGGTCGCGTCCAACGCCTGCCGATCGGCAGCCCGCACCGCATCCACCACGACGTAGACGAGGACTTCTGCGTCCAGCACAGGGTCCGTTGCCCCCGGAACGTCGAAAGCTGCGGTCTCCACGAAGTCGGCCTGTAGCCGCTCCGGTGTGACATTTCTCAGCATTGTGGCCACAGTGGTCCGCCCGACACCTGCCCGCCCGGCAATCTGGACTCGAACCGGCGCCGAATGGATGTCGAACGCGGTCCGCAGAGCATCGGCCGCGACCCGATCGAACGAGGCGACACGGTGCACAAGATCATCCGACGCGACGGCCGGGCTGCCACTCGATCCCATGGTCAGGCCCCCGGTCGCCCCGACCGCCGGGGCATGGACGCCCGACTCTCTCGTGATCTCCATGTGCTCTCCCCCTGTGTGTAGAACATTGCACCCGCCCCTGTTTCCGCGCCGATTCTGTCAGATGAGAACACGTGCAGCGCGCCCAACCATGCTTGTCGTACTGGGGTTTTCTGCCCAAGTCTCAACCAAAACTTCAGACCCGTGTGCCGGAAACACCGATCATGCGTGACAATGGTCCGGTGAACGACGCCGATCAAGAAGCTCCCGTGACAGCAAACGACGGGCAGACGAAGGAATCACGAGGGTCCCGTCTGTATCCGCGAGTCACCAGCTTCCGCTCACGCAGAGGTTCTCTGACCGAGGCTCAGCAGGCTGCTTGGGACCGCCAGTGGCCTCTGATCGGCGCCGACGTATCGGACGATCCACTGGACGCCGAGGCCTGGTTCGGCCGCTCCGCGCCACTGATCCTCGAGATCGGGTCCGGCACCGGCACTGCGACTTCTGCCATGGCCAAGGCCGAGCCGGAGAACAACTTGCTCGCCGTCGAGGTCTACCGGCCCGGGCTGGCACAGCTGTTGCAGCAGGTCGAGCGGGAATCGATCCCGAACATTCGTGTTCTCCGCGGTGATGCGATGGACGTCCTCGAAAACATGATCGCGCCGGCGTCCCTCACCGGAGTGCGAGTGTTCTTTCCGGACCCGTGGCCGAAGGCCCGCCACCACAAACGTCGGCTCCTGCAGGCCCCGACCTTTGCGCTCATCGCGAACAGACTGATGCCCGGTGGCGTCCTCCACGTGGCAACCGACCACGCCGAGTATGCCGAGTTCATTGCCGAGGTAGGCGCCGCAGAACCGCTTCTGACCGCCCTCGATTGGGAATCGCCGATGACGCACGAACGTCCGGTCACCAAGTTCGAAGACAAAGCCCATCAAGTCGGAAGACCGATCACAGAACTGATTTGGGGGAAGATCAAGTCATGAGTGTCAGCGAACAGCTTCCCCAGGTGGGCGGTGTGTCCTCCGAGTCGGCTGGAGTCGCCGGCTCCGGCGGGGACATCGGCGGCCCCAAGCGCGTCCTTCTCGTCTGGGATGCCCCCAACCTCGACATGGGGCTCGGCGCCATCCTCGGTGGCCGTCCGACCGCCGCGTACCGCCCTCGATTCGACGCACTGGGCCGTTGGCTTCTGTCCCGCACAGCGACCCTTTCGGCCACCACCGAGGGCACCCTCGAGCCTGAAGCGACCGTTTTCACCAACATCGCCGCAGGTAGCGCCGATGTTGTCCGTCCGTGGGTCGAAGCGTTGCGTAACGTGGGTTTCGCGGTGTTCGCCAAGCCGAAGGTCGATGAGGACAGCGATGTCGATTCCGACATGCTCGAACACATCGCACTTCGGCGCGGTGAGGGGTTGGCCGGCGTCATGGTCGCCTCCGCCGACGGTCAAGCTTTCCGTGAGCCGTTGGAGGACATCGCTGCAACCGGTATCCCGGTCCAGGTACTCGGATTCCGTGAGCACGCCAGTTGGGCGGTGGCGTCCGAAGTTCTGGACTTCGTCGACCTCGAAGACATTCAGGGCGTGTTCCGGGAGCCGCTGCCTCGGGTGAGCCTGGAAACCTTGCCCGACGAAGGTGCCTGGTTGCAGCCGTTCCGACCGCTTTCCGCCCTGCTCGTCGGGCGAAAAAGTGCTGCCGAGTAGGAGTTGATCAGTGTTCGCCAGCTGGGGAAGCTTTGTCTACCGAGCCCGCTTCACCGTCATCGCCGTCATGGTGGCCGGACTGTTGGGTCTGGCCGGCTACGGCCTCAGTCTCGAAGACAAACTGAGTCAGAGCGGCTGGGACGATCCCGGGTCCGAGTCGGTCACCGCCTCCAAGCTGGCTGACGACACGTTCGGGCGCGACACGATGGCCGACGTGGTGGCTTTGTACACGGCACCCGAGGGTAAGACGGTCGACGATCCGGCGTTCCAGGCGAAGGTCAGCGAGAATCTGAACTCCCTGCAGACCGAGCACAAAGACCAGATCCTCAAGATCAACGGCAGCTATTTCGAGGCCGATGGCGTCATCGGCGCAGGCCAGCCCATCCTTGCGGACGCCGACAAGAAGCACGCGATCGCCAGCATCGGCATCGTCGGCGCCAACGACACGGAAATCACCAATAATTTCCGTGACGTGAAGGACGCGTTCTACATCGACGGTGTCGATGTGCAGCTTGCCGGCCTGCAGCCCGTCGCGGGCGCTCTGAACGACACGATGGCGCAGGACATCAAGCGCATGGAGATGCTCGCCATCCCTGCCGTGGGTGTGCTGTTGTTCTTCGTGTTCGGCGGTGTCGTCGCGGCGGCCCTGCCACTGATCATCGGTGGCCTCACCGTGGTCAGTGCCAACGGCATCGTCCGTCTCATCACCAACTTCACCGAGGTCAACGCATTCGTCGTGCCCGTGGTCTCACTCGTCGGGCTAGGTCTCGCGATCGACTACGGCTTGTTCATAGTCAGTAGATTCCGCGAGGAAATGGCGGAGGGCTACGACACCGGGCCCGCCGTACGCAGAACGGTGATGACCGCGGGTCGCACCGTCGTGTTCTCGGCAACCATGATCGTCGCCAGCCTCGGCGGCCTACTGCTCTTCCCGCAGGGCTTCCTCAAGTCGGTGGCCTACGGCGCCATCGCGACGGTCATGCTCGCAGCCGCCACCTCCATCACGATCCTGCCCGCCATCCTCGGCATCCTCGGCAAGCGGATCGACATGCTGAGCCTCAAGCGCTTCCGCCAGACGAAGAACGCGGAGGAGATCGAAAACAGCATCTGGGGCCGGCTCACCCGCTGGGTGATGCAGAACCCGCTCAAGGTCACCATTCCGATCGTGATCGGCCTGCTGCTGCTGATCGTTCCGCTGACCGGCATCAAGTTCGGCGGCATCAACGAGACGTATCTGCCGCCCGGCAGCGACACTCGTGCGGCACAGGAACAGTTCGACGAGTTGTTCCCGGACCGCCGCACCGAGCCCGTCAAGTTGGTCATCCAGGGCGACGACGCGGCCGCGGTCAACAAGGCGGTGAGCCCCCTCATCAAGGAGGCCAGCGACGCTCCGGGCCTGGTCAGCAACTTCGCACCGTCAACGGCCACCAAGGACGGCGTGGTCGTTCTCCAGGCCGGCCTGGAGAACCGCAACGAATCCACCGCCACCATGGACTATCTGCGGTCCATGGAGACTCCGGACGGTGTGAACGTCCTGATCGGCGGTACACCGGCGCTCGAGTACGACAGCATCAACGCGCTGCTCGACAACTTGCCGCTGATGGTGATCCTCGTTCTCGTGGCCACCACCCTGCTCATGTTCCTGACCTTCGGATCCCTCGTGCTTCCGATCAAGGCAGCGTTGATGAGTGCACTGGGCCTCGGGTCCACGCTGGGCATCCTGACGTGGATCTTCATCGACGGCAACGGCGCCGGACTCCTCAACTTCACCCCGGGGCCGATCATGTCCCCAGTGCTGGTCTTGATCATCGCGATCGTCTACGGCCTGTCCACCGACTACGAGGTGTTCCTGCTCTCTCGCATGGTGGAGGCCCGAGCCCAGGGCGCGAGCACCACCGAGTCGATTCGGGTCGGCACCTCTCATACCGGGCGCATCATCACCGCCGCAGCGCTGATCCTCATCGTCGTCACCGGTGCGTTCGGCTTCTCCGAACTCGTGATGATGAAATACATCTCGTACGGCATGATCGCGGCCCTCGTCATCGACGCCACGCTCATCCGTATGTTCCTCGTGCCGGCGACCATGAAGTTGCTCGGCGACGACTGCTGGTGGGCTCCCGCGTGGATGAAGCGAATCCAGGAGAAGGTCGGCCTGGGTGAGCCGATCCTCGACAACGAATTGATGCCGAAGGACGTTCCGGAACTCACTCCGATCGGTGTCGCTTCTGCCCCGCCACCGTCCAGGCGACCTGCGCGAGGCGACTACGTTCCACTGCTGAACGAGCCACTCACCCAACCGATCCCGATCGTGTCCGCTGCCACCAAGAAGCTGTCCTCGGAGCAGCGCAAGGCCAGGCGTGCGGAGCAGGACAACCGACGCTCTGCGACGGGACGTCCGGCTCGTGCGCCGCAGGAGACCGAGGACACGGAGTCGCAGGCACCGCAGCAGCAGGCTCCACGCCAGGAAGCTCCGCAGCAGCAGGCACCGAGCGCCGGGATCCCCCCGCTGCCGACCCGCCAACGCCCGACTCCGCAGGGTGGGTCCAGCCCGCTGAGCTCGCCGAACCAGGGCGGGCCTGCCTCGGCCGCCCCGCCCCAGCAGCAGCCTTCGAGCGGTCCTGCTGTCGAATCCCGACCGATCGAAAGTTGGCTGGCCGACCTGCGTTCGACATCCGCATCCGAACCGCGCCGTTCGGGTCCCACATCAGGTGCACCGGCGCTACCCACCCGGTCGCGTCAATCCGTGCCGGCCCCGTACACCCAGGAGGCGCCGGCATCGCCCCGCATGCGGCCGACGCCGGTGATGCCAACTCGCCGACGCCGCCTCATCGAAACCTCGGATTCCGATTCGAGCTACGCGAACGGGTCCTACACGAACGGCACCACCAACGGCACCACTAACGGCGAAGCCAACGGTTCGTCCGCTCACGACGAGGCCGTCGACAACAGCGGCCGGCATCGTGGAGACGAGGGCAACGCGGTGAGCGTCAGTGAGCTCATCGCCCGTCAGAAGCGCCACTGATCGGACCTCGTTCTGCGAATTCGCGCGCATAGCGGGTTCCTGCCCCGAGGAGGAGCAGGCCGACCGCGATGAACGCGAATACGCGGGCGATGCCGCTCAGCGTGGCGAGGTCGAACAGGAAGAGCTTCGCGACGGCTGCAGCTGTAAGTGCGAGGCCGACGCCCAGCGCCATCCGTGCGTGGTCACGATGTGCCAGACCGAACAGCAGGGCCGCAGTGGCGGCCAGCATCCAGACGACGGTCGCGACACAATGGCCGGCAACGAAACCCGCCTCGGTCTTCGTGATCGCCGTACCCGCTGCCACGAAGACGCTGGTGGTCGCGTAGAGAACCCCGACGCCCGATGCCAGCCAGAGCAGCCGGAGGTTGGCGCCACTCACCAGTTCGAGCCGGTGGGCCTGCACGGCTGTCGCCACGAAGCCTGCAGCCAGCAGAACCCCGGAGAGCACCACGGGGAATCCGAGCTCGTCGAGGGCGAATTGCTCGTCTACGAGGGCCGGCAGGGTCGCCGCATCGAGGTGGACGATGCAGGCAAAGACCGTGTAAGCCACACCGATTCCGTAGCAGATACGCGACCGAGACTGCCCGGCTACGACGAGGAAGACCACGCCCAGACCGGCAACGACGACCGGGCCGATGGCAGTCGTCGACCACAGCATGCAGAACACCAGGAGCTCGAGTGCACCCGTGCCGGCAATCGCGTATCGCGCATGTGCCGGCAACCGTCTTGCGGCAGCGCTGGTTCCGAGCATCGTTGCGGCGACGACACCGGCGAAGACGATCGATGTGGTGCGAGTGAACAGCTCACCGACGAAGAGCACGGGCAGCGTCGCGATGACGATGAGGACCGTCGCGGTGACGTCGCGAGAGTTCTTGTACAACAGAGCGATCGAAGACCCGAGCCCGAATGCGCAGACCGAGAATGCGGCAACCGCGATCCACACCGCGGTCGCTTCGTCCGTCCCCATGATGGCGGCCAGCAACGCAACGACGACAGGCAGCGTCCTGACCAACGACAGATACGGCCAGTCGCGGCCGATCTGCGCAGCGAACGTCGCGATCTGCACGACGAAGAGGAAGCCGATCAACGTCGTCGTCAGCCCGTCGGTCACGAAGGGCGCGAGCAACGCGCCGCCGAGAACCACTGTCACAGCGAAGGGTTGCGAGTCCCAGGTGACGGCGAGACCGACTCCGGCGGCCGTGATGCCGAGCGCGACCGCCATGCCCAGGGCCGGATGCAGCCAACCGTAGACCGCGGTGACCGCAACGGTGTCGAGGTAGGCGCCGGCAATACCCGTTGCAGCCAGCGCTATCCCGCCGACCCGTCCTCCGGACCGGGCGTACACCCGGACTCCCGCGAACACCAAGCTTATCGACAGAACCGCTCCGGCCGACACGCGAGGAACCGGACCGAAGAAGCCCGCCTGGGCAGCCAGAACCAGCAGCATCACCACTCCAACCAGGGTGACGCCGACACCGGCGAGGGCCAGGATGCGGCTGACGACACCGTCCCGCTGCCACCACGGGGTACGCGGCGGCTGCGGACGTGCCGCGTAGGGAGGTTGCGGGGCCGGGTAAGGAGGTCGCGGTGCCGAATATGCCGGATGCGGCGCAGGTTGCACAGGAGCTTGCGGCACAGGCCGGCGCTGAGCACCGGCCAGTTGCCCCTGCAACAGGGCGAAATTGCGGGTGGCATCACTCATCTGGCGGCCGAGCGAGTCGAGTTGGCCGGCCAGGTGCGCCACGAGTCGAGGATCTACGGGAGATGCTTGCGGAGCGGTCATACGTCGATATTCGCGGCAAGAAGGCTCGCGAACATGAGTAGTGCTACTCGAGCGGCGTGGGGACTACTGCCCGAGCATTTTCCTGATGGAGGAACCGAAGGGGTACTTGGCGGTGACGTTGCCGAAACGCATCTTGCCCCGCACCACCACGTGCAGCCGGCCGTAGGGCGGGCCGGACTTCACGCGGCTCGTGGCGTTCGATCCGATCGTCTCGATGCCGTTGAGATCGACCGTCGCTTCGTCCGGAACCACCAAGGAGATCGAGCTGGCGTAGTCGTCCACGTCGATGTGCACGACCTGCGTCGACATGATCGCCTTCGTGAAGTCGAGCGTCACCGAGCACATGCGGGTATCGACGTTGATCACCGGCGGAACGTTCCACGCACCTGACCGTGTCACACCCGACATACGCCCGCGGATCAGATTGTCGGGCCCGCCGTACGAGTGCACCTGGTGAGTAGCCGGATTGGCAATTGGTTGCGCCGCCGTCGTCGTCTGCGCCACCAGGTCGCCGTTGAGCGTGATTCCGGGGAGATCCACGATCACCGCGTTGAGATCGCCGCGGGTCTTCGAGGCCAGGACCGTGTCCATCCGCTCGGTGAACTCACCCAGCGACAGCATCCCCTGCCCGACCGCCCTCTGCAGCAGCTCACCGACGTGCTCCCGCTCGGCGTCGGACACGCGCAGGTTCCTGTCCTCCATGCGCACAAGGATAGGCGTTCGGGCGGGTGATGCCCACAGGGATTTCCCCTACGGGACAGCCCCCATTTCAGGGTCGTGCTCAATCGGAGCCGTACCTATTCGAGGCCCTGCTCGATCGCATACCTGGCAAGCTCGACCCGGTTCGCCAGTTGAAGCTTGCGCAGTGTTGCCTGCACGTGATTCTCGACAGTGCGGTGACTGAGGGACAGCTTGGTGGCGATCTGCTTTGCACTCAGGCCCTTTGCGACGAAGCGCAGCACCTCGGTCTCGCGCTCGGTCAGCTTGGGGAGTTCGGGGCCGTCGTCTCTCGGAGCATTCGACATGCGCCGGTATTCCCCGAGAACGAGTCCCGCGAGCCCGGGCGTGAACACGGCTTGCCCGTCCGCGGTGGCCCGGACTGCGTCGAGCAGTTCTTCCACGGACGCGCTCTTCACCAGGTAGCCGGACGCGCCCGCTTTGACCGCGTCCAGCACGTCGTCGCGCTCGGAAGAGGCCGAGAGCACCAGCACCCGACTTTCGCGTGACACCTCGAGCACGGCGGCGGTGGCGTCCGCACCGTTTCCGTCCGGAAGCTGCATGTCCATGAGTACGACCTGAGGTTGCACCGCGGCGGCTCTGCGTCGCGCCGATTCGACACCGTCTGCCGTGGCCACGACGGAGAAACCCGCACCCTCGAGATCGCGGGCCACCGCGTCGCGCCACATCGGATGGTCGTCGACCACCATGATGGTGAGTTGGTCGTCAGCCATGTTTCCTCCCCTTCGGAATACGTATCTCCCACTCGGTGCCCAATCCTGGGTCCGTGTCGATCTCGGCGGTACCACCGAGTGCTCGGGCTCGCCCGAGGATGGACTTCGACACCCCCATACGGCCTTCGGCCTCCGCCTCTTCCAGGCGCCCGTCGCCGATACCGACCCCGTCGTCACGCACACTCACGATCAGCTCGTCGCCGAGGTCCTCCAGCAGCACATAGGCTTTGGCGCCCGCCCCGGCGTGACGATCGACGTTCGACAAGGTCGTGTCCACGATGGCGGCCACTTCGTCGGCCACATTGCGTCCGACGACAACCGGGTCTGCGGGAGTGGAAACCGAAACCGTGGTACTCGAGCGCGTCCGCAGCAACAGCCGAACATCGACTTCCGACCCACCCGAATCCGAATCGGCACCTGTGCCCTGTTCCGAGATCAGCGTTCGGAGAGCCACCTCCTGTTCCGCCGCCATCGAGGCGAGTTCCTTTGCCGGTCCACCTATTTCATTTCCGCGGCGACCGACGAGGGCGAGGACCTGCAACACGCCGTCGTGCACTTCACGGGCCAGGCGTTCACGCTCCTCGGTAGCAGCGGTCAAACGCACGGCCCGCTCGAGTTGTGCCTGCGCACGGCGTGCTGTGGTGGTGGCGAGGCCGAGCGCCAGTCCCACCGAGATCAGAACCGGCGCCGTCGCGTCCTGCCACAGATCGAGGTTGATCTGATCCCGAACCACAGCGCTCACCATCGAGATTCCGACACCGGACGCCATACCCAACCAGGGCCCGCCCAGCACGGCGGCCGAGATCACGGCGTTGGTGGCCCACAGCGTGGTCGGCAACGTCTGATGGTGGCTGTACCAGTCATGTTCGGACACAAGTCTTGTCGATGCCATGAGCGCGACGACGACCACCTGGTCCGCAATCACGATCTGATAGCGCGGAACCTTGCCATGAGACAACAGGATCGCCGACAAACCCGACCACACCGCCATCAAGGCAACGAACACCCAGCTCAGGCGCTGGTTGCTGTAGTACTGCACCGACGCGATCTGATAGCTGATCGCGTACAGCAGCGTGATGAGCCGAAATGCCTGCGCTGCCCGCCACAACGGCGCGTCCGGTTGCGTGTTCGATCCCGCATCGGAACGAAGTCCGGGCCGATAGTGCAGGCGGGTCCGGTGGTCTCGGGTGTCGGTCATTCGTCGCGTTCGTCCTCAGGCTTCACAGGAGGGTCCTCCTGTGCCGAAGCGTCGTTCGGAGTCGCCGGGTAGAGAGGCACCAGCGGGTTGTTCACTTCCACACCTTCGGGAATCTTCTCGGGGTCATCGGCCAACAACGATCTGACCGCCGTGTTGAGCACTGCGACGATAGGTACCGCCACGAGGCCCCCGACGATTCCGGCCAACACGATGCCCGTGGTGATCGCGAGGACCACCGCGAGTGGGTGCAGTCGCACGGCCCGCCCCAACAGTAGGGGCTGCAGAACATGCCCCTCCAGTTGCATGATCGCGATGATGATGGCCAACACGATGAGTGCGGTGATCAGGCCTTTTGTCACCCAAGCCACCAGAACCGCCAGGAATCCGGCGAGGAATGCACCCACGATCGGAATGAACGCGCCCACGAAGACGATCGATGCGAGCGGTAGTGCCAGAGGTACACCCAGGATGGCGAGTCCGGCGCCGATGCCCACCGCATCGGCCGCAGCGACCGCCACCGTGGCACGCACGTAGCCGACCAGCGAGTGATAACCCTGTTCGCCCGCGAGGCGTACCCGTGCCCGTGAGGGCGTCGGCACCAGTCGCGTCACGAACTGCCAGACCTCGCGGCCGCCGTAGAGAAAGAAGATCAGCGTGAAGAGCGTCAGGAAGGCCCCGGCGAAGATCTCGGCAATGACGGTTGCCGTGGTGAGCGCGCCACTCGTGAGAACCTCACGGTTCGACTGCACCGCCCGCACCACGGAGTCGCCGGCCTGCCTGATCTGATCCTCGCTGATGTGGAACGGCCCGTCGATCAGCCAGGCCTGAATCTGGGTCACGCTGGCGGTGAACTGATCCGCCAGCCCCGGAAATCCCCTGATGAACTGTTCGACCACGAAGGCCACGATTGCCGCGAGTACCCCGAGGGCGGCCAGGAGAACCACCATCACCGCAACCGACCGTGGCACGCCGCGCACGTTCAGCCAGTTGACGAACGGGACGAGCAGCGCCGAGGACAACAAGGCGATCGCCACCGGAATGATCACGGTGTCGAGCTTCGTCACCAGGTAACCGAGGGTCAGCAGGCCGGCGAAGATCAGCAGCAGCCGCCACGTCCACTCGGCGGTCACCCGCACGATCGGATGAACGGCGGCGGCGTAATCGCGGCGCGGCTCGATCTCGCTCACTCGAGGAGCTTATCGAGAAAGGGTGTTCAGCTCATTGCTATTCGGTGTTCACGGCGACTTCCGAGACGTAAAACCCCCGCCTGACCGGCGACTGTCCGACACACCAGGTGTCAGCCGCTAAATTGAACACCGTGCGCAGATCATATAGAGCGATTGCGGTGACCATCCGCAGCAGATGGCCGCTCTATATGTTCTCCATGTTGATCGCCAACATGTTCGGTGCCGTGACGGTGTTCGCCTTCGTCCGGTACGGAATGCCGATTCCCGAGTCTGCGGGAATCATCGACGACCGCTTCCGCAATGCGGTGATCTTCGGCGGATACCTGCTGTTTGCGGGCGCGGTGAGCCTCACGGCGGCCGCGATGATGCTGCGATCGGTGATCAGATGGCAGTTGCGCGGTGGCCCGCCGCGGCGCAGTGAACAGATGTCGGCGCTGCACGCGCCGCTTCGGCAGGCGATCGTCCATCTGGTGCTGTGGATTATCGGCGGCCTCATCTTCGTGATTCTCACCGCAGCCGAGATGCCGGAACTCGCCGTCGCCGTCATCATCACGGTCTGCATGGCCGCCACGACGACCTTCGGGTTCACTTACATGCTCGGCGAACGCATTCTCCGTCCGGTAGCGGCGCGGGCGCTGAGCGAGGGCCAGTTCGACCGCACCATGGCTCCCGGCGTCGGTACCCGGATGGCGATGACATGGGGACTCGGCACCCTGATGCCCGTGATCGGCATCATCCTGCTGTGCGTCACACAGCTCACCACCGACCTGGTGTTCTCGCCGGATGCCCTCGCCTGGGCGATCACCCTGATCGCCCTTGTCGCGATAGTTCAGGCCTTTGCGCTCTCGATGCTGACGGCCAGCCAGATCTCAGACCCCATCAAGCAGCTCCGGCGTGCCATCGAGCGGGTACAACGCGGCGCCACAGACGTCCGCGTGGAAGTGTTCGACGGTTCCGAGGTCGGCCGACTACAGGTCGGGTTCAACCGGATGATGGCCGAGGCGGACGAACGCCGCCTCCTTCGCGAACTGTTCGGCCAGCACGTCGGCGAGGACGTGGCGCGCCGCGCACTGCAGTTCGGCACCGAACTGGGTGGTGAGACGCGATTCGTCGCGGTGCTGTTCGTGGACATGGTCGGATCGACGGGCGCCGCGGCGGAACGTCCCCCAGGAGAGGTCGTGGACCTGCTCAACGAGTTCTTCCGGGTCGTGGTGGATGTGGTCGATCGGCATCACGGCTTCGTCAACAAGTTCATGGGCGATGCGGCGCTCGCGATATTCGGCGCACCACTCGACCGGCCGGACGCCCCGACCGCTGCCCTCGCCGCGGCCCGAGAGCTGCGGTTCGCGTTGAACGAGATCACCGGCCTCGACATCGGGATAGGTGTATCCGCCGGGCTTGCCGTCGCAGGCAACATCGGCGCGTCGGAGAGATTCGAGTACACCGTGATCGGCGATCCGGTCAACGAAGCGTCCAGACTCACCGAACTCGCGAAGCTCGAACCGAGCCGAGTTCTGGCCTCGACCAGCGCACTTTACTTCGCGACCGACGACGAGCAGAACGAGTGGGTGCTCGGTGAACAGGTCAAGCTTCGAGGTCGTCGCCGCAAGACCCACCTGGCGTGGCCGGAGCGCTATCCCGAGTGATCCGTGCGCGTTGGTTAGTCTGACGTGGTGGTACCGCCTAGCTCCGCCCCCGGACCGACCGACTCCGGTCGGTCCCGAAGCCGATTCTGGTGGGTCAAGTGGGTGCTCGGTGTTGCCCTCGTCGCGCTCCTCGTCGTAGAGGGCATCTATCTGTGGCCCACCCTGCACGACTCCTGGCGAGCGCTGACGGAAATCCATTGGGGTTGGGTCGCCCTGTGCGTGTTCGCGCAGGCAGTGTCGTTGAGTGGGTTCGGCGCCGTCCAGCAGCGCCTGCTTCGGGCCGGCAACGTGGTGGTCAGTCAGCTCAAGTCGGTGTCGGTGATCTATGCGAGCACGGCGATGGCCGTCAGCCTGCCTGCCGGTCAGGTGTTCTCCACGGCCTTCACCTACAAACAGACCCGCAAGTGGGGCGCTACGCCCGTCGTCGCGTCGTGGCAACTGGCAATTTCCGGCGTCATCGCGGCCGGCAGCCTCGCGCTGATCGGAGCTGCCGGTGCGTTCGCCGTCGGCACCAAGGTCAGTCCGGTCACCCTCGCCCTCTCACTGCTGGGTGCCGGCGCCCTGTTCTACCTACTTCGCTATATCGCGAAGAACCCGGATTCGATCGAGAGCATCGGCCGCTGGATCCTCGTTCGCTTCAACCGGCTCCGTAAGAAGCCCCTCGACACCGGCCTGGACCGGTGGCAGGAAATCCTCGGGCAGCTCGACTCCGTCGAACTCAAGCGCACCGACATGCTCGCCACCTTCGGGTGGTCCGGCGTGCACCGTGCGTTCGACGTGGCGTGCCTCGGCCTCGCCTGTTGGGCGGTCGGTGCCGAACCGTCACTCCCTGGCCTCCTGATCGCCTTCGCTGCAGCCAAGGCCGTGGGCAGCATCCCGCTCGCACCGGGCGGCCTGGGCTTCGTCGACGGCACGCTGATCGCCACCCTCACTGCGGCGGGTGCCACAGCGCCCCAAGCCCTGGCCGCGGTCTTCGTATACCGCGTGGTCAGCTACATCATGGTCGCGCTGGTCGGCTGGGTGACGTTCTTCTTCCTCTTCCGCAGCAATCAGCACGAGAACCCCGAACTCGAACGCGGCTACGACGAGAAGTCACAGGGCGCTCGAACTCCGTGGCCACGGACCGTCGAGCCGGAGGCCGAGACCTAGTCTGCCGGCCATGTCGGTTCGACGGCATCGACCAATTCCCTGACCGCCTCGATGATCGCGTCGGGTCGGTCCTCGGGCATGAGCGTGTAGGTGTCGCCGATCTCCTTCAGACGGGAGTTCGGATACACCTCCGCGAGCCGCGGTCCATGTACGCGGGGCATCACTTTGTCCTCGGTGGCCCACAGGATCAGGACTGGCTTTTCGAAACTGCGATTGCGCTGCGCCCAGTCCAGCAGGGTGGCCTTGGGAGGCAGCGATCCGCCGTACTTTCGGAGGTCTCGACGAATCCGTTTGTCGGTGGTGGCCGGCTCGAACCAACCGTCCATCACCGACTTCGGGACGGGACGCTTGCTCATCCATCCCCACGCACCCGGCGCTCGCCTGAGCAAGGTCGAGCGAAAGCCCTGCATGAGAATAGCGAGGCCTCCCGGAATCGCGGCAGCGGCGGTCAGCCCGGCGCCGGGAAGTCCGGGGGGATAATTGTCGAAGGCCTCGCAAGGCGTCAGCACCAGATTACTGATCCGGCTACTGTCTCCGTTGGCGATCAGGACTTGGATGCCTCCCCAATCATTCTGCACGACAGTCACATCGACGAGGTCGAGCTTGTCGAGGAACTCGCCGATCAACAGGCCCAGCCCCAAGAGCGAGAGGTCCGCGTTCGGGCGCATCGGAATTCGGTGGGAACCGAGCGGGAGTAATGGCAGCACGCAGCGGTAGTCCGGAGCCAAGCCCTTCACGACGTTCCGCCACACCGTGTGATCGATCGTCACGCCGTGCAGAAACACCACTACGGGTCCACTTCCACCCGTGTCCTCGTACTCCACGGTGCCCGTACTCAGTTCGATCTTCTTCATGGTCATCTCCATTTGATAGATCGTTCTAGTTAATCAAGGCTACGATGGTTTCCATCGGCTGCACAAGAGCGGAGAGACCTTGAACGACACAAAAGTGCGAATCCTCGCGGCCGGCACAGAACTGTTCAGGCGGAACGGTTACACCGGAACCGGCCTCAAACAGATCGCGTCGACCGCCCGCGCACCGTTCGGTTCGATCTACCACTTTTTCCCCGGCGGAAAGCAGCAGCTCGGCGATGAGGTGATCCGATCTTCCGGCGAGAGCTACGCGGATCTGGTCTTCTCGATCCTCGACGGATTTCCCGACATCGTCGAAGGTATCGATGTGGCCTTCACCCTGGCTGCGGACTCCCTGGTCGCAACCGACTACGCCGATGCTTGCCCCATCGCGACGATTGCGCTCGAGGTCGCGAGCACGAACGAACTGCTCCGGGAAGCCACTGCAGACGTTTTTGCCGATTGGATCGAGCGCGGCACCCGAAGTTTCCAGACAAGGGGCCTCAGCGAGGCCGACGCGAGGCAGCTGACGCTGGGCCTGATCACCAGCCTGGAGGGGGCATTTGTACTGGCCAGGGCCATGCGGAACACCGAGCCGCTGCGCGTGGCCAGCGTGACTGCGCAGAACCTGGCACGATCACTACTCGAAATGTGACCGGGATCACCTCAGGGTTGCGGAAGCATTCCAATGGGTCCATAGTTGAGGACAGAAGAACTTGAAGCTTCAACCACTTAGGAGATTCGGATGACTTCCGCCACCACCACCACGCTCCCCGGCCTGACCGCAGGCACCTGGGCCATCGACCAGGCCCACTCCACCGTCGCCTTCTCGGTGCGTCACCTGATGGTGAGCAAGGTTCGGGGCACCTTCAACGACTTCTCCGGCGCCATCACCGTCGCCGAGGACGGTGCCGCATCCGTGAACGCCGACATCCAGGTCGCGTCCATCGACACCAACAACGACGACCGTGACGCGCACATCAAGTCGGCCGACTTCTTCGACGCAGAGCAGTTCCCCACCGCGACCTTCAAGTCCACCGGCGTCCGCGCCAAGGGCGAGGACTACATCGTCGACGGTGAGTTCACCCTCCACGGTGTCACCAAGCCCGTCGAGCTGAAGCTCGAGTTCAACGGCGTCAACGCCGGAATGGGCAACGGACCGGTTGCCGGCTTCGAGGCCAGCACCGTCCTGAACCGCAGGGACTTCGGCATCAGCATCGAAATGCCGCTCGAAGGCGGCGGAGCTGTCGTCGGCGACAAGATCACCATCACCCTCGAGATCGAGGCCGGACTGCAGTCCTGATCTCGGTCCTCTCGAGCGCACGGCCACTTTCGCAGTGGCCGTGCGCTTTTCGTTGTGCACCCGACTCCCCTTCGCGGCCGAGGCAGTGACGAAAGACGCTGTTGTACTGTGATCCCGACATAATTGCGGCCGGGGGGATTTGTGGCGGACGAGCTATATCTGGATATCGATGCCTTCAGTGGGCTCATCAGCACACTCGATACGGCGGCCGAGGACATGACTTCGGCGAACAACAGACTCGCTGACACCGACGGCAGCGACCTCGGGTCGACTCCACTCGACAACGCGGCAGAGAACTTCCGGAACAAGTGGAAGTACGGCATCGAGAAGATCGCCGACGCCACCGAGAAGATGGTGGACGGCCTCGAACTCACCCGTGACCTGTATGCCGAGCAGGAGCGCATCAACGCAGGAACCCTCGACGCGGTCGGCACTGCCCTCCCCGAGCCGTCTGCACCGAGTCCAGAGCCCGCGCCCAGATCCACCTTGGACTTCGGATGACGCGGCCCGGCTTCGGTTTTCCGCGAGGCCCGATGCCGAGCGCCGACTACCCGAGCATCGGATTCAACCCGGCTCCGGGGAATGCGGACACGGTCGGACTTCTTGCCACGGAGCTGCGGGAGATAGCGAACAAGGTTCGAGACGCACAGACCGCGCTCACTCGTGTGGGCCATTCCGACGGAATCTGGCGCGGGGAGGCAGCAGACGCATTCCGCGGTGAAGTCGGAGAACTTCCCAAGTATCTGGACGATGCAAGCTCCGGCCTGCAGCAAGCGGGTGTGGCACTCGGCGATTGGGGAGCCGATCTCGAGTCCCTTCAGAAGACCGCCCAACAACTCGAAGACGAGGCCCGCGCCGCGCGTCAGCAGGTGGCGCGGGCAGAGTCGGATCCTGGTCTCGACGAGGCCGGACGGACGTACACCGATGACGCCCAATTAGCCGCAGCCCAATCACGATTGGATGCCGCGACCGACGCTCTGAATCGTGCGCGCAAAGAACTCGAAGCAATCATCGAGCGCGCACAGCGGCTCTTGCAGCAGCACATCGAGCTTGCAAACCTCACGGCCGAGGCTCTGAACAAGGCCTGCAGCAACGCTCCCGAAGAGGGCTTTTTCGAAGCCCTTGGCAATGCCCTCGACGCGCTCGTCGACGGCATCACCGACCTCGCCGCTGACATCTGGCAGTTCATCAAGGACAACGCCGACCTCATCAACGAGATCTCGAACGTGATGTCGACCCTCAGTACTGTCGTCGGCGTCGCAGCCTTGGCGTTCGCGTGGGCACCTGGCGTAAATCTGGCATTGGGCGGTATTGCGCTTGGGCTATCTGCAGCTGCACTTGCCGGCCATTCACTCGCGAAGGCCGCCGGAGCCGATGTCACCTGGACAACTATCGCCATGGACGGTGTCGGCGTGGTGACGGGGGTTGCCGGCACCACCATCGGATTGACCGCTAAGGGGCTGAAAGCGACGGGAGAAGGGTTAGCCGAGGTGGCGCCGGCAGCCGCAGACGGATATAGGGCCGCGGCCACTAGTTACGGTTCATTTGGAACAAAATTGGGC
The DNA here is from genome assembly GCF_055231055.1 of Rhodococcus huquni. Classification (NCBI taxonomy): domain Bacteria; kingdom Bacillati; phylum Actinomycetota; class Actinomycetes; order Mycobacteriales; family Nocardiaceae; genus Rhodococcus; species Rhodococcus huquni. The sequence continues at coordinate 23,318 of NZ_JBUYWE010000009.1, forward strand.
GTCGGTTCGGCCGGTGTTGGCGTCGGCGCTCCGTACGCCGTTGACGCAACTGGACTTGAAACGACGTCAGTCTTCCATGAAGACTTTCAGCAGTACCTCGTCCCTAAAGGTGTTGGTTGACCATGCAGGCAGTAATCGAATCAATGAGCGTTCCACCCGGTTTCGGTCGAATCCCTTTGGACTGCAAAGATTCCGAACGTCTTCGTGCAGCGCGGCAGATCGCCGACCTGGCGTCCGACGACACCGCGGGGATTGACGTAGAAAGTATCGCGGACCACGTATCCAGCACGGGCGCTCTTCTCAATTCGTATGGTGCGATTCTCGCGGGAGTTCTGACACTCCCCGGAGGGTCTCCGACCGATACCGGGTTCATGATGCTGTCCCAACACCGGCTGGCGCTCAACGGTCCATCGTTGCCCGACACCAGGTCGAGAACTGAGTACGCGAGTGCATTGATGCAAGAATTGTCCAACAAGGAACCGCTTGCTGTGGTTAGGATTCTGACCCTGAATTGCGGTCCGACCGTGACTGTTACACGAAACGCCGAGTACCGATTCCCACCGCATGTCTCGGCAAGTGGGGAGGAAGCGGTCCTACCGGTGCAGTCGTGGCAAGCGCTGGTGCCAACCCCCGACGGCAAGGCTCTGGTAGTCCTTGACGTGGGGAGCGGGAAGTCGGAGAACTGGGATTACTTCATCGAACTGGCGGTCGGCAGTATCGAGACCATCCGATTCTCGACGGAAGTAGCGGAGCAATGAATTCGACGGATGTATGGTTCTTCGCCGGCACTCCACCGCCCGGTTCTGACCACGGACAGCTGCCCTGGCCTTTCGTGGTCTTACTAGTGGCATTGGCGATCACCGTGTTCTACCTGTGGACTCGTCGACTGACAGCCGCCGCCAAAGAACAGGACTCAAGTCTCGGCTATCACGTCGTCAACGGTCTCTATGTGGGCGGCGCACAGATCGGCATCACTGGCCCACCCTCTCCAGAGCGAGACGAAAGGATAGTTCGTACCGCGTACGCCAGCGGGTACGTCTACGCGCGCAGATTCAACAGGCCACGATCACTTCAGCCGACCTACGTATTCCGGCGTCTTTACGGTGGTCACACTCCCACTGGGCTTCCGGGCCACGTAACTCCGAATCCAGGGCCGCGGCCCGCTCAGGACGGGCGGTAACTGACCAAATGGGGGCTTTTGTTGTCCTACTGATTGTGCTGGCGATCATCGTGTTGTCCGCTAGCTACAACCACCTCGCGACAAGTTGGCGACAACGGCGTATTCCCAGCCCTGACGTACAGCTCGCTAACATTCGTTCCAAGTTCGCTTCGGGAGACCCGAGTGTCCAGTTCGACCCTCGGAACTTCACCGTGTCCGTCGCCGAGATGAACGGCATAGCGAACTCGAACCGCTACTACTACGCCGGTGAGCGTGGGCGCCCCAATCACATCTCCACGCGCGTCATTTTCGACCACCACGAGATCCCACCATCGATCCCACTACCGCCCAAAGCTTCCCGGTGGGAGCTCGCATTCTTCCGCGGACAGTGGTCCGCGCTTTTCAAGACGAATTCCAATCCATGACGACCTCTCGAGAACACCCGTCCACCCCCGTTATCGGCCGCATTCGGGTCAGTGAGCCGGCCAAATGAGTGAGATGCTCGCCCAAGCTACCGAATCAGACCCGATGCCGTGGATCTTGTGGTTTACCTTTCCCGCCATCGTCGTCATGGGAGTCATGTACGTCGCCGGGAAGCTGCGAGACTTTCGCCGACGAATCCGCCCGGCCGATTTCCAAGCGCAATGGCTGGCCGAACGTTTCGACGGTCAGGTATCAGTCAGCATACGCGCTAACGAAACCCGTTTCACGCCAGTCGAACTGGCAGCGATTGCGTATCAACACGGTTTCGTATTCGGATATGGATACCTGCTCCGCAACTCTGTCACAAGGCACTACAGGTTCAACCGTGTCTTCTGGCCAGCGAAAGCCGACCCTTCGTACGTGACCTCGCCGGAGGCCTATCGTGAGCACTGACACCCTTGCCGCGGTGCAGCCGGGATCCGTTACCTGGAACTTGCTTTGGTGCCTTCCATTCGCGCCTATCGCGGGCGTGTTTATCTACGGTTACTACTCGGTCAAGAGCATCCGCGCGATGGCCGGTCCAATCGTCGAGGAGAACAAGGTCCGGCCACCCCACGTGCCACCGGTAGACGTGGCGAACCACCCGGCCGCAGTGCTGTTCAGCGGAGCCCCGATAGTGTTCACACCGGACACCCAGGGACCAGTGGCCTTGCCGCAGCTGGTGCAGGTCGCTTGGCATTACGGCTACCACTACGTCGGAGATCGCCCGTCGAGGTGGACACGGTACAAGGTCGAGCACGTCTTCATGCGGTCGAGCACGCCCCCGCCACTTCCAATTCCGCAACTCCGGCAACGATGGGGATACGGCCCCTGACTCGAGTGGGCAGACCCGTAATACTGCACACAAATCGACTTCACCGGCGGGATCCCGTTTCTGGACGCGGTTTGTGTGCACTTGGCCCGCATCCAGAACAAGGACCCCGAATGAATTCGATAGTTGCGCAAGCAGGTGGGCCGACGCCTGTCCCATGGGTGCTGTGGCTGTTCGTTCCCATACTTGCCGTAATGGCTGGCGTCTACTTCTATGGGAAGCTGCGCAACTTTCGCAGACGAATTGAATCCACGTCCGTCCAAGAGCAGTGGTTGACCGAGCAGTTCGACGGCCGCATGACTGTGACGCTGCGCGCCAACGAAACCCGCTTCAAACCGGAACAACTAGCCCTGATCGCCTACCGACACGGGTTCGTGTTCGGCCACGGATACCGACCCAATAGATCCATCACGCCGGCATACAGGTTCAACCGTGTCTACTGGCCTGCTGACTCCGACCGTTCGCGCACAAACCTCGGGGCACCTTTTGAGTACTGACACATTGGCCGCGCTCCAGCCAGGCTCCGTTTCCTGGAACCTTGCGTGGTGCATTCCATTCATGCCGATAATCGGAGGGTTGGTCTGGGCAATGGTCCTCATAGCCCGCACCAACTCGGAGATGACGGCAATAATCGAGAACTCCAAATCCAAGATCGGAAACTCGCCTCCTGTCGATGTCGCGACTCATCCCGCAGCGTCAATGTTCGACGGTCGTGCAACCGTCTTCACTCGAGTAGAGCCAGGGACACTGCCACTCCCACGACTGCAGCAGGTTGCCAATTACCACGGATATTATTACGTCGGCGACCGTCCCTCACGGTGGAGAAACCACCAGATCGAACACGTATTCGCGAAGTTGGATACGCCTCCCCCGCTACCGGTCCCTCATCTCGGGCACCCATGGGGCTACGGACCCTGACGGCTGGACTGCACGCGTGAGCACACAGTGGGATTGGCTTCCCCTCACCCTGGGAATGTTGTTTCTCGCGCTCGCAGTAGCGAACTGGGGAATCATCCTGATTCGCCGACTCTCCTCGCAGGCAACCCAGCAACGGTGGCTAGAGAAGAAGTTCGACGGCAAGGAGATCGTCGAGATCTACTCTCCTGCAACCAATATTCCTCCGTACCGGATGGCAGTGACCGCCTACAACTGCGGATACGTGTTCGCGCGCTCATACATGTCGAATCGAGATTTCAACCATACGTATGTGTTTCGCAAACTGTTCGATCCAACGCACATACAACGGCAAGGGCCGGTGATCCAATGATCGTCGCCATCTCCATCGCAGGTTCGGTCATTCTTCTCGTCGTTGGGCCACCCGTCTATCGGCGCTGGGACGCTTCACGCCGGACCTCTCGCGCCCCGTCCGAGCACCAGCAGGATCAGGTCGTCAGCGCAATGTTCGATGGACGTCCGCTGGTGGTGCTCGACCCGCGCAACTTCACGATCGAGGTCGGACGGATGAACGGCATCGCCAATCACTTCGGCTACTACTACATCGGGGAGAAGGGCACGGTCTACGGCAGCACCGAAGTCGCTTTCCAGCGTCTACCGTTCCCTCCGCCGCTCCCCATTCCGCGCAAGGCCACGGGCTGGGCTCCCTACACCCCTCCTCACCCGTAAAACTGCACACAAATCGACTTCACCGGCGGGATCCCGTCTCTGAACGCGATTTGTGTGCACTCAGGCTCGTTCTGCCGAGGCCAGGAGGTGCTCTGGTCCGCGGCAGTAGAGTCGAGCACTGTGAAAAAGTACGCTCCCGCCCTCTTGGTCGACTTCGTGCTGGTCTTGGTCTTCTGCGCGATCGGTCGCCGGAGTCATGACGAGGCCAACGCTCTGACCGGCCTGCTCACCACGGCCTGGCCGTTCCTCATCGGCCTCGTTGCGGGTTGGGGTGCGACGATCGCGCTGTACCGCGAGAAGTTCGATCCGTGGCTACTCGTCCCCACCGGTGTGATCGTGTGGATCTCCACGGTTGTGGTCGGGATGCTGTTCCGGGTGGTCAGCGGACAGGGGACCGCGTTCAGCTTCATTATCGTGGCGAGTACTGTCCTGGCGGTATTTCTGATCGGGTGGCGTGCCATCGCAGGGGCGATCCGGAAACGACGTCCCTAAGATCACACGAACTTCTCGACCAGATGGAAAAGTCTCCCGCATGAGCGACACGATCGATCAGTCCAAGGCGCCCAAGAGCGAAGACCATCGCTTCTTCGGCCAGCCGCTAGCACTCGCCAACCTGTTCGGCGTGGAGATGTGGGAGAGATTCTCCTTCTACGGGATGCAGGGCATCCTGATCTACTACCTGTACTACTCGGTGAGCGACGGCGGACTTGGCATCGCCGAAGCCTCTGCGACCAGCATCGTCGGCGCGTACGGCGGCACGGTCTACCTCTCGACGGTCCTCGCCGCCTGGATTGCCGACCGACTCATCGGCTCGGAACGAACGCTGTTCTACAGCGCGATCCTCGTGATGCTCGGCCATATCGCGTTGGCGGTTCTCCCGGGAGCCTGGGGTGTCGGTGTCGGCCTTGTCCTCGTGGCATTCGGCAGTGGTGGCCTGAAAGCCAACGCCACATCGCTTGTCGGCGATCTGTACTCGGAGAAGGACGAGCGTCGCGACGCCGGCTTCTCGCTCTTCTACATGGGCATCAACCTCGGCGCGTTCATCGGCCCGCTCCTCACCGGTTGGGCACAGGACCACATCGGCTTCCACGCCGGTTTCGCTCTTGCCGCTATCGGTATGGCCCTCGGACTGATCCAGTACACGCTCGGTCGCAAGCAACTGGGCGACATCGGCAGCACTGCGCCCAACCCGCTGCCGAAGAGCGATCGCACCAAATGGATCGGGATCGGCGCTGCCGCAGTCCTCGCGATCGCAGTCCTCTCCGTCACCGGTGTGATCACCGCGGCCAACATGTCGGACCTGGTCGTCACGCTTACGGTCATCGCCGCAGTCGTCTACTTCGGCGTGATCCTGTCGAGCAAGAAGATCACCACCGTCGAGCGCAGTCGTGTGGTCTCGTTCATCCCACTGTTCATCGCCAGCGCCGTGTTCTGGTCGCTGTTCCAGCAGCAGTTCACGATGGTGGCCGTCTTCGCGGACAAGCGACTCGATCGCAACCTGTTCGGCTGGGACTTCCCCGCCGCATGGGTTCAGTCGATCAACCCGGTGTTCATCATCATCTTTGCCGGCGTCTTCGCGGCGGCCTGGACCAAGCTCGGTCCCCGCCAGCCCAGCACGCCACTGAAGTTCGCGGCGGGCACCATCCTGATGGGCGTGGCATTCCTGGCCTTCATCCCGATGGCCGGCGGCGGCCCGAACAGCGCACCGATCCTCGGTCTGGTGGGCATCCTGCTGCTCTTCACTTTCGCCGAGCTTTTCCTCTCACCGGTGGGCCTGTCGATTTCGACCAAACTCGCACCGAAGGCGTTCCACACTCAGATGGTGGCGTTGTTCTTCCTGTCCGTCGCCCTCGGCACGGCAATGGCCGGCACCCTCGCCGGTTACTACGACGAGACCAACGAGGTCCCCTACTACCTGTCGATCGGACTCGGCTCCATTGCCGTGGGCGTGTTGCTTGCCATCGCGACACCGCGTATCAAGAAGTTGATGCAGGGCGTGCACTAGTCGCGAGGACCCAACAGAAAGGGCTCCAGTTCGATGAACGCAGAACTCGATTCGAGATCCCGAACCCGTGTGGTGGTGGTCGGCGGCGGTTTTGCCGGCTTCGAAAGCGCCAGGCGGATCGTCAAACAGGCCCGAAAAGCGAACGTGGACGTATCCGTCACCCTCATCTCGGCCAGCGACTTCATGCTGTACACGCCGCTGTTGCCGGATGTGGCGGGCGGACTGCTCGACCCCAGGTTCGTCGCGGTCCCACTGAGCCAGTCGCTGCCCGGCGTCGACGTCGTCACCGGCCGGGTGAACTCTGTCGACTTCACTGCCAAGACTCTGCACTTCACCGATCAGACCGGCGCCACCGAGACCGAGGGCTGGGATCGACTGGTACTCACGCCCGGGTCGGTCACCCGCTTGTTCGACATACCCGGCCTGGCCGAGCATGCGCGCGGGCTGAAGACCACCACCGAAGCGCTCTACCTCCGCGACCAACTCCTCATCCAGCTCGAACTCGCCTCGCGCACCGACGACGAGGAGATCCTTGCGCAGCGGCGCACCTTCGTCATCGTCGGCGCTTCGTATGCCGGTGCAGAACTGGTCTCCCAGCTGCGCGCCCTGGCGGACGAGACCGCGAAGCAACGCGGGTTCGACCCGACCGAGGTGCGCTTCGTACTCCTCGATGTGGCGACAAAGGTCATGCCCGAAGTCGGAGACAAGCTGAGCGCCAAAGTCCTCGAGGTCCTGCGCGAGCGCAATATCGACGTGCGGTTGGAGACGAGTCTCGAATCGGTCGCCGATGATCACGTGGTTCTCACGGACGGCACGACGGTGCCCACCAGAACGGTCGTCTGGGCTGCGGGCGTCACCGCGAGTCCGCTGATAGGCGAGCTCGGGCTGCCTATCGAGAAGGGCCGGTTGAAGGTCCGGGCAGATCTGTCCGTCGAGGGGCACCCGGATGTCTTCGCGGCCGGTGATGCCGCGGCCGTTCCCGATCTCACCAAGGACGGTGAGAACACGCCACCCACCGCCCAGCACGCGATTCGCCAGGGAAAGGCGCTGGCACGAAACCTGCTCGCCACGCTCGGCGTCGGCACATCGAAGCCGTACAAGCACTCGGACCTGGGGCTCGTCGTCGACCTCGGTCCACGGTTCGCGGTGGCCAACCCACTGGGCGCCCGCCTGTCCGGTTTTCCCGCGAAGGTCGTCACGCGCGGCTATCACCTGCTCTCACTGCCACGCGGGGTCAATCGATGGGCGGTCGGGATGGCTTACCTGACAGACTTGTTCGCCCCGCGCTCACTCGTGTCGTTCGGCAACGTCAGCGGCGACGAAGCCAAGTTCTCGGCGAGCCAAGGGATCCCCGACCCCGAGAAACCCTCGTAGGAATTCGCATCACCTGATCCACAGCCAAAGGGCAAGGCCGAATCCCGCGATACTCACACCCACCCGCAACACGGACGGCGGTATTCGCTTCACCACGGGTGGTCCGCACCAGCCACCGGCCAACGCGCCGACCGCCATCGCTGCGGCGGCCACCCAGTGCACGGGGCCGAAGATCGCGAATCCGATCGCGGCGAACAGATTCGCGATACCCAGCAGAAAGCTCTTGAGGATGGTGGCCCGCCAGATCGTCTCCGACGTGCAGATCAGCGTCAACGCGAGAAAGATGACGCCGGCACCTGCGCCGAAGTAGCCGCCGTAGATTCCGATCACGAAGAGTAGAAACGAGAACAGGCCGGGCATCTCTCGACCACCCGACAGCGTGCGGATCCACGGTTGCAGCAGCAAAGCCAGCGCGGCCAGGGCAACCAGTCCGGGCACCACCGCCTCGAACGACCCTTCGGGTGCCAGAAGCAGAACCACGGCACCGACAACCCCACCAAGAGCCGCATAGACCGCCCAGCGAACAACTTTGGGCCCTGTCGCTGCCACCTCCTTGGTGGAGTTGGCGAGGGCGCCGACGCCCACGGCCACCATTGCGACGGTATTGGTGACGTTGGCGCTCACCGGTGGCAGCCCTACTGCGAGGAGTGCTGGATACGACACGATCGACGCGAGCCCGGTCACGAAGCCGACGAGGCCGGCGAAGAACCCCGCGACGACCAGAATGCCGATATCGAGCAAGCCCACGAACAGGAACCTACCGGTATCGGCTCCGGGGGCTTACTTCTCCGGAGGCTTGGACATCTCGACGAGCAGTCGGTCGGCCATCTTCACCGCGCGGTCGCCGCCATCGGCGTCGGCCACCAGCACTGCGAAGGCGAAGTCACCACGCGAGCCGAAGAACCACCGGTCGTCACCGCTCTCCGCGGTCATTCCCATCAGATCCGGGTGGCCCTTGAGAAACGAACCGCCGCCGCGCGCGATGTTGTCTCGCATCATGTTCCGAAGCTGTTCGTTGACGTCGGCAGGCAGGGCTGACGTCTCGACGTCACTGGTTCCGGGCTGTCCGTGAACGATCATCGGCGCGGGGGCATTTCCGCGCGCGATGGAGGACGCCAGCATTGCCATTCCGAACGGGGTGACCGCTGGGTACTCCCCCTCGGTGTTCATCGCCTGGTCCATACCGGACCCGCTCGACGTGAACACTGCAGTCTGCTGATCGAGACCCGGGATGCGGAAGTTCATACCGAGGCCGAGCTGATTACCCGTCTTCTCGAGATCCTCGGCGGATAACGAGTTGGGATCGACACCCTTCTGCAGCCCGGCAGCCTTCTTCACCAGGTCCAGAGCGTTTCCTGCGGGGTACAGGTGCTCGAATGCCACCGGCCCCTGTTCCATTGCCTGGTTGTTCTGGGCGGCCGCCAGCACGGCGCCTGTCGAGGGTTGCATCGCGACGATCGCCGACGGAGTTCCGGCACTGACCACCGCTTCCTCTGCGGCCAACTGAATGTTCGAGTCGAGGGTCGCAGGAACGTTCGGTCCGGGCGGGCCTTGGAAGCCTGCCTGGCGGATGAGCGTTCCGTCCGGATCGACGACGTGCACGGCCCAACCGGCCGTCGCGTCGCGATTCGCCTGCCACACATTGCGTAGGGGCTCGAGCAGGGGCGTGGTGATTCGACGATCGGCGGTGATCAGGGTGGGCTGTTTGTCGACGACCACACCCGGAATGGCGAATTCGTTTTCGAGGTAGGCGAAGTCCGGGTCGCGGAGCTTCACGGCGACCACACGTTCTCCTGGCTTCTTCGCCAGCTCGGCAAGCATGTACTCGGATGTGACGAGTGGCGCGACCGGCTCGATCACCTTGGCGAGACGGCGCGTGGTGTCCACTGGGTCCGGCATGATGGCCGGATCGAGGGTGATCGCGTTGATCGTCTGCTCGTTCATGAGCAGCTGGTTGGTGTTGTCCATGATCAGCGGCGGAGCTGCATCGGTCCGGTCGTATCGGACAGAGCGCCCGTTCCCGAGATCTGGAGCCATGATCGACGGGTCCCACTGGATGCGCCAGCCGACCGACAACGCGCGGATGCCGCCTTCTACCTGGTAATTCCAGTCCTTGCCCTTACCGAAGTTCCAGTTGGCTCCCATCGTGAAGAAGCCGGAGTTCTCGTTGAGATCCATGAACTGGGTGATGTCGAAGGTCGCGTCCTCGGGGTGCAGGCCATCGAACATCTGCTGGATGACGTCCTCGGCCGCGTTCGGGTACGACGTCAACGCGGCCGCTGCAGCGGCATCACGGTCGTTGAGGGCAGCTGCAAAATCGTCCACCACGGAGCTCGCGGTGGGCTCAGGACGGGTATAGACGTACAACGCGACAACCATTGCGATCACGACAGCAGCAGCCAGGGCGATCACATAGCGTCGACGGTTGTTCAGCGATCGTCCAATCCCCATGTTCACCATCTTGCTTTCAGTCACATCCGTAACAAGCACCGTTTGCCTACGAAGACGTTACGGTTGAGCTACAACTTACCCTCGGTGAGAAATATACCGGCCGGTTCATCTCAGAAAACGCCCGGCAGCCTGCACGGCTGGTACCGAACTGTCACCTCCCCCTACAAATACCGCAAACGCCAGATCATCCTGAATGCCAACGAACCAACCGTGCGCCGGACCCCCGTCGGACTCAGCGGTTCCAGTCTTCCCGATAAGTCCCGGAATGTCCTGCAAGTCGGTCGCCGTGCCGCCCGTGACAGTCTCTCTCATCATCGTCCGCAACTGTTCGGTTACCGCTACAGGAACTGCGGGCGGGGTCTGGTCCGGTGTACCCGGTTGCCCCTGGACCAGCATCGGCGACGGGGCGGACCCGTTGGCGATCGACGCCGCGACCATCGCCATTCCGAACGGCGACGCCGTCACCTGCCCCTGGCCTATTCCGGATTCGACGCGCGCGGCGGGCGTGTCGGCGACAGGAACGTTGCCGGTGACCGTCGTCAGCCCTGGCGTCACGTAGTCGACCCCGAGCCCGAACTGCAGGGCGGCCTGGTGGAGCGCGTCCGGCGGCAGCCCGACCGACAGCCTGCCCATCGTCGTGTTGCACGACTTCGCGAATGCGGTGTGGAAGGGGACCTCACCCAGATCGAACTCGTCGTCGTTCGGAATCTGTCGGCCCTCGATGTTCTCCGTACCCGGGCAGGGAAGGACGGTGTCCGGGGTGACGATGCCGGCCTGCAATGCCGCTGAACTGGTGACCGTCTTGAACGTGGAGCCCGGCGGATAGAGGCCCGTCAGAGCAATGGGCCCTTCGGCGTCGGCCGGAGCGTTCTGTGCGGCAGCGACCACCGCTCCCGTGGACGGACGAATCGCGACGATCGCAGCCTGCCCGGGCAGACTCGCGAGGGCATTCTCCGCCGCCATCTGGCGCGGCATCTCGATGGTGGTGGGGATATTCGGCGCATCCGTACCGGCCTCGCCGGCGACCGTGTCCGTGGTGCCGTCAGCACTGGTCGACTGCACGGCCCAGCCGGCCGAGGCATCCTGACCCTGTTGCCACAACTCGCGCAGCCCGCCGAGGACGGGCGAGGCCAGGTTCTTGTCCACCGTCAGCAAGCGTGTCTGCGGCGCGAGCGTGACGCCCGGGGTCTGCTCGAGCTGTGCCTGAATCGGCGCGATGTCCTCGGGGCGCAACGAGATCGCATTGACCGGTTTGCCCTGCGCTGCGGCGATGTCGGCCCCCAACGATTCGGCGGTGATCGTCGGCGCGATGGGTGAGAGCAGCGACGCGACTGCGGCGGTGTCGGCAGTACCGTCCACGTTCACCACCGTCACCACCTGCTGCTCGAGGATCGGCGCGCTCGAGGCATCCTGCACCTGCGGCGGTTTCCCCGTGGTGGGGGTGTAGCGCAGTGTGGTGTCAGGGGCGAGTCCCGGTGCGAGCACGTCGGGTTTCCAGTCGATCTTCCAGTCGTCGCCCTGCTCCGCTGCCGTGCCACTGGTGGAGTACTTCCACTGCTGCCCTTCCGCGAACGGCCAGGTGACGTCGAGCGTGAAGGAATCGGACTTGTCGTTCGCCTCGGCCGACGCGAACGTGAATGTGCCGTCCTTGCCGAGCCCCTCGTACATCGAGGTGATGGCAGCAGTCGCGGCTTCCGGATCCGTCGTCATCGCGGCCGCTGTCGCGACGTCGTCGTTGTTGAGCGCGTCGGCGAACTGTTGCGCGACGGTGTCCGGCTGGTCGGGGCCGAACAGTCCACAGCCGGTGAGCATCAGCGCCGACGCTGCGGCGAGCACTGTCAGATCCCGGGCCGATCGGCGAGAGTTTCGAGTACGCACCTGCTCGATCATGCCTCAGAGTGTGACGCTTGGCTTTGTTGCCGAAAATCGGTTGCAGCCGATCCGGTGTGCTCGTATCCTTGAGCGGTCCTGATGTCGACGAACGGAGACGGGCACTTGCTCCAGTAGAGGTTTTCACGCGCCCAGCGCACGCCCTGTATCGGCGTGCACACGTGCCGCAACCTCAGGAGTGCATATGCCTAATACTTCTCTTTCTCTTTCCGACGTCACCTTCACCTGGCCCGATGGCGACCCGTTGTTCGACGGACTCAATGCCGTGATCGCAGACGGTCGTACCGGGTTGGTGGGTCTGAACGGCTCCGGCAAGTCCACCTTGCTGCGTCTCATAGCGGGGAAAACGAGCCCGGAACGCGGATCTGTCACAGCCGAAGGAACGCTTGCGTACCTACCGCAGGACATCACGCTCGATACCGACGTGCAGATCGACAAGCTCCTCGGTATCGACGGCACCCGCAATGCACTGCACCGCATCGAATCCGGCGAAGGAACTGCAGCAGACTTCGAAGTCGTCCAGGACAACTGGGACATCGAGGAGGTCGCGCTCTCCCTACTGCACCGACTCGGCTTGAGCTCCATCGTGGCCGAGGTGGGCGATCTGGATCGCACGGTCGGTGCCCTGTCGGGTGGCGAGACGATTCTGCTCGGGCTCACGGCCCAACTCCTGCGAGATCCGACGGTGCTTCTGCTGGACGAACCGACCAACAACCTGGACGACGACGCGAGGGAACGCCTCTACTCGGTGGTCGACCAGTTCTCCGGCACGGTCGTGGTGGTCAGCCACGACCGTGCATTACTCGATCGCATGGATTCCATCGCCGAGCTTCGTGGCGGGCTACTGCGCATCTTCGGCGGCAACTACACGACCTACGAGGAGATCGTCGCTGCCGAGCAGGCTTCTGCCGAGGCTGCGGTGCGTGATGCCCGCACCGACATGCAGAAGCAGAAGCGTGAGTTGGTCGACGCGAGAATCAAACTGGACAGGCGTAAGCGGTACGGGCAGAAGATGTTCGACACCAAGCGTGAGCCCAAGATCATCATGAACATGCGCAAACGGCAGGCCGAGGTATCGGCCGGCAAGCTGCGCAACAATCACATAGCCAAGGTCGACGAAGCCAAGCAGTCTCTCACCGAGGCGGAGGCAACGCTGCGAGACGACCGTGAGGTACGGGTGGATCTGCCCGCGACGGAGGTCCATCCCGGTCAGGTGGTCGTCGAGATGGCCGAGACACGTCTGCGGACGGGCCAGCACGTATCCCTCGACGTCGTCGGGCCGGAGCGCATTGCTCTGACCGGCCGTAACGGTGTCGGCAAGACAACCCTTCTCGACGCCGTGGTCGCTTCCACACCCAAGGTGCCGTTCAAGGCGCTGCCGCAACGACTCGACGTCTTCGACGAGGAATCTTCGGTGGCCGAGAACGTTGCCGCTGCCGCGCCCCACGCGACACCGGAGCAGGTACGGGCCCAGTTGGCCCGATTCCTGTTTCGCGGCAACGATTCCGACAAAGCGGTGGCCGCGTTGTCGGGTGGTGAACGGCTGCGGGCCGCACTCGCCACGATCTTGTTGGCCGAACCCGCCCCGAAACTGTTGCTTCTGGACGAGCCGACCAACAATCTCGATCTGCCGAGTCTCGCTCATCTGACGCAGGCGGTGAACAGCTACCAGGGTGCGCTGGTCGTGGTCAGTCACGACAAGCAGTTCCTGCAAGATATCGGTGTCACGCGAAGCCTCGCACTGACAGCCGAGGAGCTGGTGGCGGAGTAGGGCACACTGATCACGTGGAGTACGCCGAGAACCCGACCGACGGAACCGCTGTCGCTTACGAGACGATCGGCTCCGGCCCGCCATTGGTGCTTTTGCACGGATCTGCTCTGTCACACAGCATCTGGCGGGGTTTCGGCTACGTCAAGGCTTTGCGTGATCGGTACCGGCTGATATTGGTGGACATGCGCGGACACGGCCGGAGCGGCAAGCCACACGACGTGGACTCGTACGCGATGAACCTCGTAACGGGCGACGTTCTGGCCGTGCTGGACGATCTCGGCATCGAGACCGCCATGGTTCTCGGGTACTCGTTCGGTGGACGCGCCGCGCTGTCCCTGACCGAGCGCGCACCGAGTCGCGTCAGCGCCCTCGTCGTCGGTGGCGGGAGCAGGAGACCTCAGGCGGGTGCCTTCGACCGACTGTTCTTCCCAGGCTGTGTGGACGTTCTCGAGCAGGAGGGGATGGACGCGTTCCTCGAACAGTGGGGTGCGGTGCGGGCATGGCCCATCGACCCAGGCACCCGTGCGGCCTTCCAGGCGAACGACTCCGCAGCACTTGCCGCCTACATGCGCCGATGCGATGTCGAGCCTGGCATCCCCGCGGATGCGCTTCGCCGGTTCCGAGTCCCCACCCTGGCATTCGTGGGGTCGGACGATTCGGACCGGCTCGCCGACACCGAAGAACTGGCGGGGCTGATCCCCGGAGCGCAGACGGCAGTCATCCAGGGCTTCGATCACTCGACCACGGTGGCCGCCAGCGCCGAGGTTCTTCGCGTCGTCGAGCCGTTTCTGGACTTCGCCGGCCAGTTCTCCTGACGCGTGACAGCCGTCGCCCGACGGAGGACGATGAATAGGTCGGCAACTTCGCCGACCACCTGTTCGGGAGCGCCACCATGCCTGGTGTGGATCGATCAGCAGAGGCCGTAGCGAACCGTGTCGTCGCAGCATCGCTCGGCACCGTCGACCTCATGGCGATCTACCTGGGCGACCGGCTCGGCTGGTATCGGAGCCTCGCGAACGACGGGCCGGCAACAGCGGTGGAACTCGCCGAGCGAACTGGAACGGATCCTCGCTACGCGCGTGAATGGCTCGAGCAGCAGGCCGTCACCGATCTGTTGACGGTCGATTCCGCGTCGCCTCCCCGATTCACCATCCCTGACGGCACGGCCGAAGCACTGACAGATTCCAACAGTCTGCTGTTCACGTCGCCGCTGGCACGGATGTTCTGTTCCGCCTCGGTACAGCTCCCCGCATTGCTGAACGCCTACCGAACAGGCGGTGGCGTGGGGTGGGCACAGTACGGCCGTGACGCGCGAGAATCCCAGGCGGACATGAACAGGCCCTGGTACGAGAACGCGCTGGCAGGTGCGCTCGCGTCCGTTCCCGAACTGGACTCTGTGCTGGGCCGACCGAATACCACGATCGCCGACATCGGATGCGGGGGCGGATGGTCGACGATCTCACTGGCCCGCGCCTACCCGGGTGCGGCACTTCACGGATTCGACATCGATCACGAATCGGTGGCGCTCGCGCGGGTGAACCTCGGCGCGAATCCCGAACTGGCGGACCACGTCACCTTCACCGAGACCGATGCCGCCGAGCTCCCCGATTCCACGTTCGATGCTGCTTTCGCATTCGAATGTGTTCACGACATGCCCCGCCCCGTCGAGGTCCTTGCCTCGGTGCGCCGTGCCCTGGTTCCCGGCGGGACATTGATCGTGATGGACGAAGCCGTGGGAGCTACCTTCGCCGCGCCGGGTGACGACACCGAGAGACTCATGTACGGCTTCAGCCTGACACTGTGTCTTCCGGACGGGATGAGCAGTCATCCCAGCGTTGCCACCGGGACAGTCATGAGACCCGGCACCCTGCGCGGATATGCGGAGGCTGCGGGCTTCTGCGGTATGTCCGTTCTCCCGATCGACGACTTCGGATTCTGGCGCTTCTACCGCCTGGACGCACCCGGGTGATCCATGTCCCGATCAGGAGCTGAGTAGCCCCTTGGCGATGTGGGTGACCTGAATTTCGTTGCTACCCGCGTAGATCATCAGCGACTTCGCGTCGCGTGCGAGCTGCTCCACCTTGTATTCGGCCATGTAGCCGTTACCGCCGAACAACTGCACTGCTTCCATAGCCACCTCGGTGGCAGCCCGGGAGGAGTACAGCTTCATCGCGGATGCTTCCGCCAAGGTGACCTTGTTGCCCGCAGCGGTCCGCTCGATCGCGTTGAACACCATGTTCTGCACGTTGATACGAGCAATCTCCATCTCGGCCAGCTTCAACTGGATCAGTTGGAACTGCCCGATCTCCTTGCCCCACAGCGTCCTCGACTTGGCGTACTCGACGCTCAATCGGTGGCATTCGTTGATGATTCCGAGAGCGAGCGAGGCGATTCCGATCCGCTCTGCCGCGAAACTTTCTTTGGCACTGGACTTTCCGTCGGATTTGCCGCCGTCTTCTGTTTCGCCGAGCAGTCGGTCCTTGGATATGCGAACGTTGTCGAAGAACAGCTCTCCGGTGGGCGAGCTGTTCATTCCCATCTTCTTGAACGGCGGGCTCAAGGTGAGCCCCTCCATGCCCGCATCGAGGACGAAGGTCAGCACCTTGCGATCGCGGCGGTCGACGGACGCGTCGCCCTCGTCGACCTTCGCGTACACGACAATCACGTCGGCATAGGGACCGTTGGTGATGAACGTCTTGTGACCGTTGAGGATGTAGTCGTCCCCGTCACGACGCACGTACGACTTCATGCCGCCGAAGGCGTCGGAGCCCGATTCGGGTTCCGTGATCGCCCAGGCACCCACCTTCTCGAAGGTGACGAGTTCCGGAAGCCACCGCTCCTTCTGGGCGAGGGTTCCCCGGCTGCGAATGGTGCCGACGGTCAATCCGAGGCTCACGCCCATCGAGGCGACCAGACCGAGGCTGACACCGGCCAGCTCCGCGTTGAGGATGACGCCCATGCTTCCGGCGCCACTGAACGCAGACTTCTCGCCTTCGGACTCGACCGTCTCGCCGCGCTCCTTTGCCAGTGACTTCTTCAGCGAATCGCGTGCCATCTCGTCGAGACCGAAGGTGGCGTACAGCTTGCGAATGACGTCGAACGGTGGCAGCTCACCACTCTCGAGCTTGTCGACATTCGGCCGGATCTCCTTGTCGATGAATCCGCGAACCGCGTCGCGAAGCATCAGGTCGGTGTCGGACCACTCGTACATGCCGTGAGCTCCAAGTCGGTGAGAGGGAAACATTCACCGCAAATATAGAACACGTTCTCGTTTTTGCACAGGAGGGCCCCACTTTCCCCTCCCCCTTACCCCGACCAATGTCACACACGTTCAGCTCACGCGAACCGGTGTGACATTCGTCGGGGCCGTATCGTGGAGCGGTGACATTCATCAAGGTCTGCGGCCTGCGAGACGAGGCGAGCGTCGAACTGGCCGGGCGTCTGAACGTCGACGCCGTCGGTTTCGTCTTCGCCGACAGCGCCCGCAAGGTGCTACCCGAGGACGCCGCACCGCTCGTGCGGCTCGTACCCGACGCCACACTGGCCGTCGGAGTGTTCAAGGACGTCGCCGTCGCAGACATCATCACTGTCGCCCGTACGGCCGGCCTGAAGATCGTCCAGGTCCACGACCTGGCGTCCGCCGACGACGTGCAGACGTTGCACGACGCGGAACTCGAGGTAATCCGTGCCGCGGTGGCCGGCCGCATACGTGACGGCTACGACCTCGACTTCGGGGAGGACCGCCTTCTTCTCGACGGCGCGACCGCCGGCGCCGGCATTCCCTGGGACTGGTCCGCACGCTCGGCTGTACCCGCCGGGCCCTGGATCCTGGCTGGCGGCCTCGACCCGAGCAACGTCACGGCCGCATTGAAGGCCACCGGAGCCACGGGCGTCGACGTCTCCAGCGGAATCGAGTCGTCGCGGGGCGTGAAGGACCACGATCTGATGGCACGATTCGTTGCGGCGGTACGCGGCGGCGTCTGAGACCCACGTCAGGAAAGCGTGCCGACCAGGTCCGCGAGGAGCGCATCCGACTCCAGTAGGGCTCCCCGCTCGTGAGTCGATGTCGAGACGAGAATTTCGTCCGCGCCGGTACGCCCGAGAAGTTCTTCCAATTGAGTTCGCACAGTTGCCGGATCACCCAGAAATGCACGGGACAGCGACGCCTCCACCCGTTCGCACACCTGAGTCGTCCACTCCTGCCGTCGAATATCGGATGGTGATTCGAGAGGCGGGAACTCGCCGGTACGGCGGGCCGTCGCCATCGCCCACGCCTCGGGTAGAGCCAATTCCCTTGCATCGTCGACACTTCGGCTTACGGTTACGTCCAGCGAGACGATCACGTACGGCTCGGGGGCGCGTTCGCTCGGACGATACTTCCGGCGGTACTGCGCCAGCACCTCGCCCAGCTCCTCGCGCTGCAGGACCGGACCGCCGATCACGACCGGGAGTCCGAGTTCGGCTGCCATCGAAACCCCTGCGCCCGTTGCCAACACGAACATGGGGATCGTAGACGACGATGCCGGTCTGGCCGTGACCGATCCTCGACCGTCCAGATAGTCTCGCAACTCCGAAATATCGCTCGCGAAGTCGCCGGCGCCATGTTCGTCCTCCCGTAGCGCCCGCCGCACGGGAGCCGTGAATCCGCGAGAACGCCCCAGCCCGAGGTCGATACGCCCTGGCTGAAGCGCCTCGAGCATCAGAAACTGCTCGGCGACGATGAACGGCTGATGATTGGGAAGCATCACGCCGCCGGACCCCAACCGGATCGTGTCGGTACGTTCGCCGATCGCCGCGAGCAGAACGGGCGGGGAACCGCTGGCGATTCCCGGCACCGCATGATGCTCGGCTACCCAGAAGCGGTGGTATCCCAACGCTTCCGCGTTCACCGCCCGTTCGATCGAGCCCGTCAGCGCCTCGGCGTCAGGATGACCGGCCCGGGTACGTGAGCGATCGAGCAGCGAAAGGACGGTGGTCATTCAGGTCAGTCCTGCAACCCGGTCCTCGGAGTCCCACGCACCGAGCACGGTGCGAATGCCGGTCACGAGGGCCAGGGGCTGGTCGATCATCGCGTGGTGTCCGGCATCCGGAATCTCCGCGAACACGGCGGTCGGACCGAACCGCCGACGCATGTCGTCGACCATCTCGTCCGAGACGATTCCGTTTTCAGCTCTGAAATACGCTATGCGGCAACGTGGATCATCGGCGCCCAGATGCTCGCTGCCACCCCGCCTGGAGAACGCGGGATCGAACTTCCAGGTCCAGGCACCTTCCTCTTCACGCATCGAATGTCGTGCGATGTGGTCGAACACGTACGGCAGAGCCGATTCCTGCGGCGGAACGAGACGAAAGTGGGCAAGCGCACTGTCGGCACTCGAGTACGGTTTGCTCGGCGCGAAGTGCTGCTTCGCGCGGGCCTCTTCTTCTTCCGGCGTTCGCGCGCGAACCGGCGAGTCCACGAGCTGAACGCCGCCGAGGTCCTCGCCGAACAGCCTGGCCGCTGCGAACGACACCAATCCACCCATACTGTGCCCAACGAAGATCGGGGTTCCGGTAATCCCGGCGGGTCTCGCGACCGCCAGGGACTCCTCTGCCCACTGTTCGAGCCCGTACTTCTCACGACGACCGCTGTCACCGTGCCCGCTGAGGTCGAGCGCCACCACTCTTCGATCCTGCGCGAGGAACGGAGCGATGTGATCCCACCACCGACTGTGCGCCGCGCCCCCGTGGATCAACACGATTCCGGGTGAGCCGCTGGGCCCCCAAGCCCTGAAGTGCACATCGGCGCCGGCCACGTCGATCGCACCTCGATCCACGTCCGCATTCAGCGCGGACGTGAACCACGCCGGCTCGGTACCTGTCGTCGTGCGCTCGGGCTCGTACGCGTAGCTCATCTTCCGAACATATCCGACATCGTGGCCGTCACCGCGCGCTCCACCACCGGATACTTGGCAATGTCCAGGTCGTGGCGGGCGCCGTCGAGTTCCACGAGTGTGGTCGGCGCGGGGATCAACTCGAGCGCCGACCGTATCTCTTCGGTGGTCGCGAAAGGATCCTTGGAACCGTGCACGATCACCGCCGGTGTGCG
This sequence comes from Rhodococcus huquni, assembly GCF_055231055.1. Lineage (NCBI taxonomy): Bacteria > Bacillati > Actinomycetota > Actinomycetes > Mycobacteriales > Nocardiaceae > Rhodococcus > Rhodococcus huquni. The sequence continues at coordinate 42,973 of NZ_JBUYWE010000009.1, forward strand.
CAGATCCGGCAAGTGATCCGTCCTCAGCTTCTCGGGCTTCTTCGGCGGGTGCAGTGGGTACGACAGGAGCAGCAGACCATCGATCACACCCGGGGATTCGGTCGCCGACATGCTGGCCTGGCGCCCACCGTAGGAATGTCCACCCGCCACCACGGGCCCGTCGGTGAGTTCGCGCAGGTGCGCGACCGCGGAGCCGACGCCGGTACGGTCTTCGGCCGCTCGCGACGGATGGGGTGGGCCACTCGCCCTTCGCACCCGAAACGGCAGGTCGAAGCGAAATACCAGTAGCCCATGCTCCGCGAATTCCTCGGCAAGGGACTTCAAGAGCACCGTGTCGCGATTGCTCCCGGCGCCGTGCGTCAACGCGATCCCCCCGATCACGTCTCCGGCGGGCCGATGAAGCACACCACGGACGTCGCCGAGATCCAGAACTTCTGCCATACCCCCACGCTAGACAAGCGGCTCCGATGCGGGATCGGGATCCGACTTCGCTGCCGGTGCGCGTGGGATCTTCCCGGTGAAGAACAGTGCCACGATCGCGAGGAGAGCTGCGACCGAGAAGGCAACCCGCAGGGCCTCGAGGCGCGCGTCGGAGTTGATCGTCATGGCGTCCTGGGCCTCGGATTCCGGAACCGAAGCATTCGACAGAGCTGTCTCCAGTTGAGTGTCGGAGAGGAAGGGCACCCCGCTCACCAGCTCGGTGGTCGCCTGCTGTTGCACGGACTGCGGAATGCTGGGGTCCGCCTGAATGCCCGTGACGATCGAACTGCTCAAGGTCGCGATGAGCACCGATCCGATCAAGGCCGTGCCCAACGACGCACCGAGGTTGGTAGCCGTGTTCTGCAACCCGCCGACCTCCGCACTCTGCGAATCCGGCACAGCCGACACCGTCACCGCACCCAGCTGGGAGGCCAGCGCCCCCAGTCCGATCCCCATCAGCACCATCGGAATTGCCACGACACCGGCATTCGCGCCGGGGTCCATGCCCGCCACGAGAAAGAGGATCCCGACGACCATCGATGCCAAGCCGAGTCGCACGACCCGGCGCGGGTTGGCCTGCGGACGCAGCTTCGGGATGCCGATCGCCGCCAGCAACAGCGCGAGCGACAGCGGGACGAGACGCACACCCGTCTGAAGCGCATCGAGTTCGAGCACCACCGAGAGAAACAGTGGGACAGCGAAGAACACGCCGGCCTGCACCGTGAACTGGGCGAAGAACATGCTGAGACCACCGGCCAACTGTCGGTTCCGCAACAAGGTGGGGTCGATCAACGGTTCGCCACCCCGGTCCACGAGATGGGTTTCCCATCGCAGGAACCCGTACAGAACGACGAGTCCGCCCAACACCAGCCACACGACCGGCGACAGACCCAACAGCTGTATACCTCCAGGTTTCGCCTGAACCCAGCCCCATTCGCTCGACCGCAGAACTCCGAACACGATCATGCCCAGGCTCACCACCGACAGCACCGATCCGAACACGTCGAGTCGCACCTTGACCGGGGGGACGTCGGCGATTCGGCGCAACACCATCAGGATCAGCAGGACGAGCACGACTTCGCCTGCGAACACGTACCGCCAGGACGCGAGAGTGGTGACCGCGCCGCCGATGAGTGGCCCGGCTGCGACGGCCATGGCGCCGGCCGCCGCCACCAGTCCGTAGGCGGCGGGGCGCCGGTCGGGTGCGAAGTTCGCGGCCACGAGCGCCACGATCGCGGGCATGATCAGCGCGGCGCCCATCCCCTCGAGCAGCGACCATCCGATCAACAGCACCGTCAGATTGGGAGCGACCGAGGTGGTGAACGAGCCCACCCCATAGACGACGAGACCCAGAGCGAATGCCCGCCGTCTACCGAGGATGGTGCCGATCTTGCCGCCGGTGATCATCAGAGTCGCCATGACCAGCGTGTACAGAGTGATTGCGGTCTGAATACCCGTGATCGTCGTACCGAGGTCGGCCGCCACGGTCGCCATGGACACGTTCATCACGGAGCTGTCCAGAGTCATCAGGAACTGACTCGACGCCAGCACGCCGAGTACCAACCCGGAGCCGGTCACCGCCACGCCGCTCTCGTCCACGGGTTGCGACATGGCGGCCTCTTTTCGCTGGCGCGAGTGGGCGCCGCAAGAGAACTGCGCGGCAATTTCAGCATTGCACTTCGCGGTGTCGCCGAGCAGCCGAAACGGCCGAACCCGCTCAGTCGATCGTCGTGAGAATTCTCGGGCCGTCGTCGGTGATCGCAATCGTGTGCTCGCTGTGCGCCGTGCGCGATCCGTCGGCGGATCGGATCGTCCACCCGTCCTGGTCGTAGACGATCTCGTCGGTGGTCCGAGCGAACCACGGTTCGAGTGCCAGGGTGAGTCCCGGCCGCAAGGTGAGTCCGCGGCCGGCACGACCGGCGTTGGACACGTGCGGGTCCTCGTGCATCGTGCGGCCGAGTCCATGTCCGCCGAACTCGGTGTTGACCGGATAGCCGTAGTCGGCCGCCACCTTCCCGATCGCAGCGGAGATGTCACCCAACTTGTTTCCCGCCTGTGCGGCGTCGATCCCGGCTTCGAGGGCACGCCGAGTGGATTCGATCAGCCGCTCGTCCTCGTCACGCGGAGTGCCGACGATGATGCTTCTCGCCGAATCGGCGACCCATCCGTCGACGGAGACGGCAATATCCATGGTGAGCAGGTCGCCGTCCCCGAGTCGGTAGTCGAAGGGCAGGCCGTGCAGAACTGCATCGTTCACCGAAAGGCAGATGACATTGCGGAACGGGCCACTGCCGAAAGAGGGCGAGTAGTCCCAGTAGCAGGAAACGGCGCCGCGGTCGCGGATGAGTTCACGCGCGCGGTTCTCGAGGTCGAGAAGATTCACACCGACGTCGGCGAGACCACTCAGGTCGTCGAGCAGTTGGGCGATGAACGTTCCGGTGACGTTCATCTTGTCGATCTCACCCGGGGTCTTCAGTTCCAGCATCGGCAACTCCTTCAATAGCGGTATATAAATACCACCGTAGCGCACGTTGGGGTATTAAAATACCGATCCAGGTAGACTTCGAGCATGGTGCGACTTCCCCTGACTCCCCAGCAACGCGAAGGCGGACGGCGCCTCGGCGCACTCCTACGGGAGGCGCGGGGCGAGCGGACACTCACCGAAGTGGCGACGGCGGCGTCCATCTCCCCCGAGACACTTCGGAAAATCGAGACCGGCCGGATGGCAACCCCCGCCTTCGCGACGGTAGCTGCCCTGTCTGCGGTTTTGCCGGTGTCGCTGCAAGATCTCGCAGCCGTGTGCACCTCACGAGATGCCGCCCTCGAGGACGCCGGGTAGCGGCGGGAATACTTCGTCGATCAGAGCGTTGAGTCATAATGAACTAGTTGAATCATTAACTACATGACGGAGGCTCCGATGCCTGCAGTGACAGTCGACAACATCCTCACGCTCCCCCGCGTCGAGACACCGGCGTTGACCGCCGTCGATCGACCCGTCCGCACGGTGACCACCGCGCCGACCGGCTACGAAGGCGAGGGCTTCCCCGTCCACCGCGCCTTCGCGGGCATCGACATGAGCGCTCTCGACCCGTTCATCCACATGGACCAGATGGGCGAAGTGAACTACGCACCCGGCGAACCGAAGGGCACGCCCTGGCACCCGCACCGCGGCTTCGAAACCGTCACCTACATGATCGACGGAATCATGGAGCACAACGACTCCAACGGCGGCGGCGGCACCATCAGCGGTGGCGACACGCAGTGGATGACCGCTGGTGGCGGCATTCTTCACATCGAGACCCCGCCCGAGCACCTCGTCATGAGCGGTGGCCTCTTCCACGGCGTCCAGTTGTGGGTCAACCTGCCGCGCAGCGACAAGATGACCGCTCCGCGCTACCAGGACATCACCGGTAACAAGGTGGGCCTGATCTCGTCGCAGGACGGTGGCGCACTGGTTCGGGTCATCGCCGGCGAGGTGGCCGGACAGCAGGGTCCCGGTTCCACATACACACCCATCGCGCTGTCTCATGCGACCGTCGCTCCTGGCGCCTCTCTGACATTGCCCTGGAACCCCGACTACAACGCACTCGTATACGTTCTCGCAGGTCACGGCACCGTCGGCGTCGAACGCCGCCCGGTCCACAGCGGCCAGACCGTTGTGTTCGGCAGGGGCGACACGCTCACTGTCGCTGCGTCCGACGCGCCGGACTCACGTTCCGAATCGCTCGAGGTGTTCATCATGGGCGGCAAGCCCCTGCGTGAGCCCGTCGCCATGGCCGGACCGTTCGTCATGAACACCCGCGCCGAGGTCATCGAGGCATTCGAGGACTTCCAGGCAGGGCGACTCGGTTCGATCCCTGCGGCCCACCAGACCCTGTGAGCGGCCGGAGAGTCCCTGGACTCGTCGACCACGCACAGGTGCAGGTTCACCGGAGCGGAGACCGGCGACGCCTGAACTACGGGTGGCTGGACTCCCGTCACAGCTTCCCCGTCGCCGGCAACTTCGACTTCGCCGCCAACGCGCACGGCGAACTGATGGTGCACAACGAGGACATCGTCTTCGCCGGCGAGGGCTTCGACACCCACCACCATCGGGACGTCGAGATCGTGACCTGGGTCCTGAGCGGATCCTTGGTCCATCAGGATTCCGAAGGCCATTCCGGAATCGTTCGGCCCGGGCTCGCGCAGCGCATGGGCGCGGGCACCGGGATCGAGCACTCCGAACGCAACGATCGCGTGCGGCCGCGCGGAGACCTGGTCACGGAACCTGTGCACCTCGTGCAGATGTGGGTGCCACCGGACGAGCCGGGTCTGGTGCCGGAGTACCAGGAACTCGACGTCGAGGACGAGTTGGCAACCGGCCGTCTCGTTCCGGTCGCCTCCGGATTGAAACGTCACGCGGGCGACGCGGCAATCGGTATCCGCAACCGCGACACCGCGTTCTACGCGGCTCGCCTCGGGTCCGGACAATCGGTCGTGGTCCCGGACGCGCCGTACGTTCACGTGTTCGTCGCGAAAGGTGCTGTCGACATGGAGGGCGTCGGGCCGCTTGACCAGGGTGACGCTGTACGAATGACATCGTCTGGTGGACAGCGCGTCTCGGCGACAGCGGACGCCGAGGTCTTGATCTGGGAGATGCATGCGGGCTTGGCCCGGCGCTGACCGATACTGAATCGGTACCAGCACCTCGAAATCGACCGCACCGAACTCGTATCCTGGGACAGGTACCACCCGAAGGAGGACCGACATGCCGACAGTCACCACCCCGCACGTCTACGTTCATCGCGCCGGTGATCGGTTGAAAACCCGGGTCTCCTGGTTGGATTCGAAGCATTCGTTCTCGTTCGGGCACCACTACGACCCCGACAACACCCACCACGGCCTGCTGTTGGTGAACAACGACGACACCGTGCTGCCGGATGCCGGTTTCGAAACCCACCCGCACAAGGACATGGAAATCGTCACTTGGGTACTCAGGGGTTCGCTCGTGCACCAGGACTCGATCGGGCATTCCGGGATCATCTACCCCGGACTCGCGCAGCGCATGAGTGCAGGCAAAGGCATCATGCACTCCGAGAAGAACGACAGCTGGCGGATTCGTGACGACGATCAGAAGCACGAACCGGTGCGTTTCGTGCAGATGTGGATCGTTCCCGACGAAGCGGGTCTGACACCCGGCTACGAGCAGCTGGAAGTCGATCACGAACTGCTCTCAGGCGGCCTCGTTCCCATCGCGTCCGGAATGAGCGCCTACAAGGACCACGCCGCGATCCGCATCAACAACAAGAACGCGGCCATGCACGTGGCCCGCGTGCTTCCGAATCAGCCCATCACCTTGCCGGAGGCCCCCTACCTGCACGTATTCGTCGCACAGGGCACTGCGGACATGGAAGGTATCGGGGAACTGTACGAAGGTGACGCGGTCCGGCTGACCAATTCGGGCGGTCAGGAAGTCACGTCCCGTGAGGGCGCAGAGCTGATCGTGTGGGAAATGCACTCACGCATCGGCGGCTGACCGCCGGTTCGGCCCACAGGAAGTTCACAGCCTGCGTCCAGGTACGCCGGAGTTTCACCGACCACGATCGAATCATCAGCCACGATCATGGAGGTACATGGTGAACAAGGACGTGCAGGACAGCCGCACACGGGTCAGTCGTCGCCGCGCACTCGCGCTAGGCGGAACCGTAGGTCTCGGCGGTCTCATCGCGGCGTGCAGCGGTGGAAACTCGACGACCACGGCATCGAGCGCTTCTGCGGCAGCCGCGACGACCACCGGATCGGCCGGTTCCAGCGTTGCCGACCTACTGGCGCAGGCCCCGAACTGTGTGATGACCGTCGAGGAAACTCAGGGACCGTACTGGTTCGACGTCGACTCGATCAGGACCGACATTCGCGAGGACCGGCCCGGAACCAAGCTCCAGTTGGCGTTGCGTGTCCAGGACGTCACCGGATGCCCTGCCGACGGATCGGGCGCATCCGTCGTGTCGGGTGCGGTGGTCGAGATCTGGCATTGCGACGCGGGCGGGGTGTACTCCGGCTTCGAATCGGGCTCGACCAGTGCCAACGGCGGCGGTGAGGGCGGTCCACCCGCCGGCGGCATGGGCGGTCCGCCGCCGGGCGACGGCAACGGCCCGCCCGAAGGCGGCGGCCAGGGCGGCATGTCCGAGTCCGGCGAGACGTCGAACGGTTCGTACAGCTCCGGCGATTCCGAAGCCACCACCACGGACGACGGCACCTATCTACGCGGCGCCCAACCCACCGACGCCGACGGCATCGCCCAGTTCACCACCATCTTCCCAGGTTGGTACCAGGGTCGGACCACTCATATTCACGTGAAGGTGCACGTCGACAAGAAAACGGTCCTCACCACTCAGCTGTACTTCGACGAGGCACTCATCGACGAGATCAACGCCCAGACGCCTTACAACGAGCACACCGGGCGCGAGAGCAACACCAACAATTCGAACGACGGCATCTACGACGACACCGGTCTCATGACCACCGCGAAGCGCGACGACGGCTACCTCGCGGTGATCAACCTGGGGATCGACGTCTGATCTCTCCGTGCACCGAGTTAATTGTGGAGCGCGTCGTGACGGTCGGGTAGACAGGAGACATGACCACGGCTGAGCATTCCGGCATAGACCTCACCCATCTCGACGAGCAGACCCGCGCACAGGACGATCTCTTCGTTCACGTGAACGGCGGCTGGCTCGAGGAGTACGCGATTCCCGCCGACCGGGCCGTCGACGGCGCCTTCCGAACGCTGTACGACAAGGCCGAGGTCGACGTCCAGACCATCATCACCGAGGCCGCCTCCTCCGGGGCCGAGGTCGGCACCGATGCCCAGCGCATCGGTGACCTCTACTCGAGCTTCATGAACGAGGAGGCAGTGGAGTCCGCCGGCCTCGCGCCGATCGCGGAGGAGCTCTCCTCGGTGGCGTCAGCAGAAGACAGGTCCGCCTTGGCAGGCGCGCTCGGCCGGCTGCAGCGAACGGGTGTCGGCGGCGGAATCGGCCACTACGTGGACACCGATGCCAAGGACTCCTCGCGGTATGTGGTGCACCTCGCCCAGTCCGGGATCGGGTTGCCGGACGAGTCGTACTACCGCGAGGACGGCTACGCCGACATCCGCACCGCTTACGTGGCACACATCGGCAAGATGTTCGACCTCGCCGGCGTCTCCTACGACGCGAACACGGTGTTCGAGCTGGAGACGAAGATCGCGGCGGGGCATTGGGACGTGGTCAAGCGCAGAGACGCAGAACTCGGCTACAACCTCCGCGCTCTCGACGAGCTTCCTTCCGAGTTCGACTGGCAAAGCTGGATTTCCGCCTTGGGAGCGAGCAAGGAGCAGTTCGCCGAGGTCGTCGTCGGACAACCCGACTTCCTCACCACGTTCGCGTCGTTGTGGGAATCGGAGCCGTTGGAGTCGTGGAAGGCCTGGGCCACCTGGCGCGTCGTCCACTCCCGTGCGCCGTACCTGACGGCTGCACTCGTGGAGGAGACCTTCGCCTTCTACGGCACCACGCTCACCGGTACCGAAGAGAATCGTGAGCGTTGGAAGCGAGGCGTTTCGCTGGTCCAGGACCTTCTCGGTGAAGCAGTCGGCAAGCTCTACGTCGAACGGCACTTCCCTGCCGACTCGAAGGCTCGCATGCAGGAGTTGGTCGCCAACCTTCGAGAAGCGTACCGTCGCAACATTTCCGAACTCGAGTGGATGAGCCCCGCAACTAGGGAAGCGGCGCTGCGCAAGCTCGAGAAGTTCACCCCCAAGATCGGCTACCCCGACAAGTGGCGTGACTACTCGGACATCGCGATCTCGACCGACGATCTGGTCGGCAACTACCGCAACGGTCATGCGTCCGATTACGACCGCGACATGAACAAGCTCGGTGGGCCCGTGGACCACGACGAGTGGTTCATGACACCTCAGACGGTCAACGCCTACTACAACCCGGGAATGAACGAAATCGTTTTCCCCGCAGCCATTCTGCAACCACCGTTCTTCGACCCCGACGCGGACGACGCAGCCAACTACGGCGGTATCGGCGCCGTCATCGGGCACGAGATCGGCCACGGCTTCGACGACCAGGGCGCCAAGTACGACGGCGACGGGAACATGGTCGACTGGTGGACCGACGACGATCGCACCGAGTTCGGCAAGCGCACGAAGGCACTCATCGAGCAGTACAACGAGTTCGAACCGAAGGGCCTACCCGGCCACAAGGTCAACGGCGAGTTCACGATCGGCGAGAACATCGGTGACCTCGGCGGCCTGTCGATCGCAATCGCCGCATACCGAATCGCCACGGAAGGCCAGGAACCGCCGGTCATCGACGGGCTCACCGGTATCCAGCGGGTGTTCTTCGGCTGGGCCCAGGTCTGGCGCACCAAGGCCCGTGAAGCCGAGGCCATCCGTCGCCTGGCGATCGATCCGCATTCGCCGCCCGAGTTCCGGTGCAATGGCGTGGTGCGCAACCTCGACACCTTCCACGAGGCATTCGATGTCAAGCCCGGCGATGCGCTATACCTGGATCCCGACCAGCGCGTCAAGATCTGGTAACCCCTGTGAGTGGTTGACGAGCCTCTGGACTCGTCAACCACTCACAGGGCGCGGAGCGCCCTCAGCGGATTCGCTCACCCGTGGACGCCGAGAAGAACACCAGCTCCGACCGTTTGGGCTGCAGCTGCAAGGTGTCGCCCGCCGCCACCTTGCGGTGCCGTTCCACGCGCGCGACGATCCTGCCCGCACCGCTGTCGCCGTACACGAACGATTCCGAACCCAGCTCTTCCACCATGTCCGCTGTGACGACCAGCGAGTCCTTTCGCCACGTTCCGACCAATTCCCACGATTCGGGGCGCACACCCACCACGATCCTGTCGGACTCCTCTGCGGCGTTCGGCACAGCCACCGTCAGTCCGCCGACGACGGCCGCGCGATCCGCCACCGCCGCGTCGACGAGATTCATTCCGGGTGAGCCGATGAACTCGGCGACGAACGTGTTGTCCGGGTCGTCGTAGAGCACCCGCGGCGCGGCGACCTGCTGCAACTTGCCGTCACGTAGGACTGCGACCCGATCCCCCATCGTCATGGCTTCCACCTGATCATGGGTGACGTACACGGTCGTCGTACCCAGGCGCCGTTGCAGCCCCGCGATCTGCGAACGCGTCGTCACCCGCAGCTTCGCATCGAGGTTGGACAGCGGCTCGTCCATACAGAACACCGCGGGCTCTCGCACGATGGCGCGCCCCATGGCAACCCGTTGCCGTTGTCCGCCCGACAGTTTGGCGGGTTTACGACCGAGCAGGGGTTCCAGCTCGAGAAGCCGAGCCGCCTCCAGCACCTTGACCTCCCGCTCGTCCTTTCCGACGCCCGCGTTCCGCAGCGCGAATCCCATGTTCTCGGCGACCGTCATATTCGGATACAGCGCATAACTCTGGAACACCATCGCCACGTCACGGTCTCGCGGCGGCAAGTGCGTGACGTCGCGGCCGCCGATCTCGATACGACCGTGCTCGACGCTCTCGAGACCGGCCACCATGCGCAGACTCGTCGACTTTCCGCAGCCGGAGGGACCGACCAGAACCAGGAACTCACCGTCGGCGACCTCGAGATCGAGGTTGTCGACCGCCGGGTGATCGGCACCGTCGTACCGGTGCGTGACCGCGTCGAATCGAACCTGTGCCATTACTTCGGCAGCTTGGGCGTGATCTGACGGTCGATGATCTGCTGCAGCTGATCGCCGACACCACTCAGCGCCTCGGGTACCGGCGCGTTCTGAAGCGCGATCTGCTCGAGACCTGTGCCGATGATCTGGTCGGCACCCGGAACGAACACACGGGCGTAGTCCTGAGAACGTGTGTGCGCCAGCTGATCCACTGCCGTTCGCGCATTGGGGTTCGCGTCGAGGTAGGACTTCATTGCCGAGTCCTCGGTAGCCGACTTTCGCACCGGCATGTATCCGACGTTCTGCGAGAAGTATGCGGTGTTCGCGCCGTTCGTGATGAAGTCGATGAACTTCAGCGCATTGCGCTTACGCTCGTCCGAAATGTTGGACGGGACAGCGAGTCCCGCTCCTCCGGTGGGGCATCCGGGCTGACCGTCGGTAGCCGGAAGAAAAGCCGTACCGAAGTCGAAGGACGCACTCTTCGTGATGCCGGACAAGTCGCCGGTCGATGCGATCGTCGATGCGAGTATGCCGGCCCCGAACTCGTTTGCAATGTCGTTGGAGACCGCAGCGTACTTGTCTCGGTGAATCATGTCGCTGAGGAATTGTCCTGCAGCAATCGTCTTCTCATCCGTCATGGTCAGCGTCCACTCGTTGGAGTAAGCACCCCCGAATGTCCAGATGGGCCCCTCGAACGTCCAACCCAGGTAGTCCGCCGCGTTACCCCAGCCGTGAGCGAGTTTTCCGCCGCCGACAGCGCGCTGGATCTCGGGCCCCCACTGCGCGAACTCCTGCCAGGTGGCGGGGCCACGATCGGGCAGGCCCACCTGCTGCCACACCTGCTTGTTGTAGTAGAAGAGCGGCGTCGACCGCGCGTACGGAAGGGCATAGTGGTTGTCCTGGAACAGGTAGTCGGCCAACAGCGAATCGACATAGTCGTTCGTGTCCACCCCCACTTCACCGAACAGTTCGTCGAGCGGCGTGATGGCGCCGGTCAACGCATAGTTGAACCACCAGACGTCGGAGAGCACGACCACATCGGGCAGACCGCCGCCGGAGAGCGCCGCGTTGAACTTCTGCGACACCTCCTCGTAGTTCTTGCCCGCGTCGACCAGGTCGACCTTCAGACCCGGGTTCTGCTGCTCGAAGCGAGCGATCAGCTCGCGCTCCACGTCCTGCGACTTGCCCGGGTGGTTCGACCAGAACACGATGGTGTTCGCATCCCCGGATTCGGTGTTCGACGATCCGGTTCCTGCGCAGGCGGTCAGAAACAGGCCGGCAGCCGCACTGCCTGCCAAGCCGAGGAATGCGCGGCGATCGAAAGTGGTCATGCTCTCTCCTGATGTCCTGTCGGGCTTGCCGCCCGTACTAGCCCTTGACCGCACCGGAGGTGAGGCCCTTGATCATGTGCCGTTGCAGTGCAAGGAAGACGACGAGGACGGGCAGCATGGTCAGCACCGTTCCCGCCATGACGGGGCCCCAGTTGGTGATTCCGTCGTTGTTCTGGAGTTGCGTGAGCCCGATCGGCAGCGGAGCCACGCTGGAGTCGTCCGACATCAGGAACGGCCACAGATACTCGTTCCACTCGTTGACGATCGTGATGATGGCGAAGGCCACCATGGTCGGCCCGGACACCGGCAGAATCACTCGCCACAGCAGACGTAGGTGACGGGCACCGTCCATGCGCGCCGCCTCGATGATTTCCGACGGTATCGACAGGAAGTGGTTGCGCATCAGGAACGTCCCGAATGCGACGCCCGCCAGCGGAACGATGATTCCTTGAAAGGTGTTGCGCCATCCCCACTCCGCTACCAATGCGTAGTTGGAGATGACCGTGATCTGGTTCGGCACCATCAGCGCCGCGATCACACCGAGGAAGACGAGATTCTTGCCCGGGAAACGGAGGAACACCAGCCCGTAGGCACTGAGCACTCCGAGAACGAACTTCACTGCCGCCAGTACGCTTGTGATCACCAGTGAGTTGCGAAAGAACGTCCAGAATGGCACCGATATGGTTGCCTCCGAATAGTTCTCGGTTTTCATCACCTGAGGCCACCAGGTCGCTGGCTGGGTGTAGATGTCCGGCCTGTCCTTGAAGGACGTCACGACGATCCAGTACAGGGGCACCGCGACGATCAACAGTGCGCAGATCATGGCGCCGTAACCGAGCAGCGTGATCAGCCGTTGCCGCCGATTGTGGTCGACCGTGCTCGTCATGTGCCGTCACCTCGATCCATGACCCGTACCTGGTAGACCGTGATCGCCAGGAGGATCAGGAACATGATGGTGGCCACCGTGGCGCCGTAACCGGCCCGGAAGTTTCGGAACGATTCGTTGTAGACCTGGTAGACCATGGTCGTCGTGCCGGTGCCGAGCGGGCCGCCGCGAGTCATGACGTTGATGATGTCGAACACCTGGAGTGAATTGAGCATCACCGTGATCGAGAGGAAGAAGGTGGTCGGGCGTAGCTGCGGCAGGAGAACTCTACGGAAGTGCGCCCACCACCCGGCCCCGTCGATCTCTGCGGCTTCCGAAAGATCCTTCCGAAGTCCCTGCAGCGCAGCGAGATAGATGACGAACGTATAGCCCAGGTTCTTCCACATGTAGGTCACCGTCACCATGAACAGTGCCCAGCCCGGATCCTGGTAGAAGTCCGGCACGCTGGTGAACCCCACCCGATGCATCAGATCCTGCACCAAGCCGAAGTTGGGGTCGAACACGAACTGGAAGGCCACACCGACGGCCGCCCCGGAAATGACGAACGGAGCGAAGATCGCCGAGCGCACCAGATTTCGCCCGGCCAGCTTCCTGTCGAGCAGCATTGCGAGTGCGAGACCGATGATCATCGAGCCCACGACCGTGGCCAGCGTGAAGACCACGGTGTTGCCGACGATCTGCCAGGTGTCGCTACGCCCCCACCACTCTCGATAGTTCTCGAGACCGATGAACGTGGCGACGGGCGACGAGATGTTCCAGTCGAAGAACGACAGCCTGATGTTGTCTATCAACGGCCGGTACGTGAAGACCACGAGCAGAACGAGATTCGGTCCCACCAGCGCGAGGAACAGCGCGTAGTCACGCCAGGGTCGCCCCCGTAACCCGCCCTTGCCGGATTGCGGCAGCACCCGCTCGGGACTCGATCTCACTGCGGCAGTGTGACCACTGTTTACGAATAGTCGGTTAATCCACCGCACACGGAAGATGAAACCCGTGAGGGGCCGTCCGATCCGAAGATCGAGCGGCCCCTCACAGGTAGATGTTCAGTTGTCAGCGGTTCCAGTCTCCGAGACCGTCCGAGCCGTCGAGAACACCACCTGCAGTGTTCTGAACGACCACCGGGTCACCCTTCTGCGAGGTGTCGAAGAACCACTGTGCGTCCTCCGTGCTCACGTTCAAGCAACCGTGGCTGACGTTGTTGTTGCCCTGATCGCCCACCGACCACGGCGCGGCGTGCACGAAGATGCCGCTGTACGACAGCCGCGTCGCGTACTCGACGAAGGTGCGGTAGCCCTCGGGCGAATCGACCGGCACCCCGTAGGTGGAGGAGTCCATGTACATGTCACGGAACTTCTCGCCGACGATGTACGTGCCGTTGGGGGTCTCGTGGTCCTGCTTGCCCATGGAGGTCGGCATGGTGCGCACGACCTCGCCGTTGCGGGTGACCGTGATCGTCTTGGTCGCATCGTCCGCGGTGGTGATGACGGAGTCACCGGTGGCGAAGCTCGAGGTGGTGTCTCCGGCCTTCACCGTCACCTGCGTGTGCGCGGGCCAGAACTCGGTGGGCTTCCATCGCACCTGACTGTCGCTCGTCCAGTAGAAGGAGCCTTCGACCTCGGGTTCCGTGGTGACCTTGATCGCGCGCTCGGCGGCGGCACGGTCGTCGATCGACTCGTTGAAGGAAATGATGATCGGCTGTGCAACACCCACGACCTCACCGTTTCCGGGGTTGAGCGAAGGTGCCGAGAAGTTCGCCGGCGCCTCGGGCGCAGGCAGACCGGGAACCGAAGGGAGACCCGGTACGGAAGGCATCTCCGGCATCGGCACACTCGGAATCTCCGGTCCACCTGGAAAGAGAGGAGCAGCCTGCACGGGGGCAGTGAATGCCAGACCCGAGCCGACCAATCCGACGGCGGCAATTGCCACGCGGGACGTCCAGCGTCCACGCGTCGTTCCACCGTTGTGTGACTTGCGCATTTTTCACCCTTGCTCGACGACGTCTGTCTTTCGCGGCGCCCCCGACGTGATCGTTACCGCTTCGTGTCATTAACACACACGATGCGGTGTCCTAGCAATTCCCTCGTTACATACCGGCGAGGTGGATCACGCGTCGCCGCGGGCGGCCTCGAGCATGCTTTCGATGCTGATCAGCTTCAGCCGCGGCCGTCCGGTCGCCTTACCCTCTGCGCGTTCTGCCTTGTCGATGCGCTGCCAGCCCTGGAAATCGATGGCCTCGGGCGCCCGCTCGGCGAGCAGCTTGTCGAGCGCTTCACGGTTGTCCGGCGCCTCGAGCCGTCCTGCAACGAAATCGTCGACCAGCATCGTGACGGTCTCGGCCGAGCAGTACTTGTTCGTGCCGATCACCCCGGTGGGGCCGCGCTTGATCCATCCCGCTACGTAGACGCCGGACACGGGTGCACCGCTCTCGGGGTCGATCACGCGCCCGTTCTCGTTCGGAATCACGCCACGCTGGTCGTCGAACGGCACGTCCGCCACCGGCGTGCCTCGGTAGCCGATCGAACGAAGGACGAGACCGGTCTCGAGTTCCTCGACATTCTCCGTTCGATGAGCCGTGAGCTGGCCCGATTCACTACGTACCATGTCGTTGGCCGCGAGACGGATCTTCTCGACATGCCCATCATCGTCACCCAGATACTCGACCGGTGAGGTGAGAAAGCGCAGCACGATCCGCTTCCTGGACGGATCGGCCGTGCGCTTCGCGAATCCCTCCACCTGCGAAACCTTGAGCTTGACCGACGGCTCGGACTCGTCGCTGTCGACGAATGCGCGGCTCTCGGCATCGAGGACCGCCTCATCGGGGTCCACGACGACGTCGACGTTCTGCATGCGGCCGAGCGCGAGCAACTCGGGGTTCGTGTACGCAGCCTGAGCCGGCCCACGACGTCCGAGGATGACCACTTCCTCGATGTTGCTCTTACGTAGGGCCGCGAGCGCGTGTTCGGCGAGGTCCGTCTTGGCGAGCTCGTCCGGGTCGGTGACCAGAATGCGGGCGACGTCGAGTGCGACGTTGCCGTTACCGACGATCACGGCGCGCGGGCCGCTCAGATCGAACTCACGGTCGGCGTAGTCGGGATGACCGTTGTACCAAGCCACGAACTCGGTCGCCGCGAAGCTGCCGTCCAGCTCCTCGCCCGGAATTCCCAGGGTGCGATCTCCGGCCGCACCGACGGCGTAGATCACCGCGTGATGGTTCTGCAGGAGTTCGTCATGCGCGATCTGGCCGCCGACCTCCACGTTGAAATGGCACCGAACATTACGGCGACCGACCGCCGAGCGGAATTGATCGGTCACTCCCTTGGTTCCGGGGTGGTCCGGTGCGACGCCGGCGCGAACCAGCCCGTACGGGGTGGGTAGCCGGTCGAATATATCGACCTCGATCCGGGGCTTGGCCGTCAGCTCCATGGCCGCGTAACAGGCCGCAGGCCCCGAGCCGACGATCGCGACGTGCAGGGTGCCGAGGTCCGCCGGGATCGAGACCGGCTTGACCACGTCCGGCCAGTCGGGGCCGATGGGGTACTTCGTGAAGTACTCGGCATTGATGTCGAGGTACGGCTCGTCTTCTTCCGGCAGCTCGTTGTCCGCGTAGATGGCCTCGACCGGGCACTCTTCGACACAGGCTCCACAGTCGATGCACGTTTCGGGATCGATGTAGAGCATCTCCGTGGTCGCGAACGGTTTCTCGTCCGGCGTGGGGTGGATGCAGTTGACGGGACACACGTCCACGCACGACGCATCGTTGCAGCACGGCTGCGTGATCACATAAGTCACGGTTCTTCCCCTACCTGTGCACTACGTCACTCGACACGACCAGACTATAACGTGTTCCAGTTTGGGGCGAGAAAGAACGGACGCCGACTACACCTGGTCGCCCGCTTCCACCCGGAACCCGACCTTGACCGTGACCTGAAAATGCGCGACGGCGCCGTTCTCGACGTGCCCGCGGGTCCCGACGACCTCGAACCACTCGAGGTTCCGGACGGTCTCGTTCGCTCGCGAAATCGCATTGCGGACTGCCGCATCGGTGCTTTCGGTCGAGGATCCGACGATCTCCACTACCCGGTAGACGTGATCAGCCATGATCAATCCCTTCGTTACGAAACTCCGGTCCCACGAGTCAACCAGAACAAGGGAATAGATGTGACCGGTATCACGTCAGGGTGTGTGCCAGGTCTGCACACCGTTGCTGAAGCAGGCCTGGCCGGTGCCGAAGTTGGCCACGGCCGACAGCCCACCACCACAGATGACCCCCTTGTCGGCGGCACCGACGAACGACTGTCCGCGGGGACCACTGACAGCCACCGAGAGACCAGGGTGGTCGACAGCGCCGATGGCGACACTTTGCGGCCCGAGAGCGAAGGCGGCCACAATTCCGCGACTCGCCTCGGCTGCGCCCGTACCGCCGGCATGACCCACGCCGAGCGCGGCGCCGGATGCTGCGGCCTGCGCGAATCCGACACCGGCGTTCCCGAGAGCAGCGGCATTGCTGGCGAGATCGGCCCGCGCTCCACACGCATCGGCGCCGGCGACGATCACCGTTTCTCCGCCCGGAGACTGGACGCACGTGAGCGGTCGTGCCGCGGCCGTGCCAGGCGAAAGCAAAAGGCCTCCGCAAGTTGCTGCTGCGATGCCGAGCGCAAGTCCGGCCCCACGCGCTGTCGTACGATTCATGGGGCCGAGAGTACGTCACACAGGTAACCTCTTAGAAGCCAACGAATGTCACGATTGTTCATACAATTCGAACTCGTGTCACCTGAGATTTGCTGACCTCAGCTCGCACCCTTCGCCTCGCGCTCGGCTTTCCGATCCCTGTCCTTGCTCGGCTGCACCCGCTTGGGCTCCCCCGGCATCTTCGGATAGTTGGGCGGATAAGGCAGGTCACCGAGGCCGTTCGCAGTGTCGCGGTCGGCCATTTCCAACAGGCCGTCGAGCGAGTGCGCTACGTCGTCGAGGGCGGCCATCGGGTCGCCTCGGCGATCCACCAACCCGGGCACGGTCGCGATCGTGAAGTCGTCGGGCGAAGCATCCACCAGCTCTTCCCAGGTGAGCGGCGTGGACACGGTCGCAATCGGCGTCTTGCGCGCCGAGTAGGCGGAGGCGATCGTCTTGTCTCGCGCGTTCTGATTGAAATCGAGGAAGATGCGTTCGCCCCGCTCTTCCTTCCACCACGATGTGGTCGCCCGGTCCCCACTTCGGCGCTCGATCTCACGGGCCAGCGCGATACCCGCACGCCTCACCTCGATGAAGTCCCAGCGAGGCTCGATCCGCACGTAGACGTGCAGCCCGCGCCCGCCGGAGGTCTTCGGGAAGCCGATCAGTCCCAGTTCGTCGAGCAGCGGCCTCATCACCTCCAGTGCGATGACCCTCGCATCGTCGAATCCGGTCCCGGGCTGCGGATCGAGGTCGATACGCAGTTCGTCGGGATGGTCGACGTCCGGGCACCGCACCGCCCAGGGATGGAACGTGATGTTGCCCAGGTTGGCGGCCCACACGATGTCGGCGGCGCTGCGCACTCGCAGAACGTCGGCAGTACGCCCGGACGGGAACGTGACCTCACATGAAGCCACGTGTTCCGGTCGCTTCGCGGGGACTCGCTTCTGGTAGATCTCCTCACCCTCGACCCCGTCCGGGAATCGTTGCAGGTGCGTGGGCCGGTCACGGAGAGCGCCGAGCAGCGCACCATGAGTCGCCATGGTCCGGTAGTACTCGACGAGGTGACGCTTGGTGCCGCCGTCCACGCCCAGTTGCGGGTAGTAGATCTTGTCGGGGCTCGACATCCGGACGGACACTCCGTCGACGTCGAGTTGTTCTGCAACGCTTGCCATCACGACCCTCCGCTCAGAACATCGGTGAGGTCGTATCGCACCGGAACCTCCAATTGGTCGTACGTGCACTCGTCCGGAACGCGATCCGGACGCCAGCGCAGAAACTTGACCGCGTGCCGAAAACGGCGGCCTTCCATCTGGTCGTAGGCCACTTCCAGTACGCGTTCGGGCCGCAACGGAACCCAGCTGCGGTCGGTTCCCGACCGCCACCTCGTGGCCTCACCCTCTGCCACGACGTCGTCGCCCACGCGCAGCGGCTGGAGCTCCTCGAGCAGTTCTCTGCGGCGCGCCTCCGTGAACGCGGAGGCACCACCGACCATCGCGAGCTGATCGCCGTCGTACAGACCGAGGAGCAACGACCCCACTCCGTCGACGCTCTTGTGCGGCCGGTACCCGATCAGCACACAGTCCGCGGTCCGCGCATGCTTGACCTTCACCATTTCGCGCTTGTTCGGGAGGTAGACCCTGTCCAGCTTCTTGGCGACGACGCCGTCCAGGCCGGCGCCCTCGAACATCTCGAACCATTCCGTGGCCAGTTCACTGTCCTGCGTCGCGGCGGTGACGTGACAACTCGGGCCACGCCCACCGACGGAATCGAGCAACAACGAACGCCGCTCACGAAAAGGCTCCGACGTCAGATCACGGTCGCCCAACGCGAGCAGATCGAAACCGATGAACTGCGAAGGCGTTTCCGCCGACAGCTTCGCGACCCGACTGGCCGCCGGATGAATCCGCTCCGACAGCGACTCCCAGCTCAGTCGAACTCGTCCGTCGATCGAACGTGGAACGACGAGTTCGCCGTCCACGACACACTTCTCCGGGAGCTCCGCCCGGACGGCCTCGACCATCTCGGGGAAGTAGCGGGCAAGGTCCTTGCCGCCCCTCGACCCGAGAACCACCTCGTCGCCGTCCCGGAACACGAGGGCGCGGAAGCCGTCCCATTTCGGCTCGTAAGACCAGGTCGGCGGACTGTCGGTCTGTTTCGGCACCGACGGCGCAGCCTTTGCGAGCATCGGCTGAACCGGGGGCTCCACGGGAAGGTGCACAGCTACATAGTGTCACCACGATCAGCCGATGTCAGCGCAGTCGGCAAAGCACGTATGGCCTCGAATAGGATTCGCGACATCAACGAACGGCACCGCGGTCGGGCGCGCATTCGCGACGACGCACGCCATACAGGGAGGGAACCCATGATGTCCGGTCTGCCGAGACGCATCTGTACGTCGATCGTCGCACTCTCCGCGGTGACGCTCCTGTCGGCCGGGTGCGGTTCGTCCACCACGGAGGGCACTGCCGTTGCCGCCGACGATGCCGGGGCGGTCAGCACATCGACGTCTTCCTCCTCCACCACCACGAGCGCCGAGCCCGGGCAGGAAGGCTCCGACGACGGTGGTGAGGTCGACCTCGAGGTCGAGATCGGTGAGTGTGTGCAACTGGGCGGCTCGATGGAAGACGCGACCATCGACAACGCCACCTGCGGTAGCCCCGATTCCAACTACAAGGTGATCGGAAAGGCGCCCACGAGCGACCAGTGCGTGTCCGACTCCGACCAGAGCTACTACGAGACGCTGCGCGGCGTCGAGCAGGGCGCTCTCTGCCTGGACATCGACTGGGTGATCGACGGGTGCATGGACCTGCCTTCGGGCGGCGACCCGATCCGGATCGAGTGCAACGACCCCTCTGCTCAGGACGGCGTGCGTGTCACCGAGATCGTGCAGGGCGGTGGAGTCGTGGACGACTGCACCAAGTCCGAAACCGGATTCGAATACACCGACCGCAAGTTCGTCGTCTGCGTCGACGACCTGTGACCGACGGCGGCGCGGCTCAGAGCCAGCCGCGCCGCTTGAAAACCGTGTAGAGCCCCGCGCAGGTGAGCACCATCAGACTGATCGCGAACGGGTACCCGTACTCCCAATGCGTCTCGGGCATGATGTCGAAGTTCATCCCGTACACCGTGCCGATCAGGGTGGGCGCGAACAGGATTGCCGCCCAGGCCGACACCTTCTTCACTTCTTCGTTCTGAACGTAGCTCGCCTGCGTCAGGTGCCGCATCTCCTCGTTCTGAGCCTGCGACACGAGAGTCGCGTTCACCGTGAGGATGTTGCCGAGCAACTGCCGGAAGCCGTCGGCCCGTTCGACCACGACGGTCGCATGATCCGTGACGTCACGAAGGTAGCGACGCAATTCTTCGTCCGTGTTGTACTTCTCGAAGCCCACGGCCAGACTGCGCAGCATGCCGATCAGCGGCTTCGTGGCCCGCTGGAATTCGATGACCTCACGGGTGAGTTCGTAGATGCGGCGCGAGACACCGGGATCACCGCTGAACACCTCGGTCTCGATCTCGTCGATGTCGTTCTGCAGACCGGCGACGACGGGGGCGTACCCGTCCACGACCGCGTCGAGGATCGCGTACAGAACGGCCTCGGGTCCCAGCCTCAGCAGATCTGGATCCGACTCCATCCGGGTCCGCACGGCCGACAGATCCGGAGACTCGCTGTGCCGCACCGTGAGAACGAACGTCCTACCGCAGAACACGTGCAGCTCACCGAATTCGACGCGTTCGGTGTCGTCGCAGTACCTCGCGGCCCGAAGGACGGCGAACAGGGTGTCGCCGTACCGCTCGAGCTTCGGGCGCTGATGGGCGACGATCGCGTCCTCGACGGCGAGCTCGTGCAGGTCGAACTGCTCTGCGGCGGCGTACAACTGATCGTTCTGCGGCCGGTACATGCCGATCCACGCCATCGAGGTCTCGTCG
Organism: Rhodococcus huquni; assembly: GCF_055231055.1. Lineage (NCBI taxonomy): Bacteria > Bacillati > Actinomycetota > Actinomycetes > Mycobacteriales > Nocardiaceae > Rhodococcus > Rhodococcus huquni. The sequence goes on from NZ_JBUYWE010000009.1 coordinate 63,939, forward strand.
GGCAGTGCGGTGAGCGCTTCTGCAAGGGTTGCCGGCGAGGCGATCTTGGCACCGTCCCGGTAGACGGCGCTGTTGACCACTGTGTGCTCGACCGACGCCGGTACGGGGGACCTCGGCGCGCTGTGTGCGGTCTCGGAATCGGACACGCCGGCAGAACGGCGGGGGATGAGGGAACGGACGGTTCGCAATTCACGCATGAGCTACTGCTTTCGGGCAGAACGGGACGTGCCTGTCCGGCGCATTCGAAGCGCTGACGGACAACACCTGGGTCGGGAGTCAGTAATTACTGGGAGGTTGGCCACTCATCGCAAGCCACACCTCCATTCTGTCCACGACGCCGCACGTACGGCAGTCTCACATCGCAGGACACGCTACCCGCGCGGCAGCCGGACCGCCAACCATGTCGGGGGCACGGTGTTAGCTGTTCGCAGCACGCCCAGAGCCCAGCACGTCCAGAGTCACGAGAGGCGAACACATGAACGGTTGGTCCGACCGCCCCGTCTGCGCATTCGATCTCGAGACGACGGGCCGAGATCCGCGTACCGCCCGTATCGTGTCCGCATCGGTCGTCGTCACCGACGGCGTGCACACCGAATCACGCAACTGGTTGCTCGACCCCGGCATGGCGATCCCGGAAGGCGCGTCCCAAGTGCACGGAATCTCCTCCGAGCACGCCCGCGAGTTCGGACTGCCGTACGGCGAGGGGTACCTCGAGATCAGGCAAGCACTGGACGAGGCGTGGGCCCGCGACCACGCGGTCGTCGCGTTCAACGCCTCCTACGACCTCACTCTCATGCACCACGAGGGCCTTCGATTGGGGTATTCCGAGCTCGTGACAGGCGTCGTCGTCGATCCCTACGTCATCGATCGGGAGATGGACAAGTATCGAAAGGGCAAGCGCACCCTCGGTGCGATGTGCGAGCACTACGGGATCGCACTGGACGCCGCTCACGAAGCGCAGGCGGATGCGGTCGCTGCCGCCGAACTGGCGCGCAGCCTCGCCATCGCCTTTCCGGAAATCTGCGGTCCGGACGTCATGACGCACCAAACGAACTGGCACGCCGAACGTCAGGCGGATTTCGCCGAGTACCTGGTTCGGATGGGCAGGGACGCCTCGGACGTCAACGGTGAGTGGCCCATCCGAGGAATCGCGTGAGCGGTACCGATTTGCCCTCGATGTGATACTTGCGAGCATGACCGAACGCGTCGATACCGCAGGCGACCCTGCAGAATTCCGCGTTCACGTCGTCGCCCAGGCCATTCGGCTGTTCTCCGAGAACGGATACGAGGCGACCACCGTCGAGCAGATCGCGTCGGCGGCGGGGGTGTCTCGGCGCACCTTCTTCCGTCAGTTCCGCTCCAAGGAAGACGTGATCTTCGCCGATCACGAGTCGCTGCTCGAACAGGCCGACGAGCACCTGTCCACCGACGCCGCGGATCCGTGGGCGGCGGTGTGCGATACCGCGAACCTGGTGTTCGACCGCTTTCGTGAGAATCGCGAGCTGTCGGCTCGCAGGTTCCTGCTGGTCCAGCAGGTTCCTGCCCTGCGTGACCGGGAAATCGTCACGGGCTTTCGCTACGAACGACTGTTCGTCGACTACTTGCGCGCGGCGCTCCCGGTCGAACCGGTCCTGAAAGTCATCGGGTTCGCCGCTGCTGTCACTGCGTGCCACAACTACTTGCTCCGCAACATGACCCGCGGTGACGAATCCGCGACAGCCGAAGCGCTCGACGAGGCGCTGCTCGAGGTGCGGCGAACCTTCGGTGTCGCACCTGCCGCAACCCCGCATACTCGTGAATCAGTGCTGGTAGTGACCTACCCGCCCGGCACTCCGGTGGACGACGTCACCGCCCGGGTCCGCGCTCGACTCTCCGCGCCGGCACCGGCCGAGACGGACTGACACCCACTCTTCGCTTCCCAGCCCTTGACTGGCACTCAGTGCCGTGGTTGACTGCGCTCAGAGTGGTCGACGTATGCCCACACATCGCCGACCGACTACGACGAAACGGCACCGAGTGCCCGGTGTCCCAATGGCAACAACCCGTAACGCAACCCATAAGAGGAGCAACCACATGGCCGGAAACCCGGACTTCGATCTCTTCAAGCTCGGCGAGGAGCACGACGAACTGCGTTCCGCGATTCGCGCACTCTCCGAGAAGGAGATCGCACCGCACGCCAAGGACGTCGACGAGAACGCCCGTTTCCCCGAGGAGGCGCTCACCGCCCTCGTCAACTCCGGCTTCAACGCGATCCACGTTCCCGATGCCTACGACGGCCAGGGCGCCGACTCGGTTGCCACCTGCATCGTCATCGAGGAAGTTGCCCGCGTCTGCGGTTCGTCCTCGCTGATCCCCGCCGTGAACAAGCTCGGCACCATGGGTCTGATCCTCAACGGTTCGGACGAGCTGAAGCAGCAGGTTCTGCCCCAGCTCGCATCCGGCGAGGCCATGGCGTCCTACGCACTGTCCGAGCGTGAGGCCGGATCTGACGCTGCCGCCATGCGTACGCGCGCCAAGGCGGACGGCGACGACTGGATCCTCAACGGTTCGAAGTGCTGGATCACCAACGGCGGCAAGTCCAGCTGGTACACCGTCATGGCTGTGACCGACCCGGACAAGGGCGCCAGCGGCATCTCCTCGTTCATGGTGCACAAGGACGACGAGGGCTTCACCGTCGGACCGCTCGAGCACAAGCTGGGCATCAAGGGCTCCCCCACTGCAGAGCTGTACTTCGAGAACTGCAAGATCCCCGGTGACCGCATCATCGGCGAGCCCGGCACCGGCTTCAAGACGGCACTGCAGACGCTCGACCACACCCGTCCGACCATCGGTGCACAGGCCGTCGGCCTGGCGCAGGGCGCTCTCGACGCTGCGATCGAATACACCAAGGACCGCAAGCAGTTCGGCCGCGCGATCGCCGACAACCAGGCGGTGCAGTTCATGCTCGCCGACATGGCGATGAAGGTCGAGGCTGCGCGTCTCATGGTCTACACCTCGGCTGCTCGCGCCGAGCGTGGCGAGAAGAACCTCGGATTCATCTCGGCCGCGGCCAAGTGCTTCGCATCGGATACCGCTATGGAGGTCACCACAGACGCCGTGCAGCTCTTCGGCGGCGCCGGCTACACCACCGACTTCCCGGTCGAGCGCATGATGCGCGATGCCAAGATCACTCAGATCTACGAGGGCACCAACCAGATTCAGCGTGTGGTCATGTCCCGCGCACTGCTCAAGTAAAAAGCGGCTTCGCCGCCTGTGAGTGGTTGGCGAGTCCCGGGACTCGCCAACCACTCACAGGCGCTTTTCAAGGAGAGATATGGAACTCGTAGGAGTAATCGGCGGCGGCACCATGGGTGCCGGCATCGCCGAGGTATGCATCAAGGCCGGAAGTTCGGTCCTGATTCTGGAAACGAAGCAGGAGTTCGCCGAGGCGGCCCTGGGACGTATCGAGAAGTCGCTGGCCCGTGGAGTGAAGTCGGGCAAGCTCACGCAGGAAGACGCCGACGCCGCACGTAAGCGCGTCGACGTGACGCTCGACATCGAGGATTTCGCAGACCGCGATCTCGTCGTCGAGGCTGCGCCCGAGATCGAGTCGCTCAAGCTCGAGCTGTTCGGCAAGCTCGACAAGATCGTGAAGCCGTCGGGCATTCTGGCGACCAACACGTCGTCCATCCCCGTCATCAAGATGGCCGGCGCCACCGAGCGACCCGGCCAGGTCGTGGGCGTTCACTTCTTCAACCCGGTGCCGGTGATGCCGCTCGTCGAGATCGTGGTCGCACTCACCACTTCCGAGGAAACCGTCAAGGCTGTCACGGATTACGCCGCGAACACTCTCGGCAAGAAGGCCGTGCGAGCAGGCGACCGCGCCGGCTTCATCGTCAACGCGCTGCTCATCCCGTACCTGACCTCTGCCGTGCGCATGCTCGAATCGGGCTACGCCACGGCCGAAGACATCGATGCGGCGATGAAGGGTGGCTGCGGTTACCCGATGGGGCCGCTGACGCTGATCGACACGGTCGGCCTGGACATCACTCTCGCGGCAGCGCAGTCGCTGTACGAAGAGTTCGGTGAGCCGCACCTGATCCCGCCGCCGCTGCTCCGCCGCAAGGTCGAGGCCGGGCACATGGGCAAGAAGTCCGGGCAGGGCTTCTACAGCTACAGCTAGCCCCGACCCACGCACGTACGAACGGGACGCCCGTCCAGTCAGACCGGACGGGCGTCCCGTTCGTCGCTAGGTGCGAGAGGTGAACGGCAGTTTCCCGCCGAGAAGTCCGTCGACGCTGAATCGCCCTGCGCCGACCACGGCGAGGATCAGCGACGCCGCACCCAGTGCGAGCACCAGTTCGTAGCCGCCGTCCGAGACCCAGATGCCGGAATCGGCGTGTGCGAAGAAGTACGCACCGATCATGTCGAGTACGAAGAGCGCACCGACTACGGGCACGAGGACGCCTGCGATCAGGGCGATACCGCCGAGCACCTCGAGCCAGGTCGCGAGAAACGCAGACACGCCGGGCACGGGAACACCCATGCTGTCGAAGCCGGCCTTCGTCGCCGAATGCCCGTTCTGAACCTTTTGCAGTCCGTGCGCGAGGAAGATGGCGCCGATGCCGACACGGCCGATCAGGAGCCCGACGTTCCGAACCGTGGGATTACTGGTGTTCATGTGTGCCTTTCGCGGACCTGAAAGTAGTTGCGATTGCAATTACCGAGACAGCAGAAGAGTACAAGCTTGAACTTGAACCTTCAACCTAAAGACTCTTCGGGAATCAAAAGCCACCCCCGACTGTTGTCCACGACGTCTGCTCACAACGAAAGGCTGGCGTCACCGTGGCTGTTCCGCTCTCCATTCTCGACCTCGCCCTCATCGGACCCGGCGAAACCGCTCGAGAGAGTTTCGACGCCTCGGTCGAGACCGCACAGCATGCCGAGGAGTGGGGGTACCAGCGAATTTGGTACGCGGAGCACCACAACATGTCGTCCATCGCGTCGTCGGCGACGAGCGTTCTGATCGCCCACGTAGCGGCCCACACCGAGAAGATCAGGCTGGGCGCGGGCGGCATCATGCTCCCCAACCACGCGCCACTGACGATCGCCGAGCAGTTCGGCACTCTCGAGACGCTGCACCCGGGCCGTATCGATCTCGGGTTGGGACGTGCCCCCGGCAGCGACCAGAAGACCATGCGTGCCCTGCGGCGCGATCCGTCGTCTTCCGACAGCTTCCCCCAGGACGTGCTCGAACTTCAGGGGTACCTCGCCGGAAATTCGCGAATCCCGGGCATCGACGCCATCCCCGGCAAGGGCACCAACGTGCCGCTGTACATGCTCGGGTCGTCTCTCTTCGGCGCGAAGCTCGCCGGAATGCTCGGCCTGCCTTACGCATTCGCCTCGCACTTCGCGCCGAACGCGCTCGAGGACGCCGTTGCGCTCTACCGGCGTGAGTTCAAACCGTCCGAGCAACTTGCCGAGCCACACGTGATCGCCGGACTCAACGTCATCGCGGCCGACACCACCGAGGAGGCACTCGACGCGTTCCAGCAGGCGAAGCGTCAACGCGTGAATCTGCTGCTGGCGCGTGACCGGAAGTTCACCGACGAGGAAGCCGACATGGTTCTCGAAAGCCCTGCCGGACAGCAGGTTCTACAGATGGCGAAGTACACCGCCGTCGGCACTCCGTCTGCGGTGAAGGACTACGTCGAAGAGTTCGCACAGCATGCCGACGCCGACGAACTCATCGTCGCGTCGTCGGCGCCCCGTCGAGCAGGCCGCCTACGGTCGCTGCAATTGCTCGCCGAGGCAACCGATCTCGTATCTGCTTGATTCGACCGAAACACAGAGAACGATCGAAGGGAGACCTCATGTCGAAGATCGCCATCATCGGAGGACACGGAAAGATCGCGCTGCATCTGGCGCGCATCCTCGCAGACCAGGGCAGCGAGGTGAGTTCGCTCATCCGAAATCCTGACCACGAGGCCGATATCCGCGAGGCGGGCGGCACGCCGGTACTGGCCGACGTCGAGAACCTCTCCACGGACGACATCGCCGACAAGATTCGCGGGCACGACGCAGTCGTCTTCTCGGCCGGTGCCGGCGGCGGCAACCCCGATCGCACGTACGCCGTCGATCGTGACGCCGCGATCCGTTCCATCGATGCCGCGAAGTCGGCCGGTGTGAACCGGTATGTGATCGTGTCGTACTTCGGGGCCGGACCGGACCACGGCGTGCCGAGTGACAACAGCTTCTACCCGTACGCCGAGGCCAAGGCTGCGGCCGACGAGCACCTGCGCGCCTCGGGCCTGGACTGGACTGTTCTCGGACCGAGCGGCCTCACCCTCGACGAGCCGACCGGCAAGATCGAACTCGGACCCGATGCCGACAAGGGCAAGGTCTCGCGAGCAGACGTCGCACAGGTCGCCGCGGTCGTTCTCGCAACCCCGAGCAGCGCCGGCAAGACGATCGAGTTCAACAACGGCGATACCCCCATTGCGGAGGCCGTGAACTCCGCCAGATAAGGCTTCGTATCCTGAGAAGGTGCCCGCATTCACCAATGACCCAGCCAGCGCCCGTGTGGACAGCTGGACCTGGGCGGTGCGCCTTTTCAAGACCCGCTCGCAGGCTGCGACGTCTTGCCGCTCGGGGCACGTTCGTGTGAACGGCGCCCCGGCCAAAGCGTCGCAGCCCGTGCGAATGGGCGACGAAGTACGCGTCCGCGGCGGCGGCACCGAGCGCATCGTCGTGGTCGTACGGCCGATCACCAAGCGCGTGGGAGCGCCGATCGCCGCGGAGTGCTATCGCGACGAGACACCTCCGCCACCGCCGCGCGAGCTGCTGGCCGTCGTCCCGAAACGAGACCGCGGAGCCGGCCGACCCACCAAGCGCGAACGCAGGGAGATCGACCGCCTCCGCGGTCTGTGAGCCGAAGACTCAGTGGCATGTGAGCCCAAGGCTCGGCGGTATGTGAGGGCGTGCCTCTAGGCCGGTGTGTGGCTCAGGATTCGCAGTGCCGTCGGCACGGCCTCGATGGTGACCGGCAACGGCCCCACCTTGTCTCCGTCCGCGTAGGCGGTGATTCCCTCGGAGCGGACTACCACCTTCTTGGTGCGGAACGTTCGCACCTCCGGCAGGTCCACGTGGGTTCCCTTGAACACCCGCGGGAAGAACCGAATGAGCCGGAACCGGTTGCCGTACTCGACCAGAGTGATGTCGAGAAGGCCGTCGGTCTTGTCTGCCTTCGGGCAGATCTGCATGCCGCCGCCGTACGAACGCCCGTTGCCGATCGCGACGAGCGTGGCCGGGGTACGGACCGTTTCGTCATCCATCTCGAGTGTGAAGTCGAGTGGCTTCAACTGCGCGAACTCGGCAAGGATCGCCAGGTTGTAGCGCATCCGCCCCTTGGGCCACGTCATTCGATTGGCACGATCGGTTACGAGCGAGTCGAAGCCGGTGGCGACAATCGTTCCGGCCCACACCACGCTGCCGTCCGACAGCGTGATCTTGGCGAGGTCCGAGTCCTGGACTTCACCGTCGGCGATGACGTCCGCCGCAGCCGCCGGATCCCCAACAGGAATGCCGAACTCACGGGCGTGATCGTTTCCGGTCCCTGCCGGGATCAGACCGATCGGGGTGCCCGACTGCGCCGCCGACTGCAGCGCAAGGCTGATCGCTCCGTCGCCACCCACTACTACGAGTGCGTCGGTTCCCTCTTCGATCGCACGGGCTGCCGATGCCTTGGCATCGTCGGCGTCGGTACCGATGATCTCGGTAACCGCGATTCCACGCTCGCGAAGACGGGCTACCGCTTTCCGACCTGCCTCGGGGCCGTGCCCGTGCCCGGAGAGCGGATTGATGACGACGGTTACCTTCTCGATCATGGAATCAACTTACCCGGGTTGAGAATCCCCGCCGGATCGACAGCGTCCTTCACTGCACGCAACACGCGCACGCCGAGGTCACCGATCTCGTCCTTCATCCACGGGCGATGGTCCACACCGACGGCGTGGTGGTGGGTGATGGTGCCGCCGGCCGCGATGATCGCGTCGGAGGCAGCCGTTTTCGCCTTGCGCCACTGCGCGATCGGGTCTTCTGCCTGTCCGCAGACGATCGTGAAGTACAGCGATGCGCCGGTCTGGTAGGTGTGCGAAATGTGGCACATCACCAAGGGCGGTGTGCCCTGCTCGGACAGTGCGGAGGTCAGCGCCGTGGTGACCGCAGTCTTGAGATTCTCCAGGTTTCCCCAGTTGGTCGCTGTCTCGAGGGTTTCGCACAGCGCGCCCGCGTCGAGCAGCGAGTCCCGCAGATACGGGGCGTCGAAACGGCCGTGTTCCCAACCGTTTCCGGGTTCTTCACCGAGGGACGTACCGCCGTGCGACTTCAGGATGGTCCGGGCTTCCTCTGCCCGTTCCGCCGTGTGCTCTTCCGTTCCCTCGAACGTCGTGATGGAGAGGCATCCACCGGTGACGGAGTCTTCGCCGATCTTGTCGGTGGTCGCGAGGTTGATACCGGTCTCGGCCTCGTCCGACAGCCGCATCACGGTGGGCATGGTGCCCGCCTGCACGACCGCGCGGAGTGCGGCCGCACCGGTGAGGAAGTCGGGGAAGTGCCAGCCTTCGCGCACAGTGGTCTCGGGAACGGGGTGTACCCGAACTCTGACCTGGGTGATGACGCCGAGCGTGCCTTCCGAACCGACGAACAGCTCACCGAGGTCCGGGCCGGCAGCCGAGGCCGGGGCCCGGCCGGTGTCGATGGATCCGGTAGGAGTCACGACGCGTAGGCCCTGAACCATGTCCTCGAAGCGCCCGTAGCCGGCCGAGGCCTGACCCGAGGATCGGGTGGCAGCGAAGCCGCCGATAGTGGCGAACAGGAAGCTCTGCGGGAAGTGGCCGAGCGAGTACCCCTGCTCCCCGAGCAGCTCTTCGGCACGAGGGCCTGTCAGCCCTGCACCCAGCACCGCGATACCCGATTCGGTGTCGAGGTCGACCAGCGCGTCGAAACGGCGAAGATCGAGCGAGATGACGGCGTCGAATCGATCCCGTACCGGGTCGAGACCGCCTACGACGCTGGTGCCGCCGCCGAAAGGAACGACTGCGATCGCATTCTCGCTCGCGTAGGAAAGGACCTGGGCGACCTCGTCGTCGGTACCCGGCACCACGACGGCGTCGGGCGCATTCTGCGGGTCGGTGCTGCGACGACGCAGGAGGTCGAGGGTACTCTTGCCGCCGGCGCGCAGCAGACGATCGTCGTGCGATGTACTGACGTTCCCGTCGCCCACGATCGCGGCAAGACCCTGAACTTGCTGGTCGGACAGCGCAGACGGTGTGAGGACCACGGCGTCGGCCTGGAGGTTCTCGCCGCCGTTGGGAGCGACTCCCAACGCCTGCTCCAAAAGTGCCTTCACGCCGTCCGAGAGGACCTTACGCTTGTCGGGATCGCCCCACCGGTCCCACTGCATCGGAGGACGGCCTTCCATCGAATCAGTCATACTTTATAGTGTTACACATTATGTAACTCTGTAACAGAGGTATCCGCGACTACTTCCTTTGTCGCCTCTCGCGCAGCACCTGACGAACCGGACGTAGGTCGACGCCGAGTTCGCGCCGCGCCCGCCCACGATTGACGAGCACCCCGATGATCGCGATGACCCAGATCGGGTACTGAACAAGCCACGCCACGCGGAACGCATCGAACGTGTAGCCACCCAGTGCGTCGAGGATCAGTCCGATCGACTGGATCACGATCAGCGATGCCAGGAATCCGCCGATGTTCACCATGCCTTGGGCGGTGCCCATCGAAGTACTTGGATTGAACATGCGTGCGTAGTCGAACCCGATCATGGAACCCGGGCCACCCACCGAGATCACGACCACGAGCAGAACCAACAACCACATCGGCGCCGGACCGGGCAAGGCAAGCACCGCCGTCCACACCAGCGCGTTGCTGATCATGATCGACAGGACGAGATACGACCGCCGCATGGGGAATCGTCCGCTGAGGATGCCGATGACAGGGCCGGCGACGATCGCGGAGATCACCGAGAGCGTGAGCAGTCCACCGGCAGCGCCTGCGGAGAGCCCTTGCGCCGAGCGCAGGTACGGCACACCCCACAGCAGCGCGAACGTCGTCATCGAGAACTGGGTGCCCATGTGGGTGAAGAAGCCGAGCCGCGTGCCGTGACGGGTTGCCACCGCACGAATCTGCCTGCCCACCTCTTTGATTCCCGCGGGCGCGGCCACCACTTCCTGGCCGGGCGGTGAGTTGCGGATGACTGCCAGCGCGAGCACGAACGACAACAGCGCCATTGCCGCTGCGGATCCGAACGCGTAGTTCCAGCCCGGGCCGTTGAGGATCAACAGGAACGGCAGCGCGGAAAGGATCTGACCGACCTGCCCGAAGATGCCCGTCAGCTGGGACACCAATGGCACCCGCCGAGGCGCGAACCATTGCGGAACCAGACGCAGAACGGAGATGAAGGTCAGTGCGTCGCCGACTCCGACAAGGACGCGAGCGGCGATCGCCACGGGCAGCGCCTCCGTGAGCGCGAGCGACAACTGGCCGACAGACAAGATCAGCGCCCCGGCAGCGATCATTCGCCGCGACCCGAACCGGTCCAGCAGTACGCCCGCAGGAATCTGCATCCCCGCATAGACCACGATCTGCAGGACGACGAACGACGACAGGACGCTCGGGCTGATCGAGAACCGGTCCGTCGCGGCCAGGCCGGACACACCGAAGGACGTCCGCTGGAGCACGGCAACGAGATACGCGAATACCCCGACCCCCCCAGACCAACCACGCCCGCTTCATCGGTTCATCGCCCTATCCGCCTCCGACCACTATGCAACGCCCGCAGAGTCGTTGATCTGCTTGAGCACCGTCACGATTCGTCCGGCTTGGTTGGCGTCGAAAACCTGGCTCAGTCCTTGAGGCGCCTTATCGGTGAACGGGGCTTCGAACAGCAACTTCGGCGCCATGACGCCGTGACGGGTGAGGTGTCGAATGATCAGGTTGATGAACTCGATCTGGTTGGCGCTGGCGGTGCGGCCCTCGAGGAACTCGGCGAATGCCGCCGTCGCGGAGGCCCTGTCGAGGCCTACCAATGACCGGATGAACTTGCCGAGTCCGTCCGCATTTTCGATTGCGCGCTTCAGATCATCTGGTTCCGCAACGCCGCTGCGGACGAGCAGTTCCTCGAGCGATTCCAGATCCGAGTCGGTAAGAGGGAGCGCTTTCTGGAGCTTCTGCAGTGCGAGGTTGTTCGGTTGCTCGGCCAGGAACGCCTGAACCTTGGCATTGAATCGATCGACGTCGGTGCCGATCGCCATATTCGGCATCGCAGTCTCTGTGATCTCGCCGAGCGTGTCTTCGAAGTTGGAGTAGATGATTGGGCGCTTCTTCTTCTCCAACAGTCCGATGATGGAACGCAGCTTGCGACGAGCGTCCTCGAGCATGGGCAAGGTGACGTCCTGCCACCACTCATCGCCCGCCACCTCGCGCAACAACTGTTCCCGCTTCTTGATGTCGGGGATGCGCAACTGCTCGAGCAGTCCGTCTGCAATGTCGCGGATGGGAGTGCGGTATCGCTCGAGGGTCTGATCGTCGTAGAGAACCGCGAGCTGACTTCGAATGATCATCAGGTCGAAGCGCTTGGCGGCCTCGTCACTGTCACGAACAGTCGTAGGCAGCGGAGCGAGATGCTCGACAATTTCAGCGAGCTGCTGTTCTGCGAGCGAGTCCCACGCTTGGCGCTCCACATACTTTTCGACAACGCGCCGCTTGGGCTTGACGATGAAATTGTCCAGGCGCATACCCTGCACGTGAGTGATCAGCGTATTGGCAGTGTCGTTGCGCAGGTCAGCGTGAGCACCTGCCTTGTCCAGTCCGGCAATGAGCTCTGCCCGCGTGACGAAGATTCTCTCCGAGAGCGGAGTCGACAGTGACCCCTCCGGGGTCTTGTAAGTCTCGTTGAAGAATTCGATGTTGGCACAGAGGTCGAAGATGAAGAAGTCCTTTTTGTCTCGACCTGGTCCGAACAAGTCTGGGCACAAGCGTGTCCCGCGGCCGACCATCTGCCAGAACTTCGACTTCGAACGGACCGGCTTGAAGAACATGAGGTTGGCAACCTCTGGCACATCGATACCGGTGTCGAGCATGTCGACAGAGATTGCGATGTGCGGTGACTTTTCGACTCGGGAGAAGTCGTCGATCAAAGTCTGGCTGTAGTCGACGGAGTACGTGATGACCTTGGCGAACTGGCCTTTGAACTCCGGGTAGTTGGCATTGAAACGGTCCGCGATAAAGTGGGCATGAGCGTTGTTCTTGGCGAAGACGATCGTTTTGGCCAAGCGGTCACCCCCGGCCACGCGATGGCCTCGCGTCATCAGCACCTCGAGCGCCTTGTCGACCGTATCGATATTGAACAACCACTTGTTGACGGCTTCGGCCTCGACGCGGTCGGGGCTGTCGCCGTCCTCGACGCCCCACTCAGCGGCGTCCCAATCGTTCTTTTCTTCCTCGCTGAGGTCGTCGTATCGGACCCCTTCGCGTGGAAACTTCAGAGGAACCGTGACAGCACGGGGTGGAACCAGGTACTCGTCGGCAATCGCCTCGTTGAGGCTGTAATTGTCTGTCGGAACGCCATCTTCGAGATTGAACAGTTGATAGGTGTTTCGGTCGACCTCATCCTTGGGTGTGGCGGTCAGACCGAGAAGCATCGAATCGAAGTGGTGAAAGATGTGCCGATACTTCTGGTAAACGGAGCGGTGAGCCTCGTCGATGATGATCAGATCGAAGTAGCCGGGGCCGAAACGCCGTGCACGATCATCGACCTGGTTGATCAGGCCCATCATCGTCGGGTAGGTGGCCACGTAGACACGACCGTCGGTGTTCTTCTCGGTGAGTAGGTTCACTGGCGCCGATTCAGGTAGGACGGCCTTGAAGGTGTTGACAGCCTGATTGACCAGGGCGACGCGGTCGGCCAGGAACAGCACGCGTTTGGCCCAGTTTGCGCGGGTGAGAATATCGGTGAGCGCGATGACGGTTCGAGTCTTGCCCGCTCCTGTGGCCATGACGAGCAGGGCCTCACGCTGATTCTCGACCTCGAACCGATTCATAACGTGCCTGATGGCACGCTCCTGATACGGACGGTCGACGATTCCTTTCGGGACCTCGAAGTCCGCGAGTGTGCGCCGCGTCGTCCGCCGCTGAATGAGCAACTCCAGCTGATCCCTGGTGTGGAATCCCTGAATCGGCCTGGGCGGGTAGCTGGTGTCGTCCCAGATGTGGTGCTCGAACCCGTTGCTGTAGTAAATGATCGGGCGCTGTCCGTACGCCTTCTCTAAACAATCGGCGTACAGCTTTGCTTGCTGCGCACCAGCGCGAGCATCTCGACTGGTGCGCTTCGCTTCGACCAGGCCGAGGGGTTTGCCTTCGGGACCCCACAGCACGTAGTCGACACACCCTTTCTTGCCGCCGGGCATCCCGTCGACGGGGAACTCGCGGTCGCGGGTCTGGTCGAGTGTCCACCCGGATTCGAGGAGATCTGCGTCGATGAACTCGAGACGCGTCTGCGCCTCGTTGTAGTCGTGGGTGTCCGGCTTCGCCAAGTTGGCGGCCTTCACTGCCGCGAGCTCGGCGCGCAAAGCTTCGAGCTCTTCCTCGAGAGTAAGGCTGCGGGCCTCGGAAGCCTTCAGCGCAGCATCTTTGGCTTCGAGTTCACCGCTGAGCTTCGTGATTTGCGCGACCGATTTGGCGACCATCTGCCCCGCCGGCTTCGGAAGCAGCGCCGGATCGAATTGTTGACTGGGATTCGGGCGGCTGCTCGGGTCCTTGCCGTAAGTGCGGGCCACCCAGGAGAGAATGTGGAACAGCTCGCGAAGCGCGACCTGACTCTTCTCCTTGAGTACGGGCTTGTTCTCGTGCACAGCTGCATTGCCGAGCTTGCGAATGAGGTTCATCTTCTGCTGGAGCCCGTGGCCCACCAGATCGATGAATGCTGGTTCGTGAAGGCGCGCCGACAGGTCACTCTTGTAGGGCTCGGCGATGCCTTCCACCCGGTATAGCCAGGCGACAGTGTGCTCGACAGTGCGGCGCGCGTAGAAGCAGGTGGTGCGGGCATCGAACAAAGCGTCACGTTCGGTGAAACGGGCCTCTGTATGAAGATGGGGCCACTCGACCTTCAGGAACTCGAAGTTGCCCTTCACGGCCGTCCTCCTTCGGAATGCGATGCTCCGGTAACGCACGGTGCTCTGTCAGCTGATCTTGGCACACGAATGGCCCTTGTCACGGGTGGCTCCCCACCAATTCTGGGCAGAACTCGTCGACAGCTACCAGGACGAACACCTTTGACTTTGCAGGCGTGATCGGCAACGTCCCAACCAGGATGTTCGCCACGTCCGAGGGGCTCACATTCCGCTCGAGTGCGGAACACACGCTGCGGCCGACCTCGACCGCCGCCTCAGGGCTTTCGAAGGACATCTCCTTCTTGGCAAGCGTGCCGATGAAGCTGGGATCGGCCGTCGATGCAGTCGGCACCTCGATGGGCGAGTCCGCGGTCCTTGCGGTTGCACCGCTGTACAGCGCAACACCAAGCATCAACGCGCAACACAGACTGAGAGTGATTCGGGGCATTGCTCTCTCACTTACGAAAGTCGTCTCCACCCGGGTTCCGGGGCTGTATCGGTGACAGCCGCAAGACGTTAGAGCAACACTCCGACAAGTGACGCTCCCTGGTCTGGCGGCGCAAACTTGTCGGACCCCTCTGTCATTCTGTTGGGCTCCTCGTTGGAGCGACGAACGAGCCATATGGCTCGCAGTCTCGTACTGAGTACCGAGGAACATCGATGACTGACACGAACCAGCCCGCACCACAGCCTGCCCCCGTAAAGACCGGGAAGCCGCGACGGTGGCCGTGGATTGCGGCACTGATTGTGGCGTTGGCCGCGGGCCTTGCTGTCGGCAGCGCAGGCAAAGACGTGAAGGGCGACCAGCGCGCGCAGCACTTGGCGGAGCAGACGGCTAGGGCCGAGGAGCGTGAAGTGACTGCCGCGCAACGGGAGGCAGAGGCAGTACAGAAGCGGGATTCGCTCAAGTCTCGCGCAACCGGCCTCGATACTCGCCAAGCCGAGCTCGATCGGATTTCGGCGGATCTGGCGAAGCGGGAGCAGGCGCTGCTTCCGAAGGAACAGGCGGCTGCCAAATCCAGGATCACCAGGGACGGAATCTACTTGGTAGGGAAGGACATCGCGCCGGGCACCTACCGCACAGCAGGCAGCAGCAGCTGCTACTGGCAGCGCGCGAGCGGTACCTCGGGTGATTTCGGCGAGATTCTCGCCAACGGCAATGAGTCCGGGCAAGCGATCGTCACGATCGCGCCCTCGGACGTCGCTTTCACGACGAAGCGCTGCGGCGCTTGGGAACTCGTCAACTGATCTCGATCGCGACCAGAGAAGGAATCATCATGGGCAACATGAATTACGGCCCGAATCACGGGCAGATCAACGTGTACCAGAACAACGTCTATCAGGGGTACGGCCGCCCGCCACGCCGGAACAACCATCCGATCCTCAAAGGAATCGCGATTTTGTTTGCGATCGGGCTGCTCATCAAGCTCTGGTGGGTGGTTCTGACGGTGCTAGCCGTGTGGCTGGGAGTGAAAGGGTTCCAGAAGTGGCAGCACCATCAGCAGCTTGCCGCGCAGGAACGGGCGCAAGTGGCTGCCCGCGCAGAAACACAGAACCAAGCATTCCTGGCGGGCGACCCGTATGGGATCTTCGGTAATCCACCGAAGCATCAGCCGTGATCGAAGGCGGGCGGTGCCTTCGGGCCACCGTCCGCCTTGCAGCGATGTGATGAAAAGATGGCCACATGACGATCCGGAATGCCGCGGGTGCGGCAACTGTGCTTGTGGCGGTCACCCTCGGTGCCGCCGGCTGCACTGGCGACAACCCTGACGTGCCGGCTGCACCTGAGGCTCAGCCATGGGATCCGTGTTCGTTGCCCGCCGACGCATTGCAGAAGGCAGCCGTGAACCCGGTACCCAGCGGCACGGGAGCGAACGGTCCAGGGCAGCCGGGGTGGAAGAGTTGCGAATGGTCGGGCGAAGATCTTGGAGTGATCGTCAATTCGTCCGCAACTGCGACAGTCGATCAGTTTCGTAACGGATACGGCAACATCGATTTTCGCGATGTCGCAGTCGCTGGTCGGCAGGGTTTCACCTACCGCGACGACGGTGACGAACCCGGTACTTTCTGCTGGCTCGTGGTGCCGTTCGAGAACGGCGGAGTGATGAACATGCAAGTCGACAGGTCGCCGTTCACCAAGGACACCACGCCAATGTGTGACTGGGCACTGCGAGTCGGCGAGGCACTGGTCTCCGAAATGCCTGATTGATCGGCTATCGTTCATCCGCATACCAGATAACAGGGGGATTCTGAGATGAGTAATGAAGTGTCAGGGCTGGACGGATTGTTATCGCTGGCCGGCCAAGCGAAAGCCGGTGAGCTGGTCCTGGATCCCGATGTGGCTCAGGACTGTGCGGACGCCTGCACCGAGGCAATCACTTCCTTGCGGGAAACCCGTCAACGAATGCGCAACCAGAGGGAACTGCTCCCCCTGGGGAACTTCGACTGCGGGCACCAGCTTGCGGGGATTCTTTCTGATACCACCCAGCAGTTCGTCGATCGTCTCGACGAGCACATCGAATGCCTCAAAGCCATTCACGACATGGTGGGCGCCCAGGTCGCGGAAACGCTGACCACGGACGAGGCAACCTCGCAGGCCATGGGCCGCGTCAACGCTCAGCTTTAGCTGGACACGCGCAAGGGGACGGCACGCACTACCAGCGATTGCGCTTCGCCCCAAGCGCGGTCATACGCTCATATCCTTCACCCACACAGAGTTGCTGAGCCGAAACTTGTCGGCGCCTTGTGCCAGTCTGTACAGCTGCCAAAAAGGAAGCGTGAGCCGAGAGGTTCGCACGCGTGACGTACGGCGTCACTCTCCGTTCGGGGGAATCTGTGAAAGACCAGGAAAATGAGCTCGAGGTTGCAAGGAAAGTAGCGGAACGCAGCAAGCGATTCTGGCGCGATCTGCGCCGACAAGTCGTTGTCGGCCTGGTTGCCTATGGGGGAATCGCGTGTTCGGTGCGCTTCCTGGAGTGGAGCAGCACATGGTCGAAGGGCCCTGCGACAGAACACATCAGCGTGGTTCTTACGCTGGACCCCGGTAGTGGCGCCGCCATCTTGGGCATACTGGCCGCATTGGTTATCGCTCTGAACTTGGCGGTGTGGGCAGCGCCAACAGCTGGATCAGACGACGTTCTCGCTCATGCGAGGCAGCGAAACCTCGCATTTCTCGGGACCGCCCTCGGTTTCGGATCGATTCTCGTCGGCGCCGCTATCCTGCTCAGGGGTGTACCAACGCACGTCGGTATCGATTCGATCGCGCTGCTGTTCTGTGCGATCGTCATCGCTGCCATCGCTACTGACGCCGGGTTCGTCCTCGGGAAGGAGACTCCCGTGCAGCGTAGAGTGCCCGAAGTAGACGCTGAAGAACAGATCCTGGCATTGGAAAACGTTTCACGGCAATGGGATCCGGAAGATCCCGTACTGGTGGCCACACTGGGCCGGAAGACCGCGCAGGACCTCGCGGCGATCGTATCCACCGCCGCTCTGCCGGGACTCATTCTGATCGGGGTGACCTGGGCTTTCGACACTGACAACTTCAACGCCCTTGCCATGTCCTCGAGACTGCTGGCGGTGAGTGCGGTCTCTGCTGCTATTGCGATTTTCGCCGTCTTTGGGACGGCCCGAAGTTTCGCCTTTCGCGACTACGACCTAGCTGTAATCCTGACGTTGGTAGCAGTCCTCACTTACCTCATTATGACTCTGAGCATCGTCTTGGGGATTCTCGAGACAGCGAGCATAGGGGCGGCTTTCCGCATCACGGTTATCGCTATCAGCGTCCTCTTCATTCCGGTCATCATGGTCTCCCGTGGACTCAAGCGCAGCAGCCCCGACAGGCGGTTCTCCGCCCGGACGGCGGGGGCACACCTGCACCGGTTCGCGGCCAAACGGGCGGAGACCTTGCGAACGCGCCACGAGCAGGTCCGAACACCCGATCAACCGAAGAGCACCAGGACCAGGCGAGTCCAAACCTGGACGCGCGAGGTGACCGGCGGCGCGCCGGTGAACCGAGAACCAAACCGTTAGAACATCGACCAACAAGCCGAAGCGCGAGCATCATTCGTTGGTGCACAACCACATCGGTGAAGGGGCCGCGATACAGCAGACAGTGACGGCACGTCATTGTCTGCCGTATCGGCGTCATGCGCACTGGTTTGTCTTACGCGTCCGTTCCCAACGCTGCGACAAAGTTCTCGTGGGGTTCGAGTATCGACACCTCAGTACCGTCGAGCGAAGCAACAGCATGGGTGACCTCGACGGGATCCACTATGTTCAGGGGCGCGTAGAGCAATGCAGCGAGACCACCGAACATCGGGATTCCGAGCCATGTCTGCTGACCGCCGACGATAAGTGCGACGACGACGAACACAAGTGCTCCGACGCCGAACGCGGCCGTAAGCCAGGCTTTGCGTCGCGGCCATCGCAGCGTCGCGTCACAGTCATTGCAGACCGGCCACGAAGTAGCGACGAAGTGAGTTTTTGCGGTTCGTTGGAGCCAACGAGAGAACGGTCCGTCCCCCAGCGTTGTCAGTCGTTCCAGGTCATTCTGGTAGTCGTGCGGGATCGTTGGTCGCGACGTGACATTGATCTTGATACGGCGAGAAGCGGTCCGACCATGAGTAACGCAGACGTCGGGAAGCTGATCGACCAGATCGTGGTTTCGTGAGCCATCTGCTCCAGATGGCCTCGTAGCCAGGCGCACTGTCGAGTCCTCAGGTGTCGGCACTGCGCAATAGTGGCGTAGTCGCTGCCGGAGTGCAATCTGCTCATGGAGGCCACGGCTCGGTGCGGTAACCTCCACCCCGGAAATCTAGGGGGAGGAATCCATGGCAGAGTTCGACGTCGATCCCGACAGCTTGAGGCGCTTCGCAGACCATCTCAACGATCTGTCCGGGCAGGCAGATCGTGGAATTTCGTACCTCAACGAGTGGCTGTCCATCGGGTACTTCGAAGGGCGCATGTTCGTCCCCGCGGTCGAGAAGATCTCAGATATGAGGGAAGACATAGACGCCAACCTACGGCGCTTGGGGAGCTTGACGGCCGCTGCGGCCCAGGAATTGGTTGCAGCGGCCTCGAACTACGAGACGACGGATCAACAACATGCCGCAGCCCTCGACTCCTCGTACCCGCCAGCCTGACCAGATCGGCACAGACATGAGTACAGACCAACCCACCGCTGCATTGGTCGCCCCAAGCGCAGCCGACCCGGTACCCGATCTCGTCGAGAACGTCCTGGGACACTCGCAGTACGTTTCGCCTTCCTATTGGTTGGGATGGGTTGCACAGAAGGCGCTTGGTACCGACCCCTGGCAAGAGGTGGCACGAAACTTCACCGGGGACTGGGAGGCCGTTATGAAGGCCGGCGATGCTCTGGTCAAACTGTCCGAGTTCTCGACAGATTTCGGAAGCTCGATAGATGATGAGCTCGCTGTCATGCGTAGCAAGTGGACCGGAAACGCGGCAGAATCCGCTGGCGACTACTTCACAGAGCTTTCTGCCGCGGTCTCTAAGGGCGGAGGCCCGCTGCGTCAGATCGGCGAGCAGGTCAAGACCATGGCCGACGGCATGTACGAGACCTCGAAGGCCGTATCTGGGCTGTTTGGCATGTTGACCGACACGTTGATCATGGCGGCGGTATCCGCATCAGCAACAGCTGCGGGATGGATCACTGGAATAGGCGGCGTGATCGCGGGCAGTGCAACGCTTGCACTCATCGCTCGCGCATTCACAATCTGGAAGGAAATCGTGGCGTTCCACGATGCGGCTTGGAACGCGACCCAAGCGGCAATCGGGCTCATTGCCGGGTACGCCGGTGGCGCCCGCGCGATTGAGCTGCCTGCATTGCCGGGCAATGCCTACGATCACAAGGGCGTGTAATCGTGAGCGAAAACAGCGAAGAACCTCTGATCGACATTGCCCGTGACGATGCCGGCGCCTCACAGCACCTGCGCCGTGCTCTGCAGACTCTCCGCGAATCAGATAGCGGCGATACGGAATTCGTCGAGCAACTCGACTCGGTGCTGAGCGGCCGCGCCAGCCTTCGCGATCTGTACGATTCGTCGGCGTTCAGTCGGGTCTTGAATCCCCTGACGGAGCGGTTTGCTGAAGTAGTCGATCAGCTACCGGAAGACGAAGTTGCGCGAATGGTCGAGGAAGGCGAATACCAACTCCAATACGAGCCGCCGCAGCCACCGACAGCAAATGCGGAAGTCGACGACGACGAATACTTTCGGAATCGCGGCTCGATACTGCACGATCGTTGGTGATCCGCTCAGGTCACGCTCCCGCTGAATCCACAGGTGGCCGCTCCTGACTCAGCTGAAGCGGAACCCAAAAAGGCCACCGTCATCTGTTTCGTCGGTCAGCCGGGTCGGCACTACATATGGTTGCGCATCAAACGCACCGTCGCTTTGCGCCTCCACCAGATCGATAAAATCCGAGTTCAGCGTCACGATGTACTGGAAGTCGTTCTGCTCAGCCAGACGGGCCCCGATGTTGAGGCATGAGGCAATCTGCCGACCATCGATCGCATCGAACAGATGGCTATCGTGGACCAAGATTCGAGGCGCACGGCCGCTTCTGATGGCGGAGATTAGGCAGGTGGTGTCGAACATGAAGGTCTCGACGCTGCGCACTCCGGTGCTCGCGTCGCCCGAGACCTGCGGTGTGACCCTGAGGATCCCCTTGTCGGTGGGAGCGACCAACAGAATTGCGTCCCGATCTGTGTAGATCTCCGAGCCGAGTTCATCGAACAACGCGATGGACTCATCGAGCGAACCGGACCGTTCGCGCATTTCGGCACGAATCGTGGTTACCAGCTCCGCGGTCCTTAACTTCACGGTGTCGTCCATCTGACTGATCGATGCGGCCGTTTCGAGACGGCGCTCGAGATCGGCGACCTCTGCTTCCAGCTCAGCCAAATCTCGCTGAACGGCAAAGAAGGTATCGAGTGCAACAGTATCGGCTAACAAACGGAGAATCTTGGAGCGTTCCTCATCGCGGGAACGTCGTTGAGCGTCAACAGTTGTCAGCCGCGTCGTAACCGCGTCAAGCTCCTGCTGGAGGAAACTACGGCGGTTACGGACAATCGACCTATGAAAAGCAGCTACCTCGTCGTATCGTCGCCCGACCCGCTCGGGGAGGACGACACCGAGCTCGTTGTAGACACGACCGAGCTTGTCCTTGAGTGCCACGTCCTCAGCCGGGTCGACCTCGTCATGGAGCGCTGTCTCCAGTTGCCGGTGTCGGCGTTGGAGAGCGAGCCCTTCGTCATTCAGTAGTTCGATCGATGCGGTGAGATCATCTGCCTGACGCTGATGCTCGCCATACTGCTTGTCCACCCTGAAAGCCCGGAGCGACTCCTGCGCCCGATCTCGCTGCCGCCGTGCGTTCGCGAGCTGAGCACGTAGCTTCGACTCATCGAGAGCCAGATGCGTGATTGCGCCCTCCTTGACTGCCTTACGGATCACCCTGCTCTGTTTGGTCAATTGATCCAATTCACCCGACCTAGCGAGAATCTCGGATGAAAAGCCCAGCAGGTGACCGATTCGGACAGCGGATTCCCAGTCCGCCTCCACCTGATACACCTTGGTTGGCGCTCCGAAGTATGTCCGTACCAGCTGCCCCCAGAGCTGTCCAGGAGTCGGCCGGGCAACGTCATCTGGAATATGAAACAGGTGTTGCCGCTGTAGGACTCGCCACTCCTCCACTGGAATAGATTCGTGCTCGGTGACGGCTGACCAGCCACTAATTTTGACCCGAGTCGTTGGTGAGACCGCTCGCGTTACAGTGACTTCTTCTTCGCCGATCCCGTCGACCGAAGGTAGCGAGAGCGTGACGTAGTAAGAGTGCTTCGCCAACTCGGGCGTTTTGAATTCGGTCGGCAGGTCACCGCCCATGACGTATCTGAGGATCTTCACGAAGCTGGTCTTACCGACGCTGTTTCGGCTCTCACCTTGGGCTGATGACTCAGTTCGGTCCGCGATGAGGATGTTGAGACCGTTCGTAAACCGAAGGGACTTAAATCGGTCGTCGGATGAACCGAGTGAGCTAATGAACACGGGCTCGCCTCAGATAGCCCGATGGCGTCCACTCCACCAGGTTGATGGCGTACAGGTAGGCCAATGCAAGCGAGAACCAGTCAAAGGTGATTTGATTCGCATTGCCCGCCGCGCGCTGACCTGTGGTGTATCTCTCCCAAAGCCCCGTAACGGACCTAGGTGTTTGCAGGTGTTGCAGCACGTCGGCCCCGACCGTGAGGATGGCGCGTTCAGCAGAAACACCTTTAGTCGGCAGCAGCATCACTGCCCCCGAGGTTTGCTGGCGGCGTCTCAAAAATGTGACACGAGTCGAAGAAGTACGACACAACGGCGTAGGCAGCATTCGCCCGCTTCGAATCCATCCGGAAATTCTGCCCCGCGACGGCAACATAAACTCGCTCAAGAACCTCGGCGGGTTCGGTCGTCACGTCGCGAGTGTTCAGATAGATCTCTCTGAAGCGTTCACCGTGAGCGTCGGCCAGAGCCGGATCAGAGGCTTCTGCATACCACTTGTCGATCCGTGGCGCCATGAGGCGGCCGCTGTTGAACTCGAACCGCGAAGCGGCAGGCAAGTTATTGAAATCCATCTTGTCGGGCGGCACCGGGAGGATCGAATCGTCAAGAATTTCACCATCGTCCGGCCGCCCAAGCGTGTCAAGTAGAGGCAGCAGGTCGGCTAGCTCAATGTTGTCGATCCCCGGGGCACCCGGGTAGAGCTCGTTCAGGACCGGGAGCGTGAAGGTGCAGACGATCTCGACCCACAATTCCTCTGGTCGCCAAATCCGCATAGTGAGTGGCCGCTGCGTTCCCACACGGTGCTGTTGTTGAAGCAATGTGAAGGACTTAAGCGTCTCAGGGCCAACAGGTGCGTTGGTAATGAAGCGCCACGTCGAGAAGCTGGGCCAGCAGTCGTGCCCTCGAGCGAAGTCGGAAGCGAGCTTGGCTTGAAGTTCACGCTCAGCGTTCCGTAAAGGCCGCTGTCCATAACAGGCGTACAAGATCTCACCTGCCTCTGCCAGTCCGTCACATCCACCGTCTCCAAGCGTGCCCGCTGGCGACGGGTTGGTGTAATCGTCATGGAAGCGTCCGAGGATGCGGGTGACGTAATCCTCAAACAACGCGCCGGACACCAAACACCCTTGCTGGTGGCGAAAGTGATACCACTCACGCCAGTTGGGGGTCATCAACATCGATGCAGCCTCCCGTCCGCAAGCGTCGGGCGGCTGGTGCCGCCACCATAAGCGTATCGGTCACATGCGAGACGACTCAGCACCGGCTTGCCCATCCGCATGTGACTAGGCAGTACGGACAGTGATGCTCCGCTCCCCTTCCGCTCTCCCCCTAGCCTGGTCTCTAGCGCTACTCGAAATAGGTCTTTGTCGACCTCGACGATCGTGAACAGCCCCTGGGACGAAGTCGGTCACACCTCACCTCTAAAGGCTTGGGATTGCAGGGAGGCAAAGAGATCATCGAGGGCTGCGAGGGCTGAGCGGTGGTGGGCCTTGACCAGATCAACTTCTCGAATCCGCGTGGCGAACTCGCGCTGCAGGCTCAGCGGAAACACAGGAACTTCAAGCTCTCTCAATCGGCTCAAAGTGATCTCTCGAAAGGTTGCACCTTTGACCTGCCGTGAGATCCAATGCTGAGTTCGAGGGGCGCGTAAGAAAGCCAAGAGAAAACGTCCATTGAACTCATCACCTGGCGAAATTCGCGCCGTACCCTGAGTCAGATTGGCACCATCAAGATCCTCGCCGATCATCGCGGTTGTTCCGACCGTAGCCCTAATGCTCATGATCAGATCACCGCACTCGACTCGTGACCTCGTGAATTTGGCGGCGATCGCGGGATCAGTATGACGCAACGCGGAAGAAACTACCTCACCGTTCACGATGTCTCCGGTACGGATGTACGGCACACCCCCAGGAAACTCATCACCCGCTTGAACTATGCCGTATGTGACGATCGTTCCTTCTGCCACGGCGTCACTCAGTGACTTTACAGGTATGCCCGATTCCGCGTCCGCATGTCCCGAGAACATGTCGATAAAGATCGACTGGGTCAGCTCGTCGAGGTGGGCGAGGGCTTCGCGGCGCTTGGTGCGGAGCGCGTCAGCGTGGTCGAGGATCGCCGCGATCCGGCGCTGCTCAGTGGGCGTAGGGAGGGGAACCGGTATTCTGAGCAGTTTCGCCTTGTTGAGAGTCGCGCCCATCGCTGCGCGGTCATGGCCCGAGTGCAAGTCCATCGAACGTAGCGCCCAGTACAGCCAACCAGCAGTCAACTGATTGTCATCTTTGATAGCCAGTGCAGCGATAGCTTCATTTGTATAGACCGGAATCTGATTGATGCTGACCTTGCCGATACTGAGCTTGAAGCTGAGAAGCACCGTTCCTGGCGCGATAAGACGCGCACCTGATTCGTCCGCGCCGACCCGCGTAATTTGCTCCTTGGTCGCGGTGATGTCGCGCCCTTGGTTCATATCGGCAATAGAGAGCCAAGGAGCGCCCGCGCCCCAGTACTCAGAGCGGGAGCGGGAGGGGGTTCGTCCGATCGTAATGTCGCAGATTTCCCCCAGCGGCTCTATCGGCCACGCGCTCACTCCGCGCCGCCGGCGAGCATCTTGCGAAGCTTCGACATACCTTCGGTGATCTCGTTTTCGAGGCGATCCAGTTCGTCGAGGATCACCGCCGGAGCGCGATGCTCCACTTCTTCGTGAACGATCTCCTTGTACCGATTCAGCGACAGGTCGTATCCCTGCGCGGCGATGTCCACCTTCGGAACACAGAACGACTGCTCCGTACGCTCGCGCGACAGCTCGTCCGAGTCCCGCAACTTCCAGCGCCGCAGCACATCCGGCAAATTGTTCTTCGCGTGCTCGTCCTCGGTCAGTTTCGCGAGCACACCCAGCTTGTCGTCGTCGAGCAGCGCGGTGCGCTTGTCGTCCAGAGACCGACCATCCGCCTGCACGTCGTAGAACCACACGTTGTCGGTACCACCTGAATCGGTGCGCGTGAAGAACAGGATCGCAGTCGACACCCCGGCGTACGGCTTGAACACACCGGACGGCAGCTTCACCACCGCATCCAACTTGTGGTCCTCCACTAGCATCCTGCGAAGTTCCTTGTGTGCCTTCGAGGAACCGAACAGAACCCCGTCCGGAACGATCACCGCGGCGCGCCCACCGGGCTTGAGTAGCCGCAGGAAGAGTGCGAGGAATAATAGCTCGGTCTTCTTGGTCTTGACGATCCTCTGCAGATCTTTTGCTGTGTTCTCGTAGTCCAGCGACCCCGCGAACGGCGGATTGGCCAGCACCATCGAATATGCGTCAGCATCACTGGTACTTGTCTCGGCCAACGAATCCCGATACCGCACATCGGGCTGCTCGACACCGTGCAGGAGCATGTTCATCGACCCGATACGCAGCATGGTGTTGTCGAAGTCGAACCCGTGGAACATCTCGCGGTGAAACTGGTCGCGACCCTTGCCGGAGCTGATCCCGTCCGCATGGTTGCTCCGCATGTACTCCGTTGCGGCGACCAAGAAGCCGCATGTGCCGGACGCTGGGTCGACGATGGTGTCGCCAGGCTCGGGCGCCATCATCTCCACGATCAGCGAAATGATGTGCCGCGGCGTACGGAACTGCCCGTTCTTGCCCGCCGACGAGATCTCCGAGAGCAGGTACTCGTAGACGTCACCCTTGGTGTCGAGGTTGTCCATCGGCACACCGTCGAGCAGGTCGATCACCCGCGACAACAATCCCGCACTGGGAATGGTGAGGCGCGCCTCCTTCATATGCTGCGCATACGTGGACTCGTCGCCGCCCAGTTCCCGGATGAAGGGGAACACTCGCTGCGCGACCACCTCGTACGCCTCGTCGGCATGCATGTGCTTGATGCGGGACCAACGCAGGTCGTCGTAGTCGCGGCCCTGCTCGTCGGTGCCTACCGGGAACGGGTTGCCCTCGATCGGGTCGCCCAGCAAGTTCGCCCGCTTGAGCGCCGTCGTCTGCTGATCATCCAGACGCTTGATGAACAACAGGTAGGTGAGCTGCTCGACCACCTCGAGCGGATTCGACATGCCACCCGACCAGATGACGTCCCAAATTCGGTCGATCTGGCCCTTGATCTCACCGGTAATCACGAGTGCTGCTACCAACCTGTTCTGCTGCGAATGAACTCCGACAGAACTTTATATACCGACGCACCGACGCGGAGCGGTTGTCTTCTACTCCCGGCCCTGTGACACCCAGTTCTGATCGGCGGAGCGGGCACCGACCGTGATGTCGGCCAATTCGTCGAGGCGTGCGACCTGCTCGGCGGTGAGGGTGATGTCCAGCGCGCCGGCGTTCTCGGTGACCCGTGA
Source organism: Rhodococcus huquni (assembly GCF_055231055.1). NCBI lineage: Bacteria > Bacillati > Actinomycetota > Actinomycetes > Mycobacteriales > Nocardiaceae > Rhodococcus > Rhodococcus huquni. The sequence continues at coordinate 90,508 of NZ_JBUYWE010000009.1, forward strand.
GGCGTAGCGGGTACCGGGAATCGACACCGAGGGAAGGCCGAACACGCGAGCCTTCGCGTCGAGCCAGGCCAACGACACCTGAGCCGGCGTCGCTTCGGCTTCCTGGGCGACCTCACGAATCACGTCGATCACCTTCTGGTTCGCAGGCAGCGCGTCGTCGGCGAAGCGCGGGAAGCGGCGGCGTAGATCCTTGTCGCCCAACACCTCCGGGTCGTAGGTGCCAGTGAGGAATCCGCGCCCGACGGGCGAGTACGGGACGAAACCGATACCGAGTTCGGCGGCCGCAGGAACGACCTTCTTTTCCACATCGCGCGACCAGATGCTCCACTCGCTCTGGATCGCAGCGATGGGGTGCACGCCGTACGCACGGCGCAGTTCGTCGCCCGTGGCCTCTGACAGCCCGATGTTGCGGACCTTACCGGCCTTGACCTGTTCGGCGATGGCGCCCACGGTGTCCTCGATCGGAACCTCGGGGTCCACCCGGTGCAGGTAGTAGAGGTCGACTTCGTCGACACCCAGTCGGGCCAACGACTCATCGAGTGCCTGTGCCACGTACTCCGGCTTGCCGTTGATCGAACGCTGCCCGGTCGCGAGGTTGCCGACCAGTCCGAACTTGGTCGCCAACTGAACCTCGTCACGCCGATCCTTGAGAACCTGCCCCACCGCAAGTTCGCTCGCACCTTCGCCGTAGACGTTGGCAGTGTCGATGAACGTGACGCCGATGTCGATGGCGTGATTGAGAGTCGACAGCGCCTCTTTCGCATCCACCGGGCCGTATACGGGCGCAACGGACATCGCTCCGTAGCCCTGAGCGCTGACGGTCAGCCCTGATGCAAGTTCGACGGTGGGGATGGGCATGCGTTCTCCAATACTTCCGTGGATCTGTCGTCCCCCATCCTGTCCCCCGCGAGCGCTCCGCGCACCTGTTGGGATCGGGGCGACCATAAAGATGCAGCGTTCAGGGCTCGGAGCGTGATTCGCCGCCGTCCGGGCGATATCGACGCAGCCGTGGTCATCTCGCCCCACTAAGGTGACCAAGTGCGACATTCAGGGCAAAACCGAACCCGCCCGACTTCATTCGAACAGTTCTTCGGCAGCCGTGCGGGCGCTGTCGTTGCTGCATCCGCCTGCGTGTTGTCCGTTGGCCTGACCACGGTCTTGATCGTCGGCACCGACTTCATCGATCTACTCGTATACCGACTGGGCGCGACGGTGCTGCTCGACGACGGCGGCATCTACGGCGCCCTTCCCGCGGTGGTCGAGGACTTCGGCTTGCCGTTCACGTACCCGCCGCTCGCGGCGATTCTTTTCGTCCCCCTGGCACTGATCCCCGTCGGGCTCGGAAAATTTGCTTTCTCGCTGGTGACGGTTGCAGCGCTGGCGGTGACACTGCGGATGGTCCTCGGTCGGGTGCGCCCGCAGTGGAGCACTCGGACGGCGTGGACGGCGACTGTCGCCGCGGTCGCCGCGGCGCTGCTGCTCGAGCCTGTCCGCGAAACCATCAGCTTCGGGCAGATCAACATCGTGCTCATGGCGTTGGTGGCCGTCGATGTACTGGCACGCAAGCCGAAATGGCCACGTGGAGTGCTGATCGGACTCGCCGCAGCAGTGAAGCTCACCCCCATCGGTTTTCTGCTGCTGTTCCTACTCAGGCGAGACTGGCGGACCAGCGGTCACATCGTCGGTGGGGCGCTCGGCCTGACCGCGCTGGCCTACGTCTTCATGCCAGGAACCTCCACGAAGTACTGGTCGGAGATCCTCCCGAATACAGACCGAATCGGTGCCGCCTACTTCGCCAACAATCTGTCGCTCAAGGCCGTCATCTCACGATTCGATCCGCCCGAGCACCTCGGATCGGTGTTCTGGCTGGTCGCCGCCGCATTAGCGTTGGCCGTTGCGGTGCTCGCCATTCGGCGCGCGCTCTCTCATGGCGACCTCGTGCTCGCGTTGACGGCGAACGCGACGGCGATCCTGTTGGCCTCACCTGTGTCGTGGTCGCATCACTGGGTGTGGGCCGCGCCGACGCTGCTGGCGCTGGTGCTCGGCCTGTCGCGCCCGCTCGGTCGCGCCACCGCTTTCACTGCCACCGGTATCGGCGCGATCTTCCTGATCGGCCCGCATCACCTCCTGCCGAGCAGGGATGACCACGAACTCGACTGGATGCTGTGGCAGCACCTTCTCGGGACGTTGTACGTGAGCGTCGGGCTTGGTTACCTGCTGTGGCTCACATGCAAGTATCGAAAACCCGAGACTGACGAGACCTCCCTTATCACTCCCTATCATTCCCTAAATAGGGAATGATAAGGTAGTTTCCATGACGCAGGATTGGTTCACCGCCGACGAGGTCGCCGAACGACTCGGCCTCCATGTCCGCACGGTGCGTGGCTACCTGCGTGACGGCCGGCTCACGGCTGTCCGGATCGGAAAGCAGTACCGCATCGCCCGCGAGGATTTCGAGGCCTTCATCGGGCGGGACGCTCCGCCGTCCACGAGTGCATCGGTACGTCGGCATCGCACGGTCGAGGTATCGAGCGCAGTGGAGATCAGCGCCGTCGACAGGCACATCGTCGACCGCATCAGTACGTTGTTGACCTCCGCGAACGCACACCAGCGCGAGGGCGACGACCGCCTCCGCATCCAGGCGATCTACGACGAGGAACGCGCACATCTGAAGGTCGTCGTGTTCGGCAGCCTCATCACGAGTGCCAATATCTTCGAGATGATCGACGCCATCGTCGCGGACGGTGACCGATGAGCGCATTCCGATCCGACGAAGGCTCACGCCTGATTCGCGAGGCGAGCGCGAGGTCGCACGAGCAGTGGCCGGTGGCGAACGAGCAGCATTACGTTCCCACCCCGGAAGGCGACACGTTCGTCGTCGTCTCGGGCATAGCCAACGGTCCACCGTTGGTGCTGATCCACGGCTCGGGAAGCAGCTCGGCGCAATGGAGGGACCTGATGCCGTTCTTGGCGGAGCACTTTCGGGTGTATGCCGTCGACGTGATCGGCGAACCCGGCCTCAGCGCCCCCACACGTCCGGCCCTCGTCGGCGATGCGCACGCCGCATGGCTCGACGCGGTGCTGGATCACTTCGGAATCGGTGACGCACGCTTCGTGGGGATGTCCTTCGGAGGCTGGCTCACCTTGGACTACGCCATGAGGCGCCCCGAGCGTGTGAACCGGATGTCGCTGTACTGCCCGATGGGGATCGGTAAGCAGAAGAAGGGCTTCGTGCTGGCGGCAATCCTGCTGGGCCCGTTCGGCGAATGGGGTCAGCGGAAAAGTCTCTCGAGAATGCTCGGACCGGAACTGTCGAGGATGCCCGAGGAGCGATACACCGAACTGCGCGACCAACTACGCCTGATCAACAAGCATTTCCGATACCGACTCGAGTTTCCGGTCTTCACCGACGCGGACCTTCGCACGTTGACCATGCCGATGCAGGTGGTGGTGGGCGCGGAGGACGCGGCCGTGGACTCGACCGAGACCGTGTCACGGCTGGCCGCGACCACGCCGCACGCGGACGTGCAGGTGCTACCCGATGTGGGTCATCTGATGCCCACCGGACCAGAGCGAGAACTCGACTTTCAGTCACACGAGGAACGACATGACTGACCACATCCACGGAACGAAGGTGTTCCACTTCTCGTCCGACGGTTACTCGATCGACTCCGAACGGGCAGCGACAGACGTGATCGGCGAGGTGTGGCTGGACTGGCCCGATATCGCCGCGATTCCGGTGGAACGGCTTTCGGACGAGTTCTTCCATCTGGACACCCGGGTGGCCGGCGACATCACGCAGAAGTTCGTGACGTACGGCCTCCGGGTAGCGCTGGTAGGCGACATTTCGGCCCACGTCGCGCGCAGTTCCGCGCTGGCGAGTTACGTCCACGAATCGAATCAGGGCAAGCATGTGTGGTTCGTGAAAGACCGTGAAGAACTCACCGAACGCCTTCACGCCCGGCGCTGAGGTCCCTACCCTGGGCATATGGCATTCGATTGGCTCGAACTCCAACGCACCGCACACCACGAGTTCGGCGAGCGCGTCGAGGCGGTCACCGATTGGTCGGCGCCCACTCCGGACACGGAATGGGACGTCACCGATCTGATCCGGCACGTCATCGTGGAACAGCAATGGATTCCGTCACTTCTCGCCGGGAAGTCGTTGGCGGACGCAGAAGCCGCCGTCGTGCCCCTCCACGGCGACCTGCGCGCCGAATGGCGGCGGTACTCGGAATCCGCATCGAAAGCGTGGGCCGTCGCCGATCCCGAGGCGCCGGTACACCTGTCGTTCGGCACCGTCGAGGTGGAGTTCTACCTGCGGCAGCAGACAGCCGACGTCGCCATCCACACCTGGGATCTCGCCCGGGCCTCCGGTTCCGGCGAAACCCTCGACGCCACACTCGTCGAAGCCGTGTGGGCGGACATGGACGACCAGCGCGACATGCTCGCCGAGAGTGGACTGTTCGCACCTTCGGTCGACGTGCCGGACGATGCTCCCCTCCAGGACAAGCTGATCGCCCTGACCGGACGAGACCCTCGACCACCCCGATAGCCCGGTACCTGTTTGCGTTCGCGCCTACTCTGGGACACATGAGTCCAGACGCACCTGACATCAAGCCCCGCAGCCGCGACGTCACCGACGGCCTCGAGAAGACCGCCGCACGCGGCATGTTGCGCGCGGTCGGCATGGGCGACGACGACTGGGTGAAGCCACAGATCGGGGTCGGCTCGTCTTGGAACGAGATCACCCCGTGCAACCTGTCTTTGGACCGGCTCGCGAAGGCCGTCAAGGAAGGGGTTCACGCGGCAGGCGGGTTCCCCCTCGAGTTCGGCACCATCTCGGTGTCGGACGGCATCTCGATGGGCCACGAGGGCATGCACTTCTCGCTGGTCTCGCGAGAGGTGATCGCAGACAGCGTCGAAACCGTCATGCAGGCCGAACGGCTGGACGGTTCCGTGTTGCTCGCAGGATGTGACAAGTCTCTGCCCGGCATGCTCATGGCCGCAGCCCGACTCGACCTGGCCAGCGTGTTCCTCTACGCAGGTTCGACCCTCCCGGGTGTCGCGAAACTCTCCGACGGCAGCGAACGTCAGGTCACGATCATCGACGCCTTCGAGGCCGTCGGCGCGTGCTCGCGCGGCCTGATGAGCCAGGGCGACGTCGACACCATCGAGCGCTCCATCTGTCCGGGTGAAGGCGCGTGTGGCGGCATGTACACCGCGAACACCATGGCAAGCGCCGCCGAGGCACTCGGAATGTCACTGCCCGGCAGCGCATCTCCGCCCGCACCCGATCGCCGCCGTGACGGTTTCGCACGCGCCAGCGGCGAGGCCGTCGTCGAACTGCTCCGACGCGGAATCCGCGCGAGCGACATCCTCGTGAAGGAAGCATTCGAGAACGCCATCGCAGTGGTCATGGCGTTCGGCGGGTCGACCAACGCGGTTCTGCACCTCCTCGCCATCGCCAACGAGGCCGGCGTGGATCTGGACCTCGACGACTTCGCTCGCGTCGGGTCGCGCGTCCCCCACCTCGCGGACGTCAAGCCGTTCGGCAGCTTCGTGATGACGGACGTGGACCGAATCGGTGGTGTCCCCGTCGTGATGCGCGCCCTGCTCGATGCCGGACTGCTGCACGGCGACTGCATGACCGTCACCGGCAAGACCCTGGCCGAGAACCTCGCCGACATCGCTCCGCCCGACCCGGACGGCAAGGTGCTGCGCGCTCTCGGCGAGCCGATCCACCCCACCGGCGGAATCACGATCTTGAAGGGCTCGCTCGCTCCGGGCGGTGCCGTGGTCAAGTCCGCCGGCTTCGACTCGGACGTGTTCGTCGGGACCGCCCGCATCTTCGACCGCGAGCGCGCGGCCATGGACGCGCTGGAGGACGGGACCATCGCCGCAGGTGACGTCGTCGTCATCCGATACGAGGGACCGAAGGGTGGTCCCGGCATGCGCGAGATGTTGGCCATCACCGCAGCCATCAAGGGCGCCGGGCTCGGCAAGGACGTGCTGCTCCTGACCGACGGCCGGTTCTCCGGCGGAACCACCGGCCTGTGCGTCGGCCACGTCGCACCCGAGGCCGTGGACGGCGGGCCGATCGCCTACGTCCGCGACGGCGACCAGATCAGGCTCGACGTCGGCAATGGAACACTCGACCTTCTCGTCGACGAAGCCGAGTTGGCCGGCCGCCGCGAAGGCTGGGAGCCGTTGCCGCCGCGCTACACCCGCGGCGTGCTGGCCAAGTACTCGAAACTGGTGGGTTCCGCATCGAACGGGGCTGTGTGCGGCTGAGAATCAGTCGTCGTCGGGGTCGTCCGGATCGCGGATCGTATCGGTGATCCAGCCGATATAGCGGTCGGCGGAGTACCGCACGACGTGTGGGCCGTTCTCCATGATGTCGTGCCCGGGAAATCCGCCGTGGATGCTCTCGAACGGCAGCGACTCGAGGGTGTCTGCGATGCCGCGCACCAGGCGCGGTGAGAGCGGAATCAGGTTCGGGTAGCTGCGCATGAACGACACGCTTCGCCGGTCGGCACCGACCATCACGGTGTCGCCGGTGAGGATCGAACCGGCCCCGTCCTCGCCTTTGACGAGGAGCACTGCACTGCCCGGAAAGTGGCCTCCGCACTGCGCGAGTTCGACGCCATCGATCACCCCGCGACGATTCGACCACCACTCGATCACCGGATCGGGGCGCGTGACCCAGCTCGCGTCCAGGCTGTTGAACCACACCGGCACGTCGCCGAGCAGATGACTCAGAGACACACTCGCACCCACCAGGTGTGGATGACTCGACGAGATCGCGTCGACGCCGCCGTTCGCTTCGAGCCACCGAACGAAAGATTCACCCACGAAGCCCGGCGGCTCCCACAACACGTTTCCTGCCGGTGTGCGCACGAACAGCGCACGCTGCCCGATCCCGACGGCGGGCGTCAGTTGCAACGAGTACAGACCGGGCGCAATCTCGTCCACCGTCAGTCTGCGGTCGTTGTGCTCCGGATCGTCGAGACGCACCCATCGTTGGCCACGCTCGGGGACGAACTGGCGCTGGTCGACGCAGATCGGGCACTCACGGGGCGCAGATTCCAAGGGCGGGTACTCGTTGCCACAGGCAACGCATATCCATGCCCACAATCCCCTGGTCACATTCTCGTAGTACCACGGTCTGTCGGCCGGCCGCAGCGGTATCCGCCGCTTCGGTACTGGGCAGAAACGCCGGAGGCTCTGCCGGATCGATTTCCGGCAGAGCCTCTGGCTGACGAGTGCGAGATCAGATGGGTCTGAAGCCGGCTCCCGGTCCGCCACTGACGTTCATGTCGTGCATGATCGACGAGATGTTGGTGCCGATCTCCGGGCCGAAGCAGGCAAACCCCAGGTAAGCGTTCACCATCGCGACCAGGGTGTCGCCGACAACCAGTGGTGCACCGGAGTCACCTTCGACAACGCACGCCTGCGTCCATGTCTCCTGTGACTGCAGGATGTCGCCGTAGACGATGCCGCAGGTATTGCCGGTGGTGCGACCTTCCTTGCACGCGATCTGCGGGAACCATGCCGGGTCACCGATTTTCGCGATCGACACGTTGCCGACTCGGTTGACCGGCGTGACCTTGGCCGGATCGAACGCGATGACCGCGTAGTCGTAATCCGGATTCGACTTCACGATACGTCCGACCACACCGCTGTCCGGCTGATACTCGGGGACCACGGTCGCGCCTTCGTCTCCGCAGTGTCCTGCGGTGAGACCGACGAGGCCTCCGGAATTGTCGTGACCGATCGTCGTGATCGAGCACAGTAGTTCGTCGTTCACGATGATGCCGGAGCCGCCGCCCAAGACCGCAGGACCCGGAGCCGCAGAGCCCGTGCCGACGGCGAACGTACACATGATTGCTGCTGTTGCCGCGAATACTGCCGCGAACCTCTTGAACATTCTTCTAGCCTCCCGGAAGTACCCCGCTGTCGTATTCTCCCTATCAGACTTCCACTTCGGCGTGGCCTTCCGTGGGGAATTGCGCAGGTAGTTGTTCGACTGGAACCGCTACTCGGCGTCACCGAGCGCTTCGAGCAGCTTGCGCGCTTCCTCGAGTTGCTGGCTCAGTTCGTTCACCCGGGCCGCGGCCTTGTCGCGAGCAGCAACGATAATGTTCTCGACCGCCTCGATCGCGGTCGCCTCGCCCAACTCGCGGACGGCTCGTTCCACCGAATCCGGGGTGACCGGTACGGCCTTTCCCGGCCGCTTCGCACCGTGCGCGACGGTGACGCTCCAGTCGTTGTCCGCGCCGGCGTGGATGGTCACGCTGACACCGGCCGGGGTCTTCTTCGACGGGGTCCGCCGAGCTGGTGCAGCCTTCGGGGCGTCACTTGTCACCGGAGCGACTGCTGCTTTCGGTGCCCGCGAGGGCGCTTTGGGGGCAGGAGGCGGGCCCGGCTCGATCCCCTGGTGCACTGCCGGCACGTCTGAGGTGGCGGGCTGGGTCTTCGACGCAGCAGGTTTCGGCGCAGCCGCCTTCGGCGCGGAAGGCCGCGTCATCTGGAGTTCCTCGGCCTCGTACGGAAGCTCGTCGTTCACACCCTTCGGAGAAATCATCACCGTATTTCCCTGAACCGAAATAACTTTCGCGGATGTTCCGGCGGGCAGACCCAGACCCGGGACGGCTTCTCGCAGATAGACGGTGGCCCGCTTCCCGGCGGCGAGCGCCGCCGCGAGGGCCTCGAGGTTCTCGGGCGTGAGAGGGTTGGACGTGGTCGTTTCGCCAGTGCGGCGACGGGGCGGCATGCTGCGGTCCTTCCTGAATACGACTGAACTGCCCGGTGGGCACCGCAACTCTTGCACAGCCCACCGACTTCTCACATTCGTCGGTGCGAAGGCACCGGATGTGGAGAAACTGGGGAGCACACCTGCTCGCGCAAAGGAGACACGTGAACGACTTCGGCACCGACCCGCACGAACCAGGGGTTCCGGTAGAAGACGCCCCGGCTTCCGAAACTGCCGTGGACTCACACGCTCTCACCCGCATCCAGGGTGACCTCGAAGCGTTTCTCCTCGGCGGCCCCCGTAAGTACACGCAGGAACAGGTGGCCACTGCCGTAGGTGTCGACGCCGAGCGCGCCGACCGGCTGTGGGTCGCGATGGGATTCGCGTTGGACCCGGACCCGAACGCCGTGATGTTCACCGATGCGGACGTCGATGCGCTGCGTTCGATCATCCGTCTGGTCGACAGCGGTGCGATCGACCCGGCGCACGAAGTCGCGTCCGCCAGAGCGCTCGGTCAGACGATGGCACGTCTCGCCGAATGGCAGGTGTCGATGATCAGCACTCACATCGTGGAGCAGTTGACCGACGCGGACGGGAAGAGTGAAGCGCAGATACGCGAGCAGGTGGCGGGAATCTTCACCCAGATCATTCCTACCGTCGAATCACTGCAGAGCTACGTGTGGAAGCGGCACATCGCTTCGACCACGGGCCGCAACGTCGGCAATCCGGGAAGCGAGCTGTCGAGTCGGAATCTGGTGGTCGGATTCGCCGACATCGTCGGCTACACGTCACTCACCCGCCGAATCGGAACCCGCGAACTGAGTGACCTGCTGGAGCGATTCGAATACACCTCGACCGAGGTCATCACGCGCAGTCGCGGTTGGGTGGTCAAGACCGTCGGCGACGAGGTGATGTTCGCCGCCGAGAGCGTTGCCGACGCAGCCGAGATAGGAATACGCCTGCAAGAGGTCGTTCTCTCGGACCACGACGACCCACAGTTGCGGGTGGGACTCGCGTACGGCCCGGTACTGGTGCGGTTCGGCGACCTGTACGGCTCCGTCGTCAACACCGCAGCCAGACTGACCAGCACGGCCCGTCCGGGGACTGTGTTGGTCGGTGACAATTTCGCCGATCAGCTCGCGGGAACACCCGGCTGGCGGCTCCGTCAATTGCGCCCGCGGCGGGTACGCGGCATTCGAAAACTCGAGCCGTACGTACTCCGCCGCGCGTGAATCGGGGGGATCAGCTCCCGAAGGGCAGGGTGCCGGGCGGGATCTCGTAGCCGCTGCTGCCCGCTGCAACATTTCCGACGACGTCCAGAATCCAGTTCAGCGCAATGGTGAGCATCAGTAGCCTTTCGCGAATCCCGAAATCCGGACCGTTCGCCGAATCTCTCGCCACGTTAGCGAGGGCAAAGTGGGTTGTCGAGGTCAACCGGCACTTCGGGCCGTGTCGTCACCGAGCGAAACACGTGACGATTTCCGTGCGGCGATGAAGTCGTCCACTATCCGTTCGCATGCAGAACGGCCCAACGGGGTGAGGGTCGCGAGACGTGTGAAGACGATCGGACCGATCAACTGGGCCACGGCGATGTCGTAGTCGAAGTCGCCCCATTCGGCACGCGCCTCCGGCGTCCGGAGCACCTTGTCGAAGGCCACTCGATACTGCTCTGCGATGGTCTCGCGCAGCGTCCCGAACTCCGGCGGCGTGGTCTCGAGCGAGAACCCGTCGAGCCCGGGGCCCATACCGACCCAGCACATCGCCGACATCTTGATCGGTGCGTTCTCGATGAGCGCGGCCTGACTGGCGAGCAACTCGACGAGCCGGGTCCGCAGATCTCCCTCGTCCGGAACCTCGGGCGCCGGCGGAATGAGCCGACCGAATGCCGCCGCGAGCAGTTCGTTTCCACTTCCGAAATGGCGGTACAACGTCGCACGAGCAACGCTCGCGGCTTTGGTCACGGCATCGATCGTGACGGCGTCGGTACCGCCCTTGGCGAGCAGCGCGGTGGCGGCGTCGAGCAGGCGGGTCCTCGAACGCGCCTTACGCGGATCCTGTTCGGACATCGCACCCTCTCTTGCCCGGCCACTTGTGAACTGACAGTCTACCAACGATACTGACAGTCTCATTTCTTCCCGGAAGGCGAGTCGTGAACCAAGAAGTGCTGGAGACGCCGGACGAGGTCACGTCCGGGTGGACCGCGCGCCAGATCTGGATGCTCACCGTGTCCTGCTGCGCTGTCGCCCTCGTCGTGGCCGCAATGGCGGCGCTCAATACCGCACTCGGCGACTTGGCCCGCGATACAGGGGCAACACAGAGCCAACTCACCTGGATCGTGGACGGCTACACGCTCACACTTGCCTGCCTTCTGCTTCCGGCCGGCGCCCTCGGCGACCGCTACGGACGACGCGGGCTGCTGATCTTCGGCCTTCTCGTCTTCTCGGTCGGTTCCGCCGTCCCCGTCGTCGTCGACGAACCGACTTGGATCATCGGCGGACGTATCCTCTCGGGAATCGGTGCCGCTTTCGTCATGCCGGCGACACTGTCGCTTTTGACAGCGGGATTCCCCACGACACAACGTTCACAGGCAGTGGGCATCTGGTCGGGAGTGGCCGGCAGCGGCGCCATCGCAGGCCTTCTCGTTTCCGGCGCTCTCCTCGAAAAGTGGTCGTGGCATTCCATTTTCATCGGCCTCGCGGTGGTGTCGGTTCTGATCCTCGCCGCCAGTCTCACCCTCTCGTCGTCGCGTGACGAGAACACCGCGCCTCTCGATCTACCCGGTGCGGCGCTGATCGCCGCGGCCATCGGCTTGTTCGTCCTCGGGACCATCGAAGCGCCACAACGCGGTTGGCTCGACCCCGCCGTTCTCGGCCTCCTGGTGGGCGGACTCGCCGCAGCGGCGCTGTTTGCGTTCGTCGAATTGCGCACCGAGCACCCACTTCTGGACGTTCGACTCTTCACCAACAGAGCATTCGGTTCCGGTTCGCTGTCGCTCCTGCTCCAGTTCCTTGCCACCCTCGGCTTCTTCTTCCTGGCCGTTCAGTATCTGCAGATGGTGCTCGACTACTCACCACTGCAATCCGCGTTGGCGTTGGCGCCGATCGCCGCTCCGGTCGTGGTGCTCTCGATCTTCATGCCGATGTTGCTTCCCCATGTCGGCCTCCGAACGCTGTGTGGGGGCGGCGCTGCCATTCTGGGGTTGGGCATCTTGTTGATGGGCCGACTCGGCATCGATTCGAGCTACGGCGAGGTATGTGTTCCGCTGATCGTCGCCGCCGTCGGCCTCGGCCTGTGCACCGCCCCGGCAACCGCGGCCATCGTGCAGAACACCCCGGACGAGAAGCAGGGTGTGGCGTCGGCGGTCAACGACGCGGCCCGCGAAATCGGCTCCGCGATCGGTGTTGCACTCGCGGGCAGCATTCTCGCTGCCACCTATTCGCAACATATTCAGCCGGCAGTGGATCAACTCCCGGAGCCGGCGAAGGAGCCGGTCTCGGGGTCGTTGGCGGCCGCGCTGCACGTCGCGGACCTGGCCGGCCCGCGCGGGCCCGAACTGGCGGCGCTCGCCAAAGAATCGTTCCTGGAAGGAATGACTCAGGCGTGCATCGCCCTCGCGTGCGTTCTCTTCGTCTCTGCGGCGATTCTCGCGTTGTGGGCACCTGGACGGACGAAGCGCGAGCGGATCGCCTCGCAGTGAACGAAAGGGTAGCCGCGGCGCGCCTTCCCGGTTAAGGTCGCGATCATGACTGTCCACCGTGCGCTCGACTCCGGCGCGCTGCTGACGCAGCGCCGCCATGTCGATTTCGCATTGGTGTGCACCTCGGGTTGTCCGACGTCCTGATCGGACCGGACCCGGCGTGAGCCCATGCTCACGCCGAACCTCTGCCTACCCTTCTTGTGCATACCCGAGGACACCATGACCACATCTGTTTCACACCTCGCATCCGTCATCGAAACCACCCAGGACGCCGTCGCCGAGGACCGGGCCAATGCCCAGGTCGTCTTCCGCGCCTCTGCCCAGGCACACGACGCTGTAGCAAGCACCGTCGAACTGGGCAAGTACTCGGTCGAGGTCGATGAACCACCAGCCCTCGGCGGCGAGAACAAGGCAGCCAATCCGGTGGAGTACTACCTGGCATCCCTGCTGTCGTGCCAAGTGGTGACGTACCGATTCTGGGCGGAGAAGTTGGGCATCGCACTCGACAACATCTCCGCACGAGCCGAAGGCGACTTGGACGTCCACGGTTTCTTCGGTTTCGACGACTCCGTTCGTCCCGGATTCGGCGAAGTGCGAGTCGTCGTCACACTCGACGGCCCCGAATCTCGCGAGCGCTATCTCCAACTACAGGAAGCGGTGGACGCACACTGCCCCGTGCTCGACCTGACGCGAAACACGACCCCCGTTCACACCACCGTAGAAACAACCGAACCCCCCTCCTGACTCGTCTGACCAATGTCACACCGGTTCGCGTGAGCTGAACCTGTGTGACATTGGTCGGGGGAAGGGGGTGGGGAAACAACAGCAATTCACATCGAATCGGAGCAGAAACACCATGAGCGAGAACAACACCGAGGATCCCACCGCGAACTGGTCGTTCGAGACCAAGCAGATCCACGCCGGACAGACATCGGACGCCACCACCAACGCCCGCGCCCTGCCGATCTACCAGACCACCAGCTACACCTTCGACAGCACCGACCACGCCGCAGCGCTGTTCGGCCTCGCCGAGCCCGGCAACATCTACACCCGCATCATGAACCCCACCCAGGACGCGGTCGAACAACGCATCGCCGCCCTCGAAGGTGGAGTCGCCGCACTGCTCGTCGCCTCCGGCCAGGCCGCAGAAACCCTCGCGATCCTCAACCTCGCCGAAGCCGGCGATCACATCGTCTCGAGCCCGTACCTGTACGGCGGCACCTACAACCTCTTCCACTACACGCTCCCCAAGCTCGGTATCGAGGTCTCGTTCGTCGACGACCCCGACGACCTCGAGCAGTGGCGCAGCGCCGTCCGCGACAACACCAAGGCGTTCTTCGCGGAAACCATCTCCAACCCCAAGAACCACGTGCTCGACATCCCCGGCGTGTCGAAGGTGGGTCACGACAACGGAATTCCGCTGATCGTCGACAACACCGTCGCAACCCCGTACCTCCTGCGTCCGTTCGAGCACGGCGCCGACATCGTCGTCCACTCCGCCACCAAGTACCTCGGTGGACACGGAACTGCGATTGCCGGTGTGATCGTCGACAGCGGCACCTTCGACTGGACCCAGGGCCGCCACTCGGGCTTCACCACGGCCGACCCGAGCTACCACGGCGTCGTCTACGCCGACCTCGGCGCACCCGCCTATGCCCTCAAGGCCCGCGTCCAACTGCTGCGCGACCTCGGTTCGGCCGTGTCGCCGTTCAACGCATTCCTCATCGCACAGGGCATCGAAACCTTGAGCCTCCGCCTCGAGCGCCATGTGGCGAATACTCAGAAGGTGGCCGAATTCCTCGAAGGCCGAAGCGAAGTCACCTCGGTTTCGTACGCCGGACTGAAGTCCTCGCCGTGGTACGAGCGGGCGCAGCAGCTCACCCCGAAGGGTGCCGGCGCGATCGTCACGTTCGAGTTGGCAGGCGGCGTCGATGCGGGCAAGAAGTTCGTCAACGCACTCACACTGCACAGCCACGTCGCCAACATCGGCGACGTCCGCTCGCTCGTGATCCACCCCGCGTCCACGACGCACTCGCAGCTCACCCCGGAAGAACAGCTCGGTGCAGGCGTCACCCCCGGACTCGTCCGCCTCGCCGTGGGAGTCGAAGGCATCGACGACATCCTGGCCGATCTGGGCCGTGGGTTCGCCGCGGCAGTCTGATCGCGAGACCGAAGGCCGGAACCGGCGGCACGTCGGTTCCGGCCTTCCGCGTGTCCTGGCAGTCTGCGGATCAGGTCTCCTCGACCTCGGTATATGGTGAGCGTCACAACGTGGGCCATCGGGGGCGCGTTGCGTAGAAGGACGGGGATTCGAATGACGCCGAGAGCTTTGTTGCGCACCACGGTGGTTGCGCTCGCTGTTGCCATGACGGGAGCCGCGGCACCGATCGCACTGGCACAGCCGGCGGCCGACCCCTTCTACCATTACGACGGCGCGACTTCGCTCTCCTCGTACGAACCTGGTGACGTCCTCGAGACGCGTGAAGTGCAGTACAGCCTGGTGAATGTGCCGACACCGATTCAGGCCACCCAGGTGCTGTATCGATCGACCGACTCCCTGGGGAAGCCGTCCGCGAACGTCACCTCGATCCTGCGACCGGGCAACGCACAGCCCGACAAGGTCGTGTCGTATCAGTCGTTCTACGACACGTTGAACCCCGACGACAGCCCGTCACGGGCCATTGCCGGCAATGCGCCGATCGGCTCCTTCACTCCCAGCGGTCGAAATTTCAACATCGGTGGAATGATCCCGTCGGTCGAAGCAGCCCTTTTCGGCCCGTTGTTCGCGGCCGGATACACCATCGTCGTCCCCGACACCCAGGGCCCGGACGCAGACTTCGCGTCTGGACCCGAGTACGGCATGCTCACGCTCGACTCTCTGCGTGCGGCCCGGGAGGTCCCCGAGACGGGCATCACCGATGCTGCCCAGATCGCGTTGATGGGCTACTCCGGTGGTGCGATCGCCACCAACTGGGCCTCGATTCTCGCGCCCGGTTACGCCCCCGAGATCAACGAAGACCTGATCGGTGCGGCCCAGGGCGGCCTGCTGGTCAACCCGGGTAACAACCTCAAGTATGCGACCGGCAGCCTCGCTTGGAGCGGTGTCGTCGGGATGGCAGTGCTCGGTCTGGCTCGGTCCCACGATGTCGACTTCGACAAGTACCTCAACGACCGTGGGCGAGACGTCATGGCGCATCTGGAAGACGCGTCCATCGGAAACGTGTTCGGCCAGTACCCGCTCCTGACATGGAAAGACCTCGTCAAACCGGAGTACGCCGACCCCAATTCCGTCCCCGAGTTCGTCGACCTGGTCAACAAGGTGAACATGGGAACCGCGCCGACACCGACCATCCCCATGTTCGTCGCGCAGGCGGCCAACGGCATTCTCGAGGGCACTCTGCCAGGCGGCCCCGACGTCGGAGCGGGAGACGGCGTCATGGTCGCCGGCGACGTCCGCACTCTCATGCAACGGTACTGCGACGCAGGCCTTCCCATTCAGTACGACCAGTACGACACCATCAGCCACGTACCCGGAGCAATGCTGTGGCTGCCCGGCGCGCTGCTGTGGGTGAACGATCGATTCAGCGGAGCCCCGGCGCCGTCGAACTGCGGAAGTATCGCTCCCGGCAATTCCCTCGCACCACAGGAGCACGCTGCCGGCTGACCACACGGTCGATCACCGACGGGGTTCTGTTCCTTTGACGAACAGGATCCCGTCGGTGTCTGTCAGGTGGGCGGGGTCCAGCGGCGCATAGCCGAACCAGGGTGATACTCGCGGAATCACCGTCGCCTCCACCGCGACCGACAACTCGTGTGCGTCGACAAGGCACCGATCCTGGTCGAGTGCGTACAGCACCCCCTCGACAGTGCCCGACGGCGGAGCGCCCACCCCGTGTTCTCCGATCGCGCCGATACCCGACGCGAGGAAGGCGTACTCCGCGCCGAGTCGGGCACTCAGGATGGCGCCGGCACTCCACCATTCCACCCGATGTTCACCCATCTGCATCGAACTCTTGCGTCGTTGCAGGTGCGCGTTGTGTGCGCTGACCAACGTCGGACCGCGCTCTGCCAGGTCCAACAGGTTCGCGGCCATCATCGAATCTCGTATGGCGAGCATTCGCGACAGGCGATTCGCAGACGGGTCGGCCATCGCGAAGTGGTAGCGCAATAGCCCGGTAGCGGTACGTCCCCACAGACGGGCATCGTCCCAGTCGTTCCGTGAGGTCGCCGAAATCAACTGCGGCGCGAGAGCATCGAGCAGAGCGGCCAGATCGTCAGCGATCAACCGCAACTCCTTGGCCTCCGCCGTCCGCCCCACCGACCGAGAGTGGTCCATCATCGCGGCGGGTTCCGTCCACCGGCTGTCAGCGCCGATCAGCCGGTCGAGTTCTTCTGCCGTACAGGGCAACAGGCTCGCGTCACCCGAGGCCTCGAGGTAGTCGTACAACGCGACGAGAGCCTGCCGGGGGCTCGCCGCCTCGGATATCTCGAGCGGTCCGTCGAATCCGGCGAAATGCACTTGCTTGGATGCCGGGCGGTCGACGTTGTACTCACGCATCCACGCCACCAATCGGCGATTGGCAGCGAATCCACCCCACTCGCGATCGCCCCATCCGTGACCGAACCCGCGTTCCATGACCTCGTCGAGATCCCCGACACCCGATACGACGTAGTCGTTCACAATCTTCCCCATCAGACAATCGCTCTCGACTGCGATGGTGCGGCACCCCTCCTGCGAGGTGAGTTGCTCGAAGAGGTCGTTGCGCAGGTCGAGCAGGGCCGCTTCGCCGTGCGTGGGTTCGCCCACGGCGAGAAGTTGCGGACGACGTCCGACCAACTCGACGACGGCCGCCGCGTCAGGGACTCGAGCAGTGTTTTCGATGGATGCATTCATTCCTTCAACGGTATCGTTGAACTCTCCATTGAAAGTTTGCATCGATTTCGGCAGGAAGATGGCACAAAACCCTCAAACCAAGACTCGGCTGCGCCCGATCGATCTGGCGCGCGAGCACGGCCTTTCCGCGCAAGCGGTCCGAAACTACGAAGCTGCCGGGATCTTGCCGGATGCAGTGCGAACTCCGACCGGACACCGCACCTACACCCCACGGCACGCTCTTGCCCTCCGAGCCTTCCTGGCGCTCGTGCCCGGTCACGGCCACGGGACCGCTACGTCGATCATGCAGGCAACGAATCGGAACGACATCGACGAAGCTCTTGCACTGGTCGACGACAGCCACGTCCGACTACGAGTCGATCGCCGAACTCTTGCCGCCGTCGAGTCCGCCCTTCGCGACCTGAAGCCTCTCCCCGAGAACGCGGACGATTCGTTGGTCGGCCCGCTGGCGGACAGACTCGGTGTTCACCCTGCCACCCTGCGTAAATGGGAACGCGCCGGCCTGGTGCGGTCGCGCCGCGACCCGAAGACCGGCTACCGGATCTACGGTCCGAACGATGTTCGCGACGCCTTCCTCGTCCATCAACTCAGACGCGGCGGATACCTGCTCGAGCAGATCGCGCCGCTGATGTCCCAGGTCCGCTCCGCCGGCGGAATCGCTCCACTCGAATCGATGCTCCGCGACTGGCACACCAGAGTCTCCGCACGCGGCCGGGCCATGCTCGCCGGCGCGGCCGCACTCGATGCCTACCTCGACGGACCGGCGGCACCGCGAAATCCTTGACCGATTCCGCCCTCGTGGAAAGATTTTCGAGCAATTTCGGCAAGGATGTCGAGAAGGGGCAGAGCGCTCCGTCCCAGGGACAGATGCCGCCACCGTGGCCGCACAGAACCAAGGAGACCGACATGGCGAAGTACCTGCTCCTCAAGCACTACCGAGGCGCTCCCGAGGCCGTCAACTGCATCCCGATGGACCAGTGGACTCCGGAGGAGATCTCGGCGCACATGCAGTACATGCACGACTTCGCGAACAAGCTCGAAGGCACGGGAGAGTTCGTCGACGGTCAAGCGCTGGCACCCGAGGGCACGTTCGTCAGGTACGACGGCGAGGGTCGCCCGCCCGTCACCGACGGGCCCTTCGCAGAGACCAAGGACCTCATTGCCGGCTGGATGGTCATCGACGTCGACTCCTACGATCGTGCGGTCGAACTCGCGGGTGAGCTGTCCGCCGCCCCGGGTGCGGGAGGAACGCCGATCCACGAATGGCTCGAGCTACGCCCTTTCATGGCCGAGCCGCCGACTGTCACGGAGTGATCGACGGTGGACGAGGCGCTACTGCGGTCCCTCACACCCACCGTCATCGGGATCCTCGGTCGTCGCGGAGCGGACTTCGCGACGGCCGAGGACGCCGTTCAGGAAGCGCTGATCGAAGCGCTGCGGGTGTGGCCGGACGATCCTCCCCGTGATCCGAAGGGGTGGTTGGTCGCTGTTGCATGGCGAAAGTTCCTGGACGTCGCGCGAGCGGATACCTCCCGGCGACGACGGGAGGGGGTCGTGGACGTCGAACCGTCGCCGGAGCCCGGCGCGGCCGTGGACGACACACTCCAGTTGTACTTCCTGTGTGCGCACCCCTCCCTCACTTCCTCGTCGGCGGTGGCACTGACGCTTCGCGCCGTCGGCGGGTTGACCACCAGGCAGATCGCGCAGGCGTACCTCGTTCCCGAGGCCACGATGGCCCAGCGCATCAGCCGAGCCAAGCGGACTGTCTCGGATACCCGCTTCGATCGGCCGGGCAACGTGGGCACTGTTCTCCGGGTGCTCTACCTGGTCTTCAACGAGGGCTACTCCGGCGATGTGGATCTTGCTGCCGAGGCGATCCGTCTCACGCGGCAACTCACGGCGAAGACCAGAGACGAAGAGGTGGCCGGCCTGCTCGCACTCATGCTGCTGCACCACGCGAGACGCCCGGCACGCACCCGCGCGGACGGCAGTCTCGTGACCCTGGCAGATCAGGACCGAACTTTGTGGGACACCCGTCTGATTGCCGAAGGGATCGCGATTCTGCAGACGGCTCTGAACCAGGACCGGCTCGGCGAGTTTCAAGCTCAGGCCGCGGTCGCCGCCCTGCACGCCGATGCCCCCACGGTCGAGGAAACCGACTGGGTACAGATCGTCGAGTGGTACGACGTACTTCTCGAGATCGGGGACAGTCCTGTCGCGCGATTGAACCGTGCCGTCGCGGTCGGCGAGGCCGACGGCGCGCGGGCCGGTCTGGCGGCTCTCGCCGGGCTCGATCCCGCGCTTCCTCGGTACGCCGCTGCTGCCGCCTACCTGCACGAGAAGGACGGCGACCCGGCAACTGCGGCCCGGCTCTACTCCGAGGCGGCCGTCGATGCATCCAATCTGGCCGAACGCGACCACCTCACTCGTCAAGCCGCCCGGCTCAATCACGAGGGCCGGTCTTGAAAGTTCGGGTTCCCGAACTCTATAGTGTGGAAAAGCCAAATCTACCCTGACAGGCGAGTGATGAGCATTGCGATGAGGGGGCGCACACGCCCTGCCCGCAAGCCCCGATCGGGCAGCGGTCGATCGCTCGCGCTCCTGGGTCCGGCGTTCGTTGCCGCGATCGCGTACGTGGATCCCGGAAATGTTGCTGCCAATCTCACCGCCGGCGCCAAATACGGCTACCTCCTGATCTGGGTGCTCGTCCTCGCGAACGCCATGGCCGTGCTTGTCCAGTTCCTGTCGGCGAAGCTCGGACTCGTCACCGGGCGCTCACTACCCGAGATGCTCGGGGAGCGGCTCCGGCCCGGTACTCGCCGCGCCTTCTGGCTTCAGGCCGAGACAATGGCGATCGCCACCGATGTCGCCGAGGTGATAGGCGGTGCGATCGCCCTCAATCTCCTTTTCGGAGTCCCCCTGTTCGTCGGCGGACTGATCACGGGTGTCATCTCGATGATCATCCTGTCGATCCAGAATCGGCGCGGGCAAAGGACATTCGAGTTCGTGGTCATCGGCATGCTGGCAGTCATCACAGTCGGATTCCTCACCGGTCTCGCGTTCACGGACGTCTCCGGACCAGACGCGCTGAGCGGTCTCGTTCCCCGTTTCGACGGCGCCGAAACCGTACTTCTCGCGGCGAGCATGCTGGGCGCGACGGTCATGCCGCACGCCATCTATCTGCATTCCGCCCTTGCCCGCGACCGCCACGGGTACGCAGAACCCGGGCCGAAGCTCGACCGACTGCTACGAGCCACCCGATGGGACGTCGTCGGCGCACTCGTCGTGGCCGGCGGCGTCAATATCGGCATGCTCCTACTCGCCGCATCGGCGCTACGTGGCACTCCCGGAACCGACAGCATCGAGGGCGCGCACGCCGCCATCGAAGGGTCTCTCGGCCCCGTAGTCGCCATCGTGTTCGCAGTCGGACTTCTCGCCTCCGGCCTCGCGTCCACCTCGATCGGTTGCGCGGCCGGCTCGGAGATCATGCACGGCCTACTGCGCAAACGCATCCCGCTCGTTGCCCGGCGCATCGTGACGTTGATCCCCGCGCTGATCGTCCTGGGCGCGGGTGTCGACCCCACCCTCGCCCTGGTCCTGAGCCAGGTGGTGCTCAGCCTGTGCATTCCGTTCGCGATCGTTCCGCTGGTCCGGATGACGTCCGATGCCGATCTGATGGGCGAACAGGCGAATTCCACGACGATCACCGCAGCGGCCTGGCTGGCAGCAGGTCTGATCGTCGTACTCAACATCGCGCTGCTGTGGCTCACCGTCACCGGCGCCGGATAGAACACCGGCCCTCTACTGCTCGGCGAGCGCGATACCCTGATAGTCACCCGCAGTCAGGTCTTCCACCACGTCCGCCAACAGGGCGTCCAGCATCATCGCGGCCCGCGTGGGCTGAACGTCACTTCGGTGAGCCAGACATACGGTTCTGCGCAACACGGGATCCTTCAGTCGCACAGCCCTCAGGCCGGGCCGGGTGAATACCGTGGTCGACGGCACGACCGCAGCTCCGATCCCCCGCTCCACGAATCGAAGAACGGCATCGAGCTCACCGCCTTCGACAGCCACGATCTGTCGCAGGCCTGCCGATTTGAACGCCGTGTCCGTCGTGGTGCGCAAGTCGTAGTTCTCGTCGAAGACGACAAGCGGATGCTGGGCCAGTCGCGCCAAGGGAAGTGCTGGGCTGCGCGTGAGCGGCGGGCGGTCAGAAGCCGAAACCACCACCAGTTCTTCGTGATACAGCGGTCTCAGGCCCAACCCGGCAGTCGCCCGTCCTTCGGCTCCATCGATCACCAGTGCCATATCCAGCTCGCCTCGTGCGAGTTTGTCCACCAGGACCCTCGAGCCGTTCTCCGTCACTTGTAGCTCGATTCCCGGATACGACGAGTGATAACGCGAGAGCAAGTCGGCCACGACGCTGATACACAGACTCGGGGTGGCCCCCAACCGCAGTCGTCCCGTCCGCAAGCCCGTGATGTCCGCGACGGCGCGCCTTGCCCTGTCTGCATCCTCGATCATCCGCGTGGCCACCGGCAGCAGCGCTTCACCGGCCGCGGACAACGAAATGTTCCCGCGTACTCGGTCGAACAGCGCCGCACCTAGATCACGCTCGAGTGCGGCTATCTGCCGACTCAGGCTGGGCTGCGCGAGGTGAACTTCCTTGGCCGCTCGGGTGAAGTGGCCGGTACGTGCCACCGCCAAGAAGCACTCGAGCTGGTCCAACGTCATTTCGATAGCCTAAACGCATCAAGATGACTCGAACAATGCATTGGAGTTATCGAGCGGGCGGGCATAGCGTCCACCACATGGCTCGATACAGGGACAAATCCTCCAGAATCGTCGTCGTCGGGGCAGGCTACGCAGGTGTCGCGGCCACGAAGCGACTTCTGAATCTCGCCCCGGACATGCACGTGACCGTGGTGAATCCGCGAGATGTGTTCGTCGAGCGGGTTCGTCTCCATCAACTCGTTGCCGGCACAGCTGCCGCCGTCCACCCGCTACGCGAACTACTCCACCCCGCAACGCATCTGAAGATCGGGACCGTCGACCGAATCGACCCAGCCCTCCAACGTGCCGTCCTACGCGACGGCACACACCTGGAGTACGACCGGTTGATCTACGCCGTGGGTTCGCACTCGAGGCGTGGTCTCATCGACGGCGCGGATCCGCACGGGGCCTCGGTCGCCGAGTACGAGGACGCCGAGCGCCTACGGGATCAGGTCTTCGCCCTACCCGCCGCGTCCACGGTGACCGTGATCGGGGGCGGGCTGACCGGAATCGAGACCGCAACCGAGATCGCCGATCAGCGCCGCGATCTCGAAGTGGTGTTGGTGTCACGGGATTCGATCGCCGGCACCTTGTCCGACAGCGCGCGCACGAAGATTCTGCGAGTCGTTGCCGCTCTGGGGATCACCGTGGTCCCGAATTCTGCGGTGACTGCCATCGAAGACGGAAAGATCGTCCTCGCCGACGGTCGACACCTGCAGACCGACTGTCCGATCGTCACAGCTTCGTTCGTGGCACCCGACCTCGGACGACGAAGCGGCCTCGACACCGATGCGGACGATCGACTCGTCGTGGACTCCCGCCTCGTCAGCAGCTCTTCTCCGCACATAGTCGGCGGTGGCGATGCGATGGTCGTGGATGGTTCGCCCTTGCGTATGAGCTGTCAGGCAGCCATTCCGTTGGGCACACACGCAGCCGAAACCGTAGTGGCGCTCATACGGGGGCGGGCGCCGAAACGGGTGTCACCGAAGTTCGTGGGCCGGGCACTGAGCCTCGGCCGGAACGAGGGGGTCGTGCAGCCCACCGACCGGCACGATCGCCTGCGCCGGTGGTCGGTCGGCGGACGAACCGGAACGGTCGTCAAGGAACAGATCGTCTCGTCCACCGTGAATTTCGCACTGAAACCAGGTCGCAACTTCTTCTACAGCTGGAGCGGACGATGAACACACCCGTAACCGTGATCGGCGGCGGTATCGCCGGTCTCGCAGCAGCCATCGAGTGCGCGCACTCAGGGGCGAAAGTGACTTTGCACGAGGCTCATTCCACGCTCGGTGGGCGCGGCAGGGCCACGACGTCACCATACGTCGCCCACGAAGGTCCACATGTCTTCTACGCGGACGGGCCGCACTATCGCTGGCTGAAGAGTCAGGGATTCGTGGCCGGGCTCGGGTATCCGAACCCTTCGGCGGCGGCCCGATTCGGATTTCTCCTCGACGGCCGGATACGGCATCTGCCACCTCGCGGGATGCTGAAAGCACAGGCACGTCCGTGGTCGACCGCGCCGGTGGACACGGACTTTCACAGCTGGGCGTCGGGAATTTTCGGCCCCGAGGCGGCTACGCACATGGCGAACGCGATAGGCGTCGTCACGTACGACTCGAACACCGGACGCCTTTCCGCGGCCTACGTCTGGAATCTGTTCCACCGCATCTACGGACCCCGGGTGCCCGGAGTTCGGTGGGTACGTGGCGGCTGGCAGACCGTGATCGACCGGATGTCGGCCCGCGCCGAGGAACTCGGAGTCGAGATCCACACCGAATCGCGCGTGAGCGAACTGCCGACCGCACCGACGATCATCGCCACCGAGCTGAGCTCGGCGCGCTCCCTGCTGAACGACGATTCGCTGACGTGGACGAGTGGCCATTGCGTGATGCTCGACGTCGCGCTCCCCACTGAGAAGCGGGACTTCCGCATGGTGACCGACCTCGAGGGCGGCGGCTTCCACGAGAGCTACTCCATGCAGGACCGATCGACAGCACCTCGTGGAGAATCGCTGTACCAGATGGACATGCCCGTCCGCCCGGACGAAACGACGGCGCAGGCCAGGGCCAGGTTGGGTGTGTTCGCCGACAAGGTCCTACCCGGATGGCAATCGCGGGCGACCTGGCAACGCTCGGCCATGGCTCGCGGGCGCACAGGTGCTCTCGATCTGCCGGGACAGACGTGGCGGGATCGTCCTGCGGTGGACCGCGGATCGGACGTCTACCTCGCCGGAGACATGGTCGCCGCGCCCGGTATGCGGGGTGAGATCGCCATCAGCAGCGCGCTGGATGCGGCGCATCGGGCAGTGAAAGCACTTCACGTTCGTACCTGAACTATCGGGGCCGGACGAGTTCGTATGAACCTTCGACCAGGTCCTTGATCAGCTGCTCGCTGATCCCACTGCCGGCTCCGACACTCACCCAATGCTTCTTGTCCAGATAGCGACCGCGGATGATGGTCGGGTACTCCCGCCGGAGGGAAATGCCGCGGTCAGGCTCGGCCTTGACCGTGATGATCAGTTCTTCCGGGTCGTCGGTGACGATCAAGAACACCTTGTTCGCGACCTTGTACACGTCCAAGCGTTCGGTGAAAGGGCGCCCGCTCGACACCTGGGGCAGGAGGTCGGCCGTTTTGCGGGCGACCTCCTGGACTTGCTCACCAGAGAGGGTCACCTGTCGTCCTCCGTCATGCCGAAACGCTCAGGATCGACGGGGCGATCAGCCCTGGGCAGCCCGGCTACGACGAGCCGGTACGACTCTGTCACCAACTCCCGGACCAGGCCCGCGTCGACGGTCTGCCCCGGCGCGAGCGTGATCCAATGCCGCTTGTTCATGTGATATCCCGGCGTGATGGCGCTGTGCTCCTGGCGCAGCGCCTCGGAGTCCTGCGGGTCGGCTTTGAGGACCACGATGGGATCACCGGGGACCTCGGTCAACAGCGTGAAGACCTTGCCCTGAACCTTGAAGACCTCGTACTCGGGGCCGAAAGGATGGCCTGCCTTGGACCCCGGCAGCTCCTCCGCGACCTCACGGGCCAGGCTCTGCAGCTTTCGTCCGTTCACGGTGCACCTCCGTCTCGTTCGTCTATCGAGAGTTTCCCCTCGAGAATCGGTTCACGTTCGCGGGTGAAGTAGCTATATTCGGGCGAAGTCATCGACCATCACCTCGTTGGGAGTGAGGGATCAATGCCCGAACCGAAGAAGAGTCTGGAGGCGCTCGTCGACGACGACGCAGATTCCATGCTCGCTACCGACCAGATACACCGAGCTCAACGCCTTGTCGCCGCCCAAGCTCACGATATCGAGGAAGCTCGGATGTTTCTCGCCATGCTCGGCATCGCCGATGCCACCGATCACGACGGCCCGGCCTAGTCAGTCGATGCCGAACAGCGCAGCAGCGTTGTCGTGGCACACGGCCCGCAACCAGGCGTCTCCGAGATCGAATCGCGTGAGACTTTCGAGCGCGCTCGAGTAGGTATAGGGGATGTTCGGGTAGTCGCTGCCGAAGAGAATTCGGTCCCCGAGCGCCGCGAGCCTGGGCACCTCGGCCGGCGGGAACGGCGCCGTTTCCTCCGTGAAGTCGGTGAAGGCCATCGTCGTATCGAGGTGGACGTTGGGATACGCCTCGACGAGATCGAGAAATTCTGCGTACTCCGGCAACCCCATGTGGGCGATCACCAAGTACAACCGGGGGAATCGGCGCAGCAGGTCCGCGACGGGTGCCGGGCCGGTATAGGTGCCCGGGGCGGGGCCCGATCCACAGTGGATCACCACCGGAGTCCCTGCGTCTTCGATCGCTTTCCAGACCGGATCGAGCAGCGGATCGTTGGGTGAGTATTCACCCACCTGAATGTGGGACTTGAAAACCTGCACGCCCGCATCCAGCATATCGACGACGTAGGCACCGGCCTTTTCTTCGGGATAGAACGTTCCCGTGTACAGGCAATCCGGTGTTCGCTGCGCGAACTCGGCGGACCACTGCCCCAACCATTCGGCCATGTCCGGCTTGTGCGGGTAGATCATCGACGTGAATCTGCGAACACCGAACTCGCGCAACTGCTGTACGCGCACGTCTTCGTCGTAGCGATACGTGATCGGCCACGGCCGGCCGAGAAGCGGGCCTGCCGAATCGAAGTATTCCCACACCTTCTTCATGACGTTGTTCGGCATGAAATGGGTGTGTACGTCGACGATCCCTGGCAACCCCAGCTCCTGCCAGAACCGCCTCACCTCGGGTGCGTCGTCGTACGTCGTGTCCACGTCGGAGCTCGCCATGTCAGAAGAGTGTCATGGACTCCGGTGCGGATGCCACCACGGGAGTTGCCGCGACAGGAGCAGGCACAGGAGCAGGCGCAGACACCGGAACGGACACAGGCTGAGGCGTCAGGTCACCGGACGCCACCGCGCGAGCAGCTTCACCCGCGAGGGTGTCCGCCATTTCGTTGAAGTGATTGCCGACGTGCCCACGAACCCACCGAAAACGAACGGGCCCGCTTCGTCCGGTGATGGCCTCGTCGATCGCCTGCACCAATTCGAGGTTCTTGACCGCACCGCCGCCGGCCGTCTTCCAGCCCTTGCGCTTCCATCCGGGCAACCACTCGGAGGCGCATTTGATGGCGTACTGCGAGTCGGATTCGATCAGTAGCGGCTCCGGTCCGGAATGCGCGAGAACCGCCTCGAGCAGCGCCCGAAGCTCCGCGACCTGGTTTGTGCCCGAAGCCTCGCCGCCCGATCGACTCGGGCCCTCGTGATTCACCCAGGCCCAGCCGATCGCCCCACCTGGGTTGCGAAGACAGGATCCGTCGGTGCTCACGATGATCATGCTGGCACCATACGTGCGACTTCCGACAAGGCGTGGCACCGACGCAGCACTGTGGCGCGAGTCCCAATCGAGGGCATACAGCTCTTGCCACTCGTCCTCATGTATGTAACCATTAGCTTACGTAAGGCACTACTTACACGAACCGAGGAGTCATGCGTACACCGGACGATCCACTGAGCCGCATCTTCGCGGCTCTCGCCGACCCGACTCGCCGAGACATCCTGGCGCGCCTGGACGGCGGACCCATCACCGTCGGTGAACTGGCGGACGGTTACCCCATCAGCAGACCGGCCGTGTCTCAGCATCTTCGAGTACTGGAGGACGCCGGCCTCATCGAGCGGACGGTCAACGCGCAATGGCGTGTCTGCACCCTTCGACCCGGTGGTATGTCCGATGCCGCGGCCTGGATCGCCGAACATCGGGGCGCGTGGAACGAGCGCTTCGACCTTCTGGAACAGCTGCTACGAAAGGAAACGTGATGTCAGACAAGCAATTCACGATCGTCCGTGACCTCGATGCCACTCCGGAACAGGTGTGGGATGCCTGGACCAGGCCGGAACTGATGGCCGAGTGGATGCATCCCGAGGGAGTCCGTACTGCCGGTGAGTCGGTGACTTCCGACGTCCGGGTCGGCGGGAAGTACGCCTACACGATGGTCCACGACGAGACCGAAACGGAATACCCGACCGGCGGGCAGTACCTCGAACTGGACCCACCGTCACTCCTCGTGTGCACCTGGGGTGTGCCCGAGGACCCGGTGGAGTCGGCCGCGCGCCTGGCCGTTCGGCTGGAACCGCTCGGCGGCGGAACTCACATGACGTTCACCTGCACGGGCATCGACGCCCACCCCGGCGACGATCACGTGTACGACGGATGGGCCGAGGCCCTGGACGGTCTCGGCCGGGCCACCGCCGCCAGGATCTGACGGATACGCTGGTCACGATGACCGGCGCACTCGAAACAGTCGCGGCCACGGTGAAGTCGGAGCGTCCCCTGAACATCGGTACGACGCTCGCCCCACTTCGCCGTGGCCGCGGCGACCCGTGCCATCGCCAGACTCCCGACGGCGCGATCTGGCGTACGTCGTTCATGCCGAGCGGCCCCGTCACGTGGCGCCTCACCCAACCGGACAGGTTCACCGCCGACGGACAGGCCTGGGGTCCGGGCGCATCGGAGTGGGCGCAACATCTACCAGCGCTGGTCGGTGACCACGACGACGCATCCGGGTTCGCGCCCACTCACCCGGTTCTCGTGGAGGCCCACAGGCGGTTCCCGAATCTCCGCATCGGACGAACGGACCGGGTGTTCGAAGCGCTCGTGCCGGCCGTCCTCGAACAACGGGTTCACGGCGTCGCCGCATTCGCTTCGTGGCGTCGACTCGTCCTCCGATACGGGACATCCGCTCCCGGCCCGGCACCCGCAGGCATGCGCGTGCCGCCGCCGGCAGACGTGTGGCGCACCATTCCGTCTTGGGAGTACCACCGCGCAGGTGTGGATCCGAACAGGTCCCGAACGATCGTCCGCAGCGCCCAAGTCGCGGACCGCCTGGAGAAGGTCGTGGACCTCGACCCGGCGGCCGCGATCCGGCGTCTCACGTCGATACCGGGAGTGGGTGTGTGGACCGCAGCGGAAGTCGCGCAGCGAGCGCTGGGCGACGCCGACGCGCTCTCCGTCGGCGACTATCACCTCGCGGGCATGGTCGGGTGGACGCTCCTCGGCCGTCCCATCGACGACGAAGAGATGGTCGCGTACCTCGAACCGTTGCGGCCACACCGCTACCGCGCCGTGCAACTCCTCATGGTCAGCGGAGCCGCGACGAAGCCGCGATTCGGGCCGCGGACGGCGATCGCCGATCACAGGAATCACTGAGGCAACTTCCGCCCTCTTCTGTAACCAGCCCAACCGTTCATTGTCGCGCAGACTTCACACATTCTCGAGCAAACGACGAAATTGCTGATGCGCGGTGGAGGATGATTGAGAGAAGTAGGCAGGTTACGGACGCTTTTTCGGTACGGGGGTCACTGTGGGGCGCCAGGTCGAACCCGTTGATCGTTGTCCAACTTCTACGCACAGGAATCGCAATGAAATTGAACAGAGTGACAGCGCTAGCCGCGCTACTGATCGCAACATTGTGCGTCGGATTCGGCACCGCGTACGCCGCCCCGACGCAGACCGTGAACCAGACGGTCGTATCGACGACGTCGGTCGGTGCCGACGGTCGATCTGTGAACACCGCCCTCGACTCGGGCACTTTCGCCGTGAACGGGCAGGCCGTCGACATCATGAACGACGCGGGCGCGTGGGTCGGTTCCGTTCCCCTTCGCTACTCGCTGGCGGGTGCGGAGTTCTCGATCGACTCGCTGATCACCGACAACGGTAAGCAACTCACCCTGACTCCTACCGCCACCCCGGTGGCAGGGGCGCTGAACCTGCAGAACGTCGATCGAAATTCCGCGTACACCAACATGATCAATCAGATCGAGATCGGCTGGGTCAATGGCGGCGCGACATCGGCCGGAGTCGGGGCGGGCATCGGTGCCGTGGTGGGCTGCATCTTCTTCCTGTTCGTCGGCTGCATCCCGGGAGCCGGAATCGGCGGAGCTATCGGTGCGGTTGTCGGAATCAACAACGCCAACCCGGCGGTGACACCGGCGATCTTCGAGTTCATCGGATCCCCCTAGATCGATATATCCCTGGTGCACGGCACGTCTCGAACGCGTGGCGACTTCGAGCCGCCACGCGTTTACGCCCACCTCCCCCCGGGTAGCCATTCGATACAGATCGGGCCCCAGCGGCGAAAACGGGGCCCGTTCCCCCAACTACTCGGCGGGAAGTCCCATGAAGGTGATCAAAGCGTTGACACTGTCGTTGCTCGTAGTTACTGCGATGGCCGTGACGTCCGGTACCGCATACGCCGACCCCGGACCACAGCCGGTGGACCTGACGGCTCCACTGCTCACGCCACTACCGGACGGAAGCAGTAGTCAGGTGGCGCAGAACATGTTCCCCGAGAACACTCCCAAACAAGCCGCGTTCGACACGATGACCAACGAGATCAACACGGGCTGGAACGCCGCAGGCGTTCAGGGCGTCATGATCGGCTCCAATGTGGGCATGGCCATCGGATGCGTCTCGATCTTCCCCAACTTCATCGCCGGCTGCATTCTGGGCTCGGTGATCGGTGCGGGTGTCGGTGCCGTCGCCGGAATCGGCTACGGCAATCCCAACGCACAGCCTGCCGTCGAACAGTTCTTCGCAACACCCTGAGCCGCTCCACCAGCCCGTCCCGACTCTCTCGTCAGAGCCGGGACGGCACTATGTCGTCAGAGTCGAGCCGGCACTATGCGACCACGAACCTCTCCGAAATCGATATCGGTCCCGCTCGGCCCCCGCGCCACCGCCGAAATAGTCACCTCGTCGCCATCCTCCAGGAAAGTCCTTGCGCTCCCGCCGATCTCGATAGTTCGAGTACCTCCGTCGCTGATCTCTACGAGGGCGCCCCAGGTGTCGCGGTTCGGACCGGACACCGTCCCCGATCCGAACAGATCCCCCACGCGCAGAGACGCTCCGTTCGCAGTCAGGTGCGCGAGCATCTGCGCCGGACTCCAATACATGTCCGAGTAGCTGGGCCTCGACACTTCCTGCCCGTTCCACGACACCTTCATCTCCACGTTCAGACCCCATTCCTGGGCCCCACACAGGTAAGGAAGTGGTTCCGGGGCCTGCACGGGCCCCTTCCTTCGAGCCGGCTCGAGCGCGGCGAGCGGCACCACCCACGGAGAAATCGACGTGGCGAACGACTTCCCGAGGAAGGGGCCGAGCGGAACGTACTCCCATGCCTGAATATCGCGCGCCGACCAGTCGTTCAGAACGACGGCACCGAACACGTGGTCCGCGAAGTCGTCCGGTGCGACTCGTTGCCCCTGCTCGGTGGGGACGCCGACCACGAAACCCAACTCGGCCTCGATGTCGAGCGTGCGGGTGGGCCCGAAGGAGGGAGCCTGGTCTTCGACCCGCTTTCGCTGGCCACACGGACGCACGATGTCGGTCCCCGACACCACCACTGTGCTCGACCTCCCGTGATATCCCACGGGGAGGCACTTCCAATTGGGCAGGAGTGGCGGTGCATCAGGGCGGAAGAGCCTGCCGAGGTTGGACGCGTGGTGTTCGGAGGCATAGAAGTCGACGAAGTCCGCAACCTCGAACGGTAGATGCATCTGCACCGTTTCGACGGGGCGAGACACGGACTCCGGAACCTCGCCGTCCGCGAGTATCGATACGAGTTTCTCGCGAACCTCGTCCCACCGGCCTCGCCCCTGTTCCATGAACGCATTGAGGCTCGGCTCCGAGAAGACGTCGTCGTGCAGAACTGCATGCAGGTCGAGCACCCGGTCGCCCCACCGCATCCCGACCCTCGGTGGGGCGTCGTCAGTCGAGAAGATTCCGTACGGGAGGTTGCCGATCCCGAACCCCGTCACCTGGGCTTCACCGCACTCGGCACCAGTCCGAGATCGAGCAGATCCTCGAGCGGTTCGTCGACGCTGCACGTGCCGAACGAGTGGAACGTTCCACGTAGCCGCGCGATGTGGTCCGGGTTCAGCTCGCGCAGTTCTGCTACCACGGGATCCGCTTCGCGCTCCCCCAGGGCTTCGGCGATCGGTCTTGCCGTCGCGCCGTCGAGCGCGCGATGAGTGGCGGCGAGAATGTTGAGGAACCCGTGCCGCTCCACTTTCGGATCAGTGTGCCGAATCACGCCGTGCAATCCACCTGTCGCCTTGAACTGCACGCCCGAGGCGACCAGGGCAAGAATGGTTTCCGCCAGCTCGCGATCGGAAGGCCAGGCATCCGCAGACGGGCCGCCCGTACGGATCTTCGCGCGGTAGTCGGTCCCGGTCACCGCGGCCAGAAACTCGACATGGTGTGTTGCTCGAGGAATTTCGACGTAGACGTCCGCTCCCGGAGGAAGGTCCAGCTTCTCGAGAGCGCCGAAGAACTCGGGCACGGACAGGTCGTCTGGATGGGCGAACTCCACAGCCACCACCTCGGTATGCGCCGACTTCGAGAACTTCGCCGGAAGCCCGGCCGCCTCACCCGGACCGTTCGGAAACGTGACGGCCACCGGAACGCTTTCGGACGAAGCCTGCCGTGCCGCCGACTGCGCGACGTCGCTGTACCGATCAGCCGGTACGACCAGCGGGCCTACAAGATCCGATCCCGGGGTGTTGCGTCGCTCGACGTACGCGGACAGAGCTGCTCTCGGCTGCGCTCCGCGCGGCGGAAACATCGACGCGTCGTCACAGAATTCTCGGAACAGTAGCGGGATTGCAGTCATGTTCGGGGTCCTCTCCCTGACCAGGTCCACGCGTACCCTGGATCATCCACTGCCACAGCACCTTCACCCAGACCGAGCGGACGGAACGTATCCACCATGACCGCCAGTTCGTCGAACCGCTCCACTCCGATGGCCGCCTCGTAGGCGTCGGGCTGCGGACCGTGCGCGAATCCGCCGGGATGAACCGACACCGACCCGATCCCGATACCGGAGCCCTTGCGTCCCTCGTAGTCTCCGCCGCAGTAGAACATGACTTCGTCCGAATCGACGTTGGAGTGGTAGTACGGAACAGGTATCGACAGTGGGTGATAGTCGACCTTGCGCGGAACGAAGTTGCACACCACGAACTTGTCCCCTTCGAAGACCTGGTGGACGGGTGGCGGCTGGTGAATGCGGCCGGTGACTGGCTCGAAATCCGCGATGTTCAGGACGTACGGATACACGCAACCGTCCCAGCCGACGACGTCGAACGGGTGGTGCGCATACACAAGTTGTGTTCCGACCGGGCCGTGGGACGTTCTGTGCTTCACAAGGACCGGCACGTCGGTGCCGTTGCAATCGCGGGGCTCGGTGGGTGCGCGGAGGTCGCGCTCGCAGTACGGCGAGGTTTCGAGGAACTGACCGAACTGCGAGAGATACCGCCGCGGCGTACGTATGTGCCCTTCGGCCTCGATCACATACGCCCGCAACGGTTCGTCGCCCGCCGGCAGCCACCTGTGTGTCGCCGAAGTCGGTAGGTAGACATAATCACCCGGTCCGACCTCGAGGGGCCCGAAAACGGTTTCCACGGTGGCCGATCCCGACTCGATGTAGACGATCTCGTCTCCCGTCGAATTGCGGTACAGCGGAGAGGGCAGCGACGCAGCCGCATACGAGATTCGGACGTCGGTATTTCCGAGCAGAAGCCGACGTCCCGTCACAACATCGGTGTTCTGCGCATCGTCGCCGGAAAACTGGTCGTACAACCGCAGATGCCGGGGCCGGAGTGGGTGATTGGGCTGGGTCCGCTGATCGGGCAGAACCCACTCCGTCGAATCGACGATCGCCGAGGGAACAGTGCGGTGATAGAGGAGCGACGAATCGGACGAGAAGCCCTCTTCGCCCATCAATTCCTCGTAGTACAGCCGCCCGTCATCGTCACGATGCTGGGTGTGCCGCTTGGGCGGCACCGATCCACAACGCCGGTAATAGGCCACGACCGGCCTCCTCGAAGGTGGACGATCCGACGCCGGACTCGGGCGCCGACTGCACATCCAGCCTAGTCACCGAACTGCGCGTGAGGTCAGCGTTCGTAGCCTTTTCGCATGTCGTCGACTATGTGCGGGCGGTCGAGGGTAGAGGGCTCGAGCCACAGACGGGGTCGATCTCTCGGAAAATGACCGGCCGCAGCCAAGGTCGGCTCGTCCAGAAAACGCAGCGGTGGAACATCTCGCGGTAGCCGCAACTCGGGCGGGGTTTCGCTCTTCTGCCCGAGGACGTAACCCCAGTCCCCGAAACTGGGCACCAACACGTGATACGGCGTCACGCTCAGACCCGAGGCATCCACGGTGGACACCGTCCGCCAGAAGGCGTCCGGTGTCGAATAGGGACTCCCCGCCTGGACGACGATCTTTCCGTCCTCGTCGAGCAGTGAGTTGGCGAGCCCGTAGAACTCACTGGAGTACAGCCGGCCGAGGGCAGGTGTGTCGGGGTCGGGCAGATCGACGATCACGGAGTCGAACGCTTCGCCGCGGTGCTCACGCATCCACTTGAAGGCGTCGTCGAGTACGACGTGGACCCGCGAGTCCATCAGAGCGCCCTGGTTGAGCCCGACCAACCGCGAATTCGCCAGGTCGACAACAGCCGGATCGAGCTCGACCTGAACCACGTCACGAACGCTGGGCAGACGAAGCACCTCTCGCGCGGCCAGTCCGTCGCCGCCGCCGAGAATCAGCACACGTTCGGGATCGTCGGCAACCGCCGGATACACGAGCGATTCGGTGTAGCGATGTTCGTCGATACTGGAGAACTGCAGGTCGCCGTCCAGAAAGAGCCTGGTGTCACCTTTACGCTCGGTGACCACGATTTCTTGATACTGCGAGCGCTCGGCTGCGACGACCGGGTCCGTGTAGAGGCGCTGCCTCGCCGTGGTCTCGATATCGGATGCCCGCACCAGCAGGACCCCGATGAGGGCAGCTGCCAGAAGAAGCGCCACCACCGCGACGAGCCGAACACGCAGTGTCAATTGGAATCTCAGCAACACGAGCGCCACGACGGCCGCGGCGACAAGATTGATCATGCCCGTCACAGCCGCACCCCGGATCATGCCGACCGCGGGGAGCAGCACGAACGGCCACAGCAGACCTCCGATGAGGGCGCCCGCATAGTCGGCTGCGTTCAGGTTGGCCAGCACCTTGCCGGTGTGCTGCGCATCGTTGTCGGATCGTCCCGACTGCAACAGCGTCATCAGCAGCGGCACTTCTGCGCCCACGAGGATGCCGATCAGGGCAGTCGCGGCCACCAGGATGGCACCGCTCGAGCCGAGAAAGGTGAAGGAGACGTACAGGGTCACGGCGCTGAAACCGCCGATCAACCCGAGCAGGATCTCCACGACGACGAACGACACGGCGGCATGGGAGAGCAGTGGCTTCGCTGCCAGAGCGCCCACACCCAGCGCGGCAACGAAGCCCGCGACGATCAGCGACGTCTGTGTGATTCCGCCGCCGGTGAGACTCACGGACAGCGTGAGCAGCGCCAGTTCGTAGATCAGACCGCACGCGGCACACGCAGCGACAGCTACGAGCAGCAGAGTACGGGCGCGGCTTCCCAGCGGCGACGCCGAAATCGAGGGCGTTTCTCCGACAGCAGTACTCACGAACGTCAGGAGAGTGCGGCCGCGTTGACGAGGCCGATCGCGAACAGGCTGGCGCCGAGCGCCCAGCCCGCACCGCACATCTTCGGCTCCTTCACGAGCGCGACGAGATGACCGGGGAGAACGAGATTCATGAGACTCAGCGCCGCCGCCTGCAGCAGGACACCGAACAGTCCGTGTACCGCAGAATCGGCAAGCCCCTGAGCGACACCGTCGGCACTGGTCAGGATCGCAGTGACAACGATGATGGCAAGCGAAATGTGGTTCGCACCAGCCAGGATGGCGGCATTCGGGTTCTTGTCGACGTACACCTGGTGACGCAGATTTCCGGGCGTGAGCGCGTCGAGGGCCAGGAATCCGATCCCCAACACCGCTGCGCCGACGACGAAGTAGGCGAGTGTGCCGAGGACCCCGCCGACGAGAAGGGCCGGATCGATCCTCCCGATCTCGGTGTCTGCTGCCGAAACGATGATGCTCACGAGTCGTTCTCCGTTCGAGGTCGGCCGGGTGGCGTCAGGTCGATTGTCATTTGGCGCTCCCGGATCCGCCGCTGCCGCCGGCGCCGCCGGCCGGAGATCCGGGATTGAATCCGGGCCCGAGGAAGACGAAGGCACCGCCGCGGTAGCCGCCGTCGATATCCTCGACTCGAACCGTGCTTCCGCCGCCGGAGGCCGCAGAGACGATGACGATGTCGTCGTTGTAGCGCAGATACTCGCTGCCACCGTCGGCCTGTCGTGCGGCCGGCGACTTCGCTGCCGCGATGTTCGTCGCCGTGGTTCCTACCGGATCTTTGGATTTGTAGATCTTGGTGTTTCCCTCGGTTCGCTCGAGGTGGTAGTTGTCACCGATGTAGTCACGCACCGCATTTCCGCACGCGGCGGAGAAGGCGAGGACGAGTGTGGCCAGTAGACCTACTGCCAGTGCCCGGGCCGGTCGACGGATCACGGCTGCCACCTGCTTCGTGTAGTCACGATTTCCCCGCCGTCGTCGTTCGGATACAGATGCCAGGTCCGCCAGGCCCACCCGCGAGAACTGCGCTCTGCGGTCAATGCGGTCAGTGCTGTTCGCATTCCGGGAAATTCGCCGCAGATCCAGGCGTCGTCGTCGGTTGAGCTCGAACGGAGCCACTCTGCACACCGGTCGAACTCCAGGCGTCCGGCACGGACGGTCTCGGACTCGAATCGGTAGTTTCCGACGCTCTCCTGCGCTGGGAGCGGGCAGCCACCGAAACCTATTGCGTCACAGGACACCTGTTCGGAAACTGATCCGCCCTCGGCGTACGCGCTCACGACGTGCGACGCACCCAAGACACCGAGACGTACACCGGCAGTGCCGTCTTCGATGCACAGCTCGACGAGAGCGGGCGGAACCTCGGCATCGATCACGAGTCCGAGCGATCCGGCCTCGACGTCTCGCGGGGAGACATCGAGTACGTGGACACTCATTCGGGCGGCCCGGAATGAATGACCGACAACTCACCTCGTGTCACGGCTCGCCCGGTCGAGACCTCCCACGACTGGGTGCGCGCCCAGCGCTCGAAGGCCAACAGGCCCGTCTTGTCGGCCGTTGCGTAGTCCGCATAGTCGACTGTTCCCGTCGGCGCGGTACCCGTCGTACCCTCTGCGGTGAACTTGGCAGTGCCCCGCTCGATCTGACGGTGGACCTTGTCGTCGAGAATCACGTCGCCGCCGGGCTCGAGGCCGGTGCCCTCGCGACGCATCCAGAGCGTCATCTCCAGTTCACCCTCGTCGTCTTCGACGGTGAGCCAGCGGCGCCCGGTGGATCCGTCCAGCAGATGTTCGTGCCAGACGTAACCCTCTTCGTCGAGCTTGATGGTGCCGCGCACGACGTGGTCGATGCCGGCGTAGGTGATGATGTCGCCCACTCCGATCTTGTGCGGGTCGTACACCTCGGGGTAGTCGGCGAGGGGATCGACTCGCGCGGGCCTCTTCTTCTTGTCCGTAGAGCGCCCCTTGAGGGCATACACCACGATTCCCGCGACGACGACGATGATCAAAAGCACCAACAACAGCTCGGTCAAGAGTCACTCCTGGTCGATGGGGTTCGCGGGGTGCACCGCACCACGTACTCTACTGGCCCAGCTCGACCTTTCCGCGGGCCGACCTGCCTTCCCCGACCCCCCACTAGTTAGGCTACCCTGACCCCTAATGTCCGATTCGTCACGTCGAAGTTCACCACAGGAGCGCGAATGAAAGTGTCCAGGACGGCCTACTTGCGAACTGCAGGATTGGCACTGATCACGGCTACGGCCCTGGTCGCCGGTGCGTGCAGCAGTGACAGCGGAACAGAGAATGCGGACACCGCCGCCGGCTCCGCTTCCGAGAACGGCGCCTTTCCGGTCAGCATTCCGTCAGCCCTGGGCACGGCGGAGATCCCGGAGGAACCGCAGCGCGTGGTGACTCTCGGGTGGGGTGCGGAGGATGCAGCACTCGCCCTGGGCGTGGTTCCGATCGCCGTTCAGGACATGTCCTCGGACTCCGGAAGCGACGACGGCCT
Organism: Rhodococcus huquni; assembly: GCF_055231055.1. Lineage (NCBI taxonomy): Bacteria > Bacillati > Actinomycetota > Actinomycetes > Mycobacteriales > Nocardiaceae > Rhodococcus > Rhodococcus huquni. The sequence goes on from NZ_JBUYWE010000009.1 coordinate 128,147, forward strand.
GCTGCCGTGGAGCCGCGAGACCCTCGAAAAGATCGATCCCGAGGCCGAGCCGACTCTCCTGAAGGCATCGAGCAAAGAGATCCCGTTCGAGCAGATCGCCGAGCTGGCGCCGGACCTCGTCTTGGCCACGCACTCGGGGCTGACACAGGAGCAGTACGACAAGCTCGACGAGATCGCGCCCACCGTGGCGTACCCCGAGCGCCGCTGGGCAACGAGCTGGGAAGACCAGATCACGGTCGCCGGCGAGGCGCTCGGCCGCTCGGAGAAGGCCGAGGAGCTCATCGCCTCGACCAACGCGACGATCGCGAAGACGAAGGAAGAGCACCCCGAGTTCGCGGGCAAGACCGTCGCCTTCGGCAGTGCGACCGAGGCCGGTTCGTTCAACTTCTACTTCGACACCGACCCGCGCATGAAGCTGCTCGCCAGCCTCGGTTTCACCATGGACCCGCTCGCGCAGCAGTTGCGTGAAGCCGGTGACCCCACGAAGTTCGCGGGGCCGGTCAGCATGGAACTCCTGCCGACCTACCAACCCGACGTGCTCCTCGCCTGGTACCTCTCCCCGGACATGCAGCGCGATGTGGAGGGCAGCCCACTGTTCAAGGAGATGAAGGCCGTGCGGTCCAATTCCTACATCGGACTGACCGATCCCCCGCTGGTGTTCGCATCGAGCTCGCCGAACGTTCTGAACATCCCGTGGATGCTCGAGCAGCTCACCCCGCAGCTGTCCGAGGCGGCGAACAACGTCCCGCAGGACTGATCTCCCCCCAGGAATGAACGCAATGTCATGACGGGCACCACTATCGTGCCCGGTTGACAGTTCCACACGCCGGCGACCGCCTACGCTGTCCCTGTGTCGACACCGGGTTCTCGACACCTCGACTGAAAGGCGGTCGCCGCGCATGGCCGACGCACAACTACCTCGGCGGTATTCACTGCGCAGTCCGCTCTTCTGGATAGCCCCGATCATCGCGGTCGGCTTCATCATGTCGCTCCTGGCCGGCCTGTACCTGGGCGGAATGCTCGATCCGGTCAAGAACCTGAACAAGTTCCCGATCGCGCTGATCAATCAGGACGTCGGCGACACCCTTCCCAACTCGGATCCTCCCGAACACCAGAACTTCGGCGACGAGATCGAGGCGGGCCTGCTCGAGGGGCTGGACCCAGAGCAGTTCGACGTCAGGCAGATCGGCATCGCCGAGGCCCAGTCGGAGCTCGGCAAAGGCACGCTGTACGGGTCGATCGTCATCCCCAGCGACTTCACCAAACGCACGATGATCCTCGCTCAGGGCGGCGTGATCCCCGGCGACATCGAGCAACCCATCATCACCGTGCAGACCAATCCGCGTGCCGGCACCGTGGCAGCCAACATCGTCGATCAAGTCGGCGAGCGAGCGCTCGGCCAGGTCAACACGACTATGGGCGAGAAGCTCACCAAGATGGTGACGGACGAACTTGCGGCCACAGCGCCCGATTTGAAGCTCTCGGGTGCGACAAGCATCCTGTTCGAGAACCCGATCGACGTGCGCACAGTGCAGTACGCGCCCTTACCGGACGGGACCGGATTCGGACTGTCCGCCTTCTACTACGCACTTCTCATCATTCTCGCCGGGTTCACCGGCGCGACGATCGTCAACGTGCTGGTGGACGGGATGCTCGGGTTCCTGCCCACGGAAGTGGGGCCGCTCTATATTCACCGGGAGCGCGCCGACTACTCGCGGTTCCAGACCCTGCTGATCAAGTGGGCCATCATCGCCATAATGGCGCATGTCGTGTCCGCGCTATACCTCTGGATCGGCACAGCTCTCGGTATGCCGGTGAGCAATCCGCTCGCCCTGTGGGAGTTCGGTGCTCTCGCGATCACGGCCGTGGGCGTCACCTCGATCTCCGTGATGGCAGTGTTCGGCAATCTCGGCCTGCTCATAAACCTGTTGATATTCATCGTCCTGGGTCTGCCGTCGTCCGGTGGAACCATTCCCATCGAGGCGTCACCACCCCTGTTCGGCTTCCTCGCGGAGTTCGAGCCGATGCATCAGGTCTACATCGGTGCCCGCGCGATCCTGTTCTTCGGCGCACAGGGTGACGCCGGTCTGCTCCATGCTGTGTGGGTGACGCTGGCGGGCTTGTTGATCGGCCTGCTCTTCGGCGGCATCACCACCTGGGTGTACGACCGTCGCGGCCTGCATCGCCGGATCATGACCAAGGAACCTGCCGACACGTGAGAATCGTCGTGGTGCCGTCGTCCGCCCACGGAGATGCCGCCGAGGCGGTGACCATCCGCTGCGACGACGACGGCACCCCGGTCGAACCTCCGATGGGCCATCCCGACCTGGCCGCCACCGTACGAGAGTGGGAATCCGCAGAGAGCCCGCGCTGGGTGTGGTCGTCGACCGGATCGGTCTACCCGAAGCTGCTGCAACAGGGCGTTCGCGTTCTGCGGTGTCACGATCTCGCCTCGACCCGCGCGATCCTGAACATGCGCAACGGTGTCATCACCGAAGCCGTCACCGAGCACGTCGACCACCGACCGGGCCTGTTCGACACCACTCCCGCCGAGCGGCCCGAGGATGTGGTGTCCGAGTTCGCGGCGCAACGCCGAACGATGAACGCCCTCCCCGATTCCGAACGACGCCGTCTCGAACTGCTGGTCGCCGCAGAATCTGCGGGAAGCCTGGCTGCCGCAGAGATGAGTCACGACGGTCTCCCGTTCTCGTCGGCAGCGCACCTCACCTTCCTCGCGGAGACGTTGGGTAACCGCCCCGCCGGGTACGAACTCCCCACTCGGATCCAAAGCGTCGTCGCCAAGATCGGCGCGGCGTTCGGGCGTCCCATCAACCCGTCGTCTCACCCGGAAATCATCGACGCCTTCCGGCGGGCAGGTATCGAACTCGAGTCGACTCGCGCTCACGTTCTTCGCGAGATCGACCATCCTGCAGTTCCTTTGCTGCTCGAACACCGAGACCTGTCGAAGCTGTACAGCACCAACGGCTGGAACTGGCTGGACGATTGGGTACACGACAACCGATTTCGGCCCGTCTACGTACCGGGTGGTGTCGTGTCCGGACGGTGGGCGAGCCGCGGGGGCGGGGCTCTGCAGATCCCGAAGTCGCTACGTAAGAGCGTGGTTGCCGACCCGGGCCATACGTTCGTGATCGCGGATGCCGGTCAGCTCGAGCCACGCATTCTTGCCGCGATGTCCGGTGACCCGCGCATGGTGGCTGCCGCGGGCGGCGAAGATCTGTATGCGCCGGTCGCGGCCGAGGCGTTCGGCGGTGACAGAGCGAAGGCCAAGGTAGCCATTCTCGGTGTGCTGTACGGGGCCACCTCCGGTGATGCCCGACAGCTCCTGACTCTGCTGCGACGCAGGTTCCCGCAAGCAGTGCAGTACGTAGAGCAGGCAGCGACGGCCGGCGAGCAGGGCGAGGTGGTCCACTCGTGGCTGGGCCGAGCCTGTCCGCCGGTCGATGATTCGTGGTCGTCTCACGGCGATACGCGGGCACGCGGCCGCTTCACTCGAAACTTCGTCGTACAGGCGACCGCGTCCGAGTGGGCCGGTTGTCTCCTTGCCGACCTACGCCGCAGGCTCGCAACCGAGGAAGACAGTGAACTCGTCTTCTTCCAGCACGACGAGGTGGTTGTTCATACCCGGACACCGGATACGGCCGCCGCGCACATTGCCCACGCCGCCGAGTCTGCGACGCGGTTGTTGTTCGGAGACACGCGGGTTCACTTTCCGATGGAGACTGCAATCCGTGAGTGCTACGCCGAACCGGTCACCGCTGACGCTGCGACGCCAACGTCCTGATCCACGAACGGGATTCAGCCGGGTCGATGACGTCGTCCAGCTCGAACGCGGTGGCTGCGTTGATCGCCTTGCCGTGGCGGTAGGCCGCGTCGACGAACTGTCCGAACACCCGATCACGTTCCACCGGATCTTGGATCGCCTCGAGTTCCTTCCGAAAGCCCAACCGCACAGCACCTTCCAGACCCATCGCCCCGATCTCCCCGGTCGGCCACGCTACGGTGAAATCGGGAGCACGCATCGAACCACCTGCCATCGCCATGGCACCGAGGCCGTACCCCTTCCGCAGGATGATCGTCCCGAAGGGTACGGTGAGGCGGGCGCCTGCAACGAAGAGGTTCCCGAACCTGCGCACGGTCGCCTCTGTCTCCGAATCCGGGCCGACCATGAACCCTGGTGTGTCACACAGCGATACCACCGGTAGAGCGAAGGACTGACACAGTTCCAGGAAGCGCGCAGCCTTGTCCGATGCCACCGCGTCGATCGCCCCGCCCAGGTGGTGGCTGCTGTTCGCCAACATCCCGTAGGCGACCCCTTCGACACGAACGAGTGCGGTGACGACTCCGGCGCCGTAATCCGGCCGCAGTTCCAATACGGAATCGACGTCCGCGATGGACTCGATCGCGGTACGCACGTCGTAGGCGCGCAATCGATTCTCGGGCACGACGTGTCGCGAAGCCCGAGTATCCGGAGCCGTCCAGTGCTCGGCGTCACCCTGGAAGTACGACAGATAGCGCCTCGCCAACGACACCGCGTGAGCCTCGTCGTCGGCCACGAGATCGACCACTCCGTTGCTGCGTTGGATGTCGATCGGGCCGATTTCCTCTGGGCGGAACGTGCCGAGACCACCGCCTTCGACCATCGCGGGTCCGCCCATCCCGATGTTCGCCTCCGGGGTGGCGATCAGAACGTCGCACACCCCCGCGAGTGCTGCGTTTCCGGCAAAGCACCGGCCGGACACGATCGAGACGAGCGGAACCTGCCCGTTCAGTCTTGCCAGTGATCGAAAAGTGGGCACGTCCAGGCCGGCGACGGTGGCCGCATCCGTGTCACCGGGCCGGCCTCCACCCCCTTCCGCGAACAGGACGAGGGGGAGCAGTCGACGCTCGGCGAGTTCGATGAGCCGGTCCGTCTTGGCGTGGTTCCGCATTCCCTGCGTACCCGCCAGCACCGTGTAGTCGTAGGAGATCACGACCACCTCGGCATTCCTGGCCGCAACTCCGCTGTTCACTGTGGCAACCCCGCCGACCAGACCATCGGCCGGAGTGTTCGCGATCAAGTCTTCTTCCGAGCGTCGACTGCGCTGCGCTGCGATCGTCAGCGCGCCGTACTCGACGAAGCTCTCGCCGTCCACCAGATCGTCGATGTTCTCGCGGGCGGTACGCCTACCGCCACGGTGACGTCTGTTCACCGCGTCCGGGCGGGCAGCATCGCTCGTCACTTCGTGTCGTGAGCGGACTTCGGCCAGGTCCTCGCGGACTCGATCGAGGTCGGCGACAGCGATACTCGTCTGCCGTCCGTCGTCGTCCAACGGTTCGACGAGTGCGAGGGTCTGGCCGACACGGACCGCTTGGCCCTGGGTCACCAGAGTACGAACAACTTCCACCGGTCCCTGCGCAGCGACCACGTGCTGCATCTTCATCGCTTCCAGAACGACAACGGGCTGACCGGCCGCGACCACGGTGCCGACCGGCGGAACCTCGACAACGACTCCGGTCAGCTGCGCCCGGAGAGCGTGTTCGTCCACCTCTGCCAGGCCAAGCGACTCCGCGGGCGCGGTGAGGCCCGCTGCCGCAGCCAACGCTGCAATCCGGTCGCCGACGTACGAGGTTGTCACCACGCCGTGCACGAACTCTTCGTCCGCCAGCACGGCACGCAGAAACTCCGTGTTGGTGGGTACGCCCTGCACGACGAGATCATCCAATGCCACGCCGGCCTTGCGCGCCGCTACCGCGAGATCGCCGCTCCGAGAATGCACGATCACCTTCGCGAGAAGTGAATCGTAGAGCGGGCTGGGCGAGAAGCCCGGTCGGCCGTGGGTGTCCACACGCACACCCGGACCGGAAGGCACCGTGAATGCGGACAGTGTCCCGGACTCCGGAACCACCCCGCCGGTGGAGTCCATGGTTTCCATGTTCACCCGCGCCTGGATTGCGATACCTCGGCCACTCAGCGGCTCACCGGTGAATTGCCCGTCCCGGTAGCCGATTCCGTCGGGAAGCTCGAGTGCGTCGACACCGCTGCCGCCCGCAATGGCGATCTGAGTAGCGACCAGGTCGAGGCCGACGACCTCCTCGGTCACGGTGTGCTCGACCTGAATGCGGGGATTCACTTCCAGAAAGACGAATTCGTCGCCGCGAACCAGAAATTCGACCGTCGCGAGCCCGAGGTAGCCGATATCGACACACAGCTTCACTGCGCACAGATGCAGATTGCGACGCACACTCGCGCTCAGATTCTGTGCCGGCGCAATCTCGATCAACTTCTGATGTCGACGTTGCACACTGCAGTCACGGTCACCGACCGCAACTGCGCGAACCGCTTCGCCGTCGAGGGCACAGACCACCTGCACCTCGATGTGCCGAGCACCTTCGAACAGGGCCTCTGCGAATACCTTCGAATCGCCGAAACCGTTCAGCGCCTCCGCAGCACACTGCGTGTAGGCCTCGTCGACGGAACCCGCATCACGCACCGTACGAATGCCTCGGCCACCGCCACCCGACAGTGCCTTGATCATGATTCCGTGCGGCTCCTGGGCGAAGAACTGATGCACTTCCTCCCGTGTCGCCGCGCCTTCTGTTGCGGGTAGGACAGGAACCTCCGCCGCCACGGCGGCCGCGCGAGCAGTCGTCTTGTCACCGAGTACCTCGAGCACCGACGGCGGCGGCCCGACGAAAGTCAGTCCCATATCGGCGCATTCGCGTGCGAACTGCGCATTCTCGCTGAGAAAGCCGTACCCTGGATGAATCATGTCGGCGCCGGATCCCAAGGCCGCTTTCACGATCGCCGTACCGTCCAGATAGGCGGCCGGGCCGCGGCCTGCCAATGCCACGGCGCGATCGGCAGCGTCGACGTGCGGACTGTCGACGTCGTCCTCGGCGTACACCGCAGTCGTCGGTATCGACAGGTCCCGAGCCGCCCGAACGACCCGCAGCGCGATTTCGCCTCTGTTGGCCACCAACAGCTTCACTTGCTCTCCTCGGTGAGTCGGAACAGGTCACCTTTGCGCACCTTTCCGGTTGCGGTCATCGGCAACTCGTCCAAGATCTCGACGACCGGCACCTTGTACACGGCCATGTTCTCGCCCGCCCACCTGCCGATCTCGGCACCGGAAAGGGTGCTGCCATCGGTGGTCACAACGAATGCGAACGGGACCTGACCCTTGGCTCGATCAGATTTGGGCACGACGGCAGCCGAACGAATCTCGGGGTGCAACAACAGTAGAGATTCCACCTCGGATGGAAAGACACTCATACCGTTCGTTTTGATCATTTCTTTGTTGCGCGCCAGATACTGAAGCGCCCCACGGTCGTCGAGCTTGCCGACATCCCCGGTGTACAACCAACCGTCCCTCAATGCCTCGACGGTGGCTTCCTCGTTCCGGAAGTACGCGGTGAGAAGCGAGGGACTACGCACGATGATCTCGCCGGGTTCACCGATTGCCATCGGGGCACCCGAATCGTCCACGATCAAGATGTCCGTTCCCGGCACCGGGAGACCACAGAACACCGGGTCACTCTTCAGGTCGTAGTCGTCGTCCTGAAATCCGAGAGTGATGGTGTCTGCCGTGTGTGTCTCGGTCATTCCGTAGCTGGCCTCGCGCAACGTCGATCCCTTTGCCGCGCGCCACCGCCCACGAATAGCAGGGTTGAGCTTCGTCACGAAGGAGACCGCGGTCGGGTTCTCGAGTGCGGACAGGTCCGCGTCGGCGAAGCCCGGGTGGTCCATGAGCTCGATGTAGTTGTCCACCGTGCCCACCATCGACATGACGCGGTGCCGCTCGATCGAGGACAGCACTACTCCTGCGTCCCACCTGGTACACAGCACGACGGTGCCACCGTTCACGAGTGGCAGGAGAATCCCGAAATCTTCACCCGCTATCCAGAACACGGGGAGGAAGTTCAGAACCACCATCCCGTCCGCCCCGACCTTCAGCCCGTTGGCGACAGTGGCCGTTGCGGCGGTGTAGACCATGTGGCGCTGTGTGTGCTCACAGCCCTTCGGCATTCCCGTGGTGCCGCCCGTGTAGTTGAGTGCTGCGAGCGCATCCGGGTCGGTGGGGATCGACGGCGCACGATCCGAGCGAAGAATCGCGGGCCAGTCCGTCTCGGTCGTCGTGATCTCGAATGGAGTGGACACCGCACCGTCGGTCAGCATGTCGGACAATGCCGTCACGGCGATGCGGCGAACACCGGTGTCGCCCGCGACCGATTCGACGAGAGGCACGAACGTATCCTGAGTGAGGACGATCGAGACGCCGGCGTCGAGAAGTTCGTGGCGCAGTTCGTGTTCCCTGAACAGCGGATTGATCGGCACGTGCACGGCGCCGATCTTCAGAATCCCGAGAAGGGCGATGTGGAACTGCGGACAGTTCGCAAGATGGACGCCGATTCGGTCACCGGCGACCGCACCCGATTCGACGAGCCAGCCGGCGAATCGGTCCGAGAGTTCGTCCAACTCGGCGTAGGTGACCACTCGTCCGTAGAAGACGATTGCGGCCGTATCGGCGCGCACCTGCGCCCAGTGCCGCAGGTGGTCGACGAGCCCGAACGAATCGATCGGGTAGGCAACCTCCCGCGGGACCTGCGGTGGCCAGGCCGCATCGTGCCTGCGCCGGACATCGGCCAGCGCGGTCTCCTTGATGGTCTGTTCCAGATTCAGCGACCGGTCCATTTCGGTTCTCGCTTCTCCGCGAATGCGGTGGGTCCTTCGATTGCGTCCTGGCTGCCGAACACGATGCCGAGAGCGGACTTGTTGAGCTCTTCCCAGATCGGTGCGTCCCACTCGGATCCGTAGGCGGCCGAGCGGTGAATCACCCGCTTGCTCTGCTGCACCGACAGCGGCGCATTCGCAGCGATGGTCTCCGCCAGCGCGACAGCGACGTCCACGGACGTTCCGGAGGGTGCGACGCGGTTGACCAAGCCCCACTGCAACGCGGTCTCGGCCGACATGTGTTCGCCGGTGAGCGCCACCTCCAATGCGATCTTGAGCGGGATCTGGCGTGGCAGGCGCATGACTCCGCCCGCCGCCGCGAACAATCCACGCTTGACTTCGGGAAGCCCGAGCTTGGCGTTCTCGTCGATCACCACGAGGTCGCTGGCGAGCACCAATTCGGTCCCGCCGCCGAGCGCGAATCCGTTGACAGCGGCGATGACCGGGGTGTCGATGTAGTGGCGCACCATCCCGCCGAAGCCCCATTCCGGATGCCCCACCGGGTTGATGTCCTGCCCCGAGGCGATCGCCTTGAGATCGGCACCCGCGCAGAATCCGCGACCGCTACCGGTGAGGACGATGGCGCGTACCTCCGGGTCCTGGTCGCATTCGTCCAGACGAGTGCCGAGAGCTGTCGCCAGGTCCGAGTTCATCGCGTTCATCGCCTGGGGCCGGTTGAGCGTGATGATGGCGATGTTGCCTCGGCGCTCCACGAAGGTCACGTCGTTCTCGCTCGAATCTCCCACGGTCTTCCTCCTGGTTGCCTTGCTGTTTTCGCGAATGTCGGATTGTCGCCGATCTCGGCCCATTCTGGCCGCGACGTGCGCTCAGGGTTGGAAAACCACGCGACCCACCGTCGAACCGTCGCCAAGTCGGCCCACACCGTCTGCCAGATCCGAGAAGGCCAACCGCTCGCTCACCAGCGGCTTCAGCGCTCCGGCATCGGCGAGCCTGGTCAACTCGGCGTGGCAGTCGTGAATGGCCTGCTGGTTGTACTGCTTGTACAGACCCCAGTGGAGACCGATGATCGAATAGTTCTTGATCAGCGCGTGGTTGAGCCCGGGTGTCGGAATGGTGCCGCCGGCGAAGCCGATCACCAGGATGCGGCCCTCGAAAGCGACGCACTTGGTCGACTTCGCGTAGGCGTCGCCGCCCACCGGGTCGTAGATCACGTCGGCACCGCGACCGTCGGTGAACTCCTTGACGATCGGAACGAAGTCCTCGCTGTGACGATCGATCACCAGATCCGCACCGAGCCGCTTGCAGTACTCGACCTTCTCCGGGCCACCGACCACACCGATCACCTTCGCGCCGGCAGCCTTGCCGAGCTGAACTGCCGAGCTTCCCACCCCGCCCGCAGCGGCATGGACCAGCAAAGTCTCACCCGGCAGCAGTTTCGTCCGACGGTGCAGCGCGAACCAGCTCGTCTGATATCCGATACTCAGCGTCGAGGCCTCCGCGTCGTCCAGCGACGTGGGCGCATGGAAGGCGTTCTCCTCGTCCATCACCGTCATTTCGGCGAATCCTCCCAGTGGGAGATTCGGGTTGCCGATCACTCTGTCGCCCAACGTGAATCGGGTGATTCCTTCACCGACCTCGACCACTTCGCCGCACAGCTCCACCCCCGGAGTGAACGGCAGCGGCGGCTTGATCTGGTATTCACCCCTGCAGAGCAGAACGTCCGGGAAGTTCGCTGGGGTAGCCAACACCTTCACCAAGATCTGGCCTGCTGCGGGAGTCGGATCCGGAATCTCCTCCACACTCAGAACGGTGCGAGGTTCACCGAGTTCGTTGACGCGCCATGCTTTCACTGAATCTCCTGACTTCGTTGCTCGGTACCGGTCATGCGACCGGAAGGTCGACCAGATCGGCCAGATGCGAACGGTGCCCGTAGGCGGTACCGAACGCCAACTGGTCGGCCTTCGCCCTCTTCAAGTAGAGATGCGCGGGGTACTCCCACGTCATGCCGAGGCCGCCGTGCAACTGCACGCATTCCTCGGCTGCTCGCACCGCGACATCACTGCAGTACGCCTGGGCCACCGTCGCTGCGAGCTCGGCATCGTCGTCGCCACGTGCCCACGTGTCCGCTGCGTACCTGGCCGCGGCGCCCGCGGCGCCCGCGGCACTCACGTCCAGCCAAAGATCGGCCAGCCGATGCTTGATCGCCTGGAACGAGCCGATCGCACGCCCGAACTGCTTACGCTCCTTGACGTAGGCGAGGGTCGTGTCGAAACACCACTGAGCGACACCGAATTGCTCCGAGGACAACAGCGCTGCACCACAGAGCAGCGCGTCGCGGACGGCATCCTCCGCGTTGCCGTGGTCGACTCGATTCGACGCCGCACCGGAAAACTCCACATCGGCGAGTTGACGTGTCATGTCCAGGGACAGAACCGGCGTCACCGTCACGCCCGTGGCGTGCGCATCGACCGTGTGCAACTCGGGCCCGTCCGCGCCGACGACCGGAACGATCAGAACATCGGCAAGCGCGGCGTCTGCCACGCTCGTGACGCGCCCACTGATGCTGGTTCCGTCCGTCCACACGGCGGAGCCGAACGAACCGGGCATCGTCGACAGCGGCACCGTGAGCACTGCCGTGGACGTGGCCTCCGCCAATGCCCGCACGGTATTCGTGTCCCCCGCCGTACTCAGTGCGACAGTGGCAAGCACCGCGCTGGACAGGAACGGGACCGGCGCGACCGCACGACCGATCTCTTCCATCACCACGGCGGCCTCACGGGCGGTGGCGCCGGCGCCACCGAACTCCTCGGGCACCAGCAGACCGGCGAGACCCAGCTCGGCCCCCAACGTCTTCCACACAGGGCCGAAGTCCGGCGCGCCCGAATCGTAGAGCGCAACCACCGATTCCGCGGGGCAGCGTTCGGTGAACAGCCGACGGACGCCGGAACGCAGCGCTTCCTCGGTGTCGGTGTACTGCAGATTCTTGGAACTCATCGGACCAGATCCTTCCAAGCGATGCCTTTGTCCACCCGATGCTCGGGCGGCAGACCCAGAACCCGTTCGGCGATGACGTTGCGCAGAACCTCGGAGGTGCCACCTTCGATCGAGTTGCCCTTGGCCCGCAGATACCGGTACCCAGGTTCGCGTCCCGTGAAGTCGACATGATCCGGCCTGCGCATGGTCCAGTCGTCGTATCGCAGCCCCTGTTCACCGTGCAGTTCGATGTCGAACCCCGAAATCTCTTGCGCCAGCCGCGCGAACGCCAGCTTCATACCGGAGCCCTCGGGGCCCGGCTGCCCGGACGCCAGCTGTTGACGAAGACGTTCACCGGTGAGGCGTGCGACTTCGGACTCGACCCACAAGCGCATCAGTTCATCGTGCATCGCGGGCGTGCGCAGTTCGGGGTTCGCCCGCCACGCAGCCGCCACCTTGCCGATCATTCCGCCTTCGCGAGGCGCACCGGACCCGATGGCAACCCGCTCGTTGTTGAGCGTGGTGGTCGCGACCTTCCACCCCTCGCCTTCGGCGCCGAGTCGGTCGGAATCCGGAATCCGGACGTCGGTGAGGAAGACTTCGTTGAACTCTGCTTCTCCCGTGATCTGACGCAACGGACGGACCTCGATCCCGGGGTCGCTCATGTCACACAGGAAGTAGGTGAGGCCGGCATGTTTGAACGCCGACGGATCGGTACGCGCCACCAGGATCGCCCAGTGCGCGTTCTGCGCTCCCGATGTCCACACCTTCTGGCCGTTGACCACCCAGTCGTCACCGTCTCGCACAGCACGCGTTGCCACGGCAGCGAGGTCCGATCCGGCGCCGGGCTCACTGAACAGCTGGCAATAGATGTAGTCACCTGTGTAGATCGAGCGGAGGTGCTGCGTCTTCTGTTCCTGCGTCCCGAAGGCAGCGATCGTCGGTGCCGCCATCCCGAGACCGATACCGTTTCGGTCGGTCGCCGGGCCGGGAGCACCGGCCGCTGCGAGCGCCCCGTCCACCACGGGTTGCATCGTCTGCGGCAGCCCGAGTCCGCCATGCCCTTCCGGGAAGTGCACCCAGGCGAGACCGGCATCGAATCGTGCCCCCAGAAACCGCTCTGGCTCGGTAGTTTTCGGATCGTGGTCCGACAGGAGAGCCTGCACTCGCCCTTCCACATCCGCCACGGCGCTGTCTTCGGTCACCGTCATCAGTCCTTCGGTCCGCCTGCGACATACACGACCTGACCGGACACGAAGCCCGCTCCTTCACTCGCGAAGAACGACGCGGTGTGCGCGATGTCCTCGGGCTGTCCGATTCGGTTCACCGGAATCTGGGAAGCGGCCATCGCCTTGAAGTCTTCGAATTTCGCTCCGACGCGCTCGGCTGTTGCCGCGGTCATCTCGGTCTCGATGAAACCCGGTGCGATGGCATTCGCGGTCACGCCGAACTTGCCGAGCTCGAATGCCAGGGTCTTGGTGAATCCCTGCATTCCGGCTTTCGCAGCCGCGTAGTTGACCTGTCCGCGGTTGCCGAGCGCGGAGGTGCTCGACATGTTGACGATGCGCCCGAACTTCGCTTCCACCATGTATTTTTGCACTGCTCGAGACATGAGGAACGCGCCGCGCAGATGCACACCGAGCACCTGATCCCAGTCGTCGACAGACATCTTGAACAACAGGTTGTCGCGCAGGATTCCGGCATTGTTGACCAGAATCGTCGGGCCGCCGAGCTCCGCCGCGACACGTTCGACCGCTGCGCTGACCGACGCTTCGTCGGCGACGTCGGCGCCGACCGCGATGGCCGCGCCACCGGCCGAGGTGATCGCGTCCACGGTTGCAGCGCACGCACCCTCGTCGAGGTCCAGTACGGCGACGGCGTATCCGTCGGCGGCAAAGCGTTTCGCGACTGCCGCACCGATGCCACGGGCCGATCCGGTCACGATTGCGGTTCTACGTTCCTGACTCACATGTCCTCCTGAGATGAATGATGTGCGGTGGTAGGTCTAGATGCCGGCTTCGTCGGCTATCTCTCGTGCCTTGCGAACGAGCGCATCGATCCGGTCTACGGTCGGCGTTCCCGCTGCCGCCTTGTTCTGCGGCTCGTCCATGGCCCGGCGCATCACGCCTTCGGCGATCACGGCGATCTTCCACAGGCCCAACGCGTGCCAGTACTTCAAGGCCTGCGCGTCGCGCCCCGTCTCGTGCAGGTAGATGTCGGCGAGTTCAGCCCGATCCGGGGAACCGGGCAGCGCGGACGCCGTGAAGTCGTTGCCGGCATCCTCACCGGGCTCGGTCCAGTAGGCGAGCGTGCTTCCCATGTCGGCCAAGGGGTCACCGAGAGTGGACAGCTCCCAGTCGAGCGCCGCGATCACCGACCCGTCCTCGTACGACGTGATCACGTTTCGGAGATGAAAGTCGCCGTGCACGAGGGTGACCTCGCACTGCTGCGGTACGGACGTCGAAAGACGTTCGGTGAGGTCGTCGAGCTCCGGAAGTTCCCGTGTCTTCGAGAGTTCCCACTGCCCGCCCCACCGCTTGAGCTGACGCTGGGCATACGGCTTGTGGGACGCCAGATCCTCGAGACCCACCGATTCGAGGTCGACGGCGTGAACCTTCGTGAGCGTGTGCACCAGCGACACACCGATCCTGCGACGGCGGTCCGGTGTCAGCGCTTCTGCGACGGACATCCGGTCCACGACCTGACCATCCACATGCTCCATCAGGACCAGAGGAACATCCGACACCGATTCGTCTTGGCACACGCCGAAGATTCGGGGCACCGGCACAGCGGTGTCCGCCAGTGCAGAAAGGATGCGTGCCTCCCGAACCACGTCGTGTGCGGACGCCAGCAGATGCCCGAGGGGTGGGCGACGGAGCACCCATGCGTTCCCGTTCTCGTCCGCCACCCGATAGGTCAGGTTCGACTGCCCGAGGCCGATGCGCTCGAAAGTCAGCTCGCCTACGACAGGCACCCCGAGCCCTCGAATCCACGTCGTGACAGCGGTGGGGTCGAGGCCTACCGGGGTGGCCAGGCCAGCGTCAGACACCACCGCCGACTCCCTGCCTGAAACCTTGTGCGTCACCGAGGCGCTGGCCACCGTCCACGACCATGACCTCGCCGGTCATCCACTTCGCCGCGTCGGACACGAGGAAGGCGATGGCGCCAGCCACGTCGTCGGGTTCCCCGATTCGAGCCAGCGCAGTTGCGGAAGCGACCGCCTTCTCGTGGTCCTTCCACAGCGCCTCGGCCAGCTTCGTGCGGACGACGCCGGGCGCAACCGCGTTGACTCGGATATTCGGTGAGAGTTCCAGAGCAAGCTGCTTGGTGAGGTGGATGATCGCCGCCTTCGATGCGTTGTACACGCCGAGGCCGGCCTCGAAGCCCATGCCACCGATCGACGCCGTGTTGACGATCGCGCCGCCGTGCTCGCTCATCCACGCGCGCGCTGCCAGGCCCGACCACAGGATCGGGGCCCATACGTTGACGTCGAACGTCTTGGCGAACCGACTGTGATCCTGCTCGGTGACGGGTCCGTAGGCCGGGTTGGTGCCGGCGTTGTTCACGAGGATGTCCAGCCCGCCGAACTTGTCGATCGCGAACTCCACGCACGCCTTCGCGGCGTCCTCGTCGACGGCATGGGCGCCGTAACCGACTGCAGTACCGCCCACTTCGGCCGCTGCGGCCTCAGCAGACTCGGCCGAGCGCGATGTGAGCACGACGTTCGCACCCGCAGCGGACAGCGCCTTAGCGGTCGCGAGTCCGATGCCGCGCGAAGCCCCCGTGACGACGGCGGTCCGGCCGGTGAGATCGGAAGCAGTCATCTCACTTCACCGCAGCTTTCTGCCCGTTGCTCCGCGCCTTCGAATCGTCTCGGTACTTGCGCAACTCCTGACGAGCTAGGGCGCGCTTGTGCACCTCGTCAGGTCCGTCGGCCAGCCGCAGCGTCCGGATGTGTGCATAAGCCATCGCCAACGGGAAGTCGTCGGTGACGCCGGCGGCCCCGTGTACCTGGATGGCCCGGTCGATGATCTTCAGCGCGATGTTCGGAGCGGCAATCTTGATGGCCGCGATCTCGGCGCGCGCTTCCTTGTTTCCGACGGTGTCCATCATGTGCGCAGCCTTCAGCGTCAGCAGACGGACCATCTCGATGTCGATGCGCGCCTCTGCAATCCAATCCTGGATGTTCGCACGCTCGCTGAGTGGCTGACCGAAGGTCACACGTGAGCTCGCCCGACGACACATCAGTTCGAGCGCCCGCTCCGCCATGCCGATGATGCGCATGCAATGGTGAATTCGGCCGGGTCCGAGACGCGCCTGACTGATCGCGAAGCCTTCGCCCTCGCCTGCCAGCACATCCTTGGAAGGAACGCGTACGTCCTCGAAGGTGATCTCGGCGTGGCCCTCGCGATCGGCGTACCCGAAGACCGGGAGGTTGCGAATGATCGTGACGCCGGGAGCGTCGATCGGCACCACCATCATCGACTGCTGTCGGTGTGGTGCGGCCTCCGGATCGGTCTTGCCCATAACGATGAGGACCTTGCAGTTCTTGTGCAAAGCGTTGGAGGCGAACCACTTGCGGCCGTTGAGCACGTAGTCGTCGCCGTCAGGGACCATACGGAGTTCGATGTTCGTGGCATCCGAGCTGGCCACTGCTGGTTCGGTCATCGCGAACGCGGAGGCCATGGTGCCGTCGAGTAGTGGTTCGAGGTACTTCTTCTTGTGTTCGTCGGTGCCGAACAGTGTCAGCACCTCCATGTTTCCGGTGTCCGGGGCATTGCAGTTGCAGGCCTCGGGCGCAATGAAGCTGCGACCCATGATCTCGGCAAGCGGCGCGTAGTCGAGGTTGCTCAGGCCCGGCCCCCATTCCTTGTGGGGGTGAAAGAGATTCCACAGTCCACGTCGGCGTGCCTCGGTCTTGAGCTCCTCGAGGATCGGAGGCTGAAAGTGCGGGTCCCCGGATTCACGCATCTGCTCGTCGTACACGGACTCGGCCGGGTAGACGTGCGCGTCCATGAAATCCAACAGGTCTTCCTGGTACTGCAATGCACGATCGGAGAATTCGAACTGAGACATCGTTACTCCTGGTGAGTAGTGGTGAAAAGGGTGGTGGGCGTCAGGCGCCGGCCATCAACGACGCCTGGTATCGCCGCATGCCTCTGATCCAGCGGTCGTAGTCGGAACCCTTCTGCCGGTACATCTCCAGCACGTGTGGGTGCGGCAGGATCAAGAACTCTTCCGCATCCATCGCCGCCAACACGACTTCGGCGACCTCTTCCGGTTGGAGTACGTCACCTGCGGAGGTCACCGCTCGCGTGGCCGCGGCACCGAGGGCATCACCCGAGTCACGACCTTCGTACAGGAGCTTGGTCTCGACGCCCATGGGACACAGGCAACTGACCCGGATACCCCGATCGCCGTATGTGACGGACAGCCATTCTGCGAAGCCCACGGCGGCATGCTTGGTGGTGGCATACGTTGCCGAGCCGATCTGAGTGAGGAGGCCGGCGGCCGATGCGGTGCTCACGAAGTAGCCCTCGCCGCGTTCTTCCCACTGCGGCACCAGTAGCTGCGCAGCTCGGATATGGGCGCGCAGATTCACGTCGATCGACAGATCCCACGCGGCCTCGTCTGCATCGAGTCCTGGCTTCCCACCAATTCCGGCGTTCGCGAAGTACAGGTCGACGGGTCCGAATTTCGACTCGGCCAGTTCGACCGCTGCCCGGATGTGTTCGGAACTCGAAGCGTCCCCGCTCGCCGCCACCGCAGAACCTGGATGCGCGGCCTCGATTCGGGCCGCGACTGCTTCGACCGTCTCCGCGTCGAGGTCCGTGACCACGACCTTGGCACCGTTCTCCGCGAGACGCTGGGCAATCGCCCCGCCGATTCCGCCGCCCCCGCCGGTGACCACGGCGACCTTTCCTTCAACCTTCACGAAGTTCCTCTCGGTGGTGATCCAGGTCTCACACTATGTATAGTTGAATCCGGCGTCAGATTCAATACATCGTCTCATCCGCTCCCCTCCAGAGGAGAACCATGACCGACAACAGCCCCGTCGCCCCCGCGACGTACGACGACCTCCAAGCACTGATCGGCGAGGAACTCGGCCCCACCGAATGGCACGACGTGACCCAGCAGCGCGTGGACGCATTTGCCGATGCAACCGGCGACCACCAGTGGATTCACGTCGATCCGGAGCGAGCGGCGACCACCGATCTCGGCGGAACCATCGCCCACGGGCTCTACAGCCTGTCGCTCACACCTGCGTTGTCCGCCCAACTTCTCCGATTCGACGGATTCGCCCACAGCCTCAACTACGGATACGGGAAGGTCCGCTTTCCCGCGCCCGTCCCGGTCGGCTCGCGCATTCGCCTGCGGTCGACCCTCGTCTCGGCCGAAAAGTTGCCCGGCGGCATTCAGGTGACGATGTCGCAGGTGATCGAATGCGAAGGCGCGGAGAAGCCCGTGATGGTGGCCGAGTCGTTGGCGCGGGTGGTCGAACCCTCCTGACCTCGAGCATTTTCCGGGCCGGCGCTCACCGCCGGCCCGGAAACCTCAGGGCATTCGCCCAGAGGTCGGTGGCAATAGCCACCAACGCTTCGAAGTCTTCCGACTCGCCGGCGTCATGGAGAGTGAACGCACCGTAGGCGAGCCTGGACACCATCGACGACAACGCACGCGATGCCAGCAGCGGGTCGAGATCCGTGTCCGCGACACCACTCTTCTGCAATTCGGCGATGCCACGAGCGTTGCGCTGAACGAACGCTTCGGCCCTCCGATTGCGGAACTTCCGAAAGTCGGGGTCGATGTGCGCCACCTGCTCCATGAGCCCCATCAACTCGGCATTGCGCCGATACGATTCGAGGTACGCCCGATTGCTCGCCTCGAGCACCGCATACGGATCGTCCGTACTCTCCACTCGCCCCACCCCCGGGTGCATCATGTCCTCTTGCGCGCCCTCGAGGACGGCCGCGAACACCTGCTCCTTGCCGTCGAAGTACGTGTAGAACGACCCTGTCGCACAACCGGCTTCGCGGGCTATGTCCACGAGCCGCGCGTCGAGGTAGCCATCGCGCTCGAACACGACCCGGGCTGCCGCGATCAACGCGGCCCTCGTTCGCGCGCCGCGTTCGGTTGCGGGCTGCGTTGCGGTCTCGGCGACCCACGTCTCCTTCTGCACGTACACCACCCTTTCGACAGCGGACTCTCGCCCGTTTTCAATGTTGACGCCGGATTCAAGTGTACTGTCGAACGAGACCCGGAACACACGTTTTCACCCCGGAGGACCACCTCATGCCAAATGTTCTCGATCCGGTCTGTCGACACGCTGAATCCGACCCCGACAGCATCGCCCTCCGCGGCGAGCGCTCCGCCTGGACCTACGATCAACTCCGACGTGCCGCATCGGAATTCGCGGAAGCTCTGACCAGAGCGTGTATTTCGCGGGGAGACAGGGTGCTTCTCCTTGCACCGTCGGTGCCCGAGTTCGTCGTCGCGTACCTCGGTACTCAATCCATCGGGGCCGTGGTCGTACCCGTGAACACGATGTCGACCCGGGTGGAGATCGAGTACGTCCTCGCCGACGCCGAATGCTCGATTGCGCTCGGGTGGCACGAATCATGCTCGGCAGTAGACGAAGCCGCAGCCGGCGCAGGCATTCCGTTCTGGAATCTTGGAGTGCAGGAGCCCGGCTCCCATACGGCCTCGGCTCCTGTTCTGGACATCGCACCCGAAGAGACCGCCGCCATTCTCTACACCTCCGGAACCACCGGCAGGCCGAAGGGCGCGCAACTCACCGTCGGAAACCTCCTCGCGGGCGGCGAGATCGGCGTGAACAGCAGTCGCGGCACGAAGTCCGATCGAACGGGCACGGGTCTGCCGCTGTTCCACGTGTTCGGACAGGCGGCGGTGATGATGGCAACGTTCACCGGGGGAGGCTCGTTGTCGCTGCTCGCCAGATTCGATCCGGTCGCCATGCTCGAGATGCTCCGCCGCGACCGCCTCACCGTCATGGCCGGTGTGCCGACCATGTGGAATGCGATGCTCCACGCGGCCGGTGACGCGTCACCGGCCGACTTCGCCGACCTCCGGGTAGCCATCTCCGGCGGCGCCTCACTGCCGGGTGAGATTGCCCGAGAATTCGAAGCCCGCTTCGGCTGCACCATTCTGGAGGGATACGGGCTCACCGAGACCACGGCATTCGGAACCTTCAACGATCTCGACCGAGGCGGCAAGATCGGGTACACCGGGAAGGCGGTGAGCCGCACACACGTCGAGGTGAGAGATCCGGACGGCAACAAGTGCGGGGTCGGCGAAGTCGGCGAGATCCACATCAAGGGCGACACCGTGATGAAGGGCTACTGGAAGCGTCCGACCGATACCTCGGCTGTCCTCGCACATGACGGCTGGTTCCGGACCGGAGATCTCGGCACGGTGGACGAAGACGGCGATCTTCGCATCGTCGACCGGCTGAAGGACCTCATCATCCGAGGCGGGTACAACGTGTATCCCGGCGAGGTCGAGGAGGTGCTCTACGCCCACCCCGACATCGTCGAAGCCGCGGTCGTGGGCGTGCCCGACGATCACTACGGCGAGGAAGTCGCCGCCGTGGTATCGATCCGGCCCGGCGCGAGCGTCACCGCCGCCGACGTCGAATTCTGGGCCCGAGACCGTCTGTCCGCATACAAGATTCCCCGCATCGTCAAGTTCGTCGATGCACTTCCCAAAGGCTCTACCGGCAAGATTCTGAAGCGCTCGATCGATCGCCGAGAACTCCTTGCCGAGAACACGAAATCAGGAAAGGTACACACATGACATCGGAGAATCGACAGGTCCGGCTGGCGCAGCGCCCCGTGGGGCGACCGGACGAGAACACCTGGGAGATCACCAGCGAAGCGATCCCCGAACCCGGCGACAACGAGTTCGTGGTGCGAGTCGACTACACCTCGCTCGATCCCGCGATGCGCGGGTGGCTGAACGACGTGAAGTCGTATGTCCCGCCCGTCCAGATCGGCGAGGTGATGCGCTCGCACGGAGTCGGTCGGGTACACGCATCGAACAATCCGAAACATCCTGTCGGCCAGGTGGTGTCCGGTCAGTTCGGCATCACCGACTACGCAGTGTCCGACGGACGCGGAGTGCTCGAAGTCGACGAAACCGTTGCCCCGGCGCCCACTTGGCTCGGTGCCCTCGGCTTTCCCGGGATGACCGCATACTTCGGTCTTCTCGACGTCGGCCGGATGCGCGCGGGTGACACCGTGGTCGTATCGGGTGCGGCCGGCGCGGTCGGCAGCCTCGTCGGGCAGATCGCCAAACTGCACGGCTGCCGCGTCATCGGCATCGCCGGTGGGCCCGAGAAGTGCGCCTGGCTCACCGAGCTCGGATTCGACGTAGCGATCGACTACAAATCGGAATCGGTGGGACGCTCGTTGCGTCAAGCCGCCCCGGATGGCATCGACATCTACTTCGACAACGTCGGCGGCGAGATCCTCAACTCCGCCTTGGCCTTCCTGCGCAAGGGAGCGCGGGTCGTGCTGTGCGGCGCGATCTCTGGATACAACGCCACCGACCCACAGCCGGGGCCGTCACGCTACCTGTCACTGCTCGTCACCCGTTCGTCGATGAACGGCTTCATCGTATTCGACTACCTCGACCGCTTCCCCGAGGGCATGGCCGCCATGTCGGAGTGGATTCGCCGCGGATTGATCGTGGCACGCGAACAGGTCGAGACCGGTGGCGTCGAAGCCTTCGGAGAGACGTTGACGATGCTGTTCGACGGAGCCAACACGGGCAAGCTCGTACTGCAGATGAACGACGAGTCGGCCTGAATCACTTACGGATCGCCGCGCCGATTCCGTACCGCTCCGCCAACTGACGACGCGTGTTCTCGGCATCGGTGTGCAGAATCCCACCGATGCCGAGGCGTGCGGCGCCGTCCAGATTCTGTTGCAGGTCGTCGATCATCACCGCCTGCCCGGTGGGGACCTCCAGCAGATCGCAAGCAATCTGGTAGATCTTCCGGGAAGGCTTGCGCACCTTCACCTCGGAGGAGATCACGACTACGTCCGCAAGTGACGGTAGGTCGAACCCCGAGTAGCAATCGCGTCCGAATGCGTTGGACACCAACGCCACCGGAACACCCTGTGCGCGTACGTCGGCAATGAGGTCGAGGGAGTCCTGGTCCGGAGTCAACCCGGCCATCATGCGTGACACCAGCCCCTCCGGTGTGGCGGTCGCGCCGTGAATCCCGAGTCGCTCGGCGAACCCGTGCGAGAACTCGTCTTCGTCGATGCGTCCCGATTCGTGGTCGGAGAGAAGCCTCTTGGCGAGTTCGTCCTCGCGCAACAGCCGGATCGGTAGCCCCGGATCCGCACCGATCGACACGGCGAATGCCTCGAAGGCGGTGTGCACGCTGCTGGTCAGCACACCACCGAAGTCCACAAGAACGGCTGTCGACGTCATACTTCCGATCAAACCTGAACTTGAATTCAACGTCAATACCCCGTGTTCGGCTGAGGAGTCTCTGGACTCGCTAGCCACTCACAGGGGGAGGCGGAGGGCGTTGGCCCACAGGCGGGTGGCAGTGAATACCAGATCGTCGAACGAACTGGGCTCATCGCCGTCTCGAACGCTCGGCTCGGTGACGAAGTACGAGAATCCGAGACGGCTGATCATGCCGGACAGCGCTCTCGACGCAAGGAGCGGATCGAGCTGCTCATCCGCGAGACCGCTGCGTTGCAGCTCCGCGATACTGCGCGCGTTCCGTCGGACGAACGCGTCTCCGCGATTCTGGCGCAGCCGCCGGAACTGGGGATCGATGTTCGCGACCTGCTCGAGCAGGCCCATCAACTTGGCGTTGCGCTGGTATGCCGCAAAGTAGGCGCGGTTGCTCGCTTCGATGACGGCCACCGGATCATCGTCCGCGGCGACGTGCGGCATCCCTGGATGCATCATGTCCTCTTGAGCGGTTTCGAGCACCGCCGCGAAGATCTCTTCCTTGCTCGCGAAGTACGTGTAGAACGTGCCGGCCGAGCAGTGCGCTTCCGTGGTGATGTCGATCAGTCGGGAGTCGAGGTAGCCGGACTTCTCGAACACGGTGCGGGCCGCCGAGACCAGCGCAGACCTGGTCCGCAGACCGCGGCCGGTGGTCGGCAGATCGCGCAGCAGCGAGGTATCCGCCATCGACGGCGGATCCTCGCTCGCCTCTCGTGGGACAGAAGCAGACATGGGCTATTTATACGTGACCCGTCGTCCACCACGAGAATCGCCGCGCTGCCACCAGCGAGAATCAGTGCAGGTGCGCACCCGGAACAGCCTTCGGATCTCGGCGAACCCATTCGGGATTGGTCTCACGCAGCTTCCACGCGGACAGGAAGGTGATCAGACCCATCAAGGCCACGAACCCGGACACCAGCGTGGTGCTTCCCGTCTTCGCGATCAGCGCGGTCATGATGAACGGGGTGCCGCCGCTCACCGTGATCGCTGCCAGTTGGTATGCCAGCGAAGCACCCGAGTAGCGCACGTTCGGCGCGAACAATTCGCCGAGGTATGCCGCGAGCGGACCATAGGTCATCGACTGGAACACGCTGCCCACCACCACAGCGATGAAGAACAGCGCGAGGTTGGCGGTGTTCACGAGCCAGAAGTACGGGAAGGCCCAGAGGACGATCATCGCGCCGCCGATCAGGATCAGCGGTCGACGTCCCCACTTGTCGGACATCTTTCCGGACCACAGGATCACTCCGATACCGAAGAACGAGCTGATCATCGACATGATCAGCAGGTCGTTGCGATTCATACCGAGCTCCGCGGTGCCGTAACTCAGCACGCCGGCGATCGAGATGTAGAAGAGGCTGTTGGTTGCCGCGAGAAGGCCGCACCCCAGCAGGATCTTCCGCCAATGCTCTTTCAGTGCCTGCGCGAGCGGGGCCTGAACGACCTTCTCCGACGGCGACTTCTTTGCGGCCTCGGCCTGCAGGTCGCGGAACTCCGGGGTGTCCTCGACCTTGGTCTGGATGTAGTAGACGACGGGGAACAGCAGCGCGCTGGCAAAGAAGGGGATGCGCCAGCCCCAGGTCAGAAACGCATCGTTCGAGATCGCCGCGGTCGCCCCGAGGAACACGATGTTTCCGAGCAGAACACCGAACGGCACGCCCATCTGCCCGAAGGTGCCGGACAACCCGCGTTTCTTCGGGCCCGCCGATTCGGTCAGCAACAAGACGATGCCGCCCCACTGGCCGCCGCACGCCGCACCCTGCAGGAACCGCAACGTCACGAGCAGGATCGGCGCCGCCACACCTATCGACGCCGTACTGGGCAGGCAGCCGATCAGGAACGTCGCCGCACCCATCAGCATGAGGCACGTGACCACGGCCGGCTTACGCCCGTACTTGTCGCCGTAGTGACCGGCGATCAGCCCGCCGAGCGGGCGGGCCACGAAACCGGCCCAGAACGTGCTGAACGAGAGCAGCGTCCCCATGAGCGCCGACGCATCGGGGAAGAACACGTGCGGGAATACCAGCGCCGCGGCCGTGCCGTAGAGGAAGAAGTCGTACCACTCGATCGAGCTGCCGATCAGACCTGCCGCGAGCAGCTTGCGGTGCGCACGTTTCTTGCCTCGGGACATGGTGTCCTCAGCGACGTTCCCGTTCGGCTCCACTGCCGATGTCGTCATGGACTGCTCCTTGCGTTCGTTCACGGACCTGGGGGAATCACTCGTTTCAGAACTTGACGCCAACTTCAAGTGAGTGAGCGCCCGCTTAGTGTGCGACGATGTAGATGTGATGTCAATCACCTCCGAACGTCGCCTCTTGGACGCTGCCGTCGAGCTCTTCTCCGACCTCGGCTTTCAAGCCACCAAGACACGTGAGATCTCCCGCATCGCCGGTCTGAGCCCCGCCGCGATGTACGTGCACTTCCCCTCCAAGGAGGATCTGCTGTTCCGGCTGGTTCGGGACGCCCACGAGTCCACGCTTCGACTGCTCGCGGATTCCGTTGCTCCACATACCGACCCGGTCACGCGGGTACGCGCACTCGTCTACGCCTTCAGCACTGTGCACGCCACGAGTTACCGCCTGGCCAGAATCGCGCAGTACGAGAGTCGGCACCTCACCACCGAACACCGCAGTGAAGTCGGCGAGATCCGCAGCCGGATTCGCAGCACCGTCCGCGCAGAGATCGACAACGGCATCGAACTGGGAGCCTTCACCATCGACGACCCTCGCATCGGCGTGCTCACCATCATGTCGCTGGGAATCGACATCTGCCGCTGGTACAGCCCCGACGGCGAATTCACGGCAGAAGAACTCGGCAACATCAACGCCGACCTCGTACTCCAGGTCTTACGGGCCGATCGAACCTGCCGGAATCAGGGTGTCGTAGCTACCCCACCGTGATGTACTGGACGCCGTTGGTGGGCCCATCGGCGACCGAGATGGGTTCGGCGTCGCACGTCGAAGGAGAACCCATGAGCACGGTGGTGTCGCCCGAAAAGAACGAACCCCCCACCCGTGCGCGCCGCGGTTGGCCCGTCTTCACGATCGTCGCGGTGGCGATAATCGCCTTCTTCGCAGGTGGCGTGGGCGGAACCTTCCAGGGCAAGCTCACCGAGGTTCAGAAGAACGACAACGCCGCGTACCTCTCGGATTCCGCAGAATCGACGGTGGTCACCAACGAATCCGCGCAGTTCATCCAGGTCGAAACCATCCCGGGTTTCGTTCTCTTCCACCGCGACACGCCCCTCACCGACGAGGACAAGGCCTCGATCGGCGGCGCACGTGAGGCCATCGCGGGAGTGTCGGGCGTCGACGCCACGGCCGTGACTGCCCCTGAGTTCTCCACAGACGGCACCACCGCCTCGATCTACGTGCCCCTCGTATCGCAGACCGACGGCGAGGCCGTTGCCGGCGATGTGATGGCAAAGACAGAAGAGAACGTTCTCGACGCGGCGAAAGGTGCCGTCACCGATCTCGAGGTGCTCCCTGCCGGTCCGGGCGGATTGCTCGTCGCTTTCATCGACGCGTTCGCGGGTCTCGACGGCGCGCTGCTGGGTGCGGCGCTGCTGGTAGTCGTGCTGATCCTGCTCGTCGTCTACCGCTCACCCGTGCTGTGGTTCTTCCCGCTGTTCTCTGCGCTTCTCGCA
Source organism: Rhodococcus huquni (assembly GCF_055231055.1). Lineage (NCBI taxonomy): Bacteria > Bacillati > Actinomycetota > Actinomycetes > Mycobacteriales > Nocardiaceae > Rhodococcus > Rhodococcus huquni. Next base: position 153,952 of record NZ_JBUYWE010000009.1, read on the forward strand.
CTGGGCCTCGCCTCGATGGTGATCTATCTACTCGCGAAGGCGGAACTGCTCACCCTGACCGGACAGAGTCAGGGCATCCTGTTCGTTCTCGTGATCGGCGCCGGGACGGACTATGCGCTGTTGTTGATCGCCCGATATCGGGAAGAACTCCACTTCCACGAGAACCGATTCGACGCGATGATCACGGCCTGGCGCGAATCCGCGCCCGCGATCACCGCATCGGCAGTCACCGTGATCCTCGGCCTGCTGTGCCTGATGTTCTCCGAACTCAACTCGAACAAGAGCCTCGGCCCGGTCGCCGCCATCGGCATCGCCTGCACCTATCTCGTGATGATGACGTTCCTGCCGGTGGCGCTGGCCGTCGCCGGCCGTTGGGTGTTCTGGCCGCGTAAGCCGAAGGTGGATCACGAAGCAGACCTGGTCACCCACGGAATGTGGGGCAAGATCGCGTCGGCCGTCGGCAACAAGGACCGCCCGTTCTGGATCGGCGCGACCGTGCTGCTCGCGGCGCTCTTCCTGGTCGGTTTCGGCAGCCTGAAGACGGACGGGTTGTCGTCCACCGAGAACTTCACCAACAAGCCCGATGCCGTTGCAGGCCAGGAACTGTACGACTCGAAGTTCGACCCCGGCGCCGGTGCGCCGGCGGTGATCGTCACCAACGCAGATTCACTCGATGCGGTCACGGAAGCGGTCAAGGGTGTCGAGGGTGTCTCACCGGATGCCGGAGCCGTCTGCCCCCAGGTCGATGTCGCGAAGCTCGCCGAGCTGGTCAAGTCCAATCCCGAGGCGGTCGCTGCCGCGTCCGGATCCGGCTGTGCACCAGATTCTCTCGACGTTGCACCTATCGACGGTCGCACCGTCCTGAACGTCACCCTCGCGGATTCCTACGACTCCCCCGCGGCCCTCGATACCGTGCAAAGACTGCGCGACACCGCTCACGCGGTTCCCGGCGCCGACGCCCTCGTCGGCGGAACCACGGCCACGACTCTCGACGTGCAGCAGGCATCGGTGCACGACCGAAACCTCATCATCCCCATCGTTCTCGTGGTCATCTTCATCGTGCTCGCAGTACTGCTACGCGCGCTCCTCGCACCGATCATCCTGATCGCCACCGTGGTGTTGTCGTTCGCCGCGACACTCGGGGTGTGCGGGCTGTTCTTCACACACGTGTTCCACTTCGCGAACGCCGATCCGGCATTCCCCCTGTACGCGTTCGTGTTCCTCGTCGCGTTGGGTATCGACTACAACATCTTCCTCATGACGCGAGTGCGTGAGGAGACCGAAGAACACGGGACGAGGTCGGGGGTGCTCCGCGGCCTCGCCGTGACCGGTGGAGTCATCACCTCTGCGGGCATCGTCCTCGCCGCAACCTTCGCGGTGCTCGGCGTGCTGCCACTGGTGTTCCTCGCCGAGGTCGGATTCGCCGTGTCGTTCGGCGTTCTCCTCGACACGATCATCGTGCGCAGCATCCTGGTTCCTGCCCTGTCACACGACATCGGCAAGAAGATCTGGTGGCCGTCCGCCCTCGCAAGGGCGAACGACTGACCGATCTATCGAGGAGCCAGACCACTCTCGAGCACTCGCCGGTCCAACGCGTCTCCACGCTCGCTGGAGAGAATCGGGCCCTTCTCGAACGCCCCGGGATCGGCCACGTCCGCGCCCTCGACACCACGCATGAGAATGCGGAAGAACTCGTGGTAGAGCTCCGAGTCGGCGGGGTTCGATCCGCCGGCCTGGGAAGCTTCGACACCCGTCCACGTCACCGTCATTCCCAAGCTCGGGATCACGAAGACGTTCTGGTTCAGGGCACCGTTTATCGAAAACAGATCGGTTGGCGCACTGGGAATCATCCGATGCCCGACCACGTCCTCGCTCGGATACGCCGGGCCGACGCAGGTTTCACCCTCGTTCGTCCAGAACAGCAGGCTGTAGCAGGGGTTCTGCGGAGACGGTTCGCGCAGTTTCGCGATGTAGTCGGACGACAGGACGCGCTGCCCGTTCCACTCACCGTCATCGACCAGAAGTGTTCCGAGCTTCGCGAAATCGTTGGGGCGCATGAACATGTGGGCGTAGCCGTAGGTGTTTCCGGCACGATCTCGCAGCCAGTTGTACGAGCCGGACGCGATACCTATCGGATCGAACAGCTCGCGCTGGGCAAACGACTGGATGTCCTCACCCACTGCCTGACCGACGACGTACGCCAGCAGGTCCGGTGTGCGCTGGCTGTACTGGAAGTCGGTTCCGGGCTCGCGGACGATGGGTAGCGACATGGCCTGACGCGCCACGTCAGGATCGTTCCCCGCGGTGACGCCCTCCATGGGTAGCGATTCGAGGAGGCCGGACGTCTGGGTCAGTAGTTGGTTCACCGTGATCGCACGATGCGCGTCGTCGCCCAAGCCCTCCGGAAGGTAGGTGCCGATAGGCGCGTCCAGGTCGAGCTTTCCCTGATCTCGTGCGACCCCGGCAACGAGCGACACGATGCTCTTCGTGGCGCTGAACAGCTCCCACGGCTGGCCGGCCGTCGTCGCGTTGTAGGGGCCCTCCCCGATCAGGCAATTGTCGCGATGAACCTGGACCGACAATCGCGACCGTCCGCTCGCGTACTCGATGGCTTCGTGCAGAGCCTCGGGATTCACGCCGACGCTTTCGGGAGCAGCGCGATCGAAATCTTCGCCCGCGGCGGGCGGGGCGCACTCCTGGCCGGCCGGTGCAGCCGGTGCGGCCGAAGCCACCGGCACCAACGTCACTCCCGCCAGAACAACCGCACCCAGCACCCCTGCGACCAGCTTCATCCGTACCCTCCGGTGTCCACGACCACGCATCGTGGCCCAGGACACCATTGCACGCTGGTGAAGGGGGAGACAACAACTACCGCAGCTACCCGTAGACCTCGTCCGTCCAGAGGTGAAACAGCGCGTAGGCGCGCCAGGGTCGCCAGGCCTCCGCGACTTCGGCGGCCTGCCGGGCATCGTCGACCTTCAAAGCGCGTTGGAGAACCAGATCGCTTGGAGTGAACGCATCGGGGTCGCTCAGAACCCTGACAGCGAGGTAGTCGACCGTCCACGGCCCGATCCCCGGCAATGCCAGGAGATCGGCACGAAAGGCGGCCGGATCCGCATCATGAGAGAGGGACAGTCCGTCGCACGCTGCCGCTGCCAACGCGGTGACGGTGCGGGCGCGAGCATTCGTCAGACCGATGGTGGAACGAAGGCGTTCGGTGGGCTCGGTCGCGAGAACGGCAGGGTTCGGGAACAGTCGCATACGGCCGTGATCGACACCGTATGCCGTGACGAGACGCGACCCGAAAGTGCGAGCGGCGGCAACGGACACTTGCTGCCCCAGCACGGTGAGAACCGCCGTCTCGAATCCGTCCACCGAGCCGAGTCGGCGCAAACCGGGCCGCTCGGCCACGAGCGGCGCCAGAGTCGGGTCCTGGCTCAGTGCGGTATCGACCACTACCGGATCGGCGTCGAGGTCGAGCCACCGCCTGATCGTCTCGATCACGTCGTCCGTGTCTTCCTCGGCCGCCGGATCGATGTCGGCCTCGACATGGTCACCATCCGGCCGTACCCGCACGGTGACCATTGCCGGACCACTCCGCCCGGGTACCACGCGGGTATGGCCCCCGGAGTCCGGATCCCGCTCTTCCAGCCCTGGAACTGCGTGGGCTGCCAGCGAATTCCACAATGGCGCGTGCGTGAAGGGCGGGCGGTACGGCAACCGGACGATCATGCAGGCAGCCGCTCCCGGTCGAGGAGGAACTGCTTACGCTCCAGCCCACCCGCGTAACCGGTGAGTGAGCCGTCCGAACCGACCACGCGGTGACACGGGACGATGATGCTGAGCGGATTCTTGCCGTTGGCCGCAGCCACCGCCCGCACGGCCGTCGGCTGTCCCACCGCTTCCGCCAACTCACGATAAGTCCAGGTCTGCCCGTACGGAATGGTCCGCAGCATTTTCCACACGCGGATCTGAAACGGCGTTCCCAGTGGGGCCAGCGAAACCGAGAACTCGGTTCGCGAGCCACAGAAGTATTCGTCGAGCTGCGCGACCACAGCCTCCGAGCCCTGCGTCGATCGAGTTCCGAAGGTAGCCGGATCGGGGCGGTGTCGGTGCTCCGCCATGTAGATGCCACCGAGAGCCCCGTCTCGATCGACCAGGGTCAACGGGCCGATCGGAGAGTCGATCACCCGGTGGGTAACTGTCTCGACGTTCACTGTTCCCATCCTTCCACTCGAGAAGCCAGGCACGTTGCCTCGCTGTGAAGTAGACGCCGAGGGTCGCGACAATGTGAGGTCCCACTCCATCCAGTCCATGAGCCTCCTCACGTCCCCACGGGAGAATCGCGCTCGGCAGGGGAAATTCCGTAATGATGGAACGCATGGAACTCTTGCCCATCGCGCCACGCGACATCGTCCGCACCACCGCGGGTGTCGCACGCTGGTCGGTAGGCACTGCCGTGTTCGTGGTCGGTCTACCTGCGAGACTGGACGCTCTTCTCGTTCGGGCCGAGCTGTTGATAGCCCGCGTAGAGCAGGTCACCGAAGGTGCCGCTCTCGCCGCAGCCAAGGCCGATGCGGTGGCGGACGGCGCCGGAACCGTGGTCGCCGCTGCCGGACAGACTTCGGAGGCCGCACAGAACCTCCTCGCCGTATACGAGCCGATGGCATTGCACGCAGCCCCGCTCGCGCGCACGTTCCTGGACGAACTGAGCGGCGAGGAGATCCACGCCGCGATCCGGCTGGTGAACAACCTCCCCGAGCTCGCCGATCGCTTGACCTCGCTCATGCCGGTCCTGGCAACTCTCGACACCGTGTCGCCCGAGATTCACGAACTACTCGAGGTCGTCAAGGACGTACGGCAGGCGATCCAGGGCGTGCCCGGTTTCAAGTTCTTCAGGAAGCGCGGCGAGGCGAAGGACGACGACGAGGACTGAGGTCACACCGCGCATTTCCGGCCCTTGATCGCAGAGAGGTCAGGAGTCAGGCGTCGACCGCGCTCCGCGCGATGGAGAGATACCGTTCGACCAGTTCCTGCGGAGTCAGCGGTCCGTCCGCGCGGTACCACGTCGATACCGCCACGCACATGGTGGTCACCGCCCGACTGGCATCCTCCGGAAACCTGGTGCCGAACTCCCCGGACTCGACGCCGTCACGAACTATGTCGTCGAGCATCTTCTGCTGCTCGTCCCGCAAACCGATATACGCACTGCGCGCGTCCGGTTCCATACTCCGCGTCTCCCTCGAGGCGACGAAAGCTTGCTCACGCCTGTGCATATGGAACAGCAGCAACGACTCGACGACGGCATCGAAACGCTCGCCTGCCGTCGGCCCCGCATCGGCAAGGGCCGCACCGCTGCGTTCGAGCAGTTCGACCATGACCGCGTTGGTCAGCCCCACTAGCAACGCCTGCTTCGACGGGTAGTGGTGATACACGCCCGGCACCGACAGTTCGGCACGAGCCGCGATCTCCCGGATCGACGCACCGTCGTAGCCGCGTTCGACGAAAGCCGAAAGGGCAGCGGACAGCACTTTCGACAGCCCCTGGTCCGGGTAGTGTCGCCAGCCTCCGTGCTCCATCTTCATGGCGTTCACCGTATAACTGCACGCCACGGCGGACGAGCCCATTTCACGCTGTCCATTACAGTCGTCCCGGAACGGTCTCCGAGACGAAGGCGGGTCACCGACCATGATTCACATACGGCACGCCGGGATTGCTCGGGTACCGATCGACGTCGCGTTCGCCTACCTCGACAACTACGAGAACGTCCCCAAGTGGATGTTCGGCATCTCGCAGTTCACACCCACCAGCGAGTTCACCCAGGGTCTGGGCGCCACTTTCGACACGATCATGCAAATCGGCCCCAAGAACCTGCGATCACGGGTCGAGATCACCGAATGGGTCGAAAACGACGTCATCACGATCTCCTCCCTCGACGGGATCGCCAACTCGTCCACGTGGCGATTCACCGCGAGGGACGACGAGCACACCGAACTCGACGTCGACTTCGCCTACTCACTTCCCGGCGGACTGGCAGGCCGCGCACTCGGCCACCTCGTCGAGCCGATCATCGAGTCGGCCATCACCGGCACCGAGAACAGACTGCGGAGAAACCTCGAGCAGCTCTAGGTGACCGTGATGCCGCCGTCGACCGGAATGGTCTGGCCGGTCACGTAGGCCGCGGCATCCGAAGCCAGCCAGACCACGGTCGCAGCCAGTTCGTCCGGATCGCCCAGCCGTCCCAGCAGAAGGCGCGGCTTCATGCTCTCCAGGTAGCCCTCGTGGTACTGCTCGGTCATCTCGGTAGCGAAGAATCCGGGCGCAATCGCATTGACGCGGATACCCTTTCGCGTTCCCCACTGCTGCGCGAGATCGCGCGTGAGGCCGATGATGCCGGCCTTGCTCGCCGCGTACGCCGCCTGCGGAAGTCCCGCGGTGGTCAACCCGAGCACGCTCGAGATGTTCACGATGGCGCTGCCCGGCTTCATCACCCGGCCCGCAGCTTGCGCTGCCCAGTACGAACCGTTCAGGTTGACGTCGATCACCTGACGGAACTGGTCGGGGCTTTCTCTGGTGGCAGGAAAGGCAGTGCCGATGCCGGCATTGTTGATCAACACGTCGACCTTGCCGAACTTCTCCATGGCGGCATCGATCATGCGCTGAGCCTGATCCGGATCGGCGATGTCGGTGGCTACCGTCAGCGCCTCCCGTCCTGCTGCGCGGACCAGCTCGGCGGTGTTCTCGAGCTTGTCGGTGCGCCTGGCGGCCAGCACCACGTCGGCGCCGGCCTCGGCAGCGCCCTTGGCGAAGGCGACTCCCAACCCCGACGACGCGCCGGTCACAACCACAACCTTGTCCTTCAACGTGAACTTGTCGAGAACGGACATGTGCACTCCTTTTTCGTCGTCGAGACTCGATCGGCCGAGTCGCTAGAGGCCCAGGTCGCGGCCGATGAGTTCCTTCATGATCTCGTTGGACCCTGCCCAGATCTTGGTGACACGCGCGTCCATCCAAGCACGCGCAGCGCGGTACTCGGTCATGAAACCGTAGCCACCGTGCAACTGCACGCAATGATCGAGAACCTCGTTCTGAACCTGCGCGGTCCACCACTTGGCCTTGGCCGCGTCGATGGCAGTGAGCTCACCGGCAGCATGCGCCGCAACACAATTGTCGACGTAGGCCTGCGTGACCTCCACTCGGGTCACGAGATCTGCAAGCAAGAATTTGTTCCACTGCAGTGAGCCGATCGGCTGCCCGAAAGCCTTGCGGTCCTTCGCATACTGCAGTGTCTCTTCGAGAATGGCGGCAACGTGCGCGAGGTTGGAAACCGCCGCGCCGACTCGCTCCTGCGGCAGCATCTCCATCATGTGGATGAACCCGCGGTCTAGTTCGCCGATCATGTTGGTCGACGGCACCCGAACGTTCTCGAAGAACAGTTCGGCGGTGTCCGACTCGTGCTGGCCCACCTTGTCGAGCTTGCGCCCGCGCTCGAACCCTTCCATCCCGGTCTCGACGGCGAACAGCGTGATGCCCTTCGCCTTCTTCTCGGGGCTGGTCCGTGCCGCGACGATGATGAGGTCCGCGTTGTAGCCGTTCGTGATGAACGTCTTGGAGCCGTTGATGATCCAGTCGTCACCGTCGCGCACCGCAGTCGTCTTGAGAGCGGCGAGGTCCGATCCACCGGAGGGCTCGGTCATTCCGATGCCCGTGAGAAGTTCACCGGTGCAGAACTTGGGGAGCCAGCGCTCCTTCTGCTCGTCGGTGGTCAGCTGAACCATGTAGGGCGCAACGATGTCCGCGTGAATTCCGAAGCTCGAAGCGACCGCGGCACTTGCCCGTGACAGTTCCTCGCCGAGGATCGCGTTGAACCGGTAGTCGCCGGCTTCGCTACCGCCGTACTGCTCGGGCACCTCGAGTCCGAGGTAGCCGTTGCGTCCCGCCTCGAGCCAGATCTCACGATCGATGAACCGCTGCTCGATGAGCTTGTCCGCGACAGGCGTGATGTTGCGATTGACGAACTCGCGAACCGAATCGCGGAAAGCCTCGTGGTCGGGTCCGTACAGGGTGCGTCGCATCACCGCTCCATTTCAGATTCTAAGCGTTCGCTTATTTTCTAAGCGCCCGCTTATACTCGTAGGCGCAGCCGATAATGTCAACATCCGATGCAAGGGAAGGCGGTGACTTGATGAGCGAGACGTCGGACGTCGTCATCACTGCGTCCAAGGCCGCCGCCCGGATTCGCGCTGCCGCAATCGACGCGTTCGCTGCAGGCGGTTATGGCGGCACCACCACGCGCGACATCGCGGCGCGGTTGGACCTCAGCCCGGCCGCGATGTACCCGCACTATCGATCGAAGGAAGACCTGCTCTTCGCGATCAGCTACGAAGGCCACCAGCTGGCACACGAGTTCGTCGCGACCGCAGACCCCGAAAACGCGACCCCCCTCGAACGGCTCCGCGCCGTGGTGTCCGCGTTCGCCGGTTGGCAGGCGCTGCACCACGCGCAGGCCCGAGTGATTCAGTACGAACTCACGGCCCTCACCCGCGATCACTACCGCACCTTGGTGCGGATGCGACGCGAAACCACGGCGATCGTCCGGTCCGTCGTGGACGCCGGAATCGAATCGGGAACATTCACCGTTCCGGACGCCGAAGGCGTCACCCTGGCCTTGATGTCACTGTGCGTGGACGTGTGCAGGTGGTTCCCCGCCGGCGCCTACACCGACCCGCAAGCCGTCGGCGACCTGTACGCAGACCTCGCTGCCCGGATGGTCGGCGCACACCAGGCCCCATAGTCGCGGTGCGGTAACATCGCGCCACGAATGGCGCCAACAGCACCGACTCGGGGGGATTCATGACGGAACCGTTGTACTTGGACGACGATGCCGCCGCGCAGTGCGTCGCAATCTGCGACCGCATCATCGAGAAGTTCGACGAGGCAATCAAAAAGTGCGTCATCTTCGAACGGACCTCCGGCTTCGGCGGATTCGATTCAGCGCAGCAGCTACAGAAGGCCTTCGAAGACAAACTGGTCCACTCCCCCGCATCGGTCCGTAACCGACTGTTGCAGCACCAGGACGCGGTAAAGTCGATGAAAGCAACGTTTGCCGCAAACGGCAGGGGCTTCGAAGACACCGAAAGCGATTTCTACCGGGCGTTGCAGTCGATTACAACGGCACAGCAACTATGAGGCGCCTGACAGCGCTCTGCGCGGCGGCAATTTTTGCCGCGGTACTTGCTGGGTGTGGATCTACCGACAGCTCTCCCGCCGCTGGCGAAGGTGCCGATGCCACACCAACCAGAGCACCTCGTCAGACAGACACCTCGGACCGTCCGCTAGTGGCATTCGACCCTTGCTTGGACGTGCCCGACGCCACCGCGGAAAAAGCTGGATACGATCCGACCACCAAAGTTACCGAAGACATCCCGAGCGCCGGCGACTACACCTTCTTGGGCTGCAGCTTCAAGACACCCGTGCGGCAGTACACGCTGACTCTTCTGTCCGGCAATGTCACCTTCGCGGAAGAAGCCGCGAAGACCGCCCCCGACGCGAAACCCCTCCAAATCAACGGGCGAAACGGATTGCTGACGCGGGAGGACGACGTTCCTGACGCATGCTCGTACTCCCTTGAAACCAAGTACGGAATTCTGATCGTTCTCCGCAGCCTCAACCACGATTACATAGGGCGGGCACCACAGGAAGAATGGTGCGCCGGCCTGGAAGACACTGTCCGCCAGATCGAACCGCTCCTCCCGAAGGGCTAGTGGTGGGGCCGCGCGAAAGTTCAGTTGAAGCACCACGTTCGACACCGAGGGGGAAATAGATATGGGACCGACACCACCGCAACCGTCCGCCGACCAGTCGGTGACGCTGCCATTCGGGGTTCAGACGCACCCGGCGGATGAAAGCTCGGCTCCGTCACTCCCCTTCCCGTTCACGAGCACGACTTCTCCCGTGACGACAGCGGCGATTCCCTCCACTTCCAATTCGCAAGCCCAGTCGGACAACCCGTTCGAAACTCTCCTCGGCCTGACACCAGACCTTGAGTCAATCAAGCAGAAGGCGAGCGAGCTCACCGAAAAGGTCAGCGACTCGATCGCGCACAACGAGATCGTCGACCCCGTGTACATCAACGGCCACGAAGACTTCGAGGGCGCTGCCTCGTACAACGCGCTGGCGGCCAAAGTCCAGGAAATGTTGCCGGCCGGTATCTCGATTCCTGCCGAAGCCTGCAAGGGCATCGCAGACATGGGTCTCGATGCGGACTTCCAAGACCTGCACAACGTGATCGGCACCAAGTGGACCGGCACGGCCGCGACCGCTGCGGCGGGCGCTGTAACCGCACTGACCGGCTCCACCACCGAACTGTGCACGGGAATCACCGACATCGGTACGCGGCTCGAATCCGTCTCCAGCACGGCAAGTCTGATCCGCGTGAAGATTCCGAACCGCCAGTTCGGAACACCGCTCACGATGCTCTCCATGGGCACCGGCGCGGCAGACCTGGCAAAAGCCGAGATCGAAGAAGAGAACGCCCGCCGCGAAGCGATTGCGGCACTCCAGACCATCTACTCCCCCGGCTACACGAACGCAGGAACCGGAGTGCCCGTCCTGCCGGCACCGCGCGTGGTTCAGGGCGACGACGGTTCCGGTGGCGGCGGCTTCGGTCCCACCGGAGGACCGGGCTCGTTCGGTGGTCAGGGCGACGGTTCCGGTGGCGGTGGCGGCGCGCCCGGTAGCGGCGAGAACGCACCAGGCGGCCAGCCCGGAGCGGAGAACCCGGCAGGCACCGACCCCGCCGCGCAGCAGCCCGCCAACGGACAGCCTGGCACGAGCGGCCCGGCCAACACGGGCGCGGCCGCAACCATGAATCCCAATGCCAGCGGAACGCAGGGACATCTCGGAAACGGCCAGGGCCGTGACGGATTGGTCGGCCCCGGAACGGGATCGGGATCAGGCAGCGGATCGGGCGCAAGTGGCGCCGCCCATGGTGGCGCAGCCGGTGCTTTCGGCGCCGGTGGTGGCGCAGGCTCTCGCCGCGGCAGCGACCGCAAGCGAGACGAAAGCCAGTCCGGTGGCGCGGTAGGCATGATGCCCGGTGTCCCACCCGGAGCCGCAGCACTCGGCGCAGGAGCCGGGGCCGGCGCAGGTGCAGCCGTCGGCGCCGCATCCCAGACCAGCCTCGCTCGCCCCGGTATGGGCATGGGCGGCGGCGGGATGATGGCGCCGCGCGGAGCCGGTGCAGGCGGCGATGACGACAAGGAACACAAGACCCCCAGCTACCTCGTCAATGTCGACAACGGCAACGACCTGATCGGCCCCATCGACCCAGTGGCCCCGCCGGTGATCGGCGCATGACCTGGGAGCTCAGCTCCGACCAGTTCATGACACTGTGGGAGGCAACCGATCTCGATCGGTTGCCCTACCCGCTGCGGCATCGCTCGTCTGCCACCACCATGGACGAGCGTGCCATCGTCGACCGCCATCTCCGTGACTGGCATGAGTCTCTCGACGACCGGAAGCTGAGCGCCTGCATCCAGGCTCTGCGCCACCCCGACTATTCGGTCACGGTGTTCGTGCCGGACGAAGCCGACGTGACCGAAGCGAACCCGATCCGACGACGTGGATGTGTGCGGGGCCGGATCGCCGTGGTTGTCGAGCAAGCACCAGGCGCCATAGGTCGCGGCGGTATCTCCGTCTCGGTCAATCACGGCACGGATGCAGAGAACCGGCGGTGGTTGGCCAAGCGCCTCACGACCGGCATTCCCGACACCCCGCCCGGCAGCATCCGGTCGCTGTCCAGTCCGCCGGAGGGCCTGGAGCGCCGGAAGGCCGGATCGACTGCGGTACTCCACGACATCGCGGTGCCCGACGGAGACCGCATCCGGCGCCTTCTCACCAGGGCGCACACCGCCGAGGGGTACGTGTGTCTGCTGGGACCGCGCCGCGGCCTCGACGAAGCACTGATCGACGAGATGACATGGTTCGACGTCGCAAACGACGGCCGCTACCTGCACTCCATCGACCACCAGGTCCGCCTCCGAGCGGTTACCCTCGCCGATCTCCGCAGCGCGTTCGAGGAGCGATTCGAGAAGCTCGCCGCGGGTCCTTCAATGGAGCGTGTGTCACCGCTAGTGTGAACCCATGGCCGAACGGGAGAGGGACAGCACGGGCAAACCACTCAACGCTCGCCCACGCGACGAACTGGGCAGGCCGTTGCCACGCGGCGCCGAAGGGGTTCCTCGAATCCCTGACGACGTGCAACTTCCCCCTGACGAGTCCATCACCGAGGCTCAACGACTTCTCGATCACAACATGCCGTTTCATGCCCACGAGATCTTCGAGGGCACCTGGAAGATCGCTTCCGAGGACGAACGCGAGCTGTGGCAGGGCCTCGCCCAGTTGGCCGTCGGCCTCACACACTTGATGCGCGGAAACAGCAGTGGCGCAGCCACTCTGCTCCAGCGTGGGCACGACCGAATCCGGCATTACGAAGAAGAGCCGCCACACCTTCTGGACGTCTCCGGACTCATGATGTGGGCACGCCATCTGATCGTCGAAATAGACAGAGGAACAGACCTTTCCGCTGTTCCCATCCCCAGGTTGAGGATGCCCTGATGGCAGCGGACGACACGTTCGAACTTCCGATGTTTCCGTTGAGCACCGCGGTTCTACCCGGCCAGAAGCTCCCACTGCATGTGTTCGAACCCCGCTTCCGGGATCTGGTTCACGATTGTCTTGCCGCTCCCGAACCCCGCTTCGGCGTCGTACTGATCGCGCGTGGACACGAGGTGGGCGGCGGCGACGTCCGGCACGACGTCGGAACCATCGCGACCATCGACACACACGCCGCGATCGGCGACGGTCGATTCGAACTACTCTGCCGCACAACAGAACGCATCCAGGTAGTCGACTGGCTCGAGGACGATCCGTATCCGCGCGCGAAGGTGCGGGAGTGGGCCGACGAGAACGAGGGCGCACCGGTCACCGAGTACGAGTACAGCACCCTTGGTGAACGAATCGACCTGCTCTACGGCTTGCTGGGGAAGCTGACGGCCCAGATAGGCGACCCGACGCCCACGCCACCTGTCCTTGCCGCATTCCAAGGACCACTCGGCGACCGCCTGTACGACATCGCAGCGCACGTTCCGATGGGGGACGCCGACACCCTCGCATTGCTGGCAGCACCGGGCGCGGACGAGCGCATCCGCGTTCTGGCGGAGACCATCGAGAACGCGATCGAAATGGTGCAGTTCAAGCTGCTGTGACGAGTGAGACAACAACTCGTTTTCATTCTCCCCGGCCGGATGTGTACAGTGGAAAACACGACGCGGGGTGGAGCAGCTCGGTAGCTCGCTGGGCTCATAACCCAGAGGTCGCAGGTTCAAATCCTGTCCCCGCTACGAAAGTGGCCCGCAGCCACGGTGATTCGATTCGCCGGCTGCGGGCCACAGCTTTTTCTGCCAGTCTGGAGACATGAGTTCCGTCGACGCAGTCGTCATCGGTTCCGGCCCGAACGGCCTGGTCGCCGCGGCGGTACTGGCCGATGCCGGCTGGGATGTGGCCGTCGTCGAGGCCCAGCCCACTCCAGGCGGCGCGATCCGTAGTGCCGAGGTATTTCCCGGGTTCGTCACCGATCTCTTCAGTGCGTTCTACCCCCTTGCCGCTGTCTCTCCTGCCCTCGCCGCCATGAACCTCGACGAGCACGGACTCGAGTGGAGCCACGCACCCTACGCAGTCGGGCACGCCCGCAGCCCTCAGGACGACGATGCGCCGGTGGTCCACCCCGCCCCGGAGGACACCGCCGCCGACCTGGATGCGCGACACCGGGGCGACGGGCGCGCCTGGCTGGATCTCGTAGAGCAGTGGCGCACCGTCGAGCGGCCTTTCCTGCAGTCGCTCTTCGGCCCGTTCCCGCCGATCAAGGGCCCAGCCGGCCTGGTACGTGCCTTGGGCGCCGGTGACGCCCTGCGACTGGCCCGCTTTCTGGCCCTACCGGCTCGCCGAATGGCTCACGAATTGTTCGGGGGCGATGCCGCGCGCGTCCTGCTACTCGGCAACGCCATGCATGCCGATGCACCCCCGGACGCCCCGGGCAGCGGCGTCATGGGGTTCATTCTGACCATGCTCGCGCAGTCCAGCGGATATCCGGTCCCGGTGGGCGGTTCGGGCGCCCTCTCCGCCGCAATGGTTCGCCGGGTGACCGACGCCGGCGGGCATCTGCACTGCGGAGACACGGTGGTGTCCGTAGACGTGAGGCATGGCCGAGCAAGAGGGGTCACCACCGCGTCGGGGGCCCGATTCGAGGCACGGCACGCAGTGATCGCGGACGTATCGGCCCCATCACTGTTCCAAGATCTCCTTGCACCGGAACATGTTTCGTCGGGCGTACGTCGAGATGTAGACAGGTTCGAGTGGGACACACCTGTCGTGAAGGTCAATTACGCACTGGAGCACAAGATTCCATGGCGCTCCACGAGCCTGTCCGGAGCGGGAACGGTTCATTTGGGAGCGGACGACGACGGCCTGGTCCACTGGATGGCCGACCTGACGACCGGACGATTGCCCGCCTCACCGTTTCTACTGTTCGGACAGATGACCACCGCCGATCCGACACGATCGCCCGAGGGAACCGAAAGTGCTTGGGCGTACACCCATCTACCGCGCGGTGTCACCGACGACGACTCGGCTCGAATCGTCGCCGAGCGGGTGGACCAACTGTTGGAGGCGCATGCGCCGGGCTTCACCGACTCGGTTGTCGGACGTCAGGTGCAGCGGCCGTCCGATCTCGAAGCTGCCAATGCGAACTTGGTGGGCGGCGCGGTCAACGGCGGCACTGCCCAACTTCATCAGCAGCTCGTGTTTCGTCCGGGCCCGGGACTGGGACGCAGTGAGACCCCGATCGACGGGTTGTTCCTCGGCAGCGCATCGGCGCACCCCGGCGGCGGTGTTCACGGCGTCTGCGGATTGAACGCGGCGCGGGCCGCACTTCGGCAGCGCGGACCGTTGGGGTGGCTTCGCAGGCGTGCGACCACGCAGTTGACGGAAGTCCTCGCCCGCAGCCGCTACTGAGCGGACTCCCCACGCTCGTACTGTGCGTCCACACCCCGGTACACCTGGACGCTGCGGTCGGCCAGTTCGCGCAGGACGCCGAGATCGATGTCGGCGAGCTTGTTCACGTACACACAGCCCTTGCCGAGCTTCACTTTGCCGAGCCGGCCGAGGAGCTCCTCGTGCTGTTCGCCGAAGTCCGCAACCATGTAGATGGTGTGTTGACGGCCGCTGGTTGCGAACCCGATCAGCGGCGCCGTGCCTTCCCAGCCGGTCGCGTAGCGGTACCGATACTCGCCGAACCCGATGATCCGGGATGCCCACACGACGGCCTCCTCGCCGGTGAGCTCCTGCATCATCGCGCGGAGCTGTTGCGCGTCGCCGCGCCGCGACTCGGGCAGGGCCTCGATCAGATCGTCGACGGACTCGCCGGACGGTGACATGGCAGGTTTCTTCGACACAGCAGAATCATAGGTGGGTGCGCTCGCGGGCCAGGTCCACCGCCGCGCCCACGTCACCACGGTGCAGGGGGCCGTGACCTGGGAGCACCAGGTCTGCATCCAGACCGGCGATTGCATCGAGCGATCTCAGTGTTTCGGCCCGGTCGTGGTGGTACATCGACAACAGTACGTGCGGCCCGGTGATCGTCGAAGTGCCGTGCCCGGTGACGAGCGCGTCACCCGTGAGGACGGCGCCGACCGAGGGCAGGTAGTAGCCGCAGTGGCCACTGGTGTGACCGGGCAGCGGCACGGGGACCGGACCACCCGGAAGGTCGAGCGGACCGTCGACCGGGAACGGCTGGGCTTGGGGAACGGACACGTGCTTGGTCCCACCCAATCGCATTATCCGCAGGCTCCACGGCAGCACGCCCGGGCGCCACGAATTGGCGGTGACCTCCGGTATCGACACCTGTTGGAGGTAGTCGCGGTGGGCGTGGCGGGTCTCTTCTTCGGAGGTGTAGACCGGAAAGCCGTACTGTGCGCACAGTTCGGGCAACGTTCCGATGTGGTCGACGTGGGCATGGGTGACCAGGGCGGCGGCGATGTCCTCCGGGCGACGACCGATCTCGGCCAGTGAGTGTTCCAGTGCCGCGCGGCTTCCCGGATACCCCGCGTCGATCAGAGTGACGGATCCGGAGTCCTCGACGAGGGTCCAGTTCGTGTCTCGACCCGTCACCAGGTAGGTACCCGATGCGACCTCTACGACCTCTGGTGCTTTCACATCACGGACCCTACGTGACCTCGAAGAGGGACGTCGAGATCAGTCTGCCCGAGATTTGTTGTATCAGCATCGGATTGGTCGAACTTGACCTAATCTATCGGTGTGACGGTGTAAGCCGCCCATGAGTTCAGGGTCCATAGTCGGGATTCCAGCCTTTACAAGGGGACAGTCATGGAAAGTGTGCTTTTCGGTCTGAACAGCGCTTTGAACAGCGGAGTCACGCTGGGCCTCGCGAACACGATCATCACTCTCGGTGGTCTCATCTTCAATCTGGACCTCGACGTCAACGTCGTGGGATAGCCCCCTTCAATACGCGCAGCGGCGGGGCCGAACGTGATCGGCGAACCTTCGGCGTGAGTCCCTGCCGCGTGCAATGATCTGGGCGCACTGCAACCGGATCAGAGGTGGCCTGCCATGCAGCACGAAGAGTCGAGCTTCTCCGGCGTCGCCGGCACCCGCATCGTGTACGACGTGTGGACGCCGGACGAGTGTCCTCGTGGGGTGCTTGTGCTGTGCCACGGCTTGGGCGAGCACGCCCGCCGCTACGACCACGTCGTGTCTCGGTTGGTCGATCTCGGACTGGCCGTGTACACGCCGGATCATCGTGGCCACGGCCGGTCCGGGGGCAAGCGAGTTCACCTGCGCGAGTGGAACGAGTTCACGGACGACCTGCATCAGCTGTTCGGTCTCGTGTCTCAGGAGCGGCCCGGGCTCGACAAGTTCCTGCTGGGGCACAGTATGGGTGGCGCCATCGCGTTGTCGTATGCGATCGACCACCAACAGGATTTGAAGGCGCTGATGCTGTCCGGGCCGGCGGTGGACGTCACCTCGGGCACGCCGAAGGTCGTGGTCGAGTTGGGCAAGCTCGTGGGCCGGTTCCTGCCGGACGTTCCGGTGGAAACCCTCGACTCGACCAATATTTCGCGGGACCCCGAAGTGGTGGCCAGATATCAGAACGATCCACTGGTTCATCACGGCAAGGTCCCCGCGGGAATCGCACGCGGGATCATCGTCAACGCGGAGAGCTTGCCGAAGCGGCTGCCGTCGTTGACCCTTCCTCTTCTGCTCCAGCACGGCAGTGACGACGCACTCGCGAACGTGAACGGCACCAGGATGATTGCCGAGATGGCGGGTTCATCGGACCTGACCGTGAAGATCTACGAGGGCTTCTTCCACGAGATCTTCAACGAGCCGGAGCAGCAGCGCGTCCTCGACGATCTCGTCGACTGGCTGGGCCCTCGCATCGGCGACTGAGTCAGTCGACCGACACTGGGGGCTCGGACGCGAGGTGCTCGGCGAGCACCTCGATCTGAATTTTCTTGGCTTCTGCGTGCACCGCATGCCCGCGCTCGGTGACGTCCACGAACACACCTCGCCGGTCGGCCTCGCACATCGCGCGCACCACCAGCCCCGCCTTCTCGAGGCGGGCCACCGTGCGTGACAGCGCGCTCGGACTCAAGTACATCTCGGAGGCCAAGTCCTGCATCCGGGCACGCTCGCAGGTCGCGTCGATCAGCCGATCGAGCGCCTCGAAGTCGCTCATGCTCAACCCGTGTGCGTGTTGCATCTCACGGTCCAACTCACAGGCGACGGTGTTGTAGCGGACCAGCAGCCCCCGCCACTCGGCACGAAGTTCCGCCTCTGAGCTCATGACCCGCACCTTAGCCTCGACCGGCGATACATGCAAGCGAATTAAATGCAAACGGAATTAGTGCTTGCGCATTGATTGCACATGCACTTACATTCATCCTTGTGACTATCAGTGAGAGCGCACCGAAGCTCGCCACCACACCGGAACTCACCCCACCCACCGTTCAGGTCTGGACGCCCCGACTCTGGGGTCTCCTTGCCGTGCTCTGCCTCGTGATGTTTCTCGACGGACTCGACGTCTCGATGGTGGGCGTAGCGCTCCCCTCGATCGGTTCCGAACTCGGCCTGTCCACCACCTCGCTGCAATGGATCATCAACGGCTACGTCCTCGGCTTCGGCGGACTGCTTCTGCTCGGTGGACGCACCGCCGACCTACTCGGCCGCAGACGTGTCTTCCTCATCGCCCTCAGCGTGTTCGCGCTCGCCTCGCTGGTCGGAGGGTTGGTCGACAACAGCACTCTGCTCATTGCCAGCCGTTTCGTGAAGGGCCTCGCGGCCGCCTTCACCGCGCCCACTGCAATGTCCATCCTGACCACGACCTTCCGGGAAGGACCGGCGCGCAACCGAGCGCTGTCCATCTTCTCGGTGTTCGGGGCCAGCGGGTACTCGTCCGGTCTGATTCTGGGCGGACTGCTCACAAGCGCAGGATGGCGCTGGACGTTCCTGATGCCGGTGCCCTTCGCGGTGCTCGCACTGATCGCCGGCGTCTTCTTGATCCCGCGCGACCGCCCGGCAGATTCCGGCGGACACGATCTCGTCGGCGGCGTCACTCTCGTCGGCGGAATGATGCTGACGGTCTACACGGTGGTGTCTGCACCGGCTCGCGGGTGGACCGACCCGGTCACTCTCGTATCGTTCGCGGTGGCAGCCGCCCTGCTCGTCGCTTTCTTCTTCACCGAACAACGGATCGCGCACCCACTCGTCCGTCTCGGCCTGCTCCGCGTCGGCTCGATCGTGCGCGCCAATCTCAGCATCGTCGCCCTGTTCGGCAGCTACCTGAGCTTCCAGTTCATGATGACGATTTTCCTGCAGTCCGTACTCGGCTGGTCACCGCTGAAGATGGCGATGGCACTGTTGCCCGCCGGACTGATCGTTGCGATCGGGTCCCCGTTCGTCGGACGTCTCATCGACCGCTTCGGCACCTCTCGAATCATCATCGCGGCCCTCACCTCGCTGAGCATC
Source organism: Rhodococcus huquni (assembly GCF_055231055.1). Classification (NCBI taxonomy): domain Bacteria; kingdom Bacillati; phylum Actinomycetota; class Actinomycetes; order Mycobacteriales; family Nocardiaceae; genus Rhodococcus; species Rhodococcus huquni. The sequence continues at coordinate 173,056 of NZ_JBUYWE010000009.1, forward strand.
GGCTACCTGTGGTTCCTGTTCGTCGGCAGCGACACACCCTCGTACACGACGGCGATCCTGCCGAGCGTGATCCTGCTCGGCGTGGGATTTGCACTCGGGTTCACGTCGATCATGGCCCAGGCGACAGCCGGCGTCGACGACTCGGAACAGGGTCTCGCCTCCGGACTGGTGCAGACGTCGGCGCAGGTCGGCGCCGCACTGGTGCTGGCATTGACCACGGCGCTCGTCACGGCGGGCTCGCATTCCGCGGAAGGAGCGATCACGACCGGGTTCCACCAGTTCCATTCCGGACTCGCCCTGGTCACCGGTGTGGCCTTGGTGGGCTTGGCCATCACAGCGTCTCCGTTGGTCCGCAGGCCCTGAGGTCTACGTTTCACAGAACGGTGCCCCGCACGCGAGATGCGTGCGGGGCACCGTTCTGTGTCTCGTGTTCAGGCCGAACGACGCATCTGGGTATCGAGGGAACGCTCCGCGAAGTCGATCGCCGCTCGGATGATCTCGCGACTCTCCCGCAGCGACTTTCCGATCACGGGGAAGGCATGGATCTGACCGCTCCAGATGTGCGTTTCGATCGGCTGACCCACCCTGTCGAAATTCTCCGTGGTGATCTCGACATCCGGGCGCATGATCTCGTACTCGGCGGCGGAGAGGAACACGGGCGGGAAAAGTTTCGGGTCCGCACGAACCGGCGACTGCGCTCCGACGATCGACTCGGCGCCTTCCAGCCAGCGATCCTTCAGCTTGGCTACCTGCGACATCGGGAGATACGCGTCGAGCTTCATGAAATCGGGGTCGTGGTCTTCCATGTCGAGGTTGAGCAGCGGCGAGAAGCCGATCACCGCAGCAGGCGGCGTCATTCCGGTCAGCGCCGTGATCTCCGCGATCTTCATCGCAAGGTAGCCACCGGCCGAATCCCCCGCGACGATGATCTTCTCGGGGTTCTCACACGTCTCGAGCAACTCCTTGTATGCCGCCATCGCATCCGACAGCGAGACCCCGATCGGCCCCTCTGGCAGCTGCCGGTACTCGACGGAGACGACCGGAACACCCGCCTGAGCTGCCAACAGTCCACACATCGGCCGGTGCGTCGCCAAGCCGCAGAACACGAATCCGCCGCCGTGGAGGTAGAGCACCGTCGCCCCCGCGAGGGAGCCGCTCGCCACGTGTGGATGCGTGATCCGCTCACTCGGCACGCCACCCAGCGTGAATTTGTCGACGTCCAGGCCCTTGGGGACTGGGAGTCGACCGACGATCCGGTCGAGCCACGCCAGCAGTTCGATGCCCTTCGTCGTCACCGGCCACACCGTGAACAGCGGTTTCACGAACAGGCGTACGAACCGAAAGATCGCCCGCGCCCGAAAGCTGACGTTCCAGTGCCACACCACCGAATCATGGGAACGCATCGTGCAACTTCCTCCACTCGTCTTGGGCGAGAGACTCGCCACCGGAGACCTGCCTGTTGGACACTATGACATCGGGTGTTGTCGGTACAGGAGGCCAGCCCACCTCCACACCTACGAAGGAGGCGTCGTCGTGTTCGTAGATCCCGGACTTCCCGATTGGCTCGAGTACGTTCTCGGCCTGCTCGGGTATCGCTGGTGATCCCTGCGGTCTCGCGTGTCCGTTTCGGCCCCGCACCGGGGCAATCAGTGCCAGAGTCGGAGCATGACTTCGCGACAGGATCACAGCAACAGAGGTGATCGGTAATGTCCCGCCCGGTGCGGGTCGTGGTACTCGGCGCGGGTTCCTGGGGAACCACCGTCGCCGGCCTCGCAGCTCGGAACACTCCGACCCTCTTGTGGGCGCGTACCTCGGAGACCAGGGACGAGATCAATACCCAGCACCGCAACTCGAGGTATCTGGGCGACCGGGCCTTGCCTGAATCCATGCGCGCCACTTCCGATTTGGTCGAAGCGGCACGCGAAGCCGACGTACTCGTCGTGGGGGTGCCGTCCGACGCCGTACGGGCCACGTTGGGTGAGATCAGCAACGAGGTGCGGGCATGGGTACCCGTCCTCTCGTTGTCGAAGGGCCTCGAGCCCGGAACCCGGGCCCGACCGACCGAGGTCATCGCGGAATGCCTGCCCGGGCACCCGGTCGGGTTGCTGGCGGGACCCAACATCGCACGGGAGATCGCGGACGGGCTCGCGGCGGCCTCTGTGGTCGCAACGCAGGACGACCGGGTGGCCGCCGCTCTACAACCGCTGTTCGCCTCCCCCGTGTTCCGGGTCTATCGCAATACCGATGTACTCGGCTGCGAACTGGGCGGGATTCTCAAGAACATCGTGGCCATCGCCTCGGGCATGGCGGACGGCCTCGGCGTCGGCGACAACACGCGCGCGATGGTGTTGGCGCGCGGTCTGGCCGAGATGACGCGACTCGGTGAAGCGATGGGCGCGAATCCGCGCACCTTCGCCGGCCTCACCGGGATGGGCGATCTGATCGCGACGTGCACCAGCCCCAGCTCGCGTAACCGGCGCGTCGGCGAGGCACTCGCACGTGGACTTTCCGTCGACCAGGCAGTCGCCGAACTCGGGCAGGTCGCCGAGGGGGTGAAGACCGCGCCGACGGTGATGGAGTTGGCGCGTGATCACAACGTGGACATGCCGATCGCAGCCGAGGTCGAAGCAGTGGTCGCGGGCAGGCAGACCGCAGAGGGCGCGTACCGCGGCCTCCGGAAAGTGACTGCCGGCGGCGAAGACGAGGTGGCGTGACCGGCGAGAATGCGGTCGACAGGTAAATCTACGAGATTCTAGCTTCCACACTAGAAACGATTAGAAATGCCTGACGAGTGCCGGTTCGATGATCCACCAGCCGCCGAGCACGAGGCAGGTCACCGTCAGCGCGAACGACAGCGCGACCCAGAACAGCGCCGGAACCCGGGTCAACCGGGCGAGCTGATCGGCGTCCGAATCAGGCGCCCGTCGCGCCCATCTCGCTCGCTGCAACTCGATCACCGGCCGCGGTGCCGCGATCAACATGAACAGGGTGACGAAGTACGCCGCGAACACCTGCTGCTCCTGCGTGCCGAACCAGACGAGAACGAACAGGAGCGCACCGACTGCGGTCAACGACAGCAGGCCGTAAAGATTCCGCACGAACAGCAGCATCAAGGCGATCGAGACGACACCGATCCACAGCACCGCCACCGCGTGACCCGTTCCCAGAACCCAGGCGGCGCCGAGCCCGAGAACCGCTGGGCCGACGTAGCCGGCGAAGGTCATCAGCACCACGCCGAGCCCCGTCGGCTTTCCCGACGACACCGCGACACCCGAGGTGTCCGAATGCAGACGCACGCTCTGCAACCGGCGGCCCACGAAAAACGCGACCAGCAGGTGCGCGCCCTCGTGGACGATGGTCACGACATTGCGAGCCACCCGCCACACGTGCGGCTCGAGCACCACGACGAGAGCGGCCAGCGCCGCGATCCACACCGTCGCAGCGCTGGGCGCCGGACTGATCGCGCTCATGCGCTCCCACGTCGACGCGATTTCGTCTGCTGCCACGCTCGTCTCGTTCATCCGCGCCGAGTGTACGGCGCGGACGCGGTGTCACTGCCGCTGCGCCAGCTTCGGTATCAGCCCGCCCGCCAGAACGTCGTCCACCTGACGCGAAGACAATCTGTGCACCACCGGGATTTCGACACCGCGCGTCGAATCCACGAGCGTGAGGCGAGTGCCGGACCGAATCCCCTCCCGAACCCCGTCGAGAAGCAATGTGTCGCCTTGCTCCACCCGATCGAAGTCGTCCGGATTCTCGAATTCGAGAGCGAGTACCCCGAAGTTCGCCAGATTCTGCCAGTGGATGCGGGCGAACGACTTCGCGATCACGGCACGCAAACCGAGGTAGCGCGGGGTGATCGCGGCGTGTTCACGTGACGAGCCCTGACCGTAGTTGTCGCCTCCGATGATGAAATGTCCTGTGCTGTCGACTGTTTCCTCTGCTCGCGCCGGGTATGTTTCGTCCACCTGCGTGAAGGTGAACTGCGCGAGCTTGGGAATGTTCGAGCGAAACGGCAGTGCACGTGCACCGGCGGGTGAGATCTCGTCGGTGGAGATGTTGTCCCCCACCTTCAGGAGCAGCGGCGCTTCCATTCGATCCGGTAGCTCGGGGAATTCGGGAAGCGACGAAATGTTCGGCCCCTTCACCAATTCCACCGCCCGGGCCTCGTTCTCGGGAAGCGGCGCGACGAGCATCGCCGTATTGACCGCCGCCACCGCGGGGAGATCGAGAGTCGGATAACTCATTCCGACGTCGGCTGCCCAGTCTCGGGGGTCGGTGATCACGCCGGTGAGCGCGGACGCCGCAGCAGTCTCCGGCGAGCACAACCAGACCGAGTCCTCCCTCGTCCCCGAACGGCCGGGGAAGTTACGGGGCATGGTCCGCAACGAGTTTCGCCCGGTCGCCGGAGCCTGACCCATCCCGATACATCCCATACAGCCGGCCTGGTGGATACGGGCCCCTGCCGTGATCAGCTCGAGGGTCGACCCCATCCGGGTCAGATCGGAGAAGATCTCGCGCGAGGTCGGGTTGACGTCGAAGCTCACGTCGGGCACGGTCTGCCGGCCGGCCACCATCGCGGCAGCGATCGCGAAATCGCGGAGCCCGGGATTCGCCGACGATCCGATGACGACCTGACTGATGCTCTCGCCCGCCACCTCGCGCACCGGGACCACGTTCCCCGGCGACGAAGGTTTGGCGACGAGCGGCTCGATCGTCGAAAGATCGATGGTCTCCTGCACGTCGTACACGGCATCCTCGTCAGCCACCAGCTCGACGTAATCGCCACCGCGTCCCTCGAATTCGAGGAACTCACGCACGGCGTCATCGGCCGGGAACACAGACGTCGTCGCGCCCAGCTCGGCCCCCATGTTCGCGATCACGTGGCGATCCATCGCCGTCAACGTCGCGAGTCCCGGGCCGTGATACTCGATGATGCGATCGAGACCGCCCTTGACGCCGTGCCTGCGCAGTAGTTCGAGGATGACATCCTTCGCCGAACACCACTCGGGCAGTTCACCAGTGAGCTCGACGCCCCATATCTGCGGCATCCGAAGGTTGAGCGGTTGACCAGCGATCGCCATGGCCACCTCGAGGCCACCGACTCCGATCGCCAACATGCCAAGCGAACCCGATGCCGGGGTGTGCGAGTCGGATCCCACCATCGTCTTACCCGGAATCCCGAAGCGCTGCATGTGAGTCGGATGCGACACCCCATTACCCGGCTTCGAGAACCACAGCCCGTAACGCTCCGCGGCGGTGCGGAGAAACTCGTGATCCTCCGCATTCTTCTCGTCCGTCTGCAAGAGGTTGTGATCGACGTACTGCACACTCAGCTCGGTTTTGATCCGATCGAGATTCAGCGCTTCCAGCTCTTGCATCACCAGAGTTCCGGTGGCGTCCTGAGTGAGCGTCTGGTCGATTCGGATCGCGATCTCTTCTCCGGGCTCCATTCGCCCGGACAGCAGGTGCGATTCGATGAGCTTGTGGGCAACCGTGTGCGGCATGGCCATCCTCGATTCTGTAAACCCGCCCCTTCCGGGGGCGCCTCACAGCCCGTGTGGGGCCGTACCCCAGCATGCGCCAGGACGGTCCATTACTCAATCTAAAAGACTCTAGAGTCATTCATAGAATGGCTTAGATTGCGCTAGGAGTTCGGTCAGTCGTGCTGACTGCGCAGGTACCGGCCGAAATGCGGAACGGTGAATCCGATCGACCCGCGCTCGGCCGAGTAGATGAGGCCCTTCTTGATGAGCCCGTCACGGGCAGGCGACAACGATGCGGGCTTACGCGCGAGCTCGGTCGCGATCGACGAGGTAGCCACCGGCCCGTCGTCACCCGACAGATCCGCCATGGCCCGCATGTACTCGCGCTCGGCGGGTGTGGCCCGCTCGTAGCGGGAGCCGAAGAAGCCCACCGCCAGCTCCTCTTCCGCGGTCGGCGATCCGACGCGGACGTCCTCCGCGGTGATCGGACTGACCGCCGCCACATCCCACGTGGCCTTGCCGTAAGCCTGCACGAAGTACGGATAGCCGTCTGCGGCCGAATACAACGCGTCGAGCGCCTCGTCCGTGAACTTCACGTCTTCTCGCTCCGCCGGAGCCATCAGGGCCAGGTCGGCAGCCGTACGTTCGAGTCGGTCGATGCGGTGATAGCTGAACAGCCGCTCGGAGTAACTCTTCGACGCGGAAAGAACGGCCGGAAGATGCGGCAGACCGGCACCGACGACGATCAGGGGTGCGGCGTCCTGACTCAGTTCGTGGCAGGCACCGCAGATCGCAGAGACGTCCGCCGGTCCCAGATCCTGCATCTCGTCGATGAAGATGGCGATACCGACGCCGACGTCCCTGGCCAGCGAAGATGCGTCGAGAAGCAACTCGACCAGGTCGATCTCGATGTCACCCGAATCGGCACGCCCCTTCTTCGCGGGGGCGTCGATCCCCGGCTGCCAGCGCTCACGCATGCCCTTGTCCGCCGTGGCCCGCAGCGCGAACGACTTGAGGACACCGAGGAATTCCTCGACTCGCTCGGGGTCGCGGTGCGAAGGAGCGATCTCGCGCACCGCCATGTGCAGGGCGGACGACAGCGGACGGCGTAGATCCTGGTCGGGACGAGCCTCGATCTTGCCCGCACCCCAGTTGCGGGAAATGGCTGCCGACCTCAGCTGATTGAGCAGAACCGTCTTGCCGACACCGCGCAGGCCCGTCAGCATCACGCTGCGTTCGGGACGGCCGCGCGCGATGCGTTCGAGCACGACGTCGAAGGCATCGATCTGCTTGGTCCGGCCGGCCAACTCGGGCGGGCGCTGACCGGCACCGGGGGCATACGGGTTGCGGACGGGATCCATGCGCTCGAAGGTAACAAGGAGAATCGGGATATATGCGGTGATCTAGTGCGTGTCCTAGACATCACTATCTATTGCAACAGAACCCGATACAGCGTCTCTTGTAGGTTCCACGATTCCGTGTCGGTTTCCAGATTTCGTGTCGGTGCCGTGTCGGTTTCCGGATTTCGTGTCGGTTGGGACGACACTTGAGCCATGGCGTGGACCGATGAGGTCGAAGTCAGATATG
>NZ_JBUYWE010000010.1:0-159675 GCF_055231055.1 Rhodococcus huquni
CCTCGACCCACGACACCCAGAACCGAGCCCGCGCTTCACTGCTCACCCTCCGCTGCCCATACGTCCTCGCCACCATCCACATCCCTTCATTCGATCAGGAATGTTGCGACGACCGCATGAACCGAAGCTCGCTAACCACTCACAGGCCGGAGGCCATACATGGGACGATGAAGTCCGGAGGCGATGGCCATGGACGACCTGTGGGTCGTGGTCGAGACCGAACAGGGACGATCCAGGTTCGGTCCAGGTACGCCGGTGCGCGTAGGCCGCGATCCCCAGTTGGAGATCACCATCGCCAACCCCCTGGTGTCCCGCGAACATGCCCGGATCACCTGGGACGACGGATGGCTGCTCGTCGATGCCGACAGCAAGAACGGTATCTACATCGACGGTGAGCGCCGAGAGAAGATCCCGGTCGACGGTGCGCTCCGCGTCCGCCTCGGCGATGCCACCGACGGGCCGGTCCTGCGCATCTCGGTCGAGGATCCGGACGCGACGCGGCTGGCCGTGGGCGGTCGATGGGACGAGTCGACGATCAGCGTCGACGCTTCGGAACCGACACCGCACGAGTCGGTCCCGGCAGGCTCTCGCACGATCGGACGGTCGCCCGACAGCGACATCGTCGTCGCGGATGTGCTCGCCTCGCGTCATCACGCGATCGTCCACAGCGTGCCCGGTGCCCTCGAGATCGACGACTTGGGAAGTGCCAACGGAACGTTCGTCGACGACACCCGGGTCTCGCGAGCACGTCTGACCGAGAACGACGTGGTCACCATCGGCAACACGGATCTGATGGTGCAGGACGGCCGACTCGTTCTGCGGCAGACGGCGATTCCGACAGCGGGCGGCCTGCGGGTGGAGGGAGTCGGGCTCACCATCGACGGCGATCGGCGCCTGCTCGAAGACGTCACCTTCGATGCCGGACCGGGCAGTCTCACCGCCGTGATCGGACCCTCCGGCGCGGGAAAAACCACGGTAGCCACCATCATCTCGGGTTCGGGCAAACCCACGGACGGAGTCGTCGAATTCGAGGGGCGCAGCGTGCACACCGACTACTCGGTGCTGCGCTCCCGCATCGGAATGGTGCCCCAGGACGATGTCGTCCACAGGCAGCTGACCGTCAGGCGGGCGCTCGGATATGCCGCCGAGCTGAGACTGCCACCCGACACCACCCGGGCCGACCGCGAAGAGGTGATCGCGGGGGTGCTGGACGAATTGCAGCTGACCGAGCACGCCGACACTCGCGTCGACCGTCTTTCCGGCGGCCAGCGCAAACGCGCGTCCGTCGCGTTGGAACTGCTCACGGGCCCGTCTCTCCTCATCCTCGACGAGCCGACGTCGGGACTGGACCCGGCACTCGACCGGCAGATCATGGCGACGCTGCGCCGCCTCGCCGATTCGGGCCGCGTCGTCGTCATCGTCACGCACTCGTTGTCGTATCTCGAGATGTGCGACCAGGTCCTACTTCTCGCACCCGGCGGCAAGACCGCGTACGTCGGCCCACCCGACCGTGTCGGGGCCGCGCTCGGAAGCACCGACTGGGCGGACATCTTCGCCCGCGTCGCCGCGGACCCGGACGGAGTGTTCGCCGAGTACCGTGCCACCCGTCCGGAATCGGCGCCGCCGCCGGCGAGCCCGCCCGGTCCTCTGGGCCGTCCCGCACACACGTCTCGGCGCAAACAGTTGAGCACCGTCGCAAGGCGCCAGGTTCGATTGATTCGCGCCGACCGGGGCTACCTGATCTTCTTGTCGCTCCTGCCGTTCGTGTTGGGCGGGCTGGCTCTGCTCGTCCCGGGCGACAGCGGCTTCGGGCCGTCCGGCGACGACGTGTCCGGCGAACTGACGCAGATCCTGGTCGTGCTGATTCTCGGCGCCGCCTTCATGGGCTGTTCGCTGACCATCCGCGATCTGGTCGGCGAACGCATGGTCTACCACCGCGAACGGGCTGCGGGGCTGCTGCCGTCGGCCTACCTGACAGCCAAGATCGTGGTGTTCTGCGGCGCTGCCATCGTGCAGTCGGTGATCATGGTCGTGATCGTCTTCATCGGTAAGGGATTCCCCGGACGCGGAAGCGTCATTCCCTCCGGATCCCTCGAACTGATCGTGGACATCGCCGTCACCACCTGCTCGTGCGTGCTCGTCGGACTCGCGTTGTCGTCGGTGGCGCGCTCGAACGAGCAGGTGCTGCCGATGCTCGTGGTCACGATCATGGCGCAACTGGTGATGTGCGGCGGGTTGATCACGATCACCGGCCGTGCCGTACTCGAACAGTTCGCGTGGCTCTTCCCCTCGCGTTGGGGCTTCTCGGCCGCTGCCTCGACGGTCGACCTGGTCACGAATGCCACCGGCACGGAGCCGGACACGCTGTGGCAGCACGCCGCGTCGTGGTGGCTGCTCAGCATCGCCGTGCTGGTGCTCATCAGCTCGGTGCTTGCACTCTTCACGTACAGCAGGCTCCGGCTACGGGCGCTCCGCGCCCTGTGAGTGGTCAACGAGGGCAGAGACTCGTCAACCACTCACAGGGGCTGACCTCTAATCGGGTTGCGCATGGATGGGAAGATGAACGCCGTGAGCACTCCGGAGCATTTTCACCGTCGTCAGCCGCAGCGTGCGTTGGAGCAGTCGAGCAAGCTTCAGAACGTGCTGTACGAAATTCGCGGACCCGTACACGCGCATGCCGCCCGTCTCGAGGCCGAGGGTCACCGCATCCTCAAGCTCAACATCGGCAACCCGGCACCGTTCGGCTTCGATGCACCCGACGTGATCATGCGCGACATGATCGCCGCTCTGCCGTATGCGCAGGGTTACTCGGAGTCCAAGGGCATCTTCTCCGCGCGCCGCGCCATCGCGACCCGATACGAGCTTGTCCCCGGGTTCCCCGAACTGGACGTCGACGACATCTACCTGGGCAACGGGGTCTCCGAGCTCATCACCATCACGATGCAGGCACTGCTCGACAACGGTGACGAGGTGCTCATCCCGGCGCCGGACTACCCGCTGTGGACGGCCATGACCAGCCTGTCCGGTGGTACGCCCGTCCACTACCTGTGCGACGAGGGCAACGACTGGAACCCCGACGTCGCGGACATCGAGTCGAAGATCACCGACAAGACCAAGGCCTTGCTGGTCATCAACCCGAACAACCCCACCGGCGCGGTGTACTCGACCGAGGTGCTGCAGCAGTTGGTGGACCTGGCTCGCAAGCATCAGTTGCTGCTGCTGGCCGACGAGATCTACGACAAGATCCTCTACGACGATGCGAAGCACACCTCGCTGGCCACGCTGGCACCCGACCTCCTGTGCCTCACGTTCAACGGTTTGTCGAAGGCATACCGCGTCGCCGGTTACCGCGCCGGCTGGATGGCGATCACCGGACCCAAGGATCACGCGAAGGGCTTCCTCGAAGGCATCGACCTGCTCGCCTCCACCCGCCTCTGCCCGAACGTGCCCGGTCAGCACGCGATCCAGGTCGCACTCGGCGGCCATCAGAGCATCGAAGACCTGATCCTGCCCGGCGGCCGACTGCTCGAGCAGCGCGATGTCGCGTGGGAGCGGCTCAACATGATTCCGGGTGTCTCGTGTGTGAAGCCCCGCGGCGCACTGTATGCGTTCCCGCGCCTCGATCCCGAGGTCTACGAGATCCACGACGACGAGAAGCTGGTGCAGGATCTTCTCCTGCAGGAGAAGATCCTCGTCGTCCAGGGCACCGGATTCAATTGGCCCGATCACGACCACATTCGAATCGTCACCCTCCCCTGGGCTCGCGACCTCGCGGTGGCAATCGAGAGGTTCGGCAACTTCCTCACGAGCTACAAGCAGTAGGATCGAGACAGAAAGCGATACGAACATCGCTTTGCTATCTCTTTTGGGGGGATCATCATGGCCAGCGACACCCGAGCCAGGTTCGGGCAGTTCGTCTACAAGCGACGGCGAATGCTCAACCTGACCCAGGACGAGGTGACCGCTGCCGGCGGACCTTCGGACGCTGCACAGACCCGCGCCGAGAACGGAACAGGTCCTGATCCGAGCATCGAAACCCTCCGCAAGCTCGATATCGCGCTGCGTTGGGTTCCGGGTAGCGCCGCCCGCACCCTCGAGGGTGGCGTCCCGACCCCGGTGGAAGGTGAAGACCCGGCCCCGAACATGGTCACGCCTCCACCGCCGGCGCTCGGCCCGTCCCAGATTCCGCTCGATCTCGAGACCATCATCGAGATTCTCGGCCCGCACTCGAAGGTCAACCGTCTCGCGGAGGCCAACCCCGACGTGGCCGGACTGTCAGAGGCAGCCGAGGATCTGAATCGAGTCGTCTCCAAGATCACCGGTGCGTACGTGACCCGTCTCCTCGAGGTCAACGGCGGCCCCACCGGCCCCCGGCAGCCCCTCGTCGAGTTCGCGTTCGGGGCACTGCTCGAGGCACCACCCGAATTCGCCGACCCTGCTGAGCAAGAAGAGGCCTGGTATCGCCGCTTCCTGTCCGGACGACACCATGATCTCGACGAGCAGACCCGCGAGCGCTTCCACCAACGCTGGGAGAAGTCCCTCGCGTACCCCACACCCGATACCGATGCGAGCTCGGAGATCAGCGCATGAGCACCACCCCACTCTCCGTCCGCCTCAACCGGTTGTTCGCACTTGCGCACGAGGACGGAGCGCCGGAGCCCACCACCTCAGAGGTGGCGGAGTCGCTGGCGAGGATTCTCGGTCGGCCGGTGAGCATCGAGTCCGTGCAGGCGCTGCGCGACGGTGACGACCCGTACGGCGAGCCTGAGGTCCTTTCGGCACTTGCGGCCTGGTTCCACGCGCCGGTGCAGTACCTCTCGGACTCCGATTACCACGACTACGACACGTTGATTCGGTTCAAGCTCGCGGTCCGCGACGCCGGCGTCAACCACATGTCCATGCGCGGAACCCCGGACGCGCAGCAGCTGTCGGTCGAAGCGATGGAACGGATGATCCCGTTGCTACAGAACCTTCCCGGTCAGTTCGGCACGGATTCGCGGTAAGCCACCCACTCGCGGGCAATTCGGCCTGCCCGCACCCAGTGGCGGGCGATTCGAGCGAGCTCACCGGCCTCACTTCGCAGGTCCACCGAGTAGGAGGCGATCCGCTCACGCTCGGGCTCCGCCGGCTCGCCACCTGCGCGGGCGATGGCGCCCAGATGCAGACCGACCGCGATGCTCAGGTCGTGATCCTCACCGAGCGGTGGAACACGGCCGAACTGCGGATACTCGTCGACCACCAACATCGCATCACGTATCTCGACGCACATGCGATGCAGAGCCATCCGCGAGGGCAGCGCACTCCGGTCTGCCGGTCGCAGTTCGAGCACAACCTCGGGGACCGCGTCGGTGAGCGTGCGCCACATCGGCGACAGCAGCCTGCGCTGCCTCGAGGGCCGGTCGAGTTCGAACGCACCCATCGCGGTGCGGATCGCGGGCCGCACCGCGACGAGACACATGCCGACCAGGATGAACATCGTTGTCACACCGTTGATCTCGGTCCGGAACTCCGTGAATCCGTTCGTCACACCAAGGGCGCTCATGACTGCCGCCACCGCCATGGAGGCGGTGTCGATTCCGGACACCGCGCCGATACCGATCAGCACACCGAACATCCACCGCTCGGAACGATCGGTCGTCCGGCGCAGGCTCTTCGTTGCCACCACGATGATGGTCCCGCAGACGGTCAGCGACGGGATCGCGTAGACCACGAAGTACCCGGCGTACTGCCATCCGCCCGACTCCTCGATGCGTTCCCCGGCGGCGCGTGCAGGCGCGCTCAACATCAACAAGGCGATCCCGAGGAGCGCGGACAACGCCATGGACACCACGTGTATTCGCGGCCACTTGTCGGGCCCCCACGCCCACGCCACGGCAAGACTGAGCAGAGACGCGAACGACAACATGATGATCGCGTTACCGAAGTGGCGGGCGGTCCCGAAGCCGAAGGTCTCGTCGAGAGGCTGATGCACCCACGACTTCGACATCAGGACGGTGATCGACGCCAGGATCAGAAATACGTTCTGCCGGGTGTTGACCACACCGCGCCGGGTGAAGATCAGCCGGAGAGCTGTGGTGCCCCACACCACGAACAGGAGGATGCCGGTGACCAGCGGGGGTAACGCGGTCATGCTCAGAAGCTTCCAAGAATGCGTGCGGCCCGTTCGTCGCCGTTGCCGCCGCGGCGGTTCACCCGCGCCATGATGTGCGTCGCGAGGAGCTCCGCGTCGTACTCCTGCTTGGAGGAGTAATTCGACCTGCCGAAGGCACTGACGATCTCCGAGGACCCGACACTGGGCGCGAGATCACGCAGCTGGGCCGGATCGAGTGTGGTGTCACCGACCGGTTCGCGATCGTGATGAAGCTCCATGTGGGCGATCTCGTGGCACACGATGTGAGTGGCGTGCATGTCGGAGGTGTCGTCGGTGAAGACGATGACGTCGTCGGAAACTCGGGCCAGCCACATTCCGAAGTGATTACCTCGCAACACGCGATGCGGCACCGGAACCAACCTGATGGGACGGCCTCGTCGCGCGACCACACCGGCCACAACGGAATCACGGGTCACAGCGGACGGAAGATTCATCCGTTCCAGCGCTCGCCCGACTTCGTTTTCGCGGAATTGCCGCTTCACCGTTCACCTCCTGAACGGTGGCATTCTATGCCCTCGGGCGCACCGGTGCCCTTTGCGTCTCGGTACGGGTCGAGATATCGGCGTCTGTGATCGCAATCCCGGCAACGACACGGTTGCGATTTCGCCCACCCAGTTGACGAATGCACACGATGTGTATGTAAATTGGTTCTCGGCACTTCGGTGCCCACGAGCACCTGACGACCCTCCCCCCCCTGTGGTCGCCAGGTTGGTGGCGGGGTCAACCCCCCCTGTACCCCGCCACCCAGCTCGGCCTATCACTCGACGCGAAATCCACCCCTCGTTGCGAACTTCGCAGTCCGTTCCGCTGTGCCCTTGTGCACCGAATCTCAGCCCTCAGATCGATCCCCCTCCGGATCGATCTGCCAAAGCAGACACTCGAGCCCAACCCGATTCAGACTGCGCGGCCCTGCCGTCGAGCGCTTCGTGGGCGCATGTTCGACGTTGCCAGGATATTTAATCACATTGGCGATATGTAAGCGATACAAGAGCTATACCCGTGCGATGCGGCAACCTCGAGGTTCACTCGGTCGGCCCACCGATTTCGCCGTGACTACTCTGTCGTGGTGCTCACACACACGAATTACTCCGAAGACACTCGCCGATGACAACGCACGGTCACGGACACGGGCATGGCCACGGCGGACGGGCACCACTCGGAACGGCTGCCGCCACCGTCGTCATCACCCTCCTCGGCATCATCGCGGCGGCAGTGGCCGTGGGTGCAGCACTGTTGTGGCCGAGCACCGAGCAGATCCAGACCAAGCTGCCACTGGGCGACTCTGTTGTCAGCGAATCCGGAACCGTCACCGCTCACGAGCCCGGCGCGTGCGGCAGTGTGTCCGCCGGTCGAGCGTTCACCGGCAACCCGGTGCCGCCCGAGACCGATACGTACCAGTGCGAACGCAGCATCGTCGACATCGAATCGGGCGACGACTCGGGGATGCGAACCCTTCTCGAGATCATCCCGAACCCCGGGCAGCCAAGCCTGCAGGTGGGTGACGACATTCGGATGCTTCGCCAACCGGACACCACCGGCGCGATCCAGTACTCTTTCGAGGACTACTCGCGCGGCATGCCGCTGGCTCTGATCACACTCGTCTTCGCCGCGGTCGTCATCGCCGTCGCCCGTTGGCGCGGGCTACGGGCGCTGGTGGGCATCGTCGTCGCCTTCGCCGTCCTCGTCGTGTTCATGCTCCCCGCACTGCTGGACGGCAAGCCCGCGATACCCGTCGCACTCGTCGGCGGTGCAATCATCTTGTATGCGGTGCTGTATCTGGCGCACGGCGTCTCGCTACGCACCAGCTCGGCCCTACTCGGGACGCTCGCGTCGATGTTCCTGGCCGCAGTGTTGTCGTATGCCGCCATTGGCCTCACCCGACTGACCGGCCTTTCCGAAGAACAGAACACCGATGTGCAGGCATATATCGGCACGGTGAGCATCACCGGACTCTTGTTGGCGGGCTTCATCATCGGTTCGTTGGGTGTCCTCAACGACGTGACGATCACTCAGGCATCGTCCGCATTCGAACTGGCAGAACTCGATCCGGATGCCAACCGTCGCAACATTTTCGCGTCCGCGATGCGGGTGGGTCGCGACCACATCGCCAGTACCGTCTACACGCTTGTCCTCGCCTACGCCGGCGGCGCGTTGCCGTTGCTGCTGCTGTTCAGCGTGTCGGGGCGTTCGATCCAGGACGTGCTGACGAGCGACGCGGTGGCAACGGAGATCACCAGGTCCGCAGTGGGTGGCATTGCACTGGCGTTGTCTGTCCCGTTGACGACGGGAATTGCCGTGTTGCTCGCCCGTCCTCTCGGGAGCGCACCGACTCCTGTTCGCAGCGGTGGACGCCACTCACGCTGAACGATCAGCCGGGAAAGCGCGGAAACTCCGGCAACTGCAGCGGCGGCAACTGGATCGGGGGTAGCCCCGGAAAGACCGGGCCCGGCGGCGGTGGCGGGGGCGGAGCCGGTTCCGGCATCTCGACACTCCGCGGGGTTCGAGGCTGCGTGGGCGCCGCTTCGCTGATCTCGGGCGCAGGCGGCGGTGGGGGTGGCGGCGCGATCGTGGTGCTGCTGGGCGGAGCGACGATCGGAGCGGCCGGAACCGCCTCGCCCACTGTCGCCCCGGGCGTCATCGCGCTACCGACGGCAACCCCGATTCCCAGGATTCCCAACACTGCTGTGCTTGCGGCAACGGCACCCATCTTTCGCTTACGTGCGCGTGCTTCGCTGCCGGCGGATGGCCCGTCGATCAACGCGGCCCAGTCCGGCTCGGGCGAAGACGAATCGGACGACGCCGAGTCGTCGGTCGGCGTCACCTGCTCAGCCGACTCCGAACGAACCAACAGTCCGGCGCCACGGGCGGACACCAGTTCCGGAGTATCCGGCACCACAGTGGGCAAGGCGATCCACGCCTCGATCACCGAACGCACCAATGGGATGTGGGCCCCGCCGCCGACCAGAACGACAAGATCGGGAACACGTGGAGAACGCGCAATCACCTCACGTGCGAGGCGAGCGGACGATTCGACCACAACTGTGACGAGCGAGTCGAACACCGAGCGCGACAGCAGGAGCAGACCGCTGTCGCCCGGCACGCACACCGCACCGCCGCGCGACAACTGTTCTTTGGCGGCCCGGCACTGCGCATCGAGTTCGCGTGACTCCGCTTCCGTGCGCGGGGAACGAAGCCGGCCAGCCGACACCTGGTTGTCTCGGACTAGACGATCGAACATGTCGCCGCCCACGGTGTCGGTCCGAAGCGATTCGAGGACGTCCCCGCTGGCCCGATCGACGACGCTGATGGTGAGTCCCGAACTACCCAGGTCGTAGATCATCGGAACTTCGGCAGACTCGAGAACACCGGATTGTTCCAGTGCGTGCAGGGTGGCCCGAACTTCCGGCACCAGGCGATAGCTTCGAAGCTGCTGGCGAGCCATCGCAGCGTGCACGGCCCCCGCCTGTACGTCGTCCCGGTAGGCGACGCCCGTGTGATGCACCCGCCCTGGGTTCGCATCGCCGGTCAGAACGACACCGATCGATTCGGCGGCCAATTCTTCCGGACGTCGGGCATCGACCGACTGCGACAGAACACCGTCTCGGTCACTGATATCTGGGCGCACCAAACGCACAGCGCTCGCCCCCACCGATACACCGAGAACCGAACTCATGGGCCCCTCAATCGCCATTACATGGGTCCGATGTTCGAATCCCCCCACCCTGTGATTCGAGAGCCTACCGAAATCTCCGAGAATCAGCGCTGCGCAGACGATCTACCAGGCACTCGGGTGGCGCAGGTCACCCGCGCCCGAGTCCTCGGTAGTCCCAACCCGCATCCCGCCATGCCTGTGCGTCCAGGCAGTTGCGGCCATCGACCATCACCTTGCGGCCGACGACGTCCGAGAGATCACCCGGCTCCAGATTCACGAATTCCTTCCACTCCGTGAGCAGGAGGATGGCGTCGGCGTTCTCGCAGGCCTCCGTGACGGACGTGGCGTAATCGAGGGTGGGAAACAACCGTCGAGCGTTGTCCAGAGCCTTGGGGTCGTAGACGCTGACCACCGCGCCGTGAAGCTGCATCATGCCCGCGACGTTGAGCGCCGGCGAGTCACGCACGTCGTCCGACTCCGGCTTGAAGGCGGCCCCGAGAACCGCGACGTTCGCACCGAGCAGCGAACCGCCGCAGGCCTGTGCGGCCAGTTCGACCATGCGGGTGCGACGACGCATGTTGATGCTGTCCACCTCGCGCAGGAAGTGCAGAGCCTGGTTCGCGCCGAGTTCACCGGCACGTGCCATGAAGGCTCTGATGTCCTTGGGCAGGCAGCCGCCGCCGAACCCGAGTCCGGCATTCAGGAATCGACGACCGATGCGGGCGTCGTAGCCGAGAGCGTCGGCGAGTTCGGTGACGTCGGCGCCCGTCGCCTCGCACACTTCGGATATTGCGTTGATGAACGAGATCTTGGTCGCCAGGAAGGCGTTCGCAGACACCTTCACCAGTTCCGCGGTCGCCAGATCCGTCACGAGAAAGGGGACGTCGTTGTCGAGCAGGTCCGCATACAGCTCGCGGAGCTGCGATTCGGCGCGCCCCGGGCGGTCGCGGTCGATCCCGAGCACCAGCCGATCCGGGCGCAACGTGTCCTCGACGGCGAATCCTTCGCGCAGGAACTCGGGATTCCACACCACTTCGACGTCGTCACCGGCAGGCGCCTGTCGGCGGATGCGAACACCCAGGTCGGCGGCAGTACCCACCGGCACGGTGGACTTGCCGACGATCACGGCCGGTCCGTCGAGCAGCGGGGCCAAGGTGTCGATCACCGAGTGCACGTGGCGCAGATCCGCGGCGTATTCGCCCTTTTTCTGCGGAGTGCCGACGCCGACGAAGTGCAGGTCCGCAAATGCGGCCGCTTCGTCGTACGACGTGGTGAACCGCAATCGACCTGCATCGATGTTGCGGCGGAGCACCTCGGCGAGGCCGGGCTCATAGAAAGGAACTTCACCGGACGAGAGCTTCGCCACTTTGCCGGGGTCTATGTCGACGCCCAGAACATCGTGACCGAGCTCGGCCATACAGGCCGCGTGGGTCGCCCCCAGGTATCCGGTTCCAAACACGGTGCAGCGCATGTCACCTTGATAATCCCGGGAAGTGATCACCACGGATACCTCGTCGGTGTGTGGAACCAACAACACGTGTACAACAGGTGAGGTGCCTGTTCGGCGCTCGGATTTCGAGACCTTATGCTTTCGGTCATGCATGTTCTTTTCGTCTGCACCGAAAACGTCAGCCGCTCCGCGACGGCCGAACGCATCACCGCGGCCTATGCCGAAGAAATCGGCACGGCCGATCTCGTTGCATCGAGTGCGGGAACGAAGGCCAAGGCTGGTCAGCCCATGGAGAAGACTGCGGCTGCTGTCTTGGAGGGACTCGGTGGAGACCCCACCGACTTCAGCGCCAGAAGCCTCACCGCGGAGATCGCCGGAGATGCTGATCTGATCTTGACGATGACGGAGAGCGAGCGCGACGAGGTCCTGAAGCTCGCCCCGACGCAGTCGAAGAAGGCGTTCACACTCAAAGAAGCCGCGCGTCTCGCGGAGGATTCGGGAGCCGGCACGGTCTCGGCGCTCGATGCCGCCCGAACCAAGTTCACGGCTTCCGAAGGTCCCGAGGACATCGCCGACCCGTCGGGCAAGGACGAGGAGACCTACCTGACGGTGGGTTCCGAGATCGCCGAGTTGACGGGTGCATTGACCCGCTCGGTGCGTTCGTAGCGGATACGGGTCGGCCTGCCCCTGAAATTAGAGTGGCCCCGCCAAACCGGGGGGGTGGGTTGGCGGGGCCGGCGCAACCAGCCGGGGGGGTTGGCTGGACGTGCGTTCCCCACACTAGACCCAACCTCGCCGAGATGCACGAATTTCACATGTCTAATTTGTGTAACGCTCGACTGCGGGACTCGACCGGGCCGTGGGCGGCCGCCACATTCGGGCGATACCAACCGGTTTCGCTGCTTGCAGGCGCCTGACGAACTGAACCGCGTTCAAGTGTGATGACCTGGTCCGCCCGCGCAGCGCCCGGCAGGTCGTGGGTCGCAACGACGACCGTCGCGCCGCGCGCAGCCTCCTCCCCGATCACCTCGTCGATCACCGCAGCAGCCTCCATATCGAGCCCCGCACTCGGCTCGTCGAGGAGCACGAGATCACCTCGCTGTACGACTGCCTGGGCCAGTAGCGCGCGTTGACATTGCCCACCGGAGAGCGTCGCGAGCCGTCGACGCCGCAGCGCAACGAGCCCGAGCCGGTCGAGCGCCGCATCGACCGCACGTCGATCCGCGGACGACACCCGCCGGAACAGACCTGCCCGCCCCCACACTCCCATTGCCACCACTTCCTGCACGGACAGCGGCAACCGGGAACCAACCGCGCTGCGCTGCGGAACGTAGGCCACCGACGTCGGCACCCCCGCGACCGAACCGGAACCGGGCGCGGCGACCCCCGCGAGTACCTGCAGAAGCGTCGACTTGCCTGAACCGTTGTGCCCCACGAGCGCCGTGACGGTTCCGGGCGCAAACCTCGCATTCACGCCGCGCAGCGCCGTGTCCGCGCCGTATCGCACGGTCAATTCGCTTATGACAATCATCGTCAATTAGGTTAGCACCGTGCAGTGGCTACTCGACCCGTTCACCGTTTCGTTCGTCCGCAGGGCCCTGCTCTCGGGCATGCTCGTCTCGATCCTGTGCGCCCTCGTCGGCACCTGGGTCGTCCTGCGCGGAATGGCGTTCATGAGTGACGCCGTGTCTCACGGCATGCTCCCCGGAATCGCCGTCTCCTACCTGGTAGGCGCGAACCTGGTAGCCGGAGCCGCCATCAGCGCGATCATGATGATCGCCGGAATCGCGTGGGTGTCAAAAGATTCGGAGCTCTCCGAGGACACCGGAATCGGACTCCTGTTCGCCGGAATGCTCGCCCTCGGTGTGGTGATCGTGTCCCGATCGAGTTCGTTCGCGGTAGACCTCACCGGCTTCCTGTTCGGCGACGTCCTCTCTGCCACCGTCGACGATCTGTGGTGGCTCGCGGGAGCGGTCGTCCTTGCAGCCGGGGTGTCCGTGGCCTGCTATCGCCCGTTCGTAGCCCTGGTCTTCGACGAACGAAAGGCGCACACGCTCGGCCTCCGCCCGAGGTTCGCCCATATCGCACTACTCGCACTGGTCGTCCTGGCGGTGGTCGCGTCGTTCCGAGTCGTGGGCACCCTCCTGGTGTTCGGACTCCTGATCGCACCCTCTGCCACTGCATATCTGTTCGGTCGTTCGATTGCCGCAACCATGACACTTGCGGTGCTGTTCGGCTGGTCGGCGACCTTCATCGGCCTCGTGACGTCGTGGTACGGCGACACGGCCGCGGGTGCGACGATCGCCGGGACGGCGGTGGCGCAGTTCTTCGTCGTCGGTGCCGGGCGCGCTGCCCGAAGGCGCCTCCGTTTACGATAATGATTATCGTTTCCTTCAAAGACGGAGAACCTGTGCGCCAGTCCACCTTCTTTCGAGTCGCCGCTGTGGCCGCGACCGCTTCCCTGACACTCACCGCCTGCGGATCGCACGAAGAATCGAAAGACCCTGCCGGGGGATCCTCCGCCGCAGGCAGCGACCTCGCCGCCGAATCCGGGTCGACGGAGGTGGACGGACCTCAACCACGCCTCGTCCTCGCCGATGCCGATTCGGGGCGAGTCGACATCGTCGACCTCACCTCCGAAGAATCGCTCCACTCCTTCGACCTCGAGGGCGCTGCGAAACTCACCACGGTCAACGACCGATACGTGTACGCCGTGAACGGAAAGGGCGACGTCACCCACGTCCTCGAACCGGGCTCGTGGACCATCGACCACGGTGATCACACGCACTCCTACACCAAGGAACCCACCGAACTCGGCCGAATCGACGGCACGAAACCGGCGCACGTAGTCGCCGGCGATCGCAAGGTCGCCACCTTCTTCGACGGCGACGGCACGGCAACGGTCAACACGTTCGACGAACTGTCGGACGGTAACTCCGACCCCGAATTCTCGATCACGGCGAACGCACCGCAGCACGGAGTCGTGATTCCGGTCGACGACCACTTTCTGGTCTCGCGGTCCAGCGAAAACCCCGAAGACACTCGCCCCGAATCCTTCGAACTCCGCAACACCGAGGGCGAGATCACACAGTCGTTCGACACTCCGTGCCCCCGGATGCATGGCGCGGCCGCGTTCGACAAGTACGCGGTGGTCGCGTGCGACGACGGGGTGTTCATTGCCTCCACCGACGGCACCGATGGCACCGAGTGGACGTCCGAGAAGGTCCCCTACCCCGACGGCATCACACCCGAATCCCGACCCACCACATTCCGCGAGCAAGATTCCGTGCCGATTCTCGTCGCAACTGCCGGACCGGCCGCGACCAACGACGGGGTTCTCGTGTTCGACACGGTGGCACGCGGCTGGACTCACATCCGCACACCGGATCGTGCTCTCGACGTGAATCTCTCCGGTGACGGCAAAACGGCGTTCGCCGTTCTCGCCGACGGCTCGTTCCGCACCTACGACATCGCCACCGGTGCCGAGACCGCATCCACACCGGCCCTGGCCGAGCCGTTCGATTGGAGTGACGCGTCGCAGCCGAAGCCGTCGATTCTGGTGTCCGGCAAGCGTGCATACGTGAGCGACCCGGCCGGATCGCGAGTGCAGGAGATCGACTATCGCGACAACGCGCGCATCGCCCGCACCCTCGACGCCGGATTCACCGTCGGCTCGATGAGCGTGGTGGGCGAATGAAGCGCTCGATCGCCCTCGCCGCGCTTCTGACCGGCGCGGTGCTCGCCACCACGGGATGTTCGGTGGACATGAGCACGGACCGCCCGACCGTCGTCGTGACCACGAACATTCTCGGCGACATCACCGAGAACATCGTCGGCGACGCCGCTGAGGTGCGGGTGCTCATGCCGCCGAACGCGGATCCGCACTCGTTCGAGATCTCCGCGGCGGAATCGGCCCGGATCGCCTCCGCAGACCTGGTGATCTCCAACGGACTCGGCCTAGAAGAAGGCATTGCGAAAACGGTCGACGCTGCCCGGTCCGAGAACGTCCCGGTGCTGGAGGTGGCACCCGACGTCGAGCCGATCTCCTTCGGCGGCGGTGACGGCGCGGGTACGCCGGACCCGCATTTCTGGACGGACCCCGACCGGGTGGCGCGCGCGGTCGGGCTGATTCGGGATGCGGTCACCATGCACGTCGAGGGCGTAGACACGTCCGCGATCGACGCGCGGGCGAAGAGTTACGCCGACCGAATTGCGCAACTCACGTCGACGATGGCCGCGCGCTTCGAGTCCATTCCCGAACCCAGGCGCACGCTGATCACCAATCATCACGTGTTCGGCTATCTCGCAGAACGATTCGACTTCGAGGTGATCGGAGCCGTGGTCCCGAGCGGCACGACCTTGGCCTCGCCGAGTTCTGCGGATCTGGCCGACCTGTCCCACGCGGTGCGCGATTCGGGTGTCCCTGCGATCTTCGTCGACTCGTCGCAACCCTCGAAGCTGGCAGAGGCTCTGGCGAAGGAATCCGGGACGGACGTCGAGGTGGTGGGACTGTTCAGCGAGTCTTTGGGCGAGGACGGATCCGGCGCAGCCACGTACCTGGAGATGATGGAATCCAACTCCGAGCGCATCACCGAGGCGCTTCGGTGAGCCTTCGACATGCGGAGATGCGCATTATTAGCTTTGACAATCGTTTGCAATAAGGGTTGTCTTCTCGCTCGTGAAGACACCACACGGAAACCGCATACTCACGGCCGCAGTCGCGCTGAGCGCGTCGGCCGCACTACTCGTCGGCTGCTCATCGAATGACGCCGCCACCGACACGAAGTCGACTGACGCAGCCGGGCCACGACTCACCGCCAGTTACGACGACGGCGTCATGGTCCTCGACGCCGACACCCTGGAGGTCGTGGACACCATCGAGGACATCGATGGATTCGTCCGCCTGAATCCGGCAGGCGACGGCAGGCACGTACTCGTCAGCACAGGCAACGCGTTCGAGGCGCTCGACACCGCCGAGCCGGCGCTGACCGATGTGCGCTTCGCCGCCGACACACCGGGCCACGTGGTCCGTCACGACGGCAAGACGGTCCTGTTCGACGACGGCACCGGCAAAGTGACCATCTTCGATCCCACCGCACTGAGCGACGGGCAGCCCGAAACGCGTGAGCACGTCACCGCCGAGGCGCACCACGGTGTCGCGGTGGAACTCTCGGACAACACCCTTCTCACGACCCTGGGCAACGAGGACGAACGCCAGGGCGTCGTCGTACTGGACGAACACGGACACGAGACCGCTCGAAGCGAGGAATGCCCCGGTGTGCACGGTGAAGCCGTGGCAGCCGGCGAGGCCGTGTCGTTCGGATGCGAGAACGGCGCCCTCGTCGTGAAGGACGGGGTCGTCACGAAAATCTCCGCACCGGATCCGTACGGAAGAATCGGCAACCAGGCCGGTTCCGAGAACTCCCCCGTCCTGCTGGGCGACTACAAGACGGACCCGGACGCGGATCTGGAGCGGCCCGAACGAGTGTCCCTGATCGACACCGAGACGAACCAGATCTCGCTCGTCGACCTCGGCACCAGCTACAGCTTCAGGTCGCTGGGCCGAGGGCCGGACGGAGAAGCACTGGTCCTCGGTACGGATGGTGCCGTGCACGTGATCGACCCGAGCACCAAGGCTGTGACGGCAACGATCCCCGTCGTCGCCCCCTGGTCCGAATCGGAAACCTGGCAGGATCCTCGTCCCACCCTCTTCGTTCAGGGCGACACCGCATACGTCACCGATCCGGCAACCAAAGCGATTCACTCGGTCGATCTCGCGTCGAAGAAGGTGACAGCGAAAGCCGAACTCCCCGAGACTCCCAACGAGTTGACCGGCGTTACCGGCTAGCAACGGACCGGGTTTCGGTTGTGGAGCGCACCGAGCGCTCCACAACCGAAACGCGCCAGCTTGGGAACTCTCACAACACGCGACTACTCATCCGCCACGAATCCAGGGGGTTCGGTTGTACCGTCAGAGGGGTGATGGGACTTCCCGGCAACATCTCGGCGTGTCTGTTCGACTTGGACGGTGTGCTGACCGGCACTGCGGTGCTGCATCGGAAAGCATGGAAACAGACATTCGACGATTTTCTGCGCCGACGCGACGGTGACGGATTTCAGCCTTTCAGCGACGAGGACTACCAGGATCACGTCGACGGTCGTCCCCGCGCCGACGGCGTTCGCACCTTTCTCCAGTCCCGCGGCATCGCCCTTCCGGAAGGCGCGGCGGACGATCCCCCGTCCGACGACACCGTCAACGGAATCGGCAATCGCAAGAACGAGCTGCTGCTGAAGGTGATCGAGAAGGAAGGCGTCAATCCGTACCCCGGCTCGGTGAAGTACATCCAGGCCGCGTACGAGCACGGACTGAAGATCGCTGTGGTCACCTCGTCGGCCAACGGAAAGTCGGTCCTCGACGCCGCAGACCTCAGCCGATACGTGCACATCCGGATCGACGGCGTGGTCATCACCGACCGAGGCCTGCGCGGCAAGCCCGCGCCCGATTCGTTCCTGGCTGGAGCAGAAGCGCTCGCGGTGCCTCCGGAGGACGCCGCCGTTTTCGAGGACGCACTGTCCGGAGTGGAAGCCGGCCGGGCCGGCAAGTTCGGGTTCGTGGTGGGAGTCGACAGAGCGGACCATCCGGATGCCCTGCGCGAGCACGGCGCGGATGTCGTCGTCACCGATCTCGCAGACCTGCTGACCGGACCTCAGGCCGGTGCGCATGGACGCTGAAGGCTACGAAATATCACCATGGGAACTGCGGTGGCGTGGTCTCGACCTCGAAGCACTGCACCGAACGGAGTCGACCTTCGCCCTCTCGAACGGCCACATCGGTATTCGTGGAAGTTTCGAGGAGGGTGAGCCGCGCGGCCTCGCCGGCACCTACTTGAACGGTTTCTACGAACAGCGCGAGCTTCCGTACGCCGAAGCCGGGTACGGGTACCCGGAGGACGGGCAGACCGTCGTCAGCGTCACCGACGGAAACATCATCAGACTGCTGATCGAGGACGAGCCCCTCGACATGCGATACGGCGAGGCCCCCCACCACGAGCGCGTCCTGGATTTTCGATCCGGCACGCTCCGGCGGACCACCGAGTGGGTCTCGCCCACGGGACGACGGGTGCGGATCCGATCCGAACGGCTGGTGTCCTTTTCCTCGCGTGCCGTAGCGGCGATTCGCTACGAGGTCGAACCTCTCGACGGCGAACTCGAACTCGTTCTCCAATCCGACCTACTGGCCAACGAACCGCTGCCGACCAAGTCGGACGATCCAAGGGTGGCGGCGGCGCTCGACAATCCGCTCGTCGCCGACTTCGCCGTGGCCAGCGGCTATCGCGCAGTACTCGCCCATCACACTCGTTCGTCCAACTTGTACATGGCCGCGGGTATGGATCACGAGATCGAACTGCCCAAGGATGCTCGCTGCAGCATCGAGACCGAGGAAGACCTGGCCAGACTGACCGTGGCGGTCGACGTTCCAGCCGGCAAGACCTTGCGCGTCACCAAGTATCTGGCGTACGGCTGGTCAGCGCGGCGGTCGGTGCCTGCATTGCGGGCACAGGTGGACGGAGCACTGGCCGGCGCCATGGAGACCGGCTGGGACACACTCCTCGAGCGTCAGCGCCAGTACCTCGACAACTTCTGGGCCGCGGCCGACGTGGAGATCGAAGGCGACGCGGAACTGCAGCAAGCGGTGCGTTTCGGCCTTTTCCATGTGCTCCAGGCCGGTGCTCGCGGTGAATCGCGCGCCATTCCCGCGAAAGGACTGACAGGGCCGGGCTACGACGGTCACGCCTTCTGGGACACCGAGACATACGTATTGCCCGTTCTCACCTACACGATGCCCGATGCTGCCCGCGACGCATTGCGCTGGCGACACTCGACGCTGGACACGGCGAAGGAACGTGCACGCCAACTCGGACAGCGGGGCGCCGCGTTCCCCTGGCGCTCGATCAACGGCCAGGAGTGTTCGGGTTACTGGCCCGCCGGCACGGCAGCGTTCCACGTGAATGCAGACGTCGCGGCAGCGACTGCGCGGTACCTGGCCGCCACCGAGGACACCGAGTTCGAGGTCGACTACGGGATCGAACTCCTCGTGGAGACCGCCCGGTTGTGGTGCTCTCTCGGGCATCACAACTCTCAGGGCGAATTCCGTATCGACGGCGTGACCGGGCCGGACGAGTACACAGCCGTCGCGGACAACAACGTGTTCACCAATCTGATGGCCCAGCAGAATCTGGTGGACGCCGCGACGGTGTGCACGAAGCATCCCGACCTCGCCCGCGACCTCGGTGTCGACGACGAGGAGACGGCGTTGTGGCGCGACGCCGCCGAACATATGAGGGTCCCGTTCGACGACGGATTGGGTGTCCACCAGCAATCGGACGGCTTCACCCACCACGCCGACTGGGACTTCGAAGGAACGCCGCCGGAGACGTACCCGCTGCTGCTGAACTATCCGTACTTCGATCTCTACCGCAAACGGGTGGTCAAGCAGGCCGACCTGGTCATGGCGCTCTACCTGCGCGGAGACGCCTTCACCGACGACCAGAAGTTGGCGGACTTCCTCTACTACGAGGCGATCACCGTTCGCGATTCGTCACTGTCCGCGTGCGTTCAGTCGATCGTCGCCGCAGAGATCGGCGACCTGCAGCTCGCCTACGACTATCTCTCGGAGGCTGCGCTCACCGACCTCCACGATCTGCATTCGAACGTCTCCAACGGGCTGCACGTGGCGTCATTGGCGGGCTCGTGGCTGGGGTGTGTCGCCGGTTTCGGTGGCATGCGCGATCACGGCGGCAACATCAGTTTCGCACCGCGCATTCCGGAACAGCTCAATCGTCTGGCGTTTCACATGCTCGTGCGCGGCAGCTGCATCGCGGTCGAAATTCATCAGCACACCGCGACGTACACACTCGAGGGCGGCGATCCGATCCTGCTGTCGCATCACGGTGAACCTTTCACTCTCGATTCCACTCCGGTCACCCACGGGATCCCGGCGCTCGAGCAGATCCCCGAGGTGCGCCAGCCACCCGGCCGTGCACCCGCCCGGCGCGGCTGAGAGTCACGCCCCGACCATCTGCCGTGCGGTCCGCGCCGGCGCGGTGAGATCCCAGATCGCATTGGAGTCGTGAATTCCGACACACGGCGCTCCGAGCTTCCGAGCGTGCTGGACCGCTGCCGCCTCCACTGCCGAGCACATTCCGTCGAGGACATCCTCGCTCGCAATCACGCAGAGAATCTCGCCGTGTATCTGCCGGACGGGCAGAATCCCTTCGGCTTGAAGCCAGCCACGCACCATCGCCCAGCGAGTGGCTTCGGCACTGGTGGCCGGCGCCCCGACGAACAGCACCTGACGCGGCGCGCGATTTCGAGCGATCCTGATGTCGGTAACGTTGTGCATTTCGAAACCTTCTGTCCGAGTGACTTTTTTCCGAACGATCATGTGTGTCGTTCGTCGTGTGAATCCACTATCGGACATGACGCTCCGTGAGCACTCCCCCATCCGCACCGACTCTCGGGACCACACCGTTGTCCCCCAACCGGGGGACAACCGAAACGCGCTACTGCTTTACATCCTTTGAGAATGTGTATGCCACAGTAGATTTCGGCTTCAATTATTCTCGTGAAATACGGTCGATACCCAGGTCTTGACTGGACATTTGTCTAGTGGCAGATCACAAACCGGCGTAGTACTAATTGACTCTGACACCTGATCGTTCCCATTCCGACACCGTCTCGCAGCGCCGCGTGGCGCCGATCAGGGTCGTCACCCCATCCGACCGACCGTCGATACGCGCATCCGGGGGGATGCGTGAACGCCGGAGAGGATCTGCCGCATGCTGCTGCCGATGTCACCACTCGATTCGATGTTCCTCCTCGGCGAGGCACACGAGCATCCGCTGCACGTCGGTGGGATCCAGATCTTCCAACCTCCCGAAGGCGCCGACGCGCGGGACGTCCGCGCCCTCCTCGAGGCACATGTCGAGGACGAGCCCGAGAACGTCTCCCAGCGATTCGCGAAACGGCCACGACGAACCTTGGCGACACTCGGTCAGTGGGCATGGGACTCCAGCTCCCCCGTCGATCTCGACCACCACTTTCACAAGAACGCACTCCCCACTCCCGGCGGCGATCGCGAGCTGATGAACCTGTGCGCGCGCCTGCACAGCACGCCCCTCGATCGCACTCGCCCCCTGTGGGAGATGCACTTCATCGAGGGTCTCGCTGACGGCCGGTTCGCGATCTACACCAAGATTCACCACTCGGTCATGGACGGGGTGACGGCCATGAAGGTGTTGCGTGAGTCGCTCAGCGAGGACTCCGAGCAGCGAAGCATGCGGGCTCCGTGGCAGAACAGACCACAGCTGGAAGCCGTCGCGCCCGAGCAGCTCGGTAGCCGAGTGGTCGACCTGCCGGGTGCGGCCTTTCGCACCGGGCGCAGCCTCCTCGGGGAGGTGGCAGGCACCGTCCCGGCGCTCGCCGACACGGTCTCCCGTGCGGTCCGTGAACGCGGCGGAGCCATGTCGGTGTCGGCGCCGACCACGATGTTCAACGTCCGAGTCTCGAGGGCGAGGGACTTCTCGGCGCGGGCGTGGCCGCTCGAACGTCTGCGACTCGTGGCCAAGTACGCAGACGCAACCATCAACGACGTCGTACTCGCGATGTCCTCCGGCGCTCTGCGCTCGTACCTGTCGGATCGCTCCGCCCTGCCGGACGAGGCACTCGTCGCGATGGTTCCGGTGTCGCTCCATGGCCGAACCGGGGCCGAGGACGGCAATGCCGTGGGCGTCCTGATGTGCGACCTCGGCACCCATCTGTCCGATCCAGGGGAACGACTGAGCAGCATCCGGACCTGCATGAAGGAAGGCAAGGACTCGCTGCGCGCGATGAGTCCTACCCAGGTGCTGGCCATGAGCGCCCTGGGTGCAGCACCTGCCGGTGCCAACATGTTCTTCGGCCACAATCCGCTGCCGAGGCCGCCCTTCAACGTGGTGATTTCCAATGTGGCCGGCCCCAGCAACCCCCAATACTGGAACGGTGCGCGACTCGATGCGCTGCACCCCATGTCCATTCCGATGCACGGACAGGCCCTGAACATCACCTCCACCAGCAGCGACGACATGATTTCGTTCGGAGTCACCGCGTGCCGCCGGAGTGTTCCCGATGTTCAGTCGTTCCCTGCGCGTTTGAGCGCCGAACTCGCGGCACTGGAGAGCGCGTTCGGCATCTGAATCGCGTGATCTTCGACACATGTTGTCGGCGGTCGGATCACGGAAGCCGGTTCGACTTCACATCACCCGACGCCCGATTGCGCTGGTAGGTACGTCGAATCTCACTCGCCGCTATCCACCAGTTAGTTGAACTTCCAAATTGTCACCCGCACACGCAAATTCGAACGCTGGCCAGGAGACCGCGCAGGTGCGATTTTGTGACGGCACGGCCGTGCTCCACACCAGAGGGAGGAACAACCATGTCCGACACCGCACTCGACACGTCGCTGCGTGAGGCGATCGACCTCACCAACGAGAAGTTCGTCGCCATCAAGAACTTCTTCTACGCACTACTCGGCGCATCGAAATCCACCAACGCCTGACTCCACCTACAACGAGACGAGCCCCCGGCAAAGCCTGGGGGCTCGTCTCGTTTCCACCTCGAATGCAGTGGGCTGTCCGTGAATAACTACTCACCAGTAGCAATAAAACCTACCCGACAGTAGCCCTCGATCGGTACTGCCGTCCACATATAGCTTCTCGAATCTTTTTGTGTAGGTACACAATTGAGTGCGACTTTCTCTAGGCGTCACCGACATGACAACGCCGAAAAAATACTGCATGCTTGCATATGAGCAGCGGTGCGCAAGGGGACCGAACATCAGGGTGGGAAGTCGAGCGTTCCGATCCGGTACAGATCGACAATCGGTAACTTTCCTTGCGGCCTGCACGACATACGTCGTGCCGCCGTGCATACGTCTCCGGACGGCGTGCGCGGTCAATCTGATCAACTAGTCGGTTGTGGTCGGGGTGTACGCCTGTGCGCGTGCCCGACAGTGAATATACGAGAACGGTGGCAGTGGATGTTCAAGCGGATTGCAGTGGTCAATCGTGGTGAATCGGCGGTGCGGCTCATTCGGGCGGTGCGTGAGCTCAATGCGGAGCACGACCACGACATCACCACGATCGCGCTCCACACGGAGGCCGAGCGTCGCGCGATGTTCGTTCGCCAGGCCGACGACACGGTGTGCCTGCGCGAGACGGCCGGCAACCCGTACCTCGATCACGAGGAGCTCGAGCGAGCCCTGATCGAGACCCGCGCGGACGCCGTGTGGGTGGGCTGGGGCTTCGTCGCCGAGGACCCCGCGTTCGCCGAGTTGGTGACCGGTCTGGGCATCACGTTCATCGGCCCGTCCGCCGAGGCGATGCGTCTGCTCGGTGACAAGGTCGAGGCGAAACTGCTTGCGGAGAAGGTGTCCGTCCCCGTCGCGCCGTGGAGTGGTGGTCCGGTCGACACCCGCGCCGATGCCCGCCGGCATGCACAGGCCATCGGATACCCGCTGATCATCAAGGCCAGGAGCGGCGGCGGCGGTCGTGGTATCCGCAAGGTGTGGGTCGAGGACGAACTCGAACTCGCTCTGGAACGCACTCAGGGTGAGGCGCTGCGATCGTTCGGCGATCCGGTGGTGTTCCTCGAGCGTCTGGTCACCGACGCCCGGCACGTGGAGGTTCAGGTCATCGCCGACGCGCACGGCAACGTATGGGCGCCCGGTGTCCGCGACTGTTCCATCCAGCGCAGGAACCAGAAGGTCATCGAGGAGTCCAGCTCCCCGCTGCTGACCAAGGAGCAGTCCGACCACCTGCGCACCGTGTCCGCGGACCTGGTGCGTGCCGCGCAATACTGCGGCGCCGCCACCGTCGAGTACCTGTACCAGCCCGAGCAGAAGATCTTCACGTTCCTCGAGGTCAATACCCGCCTGCAGGTCGAGCACCCCATCACCGAGGCCACCACCGGTTTGGATCTGGTGAAGCTGCAGATTCAGGTGGCCGGAGGCGACCCGCTCGTCGGCGACTGCCCGTCGGAGTTCGGCCACGCGGTCGAGGCCCGCCTCAATGCGGAAGACGCGGACAACGGGTTCGCCCCCGCCCCCGGCACCGTGCAGTTGCTCGAGTTTCCGCTCGGTTCGGGCATTCGCGTCGATACCGGTATCGCATCCGGGGATGTCATCCCGCCCGAGTACGACTCCATGGTCGCCAAGATCATCGCGTGGGGTCGCGATCGCTCCGAGGCTCTGGCGCGACTGCGCAACGCCCTGCGGGAGACCACCGTCGTCCTCGACGGCGGCACCACTACCAAGTCGTTCCTGCTGGACCTGCTCGATCGTGACGAGGTGATCTCGGCGAGCGCCGACACCGGTTGGCTCGATCGTTCGGGAGCCGGGGAACGCACGGAGCCGAGCAAGGTCGCCAACGTGGCACTGATCGCGGGGGCGATCGAGGTGTACGACTCCGAGGAAGCGCTCGAGCGCACCTCGTTCCTCGCCTCGGCCCGGGGCGGGCGCCCACGGGCCAACCACACCATCGGCCGCGCCGTGGAGCTCACCTACCAGGGGCAGGCGTACAAGCTGAAGGTCGGGCAGATCGGCCCCCATCACTACCTCGTCGACGGCGACAGCGGTCCGGTCGAGGTCGAACGCGACACGCTCGGTGAGTTCAAGTCCCGACTGACCATCGGTGGCCGCCGCTACCAGATCGTCACCGTGGCCGGCCCCACCGGATATCTCGTCGAGGTCGACGGCACCAGCCACCAGGTCAGCCAGGACGAAGCGGGCGTCGTGCGTGCACCCGCCCCGGCCGTGGTGGTCGCGGTACCGGTAGCCGTCGGCGACGAGGTCGAGGCCGGCGCAACCCTGGTCGTTCTCGAATCCATGAAAATGGAGACCGCGATCCGCGCCCCCTATGCGGGCACCGTTCGCGAGATCCTCGGCACCGTCAACGCGCAGGTCGATGCGGGCGCTCCGCTGCTGCGGGTCGATCGGGTCGCCGAGGAGACGACCACTTCGCACATTCCACGTGTCGAGTTCGATCTGCCCACCCCGGTGGCCAGCCCGGATGTACTCGACGATGCCCTCGACCGCCTCCGGTCGCTCGGCGCGATGATCACCGGCTACGACGTGAGCGCCAACCGCGCGAGCGCTCTGCTCGCGGAATACGACGCGCTGTGCGATCAGCAGCCCGCCAACGACTGCGGTCTCGTGAAGGCCGAACTCGGCCTTCTCACCATCTTCGCGGACGTGTGCGAGCTGTCCCGTAATCGTCCGGCACCGGACGAAGAGCGTTCGCCCGAGGGTGTCCACAGCCCCCGCGAGCACTTCCACTCGTACCTGCACTCGCTCGACGCCGAGCGTGAAGGGCTCCCGGAAGGGTTCCGTACCAAGCTCTCTCAGGCACTCACCCACTACGAGGTGACCGAACTCGAGCGCACGCCCGAGGTCGAGGAAGCCGTCTACCGGTTGTTCCTCGCGCAGCAGCGCATGGACAACCAGATCCCGGTCGTCGCGTCACTGCTCGAGCGGTGGCTCGCCAAGAGCACCACACCCGAGGGATCGCACGAGCTCTCCGACGTTCTCGATCGCCTCATCCTCGCAACCCAGGTTCGCTACCCCGTGATCGGTGACGTGGCCCGCAACCTGCGGTACCGGTTCTTCGAGGAGCCGCACATCCAGGACGCTCGCCAGAAGGTCTACGACGGCGTCCGCGGGAGCCTCGCCTACCTGTCCGAGCAGCCTGACGCCGCCGACTACGTCGAACGCGTCGAGGCCCTCGCTGCGGTGCCCGAGCCGCTCAACACCCTTCTGGCACAGCGCATCTCCAAGGGCGGATCGGATCTGTGCGCACTCCTCGAGGCGACGACGCGTCGCTATTACCGGATCCGGACACTGCTGGACGTCAAGACGTTCGAGCAGGACGAGAAGCCCTTCGTGACAGGCAACTTCGAGTTGCAGGGTCAGCAGCTTCATCTCGTGTCCACGATCAGCGATTTCGACTCGCTCGACACCACGCTGACCGGCATCGCAAACCTCACCCCCGACACGGCGGACAAGCTCAGTCTCGTTGCCGACCTGTACCTTTCGTGGCCGGACGCCCCTGCCGACGCCGACGAGATGTCCGCCGCCCTGTTGGCGAAGATCTCTGCCGGCCAGAAGATCGCGGCAACTCGACGGTTCACCGTGACGGTGCTCGGCGTATCCGAATCGGGAGAACACCAGTTCACGTTCCGTCCCGGCGCGGGCGGTCTCGAGGAGGATCTGTCGATTCGCGACATGCATCCTCTCACCGGCCAGCGTCTCGACCTGTGGCGATTCAAGAACTTCACCGGCACAAGGCTCCCCGCCGCACCCGATACCTATCTCTACCGCCTCGTGGGCAAGGACAACACGGACGACGAGCGTCTCATCGCGCTGGCCGAGATCCGCGACGTCAGCCCGCAGTACGACGAGTCGGGAGACATCGTCGCGATGCCGGCGATCGAGCGAACCCTCGCTGCCTGCCTCGACGGAATTCGTCGCGAACAGGCTCGTCGCGGGAGCAGTCGTCGACTCGACGCGAACCGTGTCGTGCTCTACGCATGGCCCGTTCTCGACATTGCTGCCGATCAGATCGACATCGTCGCCCACAACGCAGCACGCCTCACCGTGGGCGCGGGCCTCGAGCAGATCATCATCATGGCGCGGCTGCGCGAGACCCCGGACAGCGAACCTCGCGAGGTCGCAATGCGGTTCACGTACCGGTCCGGTGCGGGTGTGGTCGTCGACATCACCGAGCCGCCCACCGAACCCATGCAGCCCCTGGACGAGTACACCCAGAAGGTGAAGCGTTCGCGTGCTCGCGGAACGGTCTACCCCTACGAGCTGATTCCTCAGCTTGCCGGGCGCGACGGCACGTTCGTGGAATACGACTTCGATGCCCTCGGCATCTTGGTTCCGGTCGAACGTCCGTATGGAAAGAACAAGGCGGGCATCGTCGTCGGCCTCGTCACCACTCCCACCGAGCGGTATCCCGAGGGCATGACACGCGTTGCCCTGTTCGGTGATCCGACCAAGGCTCTCGGCACGGTTGCCGAGGCCGAGTGCTCGCGCGTCGTCGCCGCAATCGACATGGCCGAGAAGATCGGCGCCCCGGTCGAGTGGTTCGCGCTCTCGTCCGGCGCCACCATCTCGATGGACAGCGGCACCGAGAACATGGACTGGGTGTCACGCGCACTGCGCCGGATCGTCACGTTCACGCAGGGCGGAGGCGAGATCAACGTCGTCGTCGCGGGCATCAACGTCGGCGCGCAGCCGTACTGGAACGCCGAGGCGACCATGCTCACGCACACCAAGGGCATCCTCGTGATGACACCGGACAGTGCGATGGTGCTCACCGGAAAGCAGTCTCTCGACTACTCCGGTGGCGTGTCCGCAGAGGACAACTTCGGCATCGGCGGCTACGACCGCGTGATGGGGCCGAACGGTCAAGCTCAGTATTGGGCACCCAATCTCACTGCGGCATGCAATGTTCTGTTCGCGCACTACGAGCACGCCTACCTCGCGCCCGGTGAGCGATTCCCTCGCAAGGCCGACACGACGGACCCGATCGACCGAGACGTGCGGACCTACCCGCACGTGCACCCGTCGAGCGACTTCACCACCGTCGGCGACATCTTCTCCTCGGAGACCAACCCGGAACGCAAGAAGCCGTTCGACATTCGTACCGTCATGCGGTCTGTCGTCGATCAGGATCACGGCGTTCTCGAGCGTTGGGCGGACATGGCCGGCGCCGACACATCCGTGGTGTTCGATGCCCACTTGGACGGCAATCCCGTCAGCGTGATCGGTATCGAATCACGAGCCATCCCCCGCAAGGGCCGTTTCCCAGCGGACGGCCCGGACCAGTGGACGTCCGGAACGCTGTTCCCGCACTCGTCGAAGAAGACGGCACGCGCGATCAATGCGGCGAGCGGAAACCGCCCCGTCGTCGTACTCGCCAACCTGTCCGGATTCGACGGATCACCGGAATCGTTGCGCAACATCCAGCTCGAGTACGGTGCCGAAATCGGTAGGGCCATCGTCAACTTCGACGGTCCGATCGTGTTCTGTGTCGTCTCCCGCTACCACGGTGGTGCGTTCGTGGTGTTCTCCGGAGCACTCAACGACAACATGGAAGTCCTTGCAGTAGAAGGCTCCTTCGCGTCGGTTCTCGGTGGCGCCCCCGCAGCCGCAGTCGTATTCACCCGTGAGGTAAACGCCCGCACCAAGGCTGACCCGGCCGTCAAGGAACTCGAGGCAGCGCTGGCCGCAGCAGGCGACGAGAGTGAGCAGGCTCGTCTCGGCGTCGAACTTCAGGAGCAGCGGGTTGCCGCCCGCTCCGCGAAGCTCGGCGAGGTGGCCAAGGAGTTCGAGGCCATCCACAACATCGAGCGTGCTCGCGAAGTCGGGTCGGTGCACCACATCGTCCCGGCAGCCGAACTACGTCCCAGCATCGCGGCAGCCGTGGCGCGCGGAATGGGCCGCACGCTCGAAACGAGCTGATCAGAAAGAATCGAAGTAGGCGACCACGTCGTTAGGACGAAAATGATCGTCCGAGACGTGGTCGCCTGACACCTCGACGAACTGCACTTTCGCTGCCGCTTCGCGGACAGCATCCACCCACGGCCCCGTCACGACAGAGATGTTCGCGATGGGGTCGTCTGGTGAAGCGAACACCATCGCTTCGAGCCCCGCGTACTCCGCCGAGTCGTGCCGTGTGACGTCCCATTCGCGGGTCTTGTCGGACAGATCCGTGCCGTCCGGATTCACGTCGAACGCGCCGATCAGCGATGCTCTCGCCTCGTCGTCGCGATCCCACACCGCTTGGATGGACAGTGACGGCGCGATGAATGCGACCGCGTCCACCGAGAGTTCACCGAGGCGCACCATGTTCGCAGCAGCCGCGGCGCCCATGGACTCGCCGACCACGAATCGCCGCTTCACCGGCCATCTTGCGGAGATCCATTCGTCCAGCGCGACAAGGTCGTCCTGCGCCAGGCGATTTCCCCACTGGTCACCGTGCAACTGCGGGCAGGCCACCGCGTATCCGGCGGCGAGCAGTGCGTCACGCAGGTGATGGCGCTCGTTCATCACCTCGCACGTTCCCGTACGGCCGTGGAGGTAGTAGACGAGCTCGATCGGCTGACCCCAAGCCACCTCGTTGGGGATATACAACAACGCAGAGTCGCCCGATTTGGGCACTGTCACGAACTGCTCGACCACGCCGACAGCCTAGACGCGTTCCGAACGATCCTCAGTGCACACAAATCGCGTTTTGCGGCGGGATCCCGTTCGTTATGCAGATTTGTGTGCACTCCGGCACGTTCCATCCACATCCGACGGTGCGGGGCTTCCGCCGGTGCGGCGGTTCGGCCATTGTCTGAGGGGTGGGGGAATTCGAGGTGTACACGCGTGCCCAGCTGCTCGCGTCCGGGCTGACACGCAGTGCGATCGTCCATCGGACCAAGAACGGAGCCCTCCACCGCGTGCTCCCGGCGGTCTACTCGGTCGAAGAACCCACGTACCTGACGAGGTGCAGGGCCGTGACCGTGTGGAAGTCGCGGGCGATTCTCAGTCACACCACGGCTGCCTGGCTATGGGGCCTACTGCCGGAGGAGCCAGCGAAGGTAGAGGCCACCGTTCCGTTGTCTGCACAGATCAGGTGTCCTGATTGGCTCGTGCTGCATCGCCGGTCCGACGTCGGAGTCGCCGACCACCTGTACGGACTTCCGGTGGTCTCGATGGCACAGGCTTGCATCGACATCTCTGTGGTCCTGACGCGGCCGGACATGGAACGGGCCGTCGACGGAGGGCTCAGTGGCAAGTTGTCGTCCGTTGCCTTACGCCGGCGCTGCGACGAAGCCGGGGGTATGCACGGCGTCACCGGGATGCGCCGGCAGCCTCGGACGGCGTGCCCGTTCACCGCGTCGGAGCCGGAGCGCATGGTGGCGCGGGGATTGACCGCACGCGGGTTCTTCATGGAGATCAACGCACCGATCGGGCCCTACTACGGGGACCTGGTGGACTACCGAGCGCGGGTGGTGGTCGAGATCGACGGGCGTGAGTTTCACAGTGATGCCCGTACCTTCACCAATGATCGGCGCAGGCAGAACGAGCTCGTCCTCGGCGGGTGGCTGGTGCTGCGCTATTCGGCGGCCACGGTGAACGGCACGCTGGACCGGGTGGTGGACGAGATCATCGCTGTGGTGCGGCGTAGGAGGAAGTCTCTTGCTGCGAGTTAGTCGCGGACGAAGTTGAGGTAGGCCTTCGACGGCGTCGGGCCGCGCTGCCCCTGGTACTTGGAGCCCACCGAGGAGCTTCCGTAAGGGTGCTCGGCGGCGCTGGACAGGCGAAGCAGGCACAGCTGGCCGATCTTCATGCCCGGCCACAGCGTGATCGGGAGGTTGGCGACGTTGGACAGCTCGAGCGTGATGTGACCGTTGAAGCCGGGGTCGATGAAGCCGGCCGTCGAGTGCGTGAGCAACCCGAGACGGCCGAGGCTGGACTTGCCTTCGAGACGACCCGCGAGATCGTCCGGCAGTGAGCACACCTCGAGTGTGGAGCCCAGAACGAACTCACCGGGGTGCAGTACGAACGGTTCGCCTTCGCCGGGCTCGACGAGCGAAGTCAGCTCGTCTTGCCGCTGAGCTGGGTCGATGTGCGTGTACTTGGTGTTGTTGAAGACCCGAAAGAGGCCGTCCAAGCGCACGTCGACCGATGACGGCTGCACCAACGTCGGGTCGTACGGCTCGATCCCCAGGCGTCCGGAGTCGAGTTCGGCACGGATGTCACGATCGGAGAGCAGCACGGGTAGAGGTTAGCGGGTCTGCGGCGGTAGCGTTCCGGCATGGGTCTCCAGTGGGAACAACTCGTCGTGAACTCGCTCGATCCGCGCATGCTCGGGCATTGGTGGGCGCGTGCCCTCGGCTGGGCGGCCGACGAAGACGACGACGGCGACGTGGTCGTTCGACCACCGAACGGCGCGCAACCGGAACTGCTGTTCATCGGAGTCCCGGACGAGAAGAAGACGTTCAACCGGCTCCATCTGGACTTCCGCCCGGACGACCAGATCGTCGAAGTCAGTCGACTACTGGAGTTGGGCGCCACGCACGCCGACGTCGGTCAAGGCGACGTTTCATGGATTGTTCTTGCTGACCCGGAGGGCAACGAATTCTGCGTCCTCAGCAGCCGCGCGCCCTTGGAATGATAGCTCTTGGACGTCTGATAATGTTGCGGCCGCAGGGTGTTGGGCCTGCTTACGGGCGCCCAATATCATGCATGCCGATGTAGTTCAATGGTAGAACATCAGCTTCCCAAGCTGAATACGCGGGTTCGATTCCCGTCATCGGCTCTCTCTTCTCTCTCGTCGCTTCTCTCTCCAAACCACGTGATCCAATACGGCCCCGGTCGATCGAAATCGAATCACCGGAAGTGGGACGCATACTCGTTGTAGGGAACCTGACCGGTGGGGCTCGACTTGATGGCGTCGGCAACTTGCGTAGGTATGGGAGTCCAGTAGGCGGGCATCGCAGCTGCGATGGCGGGATCCACCACGTAGAGCAGAGCGAAGTTCACTATCCAGAGCGGCGGCGCCATCGACATGCCTACCTGTGAACTCACATTTCCCTTGGTGTTGGTCACCAGTTGAGCTGTGCCCGACATCTGTTGCGCCGCAAAACCATAGACCGCCTGCACCGTGTATGCCGATCGGTAGAGCGCGATCATCGTTCGTTCCGCCCCGTTGTTCCTCATCCATGTGCCGACAAATCCGCCAGGAGCGATCATGGAGTTCACCTGCCGCGTCGGCGCGTCAGCATTGGCTGGGCTTTCCAGCATCCCGCTGGGGTCGACGAAGAGCCCGTAGCTAGCCAATACCGACGGCGTGGAGTGGCCATCAACGGTGGAGTAGAGGGGGCGCCCGTTCGTATTGGTGAGAATCTGGAGACATGCATTGATCACCTCGGCGGCATCGCCGCTGCCGCCGACTCCGCCGCCGGTGGTGAGTTCGCGAGACTGCTGTGCGGACAAAACGTCAGCCTTGTCGAGCCCTATCTGTCCGGCGATCTCGTCCGCCGCCTGCTGACCGATCGGCTGGTTGAGTTGCCCAGGACTGGTCACCTGAGTCGGAGCCGAGCCCTCGAAGCCGGGCGCCCCGACGAAGGGGATCGCGAACCCGGTGTCCGCCGCTGGCTCGGCGCTGACTGCCTGGGTGCCCGCGAGCTGACCAGCTGCCAAGGAGACGACGCACACTCCAGCCAGTGTCAATACCGAGATGGTTCTGCGATGAGGGGTTGCTCCGCGTCGACGCCTTGGGCCCACTAGCCGTACTCCGCGCATAAGTCGGCCTCTCAGAGAACCATCGAGCGAATCAACACGAAACTCGCATTTCAGTCAAGCGCCGCGAACGACCCACTGTCAAGGCCTCGACGAACAGGCCTCCACCCACGCATCCCTCTTGCCCGGACTGCCCAGAGTTCGCTCGACACTCGGTGTTTGCAATTCTCAGGTCGTGTGTGCGGCTTTGTAGACTCCCGCCCCGGTAATCAATGCAGTGGGAGTCATCAGTTCCCTTCCATTGCGGACAATCCTGCAGCGACGAGAGGAGGCACGGCCTCGCAGGCGTTCGCGAAGCCGTCTCCCGTCGTGGCGCCGGCGAGATGACGGTGCGTGATTCCCTCGGCGATCACAGCAAGCTTGAAGTGGGCGAGCCCCAGGTAGAAACCCCAGTTTCCGAGGTCCCTGCCCGCCTCCGCCGAATACATCCCGGCGATGGCATCGGCGGACGGTAGCCGGTCGCTCGTCCACGCCGCAGGCTCACCGAGGATGAGGTCGAGAGCAGGGTTCCGATACACACACATCTGGGCAAGATCGGCCAGCGGGTCACCCAGCGTCGACAATTCCCAGTCCACCACCGCGACCACCCGGCCGGGATCGTCGGCGGCCACCAGCGTGTTGTCGATCCGGTAATCGCCATGCACGATCGCAACCTGCGAGTTCGTCGGCAAGTTGTTCTGCAGTAGGTCGTGCAGACGCTCGAGGTCCGACAGTTCGCGGGTCTTGACCCGACTCCACTGCCGAGCCCACAACGCCACCTGCCGCGACAGGTAACCGTCCGGTCGACCGAAGGACTCCAGCCCCACCGCACGGTGATCGATGTCGTGCAGCGCTGCAAGCACCCGCACCAATTCCCCTACACACGAGTCGACCTCATCGTTGGAGAGTCGATCGAGATCGTCGACCGTGCGGATCACTGGCCCTTCCACGAACCCGGTGACCGCGAAGGGAGCTCCCATCACCGACTCGTCCTCGCATAGGGCGACCGTCGGCGCCACCGGAACCGCCGAGCCCTGCAGTGCCTCGCACACCCGGTATTCCCGGGCGACGTCGTGCGCCGATGGCGTCAGCCCGGCGGTCGGGGGCCGTCGCAGCACCCAGCGTGAGACGTCGTCGAAGATCTCGTAGGTGAGGTTGGACTTGCCACCGGAGATCAGTCGCGCATGCAGTTGACCCTGGGTCGACACGCCCTTGTCATCGAAGAAGCGTTGCAGCGCAGTTAGGTCCAGCCCATCGAACTTGTTCGCGATCATGCCTGCTCCTGCTCACGCGCGGCCCGCTTGGCCTTGCCGACGACCCGCTTGGCGAGCGCCCAGCGGTGGACCTCTGACGGTCCGTCATACACCCGGAACGGCCGAACCTCACGGGACAGTCGCGCAAGAGGCAGGTCGGACGAAACACCCATGCCGCCGCACATCTGAATCGAACGATCGACGATCCGGAAGATCGCCTCGGAACCGAACGTCTTCGCGATGGCCGTCGAGTTCGATGCGGGCTCACCCTGATCGAGTTCCCAACACGCGCGCGTCAGCAGGGCGCGCGTGGCCGCGATGTCGATCTCGTTGTCGGCAACCATCTTCTGAACCATCCCCAGATCACCGAGTCGCGACGAGAAGCCGTCGCGGCGAGCCACATAATTCACGGCAACGTCGTGGCCGCGACGAGCCGCACCCAGCCACCGCATCACGTGTGTCATGCGAGCGGGGCCCAACCGCACCTGCGCATAGGCGAAGCCCTCGTCGACGGCGCCGAGTACCGCGTCGTCGGCCACGAACAGGTCGTCGAAGAACACCTCGCAGTGACCGCCGATCATCGCGCGATCGAGGGTGGTGATGTGCCGGTCGACGCGAATGCCCGGAGCCAAGGCAGGAGCCAGGAACATCGTGGCGCCACCGCGGTCTCCCGGCGCTCCGGACGTGCGCGCCATGACGATGAAGAAGCCGGCACCGTCCGCACCGGTGATGAACCACTTGTGACCGTTGATCTTCCAGCCGCCGGGCACCTTCTCCGCGCGAGTGGTGAGTGCGGAGGGATCGGATCCAGCACCCGGCGCGGGCTCTGTCATCGCGAACGACGAGCGCACCTCGCCGCGTGCGAGCGGGGCCAGAAACTCTTCCTTCTGTTCGGGGCTCGCGACGTGCGCAAGAAGATGCACGTTCCCTTCGTCGGGTGCCGCGATGTTCATCGCGGCCGGGCCGAACAGCGAGTAGCCCGCAGCTTCGAACACCGGGGACCGATCGCTCATGTTCAGCCCCAGGCCACCGAACTCCGCCGGTGCGTGCGGCGCGAGAAGTCCCCGACGCTTTGCCTCGGTCTGCAGTTCGACGCGCAACCTGTCCCCGCCGGCAGCGGCGATGTCACC
Organism: Rhodococcus huquni; assembly: GCF_055231055.1. NCBI lineage: Bacteria > Bacillati > Actinomycetota > Actinomycetes > Mycobacteriales > Nocardiaceae > Rhodococcus > Rhodococcus huquni. The sequence goes on from NZ_JBUYWE010000010.1 coordinate 35,010, forward strand.
ATCGTGCTCGTCCTCGATCGGCACGACCACGTCCCGCACGAATACATCGGTTCGCTCCACGAGATCCTGCACCTCGGGCGCATAGGACAAATCCACCGCCATGATCTACCTCCACAAATGCCGACCGATCGATCGCTCGGTACTGGCTCGTACGGTCGCACACCCTCCACCAGCCGTCAAGAGGCCTGACTCGCCGCGCCCGGGCTCCTACAGGCCGGCGCCGGTCCGAGCCGGTTGCGTATCCGAAGCTGCCCGGAAGAGTTGAGTCGCGTCGGCTCCCACACTCGACCGCAGCTTCGTGACCGCACCGTGAATCCGCGAATTGACTGCTGGTAGTGAGACTTCGAGTCGCGCGGCCACCTCCGGTCGACTCAACCCGTGGTAGTAGACCAGGAAGACGCACTCTCTCTGGACCACAGTCAGGCCATGCAGGATGGAAACAACGGACTGACAGGTGATGTGCTTCGAGACGGTGTCGAAGACCTCGTCACTACGCGGCCGTTCGGCCCGTGCCGCGTACGCCGTCTCCCTCTCACTGCGTGCGCGTTCGGAGCGGATTCGGTCCACCGCGCGTCGACGAGCAAGAGTCATCACCCAGCCGAGAGCACTTCCGCGCCCGGGTTCGTATCGGTCGGCCCGGCGCCACACTTCCAGGAAGACTTCCTGATGCACTTCGTGCGCCTGCGTGCGGTCACCCAGTAGTCGCACGATCATTGCCAAGACTTTCACTGCGGTCAGCCGATAGAAGTCGTCGAAAGCGTCTCGATCTCCGTCGCCAATCCGCTCGACCAGCATCGAGGCACGCGCCGCAGACCCAACTATCGAGACATCCGAGTCCGGTCGCTCGGCCTGAGCAAATGATATGTCGTCCCAACGCTCTTCAGGCTCTTCGATCACTGGACAGCCAGCACGCAGTACCACCGAGACCAGGCGACCGAACACCTCACCGGTCATCACTCCTATCTGCAGTCGCAAGGTAATCGAAGTCGAGTGCCGACCTCACGATACCTACCGTGCCACACACTGCTCGATAGCGCAGAACCAGTCTCGCACTTAGCGTTACAGCTTCCATCGAAAAGTAAAACCACTACTCGCCAGTAGATTCTTCAACTAGTTTCATCGCCATTCAGAGACCGCCGCGAATGCCGTTTTCGAGTAGATCGAAGACCACGTCGAGGGCGGCATGGGGGTCGGACTCGTCGCCGAGGAACTGCGGGATCTCGAGGACGTACCTGGCAACGGCGCGGGCGGTGAGGTCGTCGACGTCGCGACCGAGCTCGGCGGCTACAGCGGCCGCCAGAGGCGCTTCGCATCGAATCCACAGTTTGCGCGAGTAGTCGCGCAGGGCCGGCGTGTTCATGATGAGATCGGTGCGCTTGCGCATCTCCGGCGTTGGATCCGACACGAACGGCCCGCGACCGGCCATGAACTCACGCAGTGCGGCCAGCACGGACGTTCCGGCGGCACGTTCGCGCACCGCACACAGCAGGCTTTCACGTCGTTCGACACCGTCGTCGAAGATCAGCGCGTCCTTGCCGTCCGGAAAGTGCTTGAACACCGTCGGCGCCGAGACGTCCACCGCGTCGGCGATCTCCTTGACGCTGACCTTGTCATATCCGTTCTCCATGAACAGTCGCAACGCAGCGTCGGACAGCGCCCGACGCGTCTGTGCATTCTTGCGCTCCCGGCGTCCCTGCGGCTCAGTCATCTCACCACTCTAACAAACTACTGAACTCGATCATTATCTTTACTCAGTTGTCTTATTGATTCAGTTGTGCTTTCCTGGGAGAAGTCAGAGAAGCCTGAACCAACGGAGAGGCGCCGAGATGAACCACAACGAGACCACCCCAGTACTGATCGTCGGCGGAAGCCTTGTGGGCCTTTCCGCTGCGGTATTCCTTGCGCGGCAAGGAATACCGGCCGTCGTGATCGACAAGCACCACGGCAGCTCGGACCATCCGCGAGCCATCGGCTTCACGACTCGTACTGTCGAGCACTTCCGGCAGGCCGGCGTCGAGGTCCCCGCCTCACTTCAGGGCATGAAGCCCCCTCGTCGAGCACGGGTCGAGAGCCTCACCGGCACCTGGCACGAGGAATACCCGTGGAGCCCCGGCGGCAAGGGCGCATACGGGGCCGACGACTCACCCGTTCACGCGATCGCCATCACTCAGGATCGACTCGAACCCATTCTGCGCGAGCGGGCTCAGGAACTGGGCGCACAATTGCGATCGGGCACCGAACTGGTCAACCTGACCCAGGACAGCGACGGCGTGACGGCCTTGTTGCGCCGACGCGAAGACGGCCACGAATACCGACTGGACGCCCGGTACGTGGTGGCCGCGGACGGCGCCCTCAGCCCCGTACGCAAGTCACTCGGCATCGACCGCCACGGGGTCGGACCACTGTCGGTCCAGCGCAGCATCTTGTTCCGCGCACCGCTGGACGAGTACCTCGAGCACGGCGTCGTGCAGTTCGAGATCGAGCAGCCGGGCCTGCAGGCATTCCTGACGACCTATTCCGACGGCCGATGGGTACTCATGCTCAGCGACGACATCGATCGCGACGCGGACGAACAGATCCGGATCGTGCAGCGGGCGATCGGCCGCACCGACATCCCGATCGAACTGGTCACCACCGGCCGTTGGGAACTTGCCGCATCGATCGCCGACTCCTTCTCGGCCGGACGAGTCTTCCTTGCCGGCGACGCGGCCCACCAATTGCCCCCGAATCGAGGAGGTTTCGGGGCCAACACCGGAATCGACGACGCCCACAATCTGGCCTGGAAACTGGCAGCAGTCCTATCCGGGGAGTCCGCACCGCAACTGCTGGACACCTACGACGCCGAGCGCCGGCCCATCGCCGACCTACGACACGACCAGCTCTTCGCCCGTGCCGACTACAAGGCCTACCTCACCACTCACGAATCGAATGTTCCCGTACTCGACGACGCCGCAATCGAACTCGGGCAGCTCTACCGCTCGGCAGCCGTCCTGGGGGCGGACGCGGACCTCCCGCCCGCACAGCGCCCAGACCAATGGGTCGGTCAGCCCGGCACCCGCGCACCACATCTGTGGATCACCTTCGACCAGCAGGAGCGCTCGACACTCGACCTGTTCGAACGCGGGTGGGTGCTGCTGTCCGAGGATGCCCGGTGGGCAAGTGCCGCAACCGACGTTGCGGAAAGCCTGGGAGTTTCCGTCCGTTTCGTCCACATCGGCTCCGAAGTGAAGATGTCGGAGCCCGAGACCTTTCCGGTCGCGTACGGCGTCGAGGCCGACGGCGCCACGCTCGTGCGACCCGATGGGTACATCGCATGGCGCACCACCCATGCTCCAGCTTCTCCAACCCAATCTCTGAGCGCTGCGCTGGAGCTGACCGCTTGCCATCCTAGGCGCCGAACACGGAAGTGAACTTTCGAATGACGCCCAGTTACATGGGTTCCCACTCGCGGCTCGAAGATGTTCTCCTACCGGGGATGGATACCTCAGACGATCGAACCAATCGACAGCCGAAGACGTCACGCATTGCGGGGGTGGCGGGCCTCACCTTCGTCGCCGCACTCGTTGTGTACCTGGTGGCAACAGCCGTCTCGGACCGCGGCTTCCCTGAATCGGCAACGGGTTGGCTCGGTTACGCGGGAATAGGCCTCGGCATCGCCGTAATCGCTACCGTCGTCATCGGCGGGTTGGTCAGCGTTCGAGGCACCATCCATCGCAAGTAGGACGCTCGGACAGCTCCCAACGATCGAAGGACACCCATGCGCTTGCGCACCATCATCGCCTCGACCGCTGTTCTCGCCACGATGGCGACAGGGATCGGATTCGCTCCGGCCGCCATAGCGGCACCGTCGGCTGAATCAACCACCGAAGCAACCAGTTCCGACAACCAGGGTATCGTCGAAAAGGCCATCGAGTCCGGCGATCTCGAGCTTCAGGCCAAGGAAGACCAACTCGATCTCGAGGGGTCCACCAGCACGGTGAACGACGCCGGCCGGACTCTCGTCATGATCCCGCTGACCGACGCCGGTTCGGAGTACAGCAACGTGATGGCCGTCATCGAAGACGGGAAGGTTGCCGACTACACGGAAGCCCACTTCACCGAGACGGACAAGAACTCGGGGCATGCCAAGGTGTGGCAGAACGGTGAACTCACCACGGACGACGACTTCTCGGCGGATGACTCGCAGGTCCAGCCGAAGGGCGTCGGAGACGCAGTCTCTGCCCTCAACGATTGTCTCGCAAGCGCAGGCATTCCTGCATGGGTCATCGCGGCAGCGACAGCGGTGTGCTCCTTCGGAAGCCTGCCCGGCTACATCGCCTGCCTGACTGCGGCGGGCGTGGGCGGAGGCACCGCCGGCTACTGCGCAGCGGCCGCATGGGATGCACTCTGACGGCCGGCTTCACAACACACAGAGAGGGAGGGTGCGGGGCATGAATGCCCCGCACCCTCCCTCTCACTCATGTCAGGTCAGAGCTTCTTCCACAACGCAGGCGCGGTGATCCAGTTCGGATCGCCGTATCCCTGGTGCGCCTGGAGCGCTTCGTAGGTGTTGCCGTTGTGGGTGACACGGTCACCGATGCTGTACCGCGCGTTGGGGTCCCAGGCGGGAGCAGCGTCAGGTGCCGTCTCCCCTGGCTGCGTGGTCACTGTCAGAACATTGCTGTCCTCGGACACGTTTCCGTCTGCGTCGTGCGCCACGACCTTGTACCGGTACTCCGTGTTCGCCGCGAGGCCCGAATCGAGGAACGTGAGTCCGTCGGCATTGGCAATCGACTCGAAAGCACCCCCACTCGTGGAGCGTGAAATCTCGTAATGCTCGACGCCGACGTCGTCCGTCGACTCGAACCACATGAGGTCGACGCTCGAGGAGGTCGTCCCCATCGAGTGCAGGTGCGTCGGAGCCGTAGGCGCCGCTGGGGCCTCCGGGTTGTCGGGCTGCCCCTCGTCCGGGTTCTCCGGCACGTCCGGGTTCTCGGGCACGTCCGGGTTGTCCGGCGCCCCACCGTTCTGAATGTCCAGGTCAATGACGTTGTAGAAGGCATTCGTAGTGTCGGCAACGTCCCAGACCGCTAGGACTACGTGGTATCCCGTGTGATCAGCCGGCAGTGAAATGCGGTGCGTCGGGTTGTTCGACGCATGCGAGCCATCATGTTCGACGGTCGCGAGCGGCTCCAGCTCTGCGCGACTCAGCGGTGCATTCTGATCCCACCCGTTCTTCGTGATGTAGTAGTGCCACTTCGAGGTGTTGTGGGGCGCCGTGAAGTTCCAGCCCACGTTGATGTCACCCGAGTTCACCCTGTTCTTCACCCACCGTGTCGGAGACTGCTCGTCGAGATTCGCTCCGATAGCGGTGCCGGCGGACGCAATCTTGCCGTCAACCGGGCCTGCCTGCGGAAAGCCCTTCGGTGCCTCGAGACTCTGCGGTTCCCACTGAACCGCCCCCAGATCGGTATTTTCCTTCATTGCCGCTCGTGCCGTGACGTCCGATTCGTTGTTGCCGACGAATCCGTGCCGAGTCTGAGCCGCAAACGTGTTGGCGTCAGCGGAAGTGGTGGCTCGGGGCGCGCGTTCCTCGGAGGTGGGGTCGGCCTCTGCCAGACCACCTCCTCCGACAGCGATCGCTGCCGCAAGCGCCGATGCCATACCGATCTTCTTCACGTCGATACGTGAGTTGGCTCCCATGTCTGTCCCCTAATGTTCGAGCCCCTTGTGAGGGCTGGATGGTTGGTCCGCACGATCGAGTGCGGATACATACATAAGATAGCGACAACTGATATATTAGTCATGCAATGTGAGCAGGATCGCACCGGCGACGGTGCTCGTTGCACCAGGTCACCACTTCATGTACTAGTAATGGATCACTGATATATCGATGCCGAGGGAGCAAATGATGGCCTCGATAGAGCCTGAGCACGAGACGGCCGCGGACATGACGTACGAGATCCTCCGCGACCGCTTGGCGTTGTTGGAAATCGCCCCGAACGAGCCGATCAACGACGTGCAGATTGCGGCCGAGCTCGGCACCGGTCGAACCCCTGTGCGCGAAGCCCTCAAGCGTCTCGAACAGGACAGACTGGTGATCTCGTATCCACGACGCGGCACCTTTTCCACCACGGTCGACATCACTGCACTCCGACAGATCTCGGACATCAGAATTCAACTCGAACCCCTGGCTGCCACACGAGCAGCAGAGGTCGCCTCTCCCGCCGCTCGCCGGTCACTCGCCGAGTTGGCAGAGGAAGCCGGAACGATCGAAGGCGACGAGCGACTACTCATCGCCATGGACATGCGCATCCATCGGGCGATCTACAGCGCCTCGGGCAACCCGTTCCTGGCACAGATTCTGACCCGCCTCGACGCCCACGCCAGGCGCATCTGGTGCACCTTTCTCGGCCGAATCCCCTCTGCGGCACTACATATGGATGCTCACACCGAGCTCATAGACGCCATCGTCGGTGGACGTGCCGAGCAGGCCGGCCGCATCACCGCTCGACACGTCACCGAATTCGAGGATTCGATCCGAAAGCTGATGTAAGTATCGGCCTGCCCCGCACCCTCCCGTTCCTCTCGAAGCGGCACCCACCGTGAGACCATCGTGGGGTGGTTCGCGACGAACGTTCGTATTCTCAGCTGCACGAGACGACTCTCGATCGGCTCGGGCAGGACATCGTGTCCGGTGACATTGCACCCGGCACGACGATTTCCGCGGACGACGTCGTGCAGCGTTTCGACGTCTCGCGCACGGTCGTCCGCGAAGCGGTCCGGGTCCTGGAGTCGCTGGGCATGATCGAGGTGCGCCGCCGAGTCGGCATCACGGTGCGGGAACAAGACTGCTGGAACTCCCTCGACCCGCATGTGATCCGCTGGAATCTGGCGGGACCACGACGTTTCGAGCAATTGTCATCACTGAGCGAATTGCGTTCGGGGATAGAGCCTCTGGCTGCCCGACTCGCCGCAGCTCGCGCAACGCCGGAACAGTGCGGTGCACTCACCTCGGCTGTGATCGGCATGTCGTCCACCTCTCGCGCCGCCGACACCGCCGCATACCTGCAGCACGACTCCGACTTCCACCGCACGTTGCTCGCCGCGTCCGGAAATTCGATGCTGCGGGCGATGGGCGATATCGTGGTCGAGATCCTCGAGGGCCGCACCCGCCATTCCCTGATGCCGCACGTCGCGGAGCCCGAGGCGCTCCGACTGCACGGCGTCGTCGCGTCTGCGATTCAGGCCGGCGACGGCGACGAAGCAGAAGCCGCAATGCGCGAGATCGTCACCGAATCCGCTGCCGCCGTTGACGGATTGCGAGACGGCCAGTCCTGATCAGGACGCGCGATGCTGCTCGAGTTTCGCCATGATCTCGGCTGCAACCTCGGTGGGCGAGCCGCCCACGTCCACGACGATCGCGTTCTCGTCCGGTTCGATCGGTTCGAGTGCCGCGAATTGTGATTCGAGCAATGACGTCGGCATGTAGTGATCCAGCCGCGCAGTCAGACGCTCCCTGATCTGAGAAGTCGCACCGGCGAGATGAACGAACACGACACCATCGCACCGAAGGGCATCGCGGTAGCTACGTTTCAGTGCCGAACAGGTGATGATTCCGGGCCTGCCGGCCTCGGTGTGGGCAGTGATCCAGCCGGCGATCAGCCCGAGCCACGGCCAGCGGTCCTCGTCGTCGAGTGGCAGCCCGGCCGTCATCTTCTCCAGGTTCGCGCGCGGGTGCAGCGCATCCCCTTCTTGCAGGTCCCACCCCAGGCGCCCCGCGATGATGCCGGCCACCGTGGATTTCCCGGAGCCGGAGACCCCCATCAGCACGAGCACTGGCATGTGGCCACCTTCGTTGTTCGTCATCCCGGCCTCAGACCACCAGGCTCAACGCGAGCACGCCCGCGAGTCCGGTCACGGAAATCACGCACTCCATCAGCGACCACGTCTTGAGGTTCTGCACCACACTGACCCCGAGGTACTCCTTCACGAGCCAGAATCCGGCGTCGTTGACGTGGGAGAGGAACAGTGAGCCCGCGCCGATCGCCAGCACCATTAGCGAGACATGGGTCGACGTGAGTTCTGCGGCCACCGGAGCGAGGATTCCGGACGCGGTCACGGTCGCCACGGTTGCCGAACCGGTCGCAACGCGAATCAGTACTGCCACAAGCCATGCCAGGAAGAGGACGGGAAGCGCGCTGCCCTTGATCGAATCCGCGATCACGTCGGCGATACCGGTGTCGATGAGTACCTGTTTGAATCCGCCGCCCGCTCCCACGATGAGCAGAATTCCTGCGATGGGAGGGAGCGCACTCTCGAGCGATCCGGCGATCGCCTTGCGGTCCATCCCGCCGCCGCGGCCGAGGAGGACCATTCCTACCAGGAGCGCCAGACCCAGCGCGACCACGGGGGTGCCGAGGAAATCCAGCGTGGACTTTGCCGGTCCCGCCGAATCGGGCGTGACCACGTCGGCGATCGCTTTGCCGAGCATGAGGACTACCGGCAGCAGAATCGCGACAAGCGTGGACGCGAAGCCCGGTCGCTGTCGCTGCGCCTCGCCGTCGGTGTCCTCGGCGGTGAGGTACAGCTCGGGCACGGGAACGTCGACCCAACGGGCAGCAAGTTTTCCGAACAGCGGGCCCGCGACGATCACGGTCGGAATTGCGACGAGGACGCCGAACCCCAAGGTCAGGCCGAGGTTGGCGTCGAGGGCGTCGACAGCCACCAACGGACCGGGATGCGGCGGAACGAGTCCGTGCATCGCGGAGAGCCCGGCCAGCGTCGGAATTGCGATCCGGATCAGGGACAGCCCGGATCGACGAGCCACGAGAATGATCACCGGCATCAGCAGTACGAGGCCGATCTCGAAGAACATCGGCAGTCCAATGACCGCGCCGACCAGGGCCATCATCCACGGCAGCGTCCGAGGCCCGGAGTGTCCGACCAACGTGTCGACGACGCGGTCCGCGCCACCCGAATCGGCGAGCAGCTTGCCGAACATCGCACCGAATCCGATGAGGATGCCGACGCTCCCCATGGTGGAGCCGAAGCCGTCCACGAAGGAGGCGACCGAGTCGGCTGCACCCAGTCCCGCAGCAATCCCGACACCGACGGCGCCGATCGCGAGCGATACGAACGGGTGCAATTTCAGCCAGGTGATCAAACCGATGATCACGGCTACGCCGACCACTGCCGAGGTGATCAAACGCGCTTCCTGACCCGGTTCGCCCGCGGCAGCGAGCAGTGCGGTGCTGGTCATGTCTTCAGTGCTCCAGTCGATGCGGCCAGGTGGTGACCGGGATCACTGTGGCCCATAAATCATACGATTGCAAGCGATCAATCTAATACATCGTATGTATTACCGATCGGGCACTCGACTGGAGGCGATTCAGTTCGGCGTCCCACTCCACGCAGATGGGACGACACCGAGCCGCACGCGCTGGGGATGATCGCCGACCGGAATATTTGCCACTGCCTCCCCTGTCGAGAAGCTGATCGCCGACACGGAATCAGAACCGCTCTCGGACACGATGCAATCGGTTCCGTCGCCGTTGACGGTCGCCCAATACGGCTTGCTGACCGGAACGAGCGGCCCCTCGTCGAGGGTCCGACGGTCGACGACGGTCGCGTAGTCATCCATTGTTCCTGCGACACAGAGCTTGTCCCCGTCCGGACTCATCGACAGGCCATGGTGACGCGAGTCGTTGACCCAAGAAGAACGAGCGGGATCCGTCTCCGGATTCTTGGGGAGTTCCTTGATCCGCGTGATCTTGTCGCTCGGAATATCGTACTCGACGAACCCGTTGAAGAACGACACCTGGAAGTACAGCTTGTCCTCCTGCGGTGTGAACGCGACGGGTCGCACCGAATCGGAGAGGTCCTTACGACCGAACGCGTCGAGCCGTTCTCGCATGTCGATCTTGCGAACCCGTTCGAACGTCGCGGTGTCGGCAACCGTGATGTATCGATCACCTTTGGTGAAATCCAGGAACGGCGCATCGAGGGGCGTGTTCACCTCACCGATTGCCATGTTCCAGATGTACTTGCCGTCTCGGGTATAGAAATTCTCGTGCGGCTTGTCCCCGGTGGCGAACTGTCCCCGTTCGGTGCCGGTCGCAACGTCGATCACGTGCACTGTATTGCTGGTCGATGCCGACACCGCGACCGTGGACCCGTCTGGAGCCATGGCCATGTGGTCTGCACGGGAACCGGAAACAGGGAAGCGCCAGTTGATCTGACCCGTTGCGGTGTCGATCGAGACCACATCGGCAAAGCTGGGTCGCGACAGAACGATCGAACGCCCGTCGTTCGTCGAGTACAGATCGTCTATGTACTGGTCGTGACCTTCACCCACCGTCTGCCGAATCCCCAGAAAAAAAGCAAGCTTGATCGGGTTCGAATAGATCTCGGCCAGACGCTCGTCCTTGTCCGGGATCGCGTTGATGCGACCGACTTTGCCGTACGACCCCGTCGCCTCGATGACGTCCGCAGTGCCTTCCCAATTGTTCCCGACGAACAGAACCTCTCTGAGGCCGTCGCCGGCAGCGCTCGCCGGATCGGCAGCAGCGGTGCCGGACAGTGCAGTGAATGCCACTGCCGCCACGAGTGCAGACACCATGTTCCGGGATCTCGGGCTGGAGCCGATGGCACGCCTCACCATGAACGAACCTCCTTGGTACGGGGACAAATGCGGGGAAACGAACGCCTGGCGGGCGCCGAGGTAAACACCGGCAACCTATTCGACGGTTCCGACCACGCGGGTGCAAATCCCGGTATTCGTGGCAGTTACCAAAAACTACGCACTGATCGTGACGATTCCCGCTGTGCCGTTGGCGCCTTGCCCAAAAATGATTGGCCGGTGTGACTGCGCGTTGCTAGCGTCGCGGGACGTGCGACGCACACGATCACAACAACGGAGGTTGACGAACATGACTGACAACGACGTGTCGTCATCTTCCGCGGCAGGCGATACTGACCTGACTACACACCGCCTCGTACTGCGGTCGTGGACCTCGAGCGAGGTCACAGCCGTGCTCGACGATGACCGGCTCTCACATTGGGCCGAGGACTTTCCCGCCGAGGGTGATTGCGTCGTCGCAGGCCTCTTCTCCGAGTTTCCGGCTTGGCTCGGCGCGTACGGCCACCGCCAAATCGTGGAACGTGCAAGTGGCTTGGTCGTCGGCTCGATCGGCCTACAGTGGCCACCCACCGACGGAGCCATCGAAATCGGATACGGCATCGTGCCGTCTCGACGCGGGTGCGGTTACGCCTCCGAAGCCACCCGCAGCCTGACAGCCTTCGCCTTCACCGCACCGGAAGTCCACACGGTATACGCCGACGTCGAACTGTCGAACCCTGCCTCGATCCAGGTCTTGATCAAGGCAGGGTTCGAGCAAGAGAGCATTCGAATCGAGGACGGCACAGCCAGGTTCGTCACAATGACGCCCTCCGCGCAGCCCTGAACGGTCACTTGTAGTGGTCGTAGAAGCCCTTGCCGGTCTTGACGCCGAGGTTCCCGTCATCGACATAGGTCTTCAGTAGACGCCGGGGCCCCTCGGGAAGATGTGGGTTCTCTTCGGCGTAGTGATTCTCGATGTCGAGGACGACGTCCAGACCGACCTGATCCATCATTTGAAATGGTCCGAACGAGCTGCCGACGTTGATCATGAACATCTGGTCGACGTCTTCGGGAGTCGCGACGCCCTCCTCCACGACCGCAAGAGATTCACGCTTGATCGCAGCCCAGATGCGGTTGAAGATGAACCCGGTCGACTTCTTACGCGCCTCGAACGGGTGGACGCCGTACTCGGGCAGCTCGTGACGGAGGAACTCGATGATGGCCTCATCGGTGTGCCCGTCGCTCATCAGGTCCACGGCATTTTGCACGGGTGGCATGTAGAAGTGCATGTTCAGTACCCGCTCGGTGTGCTCCACGTTGTCGATGAATTCACTCGACGCGTACGAGGACGAGTTGCTCGCGAGAATGGTGTCGGCACCAACGAGGCCGTCCAGCTCACCGAAGATCTTTCGCTTCAAGTCGAGGTTTTCGGGGACCGCCTCGATGACCAGCCATGCATCGGCGACGGCTGACTCTGTCGTGTCCGCCGGTTCGACCGTGCCCTTCTTTGCGCCGTCCCGCTCGGCGACCACGTCGTCGAGCGTCTTCTCCACGTAATCCACGGCTTCTTTTCGCACATCGGCATCGAGGTCGAAGAGACGCACGGTGCCGCCACGGGTGGCGAACATCAGGGCAATCCGACGCCCGAGGGTTCCGCCGCCGATCACTGCGACCGGTCGGTCCTGAACATTCCGAGGAAGCGTGAATGACATGAGCAGATCCCTTCGGTCGTCCGGTGCAGGGTTGCACCCTCACCTTGGTTCGATACATACTGTATTCAATACATATTGTATCGTAATTGCCGATACCGAGTGGAGGGAATCCGAATGGAAGAGTCCGATGTGCTTCGTCAGGGACTGACACCCCTCGATGTGCCGGTGTACCCCCTGCGCGCTACCCGGTTCACCGACCGGGAGTACTTCAACGTCGTCTACCGCACCGATCCGGATGCGCTTCGCGCCCTCGTCCCGAAACCCCTGACCATCACCGACCCGCTGGTCCGGTTCGAGGTGATGAAGATGGGCGAGGTGGACGGGTACGGTCCGTACACCGAGTCCGGACAGGCCGTCGCTGTCGAGTTCGAGGGCGAGCACGGCGAGTACCTGCCCTCGATGTACCTCGACAACTTCGCCGCGACCGTGGCCGGCCGTGAGATCAGCGCATTTCCCAAGGTTGCCGGAACGCCGCGATTGACTGTCGATACGAGCGCGCTCGTCGGCACCCTCGACCGCGGTTCGGAACGCGTGGCGACTGCGACGATGCCCTACAAGTGGCAGGCGATGGATCTCGACGAGGCGAAGGCACAGATCGCTGCCCCGACGTTCATGGTCAAGATCGTCCCGGATGTCTTCAGCCAAGGGATCATTCGTTCACATCTCGTCCGAACCCAAATTACGGACATCACCGTGAAAGAAGCGTGGACCGGCCCGGCTCGGTTGCAACTGTTCGAGCATGTCATGGCCCCCATGGCAGATCTCCCGGTGCTCGAAGTAGTCTCTGCCAGCCATGTGATCACTGATCTCACCCTTGCACCGGTGGAGCCCGTCTACGACTACCTCGCCAACGCCGGTGCCTCCCACACGGAGTAACGAATGACTGTCGAACCGGGGCCATCGAGTCGCCCCACCCGCCGCCGGACCGCAACACGTGCGCAACTCGTCGCGGCGGCGGCTGCGGCATTCGAAGAGAATCGGTCGACCAACGTCAGCGTCGAAGCCATTTGCGCCCGGGCCGGATTCACACGCGGTGCCTTCTATTCGAACTTCAGTACCGTCGACGAATTGTTCTTCGCACTCTACGAAGAGCACAGCATTCAGATCGCCGAGCGCATGCAAGAGGCGTTGGCCAGAGTGAACGGTGGGGCACCAGGGGGAACTCTGGAAGAAAGCGTAGAAGAGGTCCTCGCTGCGCTGCCGGTCGATGCGGCATGGTTCGCGATCCGGGCCGTCTTCGTCAGCCAGGCCTACCACCGGCCCGACGTCGCCGAACTACTTCGGCAGCACGCCGACCAGCTCCGATCCCTTTTGCAGCCACCACTGTTGGAGGCGGTAGCTCAGGCCGGCCGCGTTGTGACCATCGCAGAAGAAACCTTCACTCATGCAGTGATCGCCGCCCACGTTGGCGCTGCCGGACAGAGTGTTACCTACGACCACCCTGACGAAGTACGAAGGGCAGCAGTTCTCGGCGTTCTCACCGGCCTGTCCCGTCCGGACGCCTGAAGTCAGCGACTGCTCACCATTTCAGGGGCCTTGTCATGCCTCTTCGCCCCAACGATTCCGAGGCTCAACAGAATCGCGACAATCGTGATCCCCACGATCGCCGATGGCACACCGGGTGAACTCATGGCCGTCGCGACGGCTGTCGCAAGGGCCGCCACCATGAACAAAGGAATCGTCATGGCGTATTTGCGTTTCCACATCGCCACGGATGCGGCGATAATCAAGACAACGGCGGCAGCTACCCACATCTGTTCGGTCCCCGATCCTGACGTCTACGTTTCTGCACGTAGGCGCACAATACCGGCGGGTCGTTCGACCCGCCGCCGACTCGATCCCACGATTCGGACATCATCGACATTCGTCCCACGCCGCATTTTCGCAGCTGCTCGAGCATGAAAAGCCCCTTTTACCAGGGCTCACTGCTTCGTGCCTCCAATTCACGAACGGTCGCAGTCCGTGTGAAACAACGAATGTGATGCCTTCTCTCGTCCCGGGCGTTTCCCGACTGAATTGCCGGCCCGCGGGGCAAACCGGGTAACGATCGCGCGGCGACTATCGACGTAACCGTCGAATCAGTTTCAGCCGAAGGGAGCCATATATGCGTATCACCGTCCGCCGCGCACTCGCTGCAACCGGCACAGCGGCAGCACTGTCCGGAGGCCTTCTCGGGTTCGCGCCGTCCGCCGCAGCGCAGCCGACCGTGTACGACCCGGTGATCACGCCGTGCAGCCACCAGTTCAGAACACCGGTCGAGTTTCCCAGGGACGACAAGAAGACCTACTGGAGCCCGTTCGGCACCTCGAACATCGCTTGCTACGACGACGGGACCGGGATCGAGCGCTACTACCAGCAGGACCCGTGGAACAACTGGCACAACATGAACCAGCTGATGCCCGGTCAGTGGTTCTACGACATCTTCGACACGGGCATACCCGACGAAGCGCATTGGGGATAGAAGCGATCATCCGTCGGCACGCGACTACGCCCAACAGTCGGGTCGCGTGCCGTCGACGTCGGTGAGGTCGTATTCTCGCGCCAGATCGGCCGAACTGACCGATTGTTGATTCCAACGGTCTCGATTCTGATCCACTGCCAGCGCAGCGATGCCACGGCCGACGTACCGAGGCGACTCGGACCCGGCGAATCCCTCCGGTGCGGCCGGGAATCCCTCGACGGAGCCATCCAGCGCATCACGCCAATTGGATTCTGTGACACCGAAGTTGTCCAGCATCATCTCCGACCGCAACCATCCGGGCGTCACCGCGACAGCCGTCGACCCGTGCGGTGCGAGTTCGTGTCCTTGCGAGAAGGCCAGCCGATTGACCGCAACCTTGGCGAGGTCGTAGTACACGGAGATCCGATAGTTCTCGGCATTGAATTCCGCAGTTCCATCCGTGATTTCGGCCAGTAGCCCACCCGGACGTCGAATGAGCAGCGGCAACAAGTGGTGGGAAGTGATGAGGTGCGTGTCGATCGCTGACCGAAGGATGCGCAAACCAGTATCCAGGTCGTGCTGCCAGATCGGCGTGTTCCACGTGGACGGCGGCCCTTTGAGTACTTCTGCACCCCAGATGTCGTTCACCAGAACATCGATACTGCCGAAGTCGGCGTCGATCTGCTCCGCAAGGCGCCGGACCTGGTCCGAGTCCAGGTGATCGACCTGGATCGCGATACCCGTTCCGCCGAGGCCGTTCACCAACTCGGCGGTTTCCTCGATGCACTCGCCGCGCGCGTAGTCGGAGGTGATGGAAGGATCGCCGTCGCGACTACTGCGCCCCGTGCACACCACCGTCGCACCCTCCTCGGCCAAGCCCGCGGCGATACCGCGACCAGCCCCGCGAGTCGCGCCGGCGACAACGGCCACACGTCCATGCAATCGGCCTGGTTTCGATGGGTCCGTCATTCCCCGAGTCTGGCAAATGCAGAACAACACCGCAGGTGACCGCGAGAAACGAGTCAGGAACTGAAGTGCATTTCGTCCTCGTAGTCGGGTAGGTCGATACCGTCCGCCTTCGCGAACTGTGCCGCCATGAGATTCCGGACGGGCCAACGGTTCATCGACCAGTACGAGAACCGACTCAGCGCTATCGCTGCTCGACTCGTGGGCGCGTAGCCGGCCGCACCCCCGGGCGGCAACTGCTGTGTGTGCGTGATGAACGGCTTCATGATGCGCTCGTACTCGGCAAGTGCGGGATCGATGTCACCCGACGACCTCCCCAACTCGCCCGCCAGCACGTACGCACCGACGAGAGCAAGCGTGGTGCCCAGCCCTGTCAGTGGGGTCGGGCAGTAGCCCGCGTCCCCCAACAGCGCCACCCGGCCCTTCGTGAAGCGGTCCATCTTCACCTGCGCGAGATCCGCGTACGCCCAGTCGTCGGCGTCGCGCATCTGCGACAGTAGTTGTGGTGCCACCCAGCCGACTCCACCGAAGGCGTCGGCGAGCATCTGCCACTGACTTTCCTTGTCACGGAGTGGCACCGGATCACTCCCCCGGACGGCCAACGATGCCTTCACAGTCCCGTCGGTGCGCGACGGCCGCGCCGAGACCACGCGCCCACCCGGCGCTGTGTGCATCAGATACCAGCCGTCGAGGTCGTCGTCGATGGTTGCGGTGAACCACGCATACCGCAGCCCGATCGGATGCAGGTGCCGGTCGTCGGGCCCGAACGCGGCACGACGCACCGCCGAGCTGAGCCCGTCGGCGCCGATCACGAGGTCGAAGCGGCGGTCGGCAGAGGTCTCGAAGGAGACGACGGCGCCGTCGTCGGAGTCGTCGATCGCAACTACGGTGTCGTTCCAGATGAACTCGACGGAGTCCGGAATTGCTCCAACCAGGATCTCGGCGAGATCGCCACGCAAGATCTCGTGAGTCGAGACGATGCCGTTCCCGTCGAACGCTTCCACCGGAAGCCCGCTACGGCGTTTGCCGTTCGCGTCGACCGTCGCGATTCCGCGCTGATCGAGAAGGCGCGCGTCGATGCTCGCGGCGAGACCGAGCCGTTCGACAACGGTGCGTCCCGCGCCGCGGAGGTCGACGGTCTGTCCGCCGGGCCGAAGCGACGGCGCCCGCTCGACGACGGTCACCGCGTGCCCCTGGCGGGCGAGGAGCACAGCGGCCGCAGGTCCGGCGATCGAGGCGCCGCTGATGAGAATCTTCAAAGGTTTCATAGGGCGAAAGTACGCCGTACAAATCGCTCTGCGATACGGTGTTCACATGCATTTTTGTTAAAAGTGCTCTGGTGCACCCGGGCGAAGGAGATTCCGATGTCTCGTGCAGAGCAGATCGCCGAGGTGCTGCGTCTCCGCATCGCCGAGGGGCAGTTGCGCCCGGGCGACGCCGTGCCGTCGACGCGGGCGATCATGCGCGACCACAACGTCGCCATGGCCACCGCGAGCCGGGTACTCGCACTGTTACAGGACGCGAAATTGATCGAGTCGAAGCCCGGTAGCGGGAGTGTCGTACTGGCACCCGACGGCGCGGATCCCGCCGTACTGACCGCGGACGGCGTGGTGACGGTTGCGATCGCAATCGCCGACGCAGAGTCGTTGTCAGCGGTATCGATGCGCAGACTCGCAGCGGCTCTGAGCATTCCGACGATGGCGGTGTACCGCTACGTCCCCAGCCGCGACGACCTCGAGATCGCGATGCTCGACCGAGTGATGGGAGAGATCGCTCTGCCGCGCTCATCAGGCGACTGGCGCATCGACCTGGAAGCGGGAGCCCACGCGATGTGGCGCGTGATGGTGGAGCATCCCTGGTTCGCGACTGCACTGTCCTTGACGAGGCCCGCTGAGATACCGAACGCGATGCCCCTGTCCGAGTTCATTCTCGGAAACCTGCATGCCGCCGGCATCGATCCACAGCAGGCCTTCACCGACTACCTGTGCCTGCTCAACTTCATCCGCGGCATCGGCGCGACCCTGGAGCCGGAACTCGCCGACCGCGCTGCGACCGGACTCACCAGCGACGAGTGGATGGACACGAGAACTGTGGAACTGAGGCGTCTCGCTCCACGCGACAAGTTCCCCAATCTGAATCGGATCATGGAAGCCGGCTACCCGTACGACCCGGACACCCTCCTGAAATCCGGAGTACGGCGTTTCATCGACGGCATCGGCCCCCTGTGAGCGGTTGAGGAGTCCCTGGACTCGCTCGCCGCTCGCAGGGGTGATCCCTGTCTCTCGACGAGCGGGACCACCAACTCCGGTGATACGTTTCTCCATGCGGAGCGATCGCTCCGCTTATTCATTTATTGGAGATTTTATGAACACCGCTGCACGGCGGACGCATCATCAATTGACCTTCTCGGTCCTCACTGTCGGTGTCGGGGCCTTTGCCCTGTTGCAGTCGTTGGTCATGCCGGTCCTGCCCACCCTGGAAGAGGGTTTGGGCACGACACAGACAAACGTCACCTGGGTGCTGACCGCCTACTTGCTCTCGGCATCGATCTTCACCCCGATCATCGGACGCCTCGGTGACATGTACGGCAAGAAGCGCGTGTTCGTCATCGCGCTCGCCGCTCTGGCGGTGGGCTCGCTCTTGGCAGCCGTCGCCACGTCACTCGGGGTGATGATCGCGGCCCGTGTGATTCAGGGCATCGGCGGCGGTGTCCTGCCATTGGCCTTCGGCATCATCCGCGACGAGTTTCCCGAGGACAAGGTGACGGGCGCCGTGGGCACCATCGCCGCACTGACCGCCGTCGGAGCCGGCCTCGGCGTCGTTCTCGCGGGCCCCATCGTCAGCGTCCTCGGCTTTCACTGGTTGTTCTGGATTCCCATGATCATGGTCGTCCTGGCGGGCGTCGCCGCGCAGATCTTCGTGCCCGAGTCGCGGGTTCGCACCCCGGGCAAGATCAACTGGCTGACCGGTCTACTGTTCTCCGGATGGCTCGTGGCGCTGCTCCTCGGAGTCAGCCAGGCACCCACGTGGGGATGGGGTTCGCCTGCCGTCATCGGACTGATAGTGGCCGCCGTAGTCATCGTGGTGATGTGGGTTGTCGCAGAATCGCGTTCGAGCAACCCGTTGATCGACATGAAGATGATGCGGATTCGGAGCGTCTGGGCAGCCAACCTGCTGGCACTGTTGATGGGTGTCGGCATGTACGCCGCGTTCGGCTTCATTCCGCAGTTCCTGCAATCACCCTCCGCTGCCGGCTACGGGTTCGGCGCTTCGGTCACCGAATCCGGACTGATGCTGCTTCCCGTGAGCGTGGGGATGTTCGTGCTCGGACTCGTCTCCGGTCGCCTCGCCGAGCGGTTCGGATCGCGAAACCTGTTGATCGCCGGGTCGGTGGTCGGCGCCGCCGGATACTTCGTGGTGGCTTTTCTGCATGACACGAAGCTGGATATCTACGTTGCAACCTCGTTGGTCGGAATCGGCTTCGGTCTGGCGTTCTCCGCGATGTCGAACGTGGTGGTGGCGGCCGTACCCGCTGAGCAGACCGGCGTCGCGAGCGGCATGAACGCGAACATCCGCACGATCGGCGGCGCGTTGGGTGCCGCCATCATGGCCAGCGTCGTCACCGCGGGCGCGTCCTCTACGGGTATGCCGCAGGAATCCGGCTACACCAACGGGTTCATGATGCTGGGCGCCGCAGTCGGTCTCGGCGCCGTCGCAGCCTTGTTCATCCCGGCACTGAAGCGTGACGACACCACACATCTCGAAGAATCGGCCGAACTGCGACACCCCGAACTCGCGCTGGTGGCCGGCGGAACTCTGGTCGGCGACGAGTCGGAACAATGACGGACGTGAACACGAGCAAGACGCTGCGACGCGACGCCGCAGAAAACCGGCAGAGGCTTCTCGACGCGGCAGCGACCCTGTTCACCGAACGTGGCCTCGACGTCGGCGTCGACGAGATCGCGCATACCGCCGGTGTCGGCATCGGAACCCTCTACCGACGGTTCCCCACCAAAGATGCGCTGGTCAGCGAGCTCGTCCGCCAGGTACTGGAAGACTTCGTAGCCGCAGCCGAGGAGGGGCTCGAGGTGGCCGGCGGCGAGGGCCTGGAAACGGTGCTCTATGCGACCGGCGCCATCCTCGCGTCGAACCGTGGCTGCCTTTCGCGCATGTGGCACGACGACGAGACCGCAGTGCTGCGGGACGAGTATCGGCGCATCCTGTTCGAACTCCTGGCACGCGCCAAGATGCACGACCGCATCCGCGACGATGCGGCAGAGGCCGACCTCGATCTCGTCTTCTGGTCCGTCCGTGGCGTCATTTCGACGACACGTGGGGTGACCGATACCGGATGGCGCAGGACCATGGCGATCATGGTCGCTGGATTGCGTCCCGGCGCGGAACATCTCGCCGCGGACCCGATGAGCACCGAATACGTTGCTCAGATCCTGTCCGAACTGACCCACCGATAGGCAGCCCGAAGGCGTATCGTCGGGCGATGGCCGAGCGTGTGGGACTTGTGGTCGCAGGTGGTGGTGCTCGCGGCGCTTACGAGGCCGGAGCCGTCACGTCGTTGCTACCCCGCCTCGGTCGTCCGCCGACAGTATTGGTCGGCACCAGCGCCGGTGCACTGAACGTGATCGGCCTTGCCGCGAACGCCCAGCTCGGTTTCGACCATGCTGCCGAACACGTGGTGACACTGTGGGATTCGATCCGACTCGATGACGTATTCGGTGTCGTCAGCAGCAGCAGCATCCACGGCAGCCTGAGATACTTGGGGCAACTAGCCGGATTGAGCGTGCGAATACCGAGCCTGCTCGACACCACCCGCATGTCCGAGACGATCACCGACATGGTCTCGTTCGAGCAGGTGCACGAGAACGTCGAGAGCGGGCTCATCGCAGCTGTGGCTGTCGCCGCCACCTCCGTCGCCACCGGGGGCACAGTCGTGTTCGTCGACAAACACTCCTCGGTGGAACTGCCGCCGTACGACGCGAACCGCAACATCAGTTACGTGGAGACCGAACTACGCCCCGAACACGTGTTCGCATCCGCGGCCGTCCCAGGACTGTTCCGGCCGATACGGATCGACAGCCCGCAGGCGTGGGCGGGCTGGTATGTCGATGGCGGCCTGCGACTGAACATGCCGCTCAAACCTGCAGTCCAGATGGGTGTCGACAAGCTGGGCGTGGTCGCCACAAGACCGCCGTATTGGCCGACGGGATTGCCGTCCGAGCAACGCGCCGGGACAGGAGAGCCGGATCTGTTCGATGCCGCAAGCGTCATTCTGCGGGCCATGCTCGCCGACCGAATGGTCGAAGATCTACATCGCCTCGAGTCCCGGAATGCGCAGGCACGCAACGGTCCCGAAAGCGCCCGGTTTCGGCACATCGACGTCGAGTTCGCCGGCCCGCCGCTCGAGGAGTCGGACACACTCGCCGTCCTGGCGCACGAGGCGTTCCTCGATCGATATCGCGGGCTGCGGCGGCTGCGGAACCCCCAACTGAGCATGCTGGCCCGGTTGATCGGGGCGGAAGACGTCGATCGAGGAGACCTGCTCAGCTTCCTCTTCTTCGACCCGGCATTCACGGCACCCGCGGCGGCACTGGGCCGTGCCGACGGGCGGCATGCGCATTAGGCGCACGTCGACGAACTACGGTAAGCGCCGCCGCACTAGCGGCGTCACACGATCGTATGGTCCAGATGAGATCAGCTGATCTGTCTTCCAGTGAAACAGCGAATCCCACGGAAACGGATCTGTCGACGCTACTCACGCAGAGGTCTCGACGGAAGGTCGCAGCAGATCACTCGATCGGCGATCCTTCGAGGAACGGGATGAGAAGCCCCAGCAGTTCACGGGGCTTGTCGAGCGGAATGATGTGCCCGCTGTCGGGTATCACTCTGCTCGTGAGGTGATCGGCGACTGGACCGAGCTGGTCGGCAGTCGCGTCGCCCACCACTTGTCCACCGATTGCCAGGGTCGGAACCCTCAGTCGCAGGGTCGAAGTCGATTCGAAAATCTGCGCCGCACTTTGCGGCATGGCCCGGTAGTACTCGAATGCACAGCGCAATGAGTCCGGCGCACTGTATGCCTCGACGAACGCATCCCGAACCTCGGACGGGATTCCGTTCCCACTCGCGGCGCCGGCCGCGAGGAAGAAGTCGAGGTACTCGGCTTCGTGGCCTTCGAGCACCGACTCGGCCAGCCCGGGAACCGCATGGAAGCCGAACCACCACGGCGGACCGGTGGCGAAGAAGTTCTCGGCTCCCGGTAGGAGCCCGATAGTCGCTTCTATGAGCACCAGACGAGAGACTCGGTCGGCATGTTCGAGGCCGACGAGAAAGGCCGCCGGGACTCCGGCGTCAAGAGCCACAACAGCAGCCGATTCTGTGTCGAGTGCATCGAGCAAGCCGATCATGTCCTTGGACAGGTTTCGTGCGTCGTACCCGGAGGCGTCCCGATCACTGTTTCCCAGTCCACGAAGGTCCGGTGCAATGACCCGATAGTGCTGGGACAGTCGGGGAATCACATCGGACCAGACCCGCCAGGTGTGCGGGAAGCCATGCATCAAGAGGACCGGCGGCCCGGAACCGACAACCGCGACGTTCAGTCGCGTTCCGTTGGTGACAACGCTCGTCTCCGTGATCGCAGGCATCGACACTCGACCTCCTAGTGGTTACGGTTGGTTACCAGGTAACGATAGGAGTGGACAGATGGGTAGGGAAGACGGCACTTTGTCGACACCAGGGGACCTCGAGGTAACCATCACTCCGGACGGGCGTCGCGGCGACCTTTTCGACCCCGCCTGTCCGACGCGGCAACTCTTGGATCGGATCGGCGGCAAATGGACGTCGATGGCGATCAAGGTTCTCGGCGACGAACATCCTGGCGAGATCCGGTTCGCCGAGTTGCAACGGCGCATGCCCGGAGTCTCCAAGAAGATGCTGACTCAGACCCTACGCAGCCTCGAACTGGACTCCCTCGTCGAGCGCCGAGTGGAAGCAACGTCCCCGCCCCGCGTGCACTACCGCCTCAGCGACCTCGGACTGTCCCTGACCGCACCGATCGCCGCACTCCGCGAATGGGCCGAACTCCACATGGCCGAGATCGACGAATCCCGACAACGCGGCATCCCCTGATGGCCGAAGTTCCGCAATGAGCACACGCATCACGATGCCGATGGCACGCTGACCCCAACCGGAACGACCTACCGCGAGGAGATTCAGCGATGGATACGCAGCGCCCCGAAGATATCCTGGAAATACGGCAGCTCCTGACAACATACGCAAGCGCCGTCGACGACCGGGACTGGACGCGCTATCGTTCCATCTTCACCGACGATGCCGTCATCGACTATCGGTCGTCGCCGTTCGGGATCTCGGGGACCGTCGACGAAGTGGTCGAGTGGCTCGACAACTCATTGCAGTTGCTTTCGATGACGATGCACTACGTGATGAACGTGGACACCGACTTCCAAGACGACACGGCCACGATGCGCGCGCAGTTCTACAACCCCATGCAAATTCCCGGGTTCGACGAACTCAGCGTCTGCGGCGGCTACTACCACCACAGCCTCGTGCGAACACCCGATGGCTGGCGCAGCGCCGGGATGCGCGAGGAGATCATCTGGTTCACGAATTCGCCGGTGCCACGGGGCCAGTGAGGGCCGTCGCGTTCCTCCGAGCCGAGCCAACGGTCGTGGGCGATGACAGTGCCGCATCTTGGCACTCGTTCGGCATGGCGCAACTCACGACCACCGTGAGCAGCCTCGGCGGCTGACTTCAGTCGATCTCGATGACGAGCTTGCCGCCGTTGTGGCCGTTGTCGAGCTGCCGGTGTGCATCATCGATGTGGTCGAGATCGAAGGTCTGCGATACGAGTGGGCGCACCTGTCCACGCTCGAACAGCGGAGTCATTTCGTTCAGCCGTTCGGCCTCGCGGGTGAGGAAGATTCCGTGCAGAGTCTGGTTGCGCTGGTATAGATCGTCGAGTTGCCCCTCGGGCGCCAGGATGGTCGCGACGCTGCCGCCATCTCGAGCGGCACCGAGGCTGCGGGCCACATTGGTTCCGCCAACGGTGTCGAGAACGGCATCGACACCGTTGCCGCCGGTGGACTCGCGCGCGATCTCGACGAAGTCGTCGTTCTTGTAGTCGATCGGAACTGCGCCGAGTTCGCGCAGCAACTGCTGGTTATCCGGGCCGGCGGTGGCCAGTACGCGGGCTCCCGCAGCCTTCGCGAACTGAACGGCGAACGATCCGACCCCGCCGGATCCGCCGTGCACCAGTACGGTCTGGCCGGGCCGCACAGCCAGCCGACGGACGATCGCCTCCCAAGCCGTCCCACCGGCAAGCGGGATCGCGGCCGCCTCGGTGTGCGACAGCGACTGAGGCTTCGGCGCGACAATAGGCGCTGCGGCAACATGGTATTGCGCATAAGCACCGCCGCCGTCGGCCAACTCCGAGGTGTAGTACACCTCGTCACCGACCGACACACCGGTGACGCCGTCACCCACTTGTTCCACGACGCCGGCGACGTCACTGCCGATCACCGCAGGCAGACACAAGCTCGGGTTGAGAGCCCCCTCACGCACGAGGGCATCCACCGGATTTGCGCTCGAAGCTCGAACACGCACGAGGACCTCTCCCGCACCCGGCAGCGGCGTTTCGATTTCTTCGACGGCCAACAGATCCGGACCACCGAAATCCTTCAACACTGCTGCACGCATCACACACTCCGTTCCGTTCGTCACCCCGACTGACTGCGATTCTTCGTCTACCCAGCACGAAGACGCGTAAACAGAGGTCCGCCTGCGCCAGTCAGCCGTCGCGCGCAACTTGGGTGGGCGAGAGCTTGCGCATCCGCTGATCGAGTTCGCGCTGGTAGAAGTCGATGAAGCCGTCCGGATCAGGGCCGGCGTTCTGCATCACCAGATGGTCGAATCCGGCGTCGACGAACTGTTGGGCCACCTCGACGAAACGTCTCGGGTCGTTCCCGCACGCGAACTTGTCGAGAATGTCCTCTTCTCGGACCGTGGTCGTCGCGGCCTCGAAATTGATCGGATTGGGTAGCTCGCTCATCACTTTCCAGCCGGTAATCGCCCACCGAGAAGTGTCCAGTGCCGCTCGAGCAGCGCTGTGCTCGTCGGGCGCCCAAGCCATGGGTACTTCGGCGTAACGTGGGCCCGATCCTCCGGCAGCGTGATAGCGCTGCACAATCTTGGACTTGGCTTCGGTGGCGAACAAGCCGCCACCCAGTTCCGCGGCGATGCGCGCCGAGCGGGCACCGCCGGCGGCGACGGCGATCAACGGCAGATTCTCGGGAAGATCGAACACACGAGCATCCGACACGCACAGGTATCGACCTTGATACGAACGGTATCCGCCCTGCCAGAGCAGCGTGATGATCTCCAACGCCTCACGGAGCCGCTGATGACGTTCTGGGACGTCATCGGGAAATCCTGATCCGACAACGTGTTCGTTGAGCCGCTCACCGGAGCCGAGCCCGAGCGTGAACCGCCCGTCCGAGACCAGTGCAAGTGTGGCTGCGGCTTGAGCGATGATCGCGGGGTGATACCGGACAGTCGGGCACGTAACGCCGGCGGCAAGTTCGATTCGCTCCGTGCGGGCTGCGATGGCGCCGAGCACGGTCCAGGCGAACGGAGAATGCCCCTGATTGTCCAGCCACGGGTGGTAGTGGTCGCTGATCTCCACGAAATCGAACCCGGCCGCTTCTGCGGCCGCGGCCTGACGGATCAGCTCGTTGGGCCCGAAGGCTTCGGAAGCCAATTTGTAGCCGATTTCCATTCTTCATCCCCATGTCGAAGGCTGTGGTCCCTTAGAAGTAACCGCATCGACCGATGTCAAACAGCTGGCCGGCCCGAGCAGTTGTCGATGGCGTCATTGCACAGATTCAGTCGGCACAATCGCGACACAGCAAATTCTCCGGGTCGGCAAGGTGACTGCGGTGATGGACGAGAAAGCATCCGCTACAGGTGAACTCGTCCGACTTCTGCGGAACCACGCGTACCGCGAGCTCCTCACCGGATAGGTCGGCGCCGGGCAGTTCGAAGGACTCGGCGGTATCCACGTCTTCGACGTCGGCAACTGGGGATTGCGCTTCACTCCCACGGGCCTTCAATTCTTCGACGGATTCCTCGGGCGGCACGTAGGCGTCGTTGCTGCGTGGTGCGTCGTAGTCGGTAGGCATTGGGTTTCCTCTCGGCTAGGGGACGAGGTCGGGATCGGCCGATTCCGTGATGTTGCGCCGCGCAAGCACGAAACCGAGAGCGACCATCCCGGCCCCGAGGACGAAGTGCAGCCAGTTGTCTGCCGTATTGACGGGAATGAAGTTTGCGCCGCCGGATTCATCGATGATCAGCCCGTAGATCCACAGCACCAGGTAGACGATGCCCCCACCGATCAGAAACAGTCGTGCGCTGATGGCCATGCGCGCCATTGCGATCCCGGCAACACCGAAGAGCATGTGGACGATGTTGTGGAGGGCCGAGACGTTGAAGATTCCGAGGAGTTTCGCTTCGGAATGATGCCCAGCGAACGTGAGCATGTCGTAGTCGGTGGTGACGCCGGGGATGAAGCCGAGGATTCCCACCACCAGGAACAGGATGCCCACAGTCATTGCCGCGAACCGAATCGGTGACCGTGTCATCAGGAGCTCCTTCCTGCCGTCGAGTACCAAGGGGTCCTGTTCTGTACCCGAAGAAGCTGAAACCAAAACCGTTCGTTCGGGTAGAACGCACGGCCGTACCAGCCCGGGGCGAACCCTTGCATGTATATGTAACCTCGAGTTATATTAACTGGCGAACGCACCCGTAACCTGGACGGCCCGCACGAGACGCACCACCCCAGAGGCCCGGGTACGAAACCATACGAACTGGAGACTCTGATGACTCTGTCCATCAGTCAGGACCGCCAAGCTTCCGAGGACGCCTACGATTCGAAACTCCTGGGGCTCGCCGAGGCGTCGGTACACAAGCACTTCGATCCCTACATCGACATCGATTGGGATTCACCGGAGTTCGCCGTGACCCCAGACGATTCGCGGTGGATCCTGAGTCCCGAAAACGATCCGCTCGGCGCACACCCCTGGTACCAGGGCCTCCCCACCGAGAAGCAAATCGAAATCGGCATGTGGCGACAGGCCAACGTGGCGAAAGTCGGCCTCCAGTTCGAGAACATCCTCATCCGCGGCATGATGCAGTACGTCTTCTCTCTGCCGAACAATTCGGCCGAGTACCGGTACTGCACCCACGAGTGCATCGAGGAGTGCAACCACACCCTGATGTTTCAGGAGATGGTCAACCGAATCGGCGCCGACGCCCCCGGGATGGGACGGGTGATGCGAGCACTGGCACCTTTCGTCCCGCTTGCTGCCGGGCCTCTACCGGAACTGTTCTTCGTCGGGGTCCTCGCAGGTGAAGAACCTATCGACCACATCCAGAAGTCCTTCTTGCGTAGTGGCGACGATCTGCACCCCATCATGAAGAACGTGATGATGATCCATGTCGCGGAAGAGGCGCGTCACATCTCCTTCGCACACGAGTTCTTGCAACGTCGAGTGCCGAAGATGTCCCGGCCGGGCCGGTTCCTGCTCTCTCTTGCAATGCCCATCACGATGCGCGTCCTCTGCGATGTCATCGTCATACCGCCACGATCGTTCTGGCGCCGGTTCGACATCCCGAAATCGGTTCGCAAGGACCTGTTCTGGGGCTCACCTGGATCGCGACGCACGCTCCGCAACTACTTCGGTGACGTGCGAATGCTGGCTGACGAAGCGGGGTTGTCCAACCCCATGTCACGCGCTGTCTGGAAGGCGTGCAAGATCGACGGAAAGTCGTCGCGCTACCGCAGCGAACCCGTCCGTAGCGCAGCCTGATCGCGCAGGTCACCGATGCCCCACGTCGTAACCCAATCCTGTTGCAGTGACGCGTCTTGCGTCTACGCATGCCCGGTCAACTGCATCCATCCATCACCGGACGAACCCGACTTCGCGACCGCCGAAATGCTTCACATCGACCCCGCATCGTGCGTCGACTGCGGTGCCTGCGTTTCCGCATGTCCGGTCGACGCGATCGTTCCGCACACCAAACTCACGGAGGCCCAGCAACCGTTCCTCCAGATCAACTCGGACTTCTACAAGAGTGGCCGGGAGTGGCCGTCGCTTGCGCCCGTCATCGACGCGCCTCGGCTCCGCCAGGACCGCGGCGAACTGCGGGTGGCGATTGTCGGCGCCGGCCCGGCCGCGATGTACGCGGCCGACGAGTTGCTCACGCAGCCGAACGTGCGAGTCAACGTCTTCGACCGTCTGCCGGTGCCACACGGACTGGTTCGCGCCGGAGTGGCCCCGGACCACCAGAAGACCAAGCAGGTCGGGCGTCTCTACGACGCCATCGCGGCTCAACCGGGTTTCGAGTACTACCTCGATGTCGAAGTAGGCACACATGTTTCACATGAAGAGCTGCTCGCTCGCCACCACGCGGTCATCTACGCCGTCGGCGCATCCCGAGACCGCTCTCTCGGTATCGAGGGGGCCGAAATCTCTGGAAGCACGTCGGCGACCAACTTCGTCGCTTGGTACAACGGGCATCCCGACCATGCCGAGGACACCTTCGACCTTTCGCACCGTAGGGCAGTCATCGTAGGCAACGGCAACGTGGCGCTCGATGTCGCGCGCATACTCACCGCAGATCCGAACGAGCTGGCAAAGACCGACATTTCGACCACCGCACTGGATGCTTTGCGCACGAGTCGAATCGAAGAAGTCGTTATCGTCGCTCGTCGCGGATTTGCACAATCCGCATTCACGGTGCCCGAGTTTGCAGGTTTGCTCGAATCGGACGTCGACGTGGAGATCGATTCGGTCGAGGCTGAACTCGATTCGCATACGCAAACTCTGCTCGAGCGCGATGAACTGACGCACTCAGTGAGGCAGAAGCTCCGCCAGCTGCAACAGGTGAGAGAGCGACCCTTTGGTACGGGGAGAAGGCGGATAGTGTTCCGCTATCTACTCTCGCCGAAGGCTGTCCACGGCACCGACAGCGTCACTGGCATCGAGTTCATCCGGAACGAATTCGTCGAGAACAATGACGGATCGGTGCGACTCGCCTCCACCGAGCGGACCGAAACAATGGACGCCGGGCTTGTGCTCACCTCGATCGGCTACCGCGGAACGCCGATCGCCGGCGTTCCCTTCGACGAGTCGGCCGGGGTCATTCCCAACAAGGATGGACGCGGCTTGGACGAGCCTGGAGGGGTGGTGTCCCCGGGGACCTACGTCACCGGCTGGATCAAGCGGGGTCCGAGCGGGTTCATCGGCACGAACAAATCCTGTGCGCAGGAGACCGTCGCTCATCTGGTCGACGACTTCAACACCGGCCGTCTGAACGAACCCCTCGCAGACTCCTCTGCGCTGAAGCAGTTGGTACACGAACGCCGTAACACCGCCATCGATACTGCGGGGTGGCACGCCATCGACAAGGAGGAACGGCGACGCGGCGCTGCTCACAACCGAGTACGCACGAAGATCACCGACGACCGCGAACTGATGTCCATTGCCCGTGAACCGACGCGAGCGCCGGCCTCACGCCGGTTCAGTCGCAGAGTTCCTCGTTGACGGCACCCCTCGTAGACAATCTGTCAGCCGCCCTACCGGTCCAGGTGGTCGGTGCGTAGCGTACGGCGCAGTAACGCACCAGTTCCGGAGGTTGGCGATGGATTCGACGGGCTCGCAGTTCCGCACACCCAGCGGGGTCACGCTCGGGACCGAACATTTCGGCGACGCAAATGCGCCCCTTGTCCTACTCGTAGGCGGGCCGACCATGCTCTCGTGGCCGGACGCCCTGTGCGAAAGGCTCGCCCACGGCGGGCGACACGTGGTGCGCCACGACCTGCGAGATTCGGGTGCGTCCACCACCGTCGACCCCGATTCGCCGGAGTACACGCTGCGTGACCTCGCGGCCGATGCGGCCGCGCTCGCCCAGGGTCTCGGCGAGGGGCCGGTGCACCTGGCAGGAATCGGGATCGGCGGGATGGTCGCTCAGGTTGCGGCCCTCGATCACCCGCAGTCGTTCTCGGCGCTCACGCTGGTCGGAACTCGCGCGGTCGCACCAGGCCCGGTGGACGACGACCTGCCCGACCACGACGCTGCGACCATGGACCGGTCGTTCGCTCGCCCGATGCCCGACTGGTCGGACCGCAATGCGGTGGGGGCCTATGCCGCAGGAGGCGCTGAGATCCTCGGTGACGACCCTGTTGCCGCCCGCATCACTGCCGAGCGCATCTTCGACCGCACGCCGGGCACGGAGCCCGCGGTCCAAATGGCCAACCAGATGGGCATGGTGTTCTCCAAGATCGACTGCACGCCACGCTGGCGAGAGCGCCTGTCCGAACTCGAGATGCCGACACTCGTGGTGCACGGCCGTCACGATCCGTTCTTTCCGGTCGGCAACGGCGAGGCACTCGCACGCGAGATCCCCGACGCACGCCTACTCGTGCTCGAGCAGGCCGCAACCGCCATCCCCGACTCGGCCACCGACGAGATCGCCAAGGCGATGCTCGCGCTCTAGGCGCCTGTCAGCGGGTAGGCCTCTACCGTAAGCCCCCTCCACGACAAAGAGTGAGAAGATACCGTGAGCACCATGCCACTTCCCTTGCGAACCCGTCTGTTCGGTGCCGGGATGCGTCGCTTCGCCACAACACCGGCCGATGCCGATCAGATGATCGCCCTACGTAAGAGTCGTGCCAGGTTGGTGGCCAGCCGGCCGGCGAGGTTCGTGGCCGGCACCGATGCCGAGGGCGTCGAAATCGAGAACATGGAAGTCGAGGCCGAGGGCCACCAGATCAGGCTCCGCATTCACCGGCCGAGCGAGACTGTTGGACCATTGCCTGTCGTCGTCAACTACCACGGCGGCGGTTGGTGCATCGGGTCGCCCGAACAGAGCCGGTGGCTTTCCACCCGGGTCGCCGAACAGGTTGGCGCACTTGTCGTCTCCCCCGCCTATCGACTCGCACCAGAAGATCCTTTCCCTGCCGCCACCGACGACGCGTGGGCCGTGCTGCAGTGGGTCCGAGACCACGCAGACGAAATCGGGGGCGACACCGGCCGCATATCCGTCATGGGTGACAGCGCCGGAGGCAATCTTGCCGCTGTTGTCGCGCTGCAGGCTCGGGATTACGCCGGCCCGGCACTGCGGAGCCAGGTCTTGATCTACCCGGCAGTCGACATGTACCAGAAGTGGCATTCGGAGACTGAGAACGCCAACGCCCCGGTACTGAGCGCGGACCTCATGCACGCGTTCGTGAACACCTATCTTGCCGAGGATCACGGCACGGAGGACTGGCGTGCGTCACCTCTGCGCGCCGTCTCACACGAGGGCCTGCCGCCGACTCTGATTCTCACGGCCGGGCACGACCCGATTCGCGATCACGGCCAGAATTACCACGAGGCCCTGCGGTCAGTCGGTGTACACACCGACCTGATCAACTACCCGGATGCGGTGCACGGCTTCATGTCCCTGCCCGGTGTCGTGCCGGCCGCCCACACCGCCATCGGTGACGTCACAGCCTTCCTACGTCGGACGCTCTGACCGCCGCACCGGTCAGAATGCGCTTCCACTGAACGGTGCCGCCCGGTCGCACGGCACCGGTCGCGGGTTGCCCGGGTCGAGTGCGTTGAGAACGAAGTACGCCGCACGACGCGATCCGGCGATCCCGGCGTGCTCCGTGTAGTCGACGGAACACCCTTCCTGCACCTCGATGTTGTGTACGTTGGGTCCGCCCGCCTCGAGCCCGGACGTGTACGGGACGATCAGTTCGTCGTAGCGCGTGGCGATGTTGGTGTAGGTAACGTCCGGGAGGTAGACGCCGCCGTCGCGGAGCTTGGTCACGAACGGGCCGGCCGGATCCAACTCCGCGCACGCGTGACATATGGGAAAGTTCTCGGCAGCAATGCCGAGCTGACGTGCGAGTGGAAGAATCGTGCCTGTCCCCCCGACCTGCGATCCGTTCCAGGCGGGCGACAACGACACGTAATTGTCGATTTTGTCTTTTCCGCCAAGGTATTTCGCGTAGTAGGTGGGGATGATGGTGCCCTGCGAGTGCCCGACGACGTCGATCTTCTCGGCACCCGTCGCGTTCAGGACCTCGTCCACGAAGGTGGCAAACTCACCTGCACTGTCTTCCATGAGCCCCATACCGCCGATCGCGGTCACCGGCCACGGGGCGCCCTTCGGCGCACCGAAGGTCAGTGCGAAGACGCAATAGCCTTCGTTCTTCAGCAACGGAACGTACGTCCCCCAGTTGGTCTGCTGTGAGCCACCGGTGCCGTGGGCCAATATGACCGGGTTCGGATGCTCGGCCGAAGGCTTGCAGGAGAAGTCGTTGGATCCAGGGAGGGATCCGCCCGGATCAGCAAATTCGTTCGGGATGCCGGCGAAAAAATTGAACGACACCGGAAGCTCCGCGTGTGCAATTCCCCCCGAGCCGAACAAAGCGGTTGCAGCAGCGACGCTCGCTGCCATTGCCAGAATCCGTCCCCGTATCTTCATCCGCTCAATCTGACACGCGTTCTAGTACGAGAAGCATGTTTTGGCGAAATCCGTATGCCCGAGTGGTCGACGGACGGCAGTCCCCGAGACCTAGACTTCCGTTGTGCCTGATCGGACCGAATTCGCGGAACTCGAGCTACTTCGCGGTCCGATCACTGCCTACTGCTATCGGATGCTCGGCGGCTCCGGCGAGACCGACGACGCCGTGCAAGAAACCCTGATCCGAGCGTGGCGCAACTTCGAGAACTTCGAGCCCACCAGAGCTCGACTCTCCACGTGGACCCACCGCATCGCCCACAACGTGTGCGTGGACATGTTGCGCGCCTCCCAGCGCAGGGCACTGTCCATCGACATGAGTCCCGCCGCGACGGTCGGCGACCCCTTGGGCACTCCTCTTTCCGCCGACCACTTCGTGGAGCCGATGCCCGATGCGCGCATCCTCACGGCGACCGATCCCAGTGAGATCGTCATCGAACGCCAGACGGTCCGGTTGGCATTCGTCGCCGCACTACAACACCTGACGCCATCTCAGCGATCTGCTCTGATCCTGCGGGACGTGCTGCATTTCAGCGCCGCCGAAACAGCCACTGTCATGGACTGCTCGCCTGCTGCGGTGAACAGTGCCCTACAGCGCGCGAGAAGCGGAATGGACTCGGTGAATCTGTCGAAAGCCGACGTGCACGATCCGACGGACCCCGACCAACGTGACTTGCTCGACCGCTATGTCCGTGCCTTCGAAACTCACGACGTCGACGCCCTGGTGTCCGTGTTGCACGACGACGCGACGACGTCGATGCCGCCGTTCACCTGGTGGCTACGCGGCGGTGTCACGATCGCTCGCCTGATGGCGCTCAGCGACAGCTGCGCCGGCGCACGGTTGCTGCCGACGATCATCAACGGGGCGCCCGGGTTCGGGCAATACCGACCGGACGACGATGGCGCGCACAGCCCGTTCGCTCTGATCCAGGTCACGCCATCGAACGGGAAGATATCGGAGATCGTCACCTTCCTGGGCACGGCCGATCGGTTTGCAGAGTTCGGGCTCCCGAAGATGCTCGCGAAAAGTTGATTGCCCGAGCCCGATGAGTTCGGGCCCCGCCGTTCGTACAAGTGGTGACACGTTTCCGACGGCAGGAGCATCATGACCACCGCAACCGACCCACTGGCGATCGAAACCTTCGCCCAACGCCGACACCTTGCAGAGACTCTGGAGTCGCTGACTCCGGAGCAGTGGGCGCACGCATCCCTCTGCGCCGGCTGGGAGGTGCGCGAGGTCGTCGCCCACATCACGTTGCCGTACCGGCACTCGACCTTGCGGATCCTCGGTGGCATCGTCGCCGCTCGAGGCCGTTTCAACGTATTCTCGGACCGCATCGCCCACCGCGACACCGACCGCCTGACCGATGCCGAATTACACCGCAGCCTTGCCGAGAATATCGAGCATCCGTGGCGACCACCCGGCGACGGACAGCTGGGCGCATTGAGTCACGACGTGATTCACGGGTTGGACATCACCGAGGCATTGGCACTGCCAGGCCCGCCGGTCAGCCGGATCTGCACCGTGCTCGGTGGTGCGGGACAACGCCAACTCGACTACTTCGGGGTCGACCTGTCCGGCGTTCGACTGCAGGCCACCGACTGCGATTACAGCATCGGCGATGGACGGACCGTGCATCTACCCGCCAAGGACATTCTGCTGATCGTCACCGGCCGACGAGGAATTTCCGAAACGGGATGACGGCCCCTCGCACCTCAGCCCAGCGTGCGGTCGAGTAGTGGCAGCAGACGATCCCAATGACGCTGCAGCGCTGCCTCGGAGTAAGCATCGGTGTCGGGCATGGTGAAGCCGTGCATCGTGCCGGGGTAGACCTCGGACGTGTAGGCGACCCCCGAAGCGTCCAGAGCGCGGTCGAGCTCGTTCAGCGCGTCCGCGGTCATGTCCCCTTCTGCGTGACCCAGGTGCACTTCGGCGCTGATCCCTGGAATGAGGCGGTGCGGGCTGTCGGGTGCGTCGGTGACCAACCCGCCGGGATGGAATCCGGCCACAGCCGCCACTCGGTCGGGGTGCGGCGCTGCCGTGCGCAGCGCCAAGACTCCGCCGAGGCAATAGCCGATGGTGCCGATCGGGCCCGCGGCCACCTCAGGGCGTGTGGCGAGGAAGCCGAGATACGCATCGGCGTCCCGTAGCGCACGGTCGGCCGTGTGCGACTTGATCATGGGCATCAGCCGCTCGACGGCGGCCGGGCGCGCATCTTCGCCGATGTGCGCCGGAAGATCGACGAGCGGAGTGGGACCATGCCGGTAGAAGATGTTGGGTACCAACACGTAATATCCGCGCTCTGCCAGCTGGCATGCCCTCGCTTCCAACACGGGCCGGATCCCGAATATGTCCGTGTAGAACAGCACCGCCGGATGCTGTTCGCCGTCATCTGGAAAAGCCACGAACGCGTCGGCTACGCCGTCGTCGGTGGGGATATGAACTGTCTCGGTGCGCATGAAACCTCCTGGATGCACTCATTCCAGCACAGACACACCTGGGCCCGCGAGGTCTGTTACGGCAGTTTTGCGTCCCGAGATGGCCAGGAGGAGCGCCAACGCCGGACCATTGATCTCGGGGCCTTCGCCGATGGAGGCACCCGTGTCGGTGGCCTGCAACCTGACTGCAGCGGCCAGTTGCTTTGCGCCGCCGAACGAGTCGGGAGTTCGCGCCTGGTATCGAAGGGCACTCTCGACCGCATCCGGCGGATACACACGCACGATGCCCAACGGCCGTCGTATGTCCTCGCCGTGCACGATCTCTTCGACGAGTCGGCTGCCGAGTGGTGCCGGTGGGGTCGAGGTCCGGTCGGCCACCTGCCGAAGTCGTTCCAAAGTCTCGCCAGGTGCCGCGCCACGTTCACGCTCCACGCCCTGGGCGTTCTGACGATCGAAGTCGAAGCGGGCCCGAACCATTGCGCGGACGAACCCCAGGCGAGTGGTCTTTGCGGTGTCGATCAGGTGCGCGACAACGTCGTGTACCGTCCAGTCCCCGCAGAGTGAGGCGTGAGCCCACATCTCGTCCTTCAAGCCGGCAAGGTCATCGATCAGCGCTGCCCGCTCCACATGGACTGACGACCAGATTTCGTTCACCGGGTCACCCTTGCAGACCGCCCCTGTCCGCACCACCGGAACAACTCCGTGAAGGGCGAACTCGCGGCCCCCTGTGCCGCGAGTTCGCCCTCGTCGAGCGGCAGCCTGCTAAACCTCGTCCGGCCGGTGTTGCGCAAGAAGATCGCCCAACACCGCGCCGATCGGACGGTGCGGTGGCACGGCCGCGACGAGCCCGCCGATCGCGGCCGTCAGCAGGGCCTTCGTGTAGTCCGCCGGCGTGACGACGGGCAACTCCAGGTGAGGAGGCCCCAGAACAGTATCCTCGGCGATCGCACGGACGACTGCGGCGACTTCGCGTTCGTACCCGGCCGGATCTGCGGACACCGCGGGGTGCTCCTCGGCCACGACGAAACCGATCGTCAGCGATGCGACAGCTCCCGACAACGTGATTCCGGCAGCGGGAGTGTAACCACGAGAGACGAGCATGTTCATCTCGGCGGTGAGTAGCGCGCGCCCGGACGCTCCACGGGGGAACAGAACCTGCATGTACGACGACAGCCCGGGCCTGGCCAGCGAGAATTCGCGGAGCTGCATCGCGAACGACAACAGGTGCCGCTGCACGTCCTCTGCCGGATCATCCTGTAGCTCGAGGTCTGCAAGCAGGCTTTCGCCGACCAGCCGTTCGAGCTCCCACCGTCCGTCTATGTGGCGATAGAGGGCAGGCGTCGAGACACCCAACTCGGCGGCGACGCCGGCAAGGCTCAGCCGCGCCATCCCCAACTCACGCCCCACTCGCACGATGTCGTCCACACGCACGCCAGGCCGACCATCGGCCTGTGTGCGTTGCCTCGCCATTCCGCCTCCCAGCTGGGGTTATCTATGTCAACCTTCGCGACTCTACACAAAGTTAAGGGGGTTAACCAGAGGTGCTTGCACCACGAACACGGCAACAATCACCGGAAAAGTGCATGGGCACACTTCACCTTGCGAGACTGGCCGAATGGAACCAGAGTGGCACGATTCGGATTTGCAGCACGACCTGTCATCCATCCACTGGGTCAGCGACGAAATCAGACCTTCACGACCAACCACGGTCGGAACCCTCGTCCCGGTCGGCTTCGACGCCTACACGCGTGTACTCCAACCAGTTTCTTCCGTCTCCG
Source organism: Rhodococcus huquni (assembly GCF_055231055.1). Taxonomy (NCBI): domain Bacteria; kingdom Bacillati; phylum Actinomycetota; class Actinomycetes; order Mycobacteriales; family Nocardiaceae; genus Rhodococcus; species Rhodococcus huquni. Next base: position 71,544 of record NZ_JBUYWE010000010.1, read on the forward strand.
ACAACGCAGCGGATCTACTGCGCTGGTCGGATATTGCACGCGAGTCAGGGTGCGTCGCGCACGCGTCCATGGAACTCGAGGTGATGCTTTCGCGGTTACCGGGAAGGCCGCGCTCGACCCCTCAGAGGCCCGTCTTGCCGTGGCGCGACCAGGTGGCGACACTCGCGCAACTCCTTCGCGCTCACACGACCACACCTAATGACTGCTGGTTCGCCTTCTGGGAGGGCAACACCGCATTTCAAGGCATTCCCACCGAGACACCCAGGCTGACGATCGCCGGCTTCCGGTACTACCTGCTACGCGGACCGATAACGCGGGCAGTGGACACCTTCCACGGCTTGGAACACCACATGTGGTGGCCGGAGGGCCGGGAGTGGTGCGTGACATCGCATTTCGACTTTCCATCCACTTTCATCGGCGGGAGCAACGACTGCATCGAAGACGTCTCGGCCGCTGACGAACTCGAGACCTGGCCCGCGGCGACGGATCAACCGATCACGATCGACAGCGATCTACTCAATGGCCCAATGGCAGTGCGACCTCACCCGCAGCGGTCTTGACCCTCACGACGAATTGAACATATATTCACCTACAATGAATGACTATTCACTACGCGCCTAGGACACTCCATGGACCTGAAACAGACCGACGAACAGAAGAGCTTCAAGAAGTTGGCTCGCGACTTCCTGGACAAGGAGGTCGTGCCCTATCGCGCTCAATGGGATCGCGACGAGTCTGTCGACACCGGCATCGTGAAGAAGCTCGGCGAGATCGGGTTCTTCGGGATGACCATCCCGGAGGAGTACGGGGGGCTCGGGGGCGACTACATCACGTACTGCATCGGCATGGAGGAACTCGGCCGAGCCGACTCCGCCGTGCGGGGCATCGTCTCGGTCTCGATGGGCTTGGTCGGCAAGGTGATCCTTTCGCACGGCACCGAGGAGCAGAAGCACGAGTGGCTACCGCGGATCGCCGCCGGCGATGCGCTCGGCTGCTTCGGACTCACCGAGCCCGACAACGGCTCCGACCCAGGCCATCTCAAGACACGGGCGGTTCGCGACGGCGACCACTATGTGATCAACGGATCCAAGATCTTCATCACCAACGGCACCTGGGCCGACCTGTGCTTGGTCTTCGCTCGCACGGGCGGCCCCGGCCCCAAGGGTGTATCCGCATTCCTGGTCCCCACGGACACGCCGGGTTTCGAGTCACGGGAGATACACGGCAAGCTCGGCCTCCGAGGTCAGGCCACCGCCGAGTTGAGTTTCACGGATCTCCGCGTGCCCGCAAGCGCCATGCTCGGGGCAGAGGGGCAAGGATTCTCGATCGCAATGCACTCGCTGGACAAGGGTCGCGTCTCCGTGGCCGCAGGGTGCGTGGGCATCATCCAAGGCTGCCTCGACGCCTCAGTCGAATACGTGAAGGAACGCAAGCAGTTCGACCGACCCATCGCCAGCTTCCAACTCGTCCAGGAAATGATCGCGGACATGTCGGTGGACGCCGACGCCGGCCGACTGCTGTCCTGGCGCGCAGCCGATCTCATCGAGCGCGGCGAGCTGTTCGGCGTCGAGGCTTCCAAGGCCAAGTACTTCTGTAGCGAGGCGGCAGTGCGGGCGGCAAACAACGCCATCCAGATCTTCGGCGGATACGGGTACGTCGACGAATACCCGGTGGCCAAGTTCATGCGCGACGCCCGAGTGATGACCCTCTACGAAGGCACCAGCCAGATCCAGAAACTGCTCATCGGCCGCGCCGAGACAGGAATCAGCGCGTTTCTCTGACCAGAAAAGGACGGGCCCCGGCATCGACATGCCGGGGCCCGTTCTCGTCCACTCAGGACCAGTCGTAGAAACCCTTCCCCGACTTTCGGCCGAGTTCGCCGCGAGCGACTTTGTCCCGCAACAGCTGCGGGGGCGCAAACCGCTCTCCCAGCCTGCCGTGCAAGTACTCGGCGACCGCCAACCGGATGTCCAGACCGACGAGGTCGGTCGAGCGCAACGGGCCCATCGGGTGCCGGTAGCCGAGTTCCATCGCCTTGTCGATCGATTCGGCATCCGCCACGCACTCTTCGAGCATCCGAATGGCCTCGAGCCCCAGCATCACCCCGAGCCTGGACGTTGCGAAACCCGGCGAGTCGTTGACCACGACGGGCTCCTTGCCCAGGTGTGCGACCCACGCGGTCATGTCCTCGATCAGTTCGTCGCCCACGCCTTCGGGACGGATGATCTCGACCAACGCGGACGCCGGCACCGGGTTGAAGAAGTGCATACCGAGGAAACGCTGCGGAGCCGCCAGCCCGCCCGCGAGCTCCGACACCGACAGCGAGCTGGTGTTGGTGGCGATGACGGCGTCGTCCGACACCGCTGCCTCCACCTCGCGGAGCACGCCGGACTTGAGCCTCATGTCCTCGGGCACCGCCTCGACGACCAGATCCGCATCGCCCTCGAGGTCCGCAACGGCCGGGATCACCCGGACCCGTTCGGCAACTTCGGCGACCGACTCGGAGAGCTTCCCTCGCTCCTGCGCACGTGTGAGCGATTGGATCAGCCGACCTGTCGCAGCTGCGTGATCGCCGGGCTCGCACACCACCACTTCGCTGCCCGATGCGGCGAAAGTGTGCGCGATACCTATGCCCATGCGGCCACCGCCGACGACCACCACTCGCTTGGGAAAGTTCCTCATCTTCGTCTCTCTTCTCCTCGACTCGTGCTCACGTGACCCTTGACACAGTATCAAGAGTGAATGTAGGTTCATTCGTATTGAACATCAATTCACTCATTGGATCGGCGCAGGTCCGAATGGAGAAGAGGAGAGGTCATGACCGACTACGAGGACATCCGATACGAGGTCGAGGGACCGACCGCGATCATCACGATCGATCGCCCGAAGCGGTACAACGCCTTCCGTGGACGCACCGTCGAGGAGCTCATCAAGGCCTTCCGCACCGCATGGGCGGACAACGACGTTCAGGCGATCATCCTCACCGGAGCCGGCGAAAAGGCGTTCTGCACCGGCGGTGACGTGAAGCAGCGCGCAGAGACGGGCGACTACGGCCCCACCGAGTCCGGCATGTTCGAGATCGGAAACCTCCACAAGCTGATCCGTGACGTCCCCAAGCCCGTCATCGCTGCCGTCAACGGCATCGCCGTCGGCGGGGGACACGTCCTGCACGTGCTGTGCGACCTGACCATCGCGTCCGAGACTGCGAAGTTCGGCCAGGCGGGGCCGCGCGTCGGCTCCTTCGACGCCGGGTTCGGCTCCGCATACCTCGCCCGCGTGGTCGGGGAAAAGCGCGCCCGCGAGATCTGGTTCCTGTGCCGTCAGTACGACGCGGCCACCGCCGAGCGCTGGGGACTCGTCAACTGGGTGGTACCCGCCGACTCTCTGCTCGACGAGGCAAAGGCAGTCGCCGCCGAGATCGCGGCCAAGAGCCCCACCGCAATCCGCTTCCTCAAGCAGTCGTTCAACGCCGACACCGATCACCAGGCCGGACTGAGCAACCTGGCGATGTCCGCACTGGACCTGTTCACGCATTCGCCGGAGGGGCTCGAAGGTGCTGCTGCATTCGCCGAGAAGCGCACTCCCGACTTCAACAAGTACGTCAAGGCCTGAAGGGGTATCACGATGACCAACACCATCGCCGTCGTCACCGGAGCAGGTTCCGGAATCGGGCGCGCGGTCGCACTCGCACTCGCCGAACGCGGAGACAAAGTCGTGGCTGCCGATCTCGACCTCGACGCAGCAACGAAGACCGCTGCCGACAATTCCGAGGCCATCTTCCCCATGCAGGTCGACATCGCCGACCGCACCCAGGTCGATGCCTTGCGCGATCGGGTGACAGCAGAAGTCGGCGTTCCGACCGTTCTCGTCAATGCCGCCGGCTGGGACCGAACGGACCAGTTCCTGAACGCGACAACCGAATTCGCCGAGAAGGTCGTCGCCATCAACTATCTCGGGCCGGTGCACATGTGCAGCGCCTTCCTTCCCGGCATGGTCGAGGCAGGTGGCGGGGGACGGATCGTCAATCTCGCCAGCGACGCCGGCCGCATCGGCAGCGCGGGCGAGAGCATCTACGCCGGCGCCAAAGGCGGGGTGATCGCCCTGTCGAAGTCACTCGCTCGCGAGATGGCTCGCCACCAGATCAACGTGAACTGCGTGTGCCCCGGCCCTACCGACACACCGCTGTTCCAGGCGCAGCCGGAGAAGCTGAAAGAAGCACTCGTGAAGGCGATTCCATTCCGTCGTCTCGCCCAGCCCGAAGAGGTCGCAGCACCGGTCCTCTTCTTCGCGTCCGATGCCTCGTCGTTCATCACCGGACAGGTGATCAGCGTCAGCGGCGGACTCACCATGGCCGGCTGACCGGCCGACTCGACGGAGGACGATCGTGACCTACACCTATGACGCTGCCGCGTATCGCAGGTATTTCGAGAACGATTTCACATACCTCAACGGCTTTCGGCGCAACGTGCATCGCTACGGAGCAAGGCCGGCTCTGCACTCCCCCGCAACCGGGGAATCGTGGACCTACGCCGAACTCGGTGACCGAGTCGATCGCCTCGCCACCGGACTGGTGGCCGCAGGAGTCTCGGCTGGGGACGTCGTCGCGTATCAGCTGTTCAACGGGCCGGAATTCGCCCAGCTGTATCTCGCGACGCAGGCCGCGGGCGCAGTGGGATCGCCGATGAACTTCCGTCTCGCCTCCGGTGAGACCACGACCATTCTCGACTCGAGTCGGCCGAGCGTCTTCGTGTACGACACCGAGATCGGTGACATGGTGCGCGACGCGTTGTCGCGCTCGTCCCACACCCCGGACGTGATCGTGGCCGTCGGACCGGGCGAACCGGTCGCGTGTGAGGGCGCTCGATCGTTGCGGTTCGACGATCTCGTCGCCGACACCGTCGCGCTGCCCGACCTCAGCCGGACCGCCTTCGACGAAACCACCCGGCTGTACACCTCCGGAACCACGGGTATGCCCAAGGGAGTGCCGCTGAACAGCACCATCGAGATCTTCAGCGCCCACGACGTGATCATGCACTTCCCGCTGTCCCCGGAGGACAAGACGCTGAACATGACTCCGTGGTTCCATCGCGGCGGCTTGTACTGCGCGGGGCCGAACCCCACGTTCTACCTCGGCTCTTCGCTGATACCGATGCGCACCTTCGACCCGGAGCTCACTCTCGACTGGGTGCAGGAACACGGGATCACGTTCCTGATCGGTGCCCCCACCAACCTCGCGATGCTGGCCACGGCGCAAGAGAATCGGCCTCGCGACCTGTCGAGCCTTCGGGGCATCGTCACGATGGGAGCACCCCTCGAACGCGAGGCCGCGCTTCGCTACCAGCAGGTTCTCACACCGCGAATCTTCAACGGCTACGGAAGCACCGAGGGCTTCTGGAACACCTTCCTCCGTCCGAGCGACCTACCCGAGATGGCCGGCACGGCGGGCCGGGCCTGCATCGACGACGACGTTCTGGTGGTCCGAGTGTTCGACGATCGCCTGGCCGAACCACACGAAACGGTCGCACGCGACGGCAACGAGGTCGGCGAGGTGATCGTCCGTTCCCCGAAGGGCGCGAACGCCTACTTCGACTCTCCCGCGCAGGAAAAGGAAAAGTTCCGGAACGGCTGGCTGCACATCGGCGACCTCGCAACCTGGGACGAGAACGAGTTCGTCACCATCGTCGGACGTAAGGACGACATGCTGTTGTCCGGTGGCGAGAACGTGCATCCTGTCCAGGTGGAGGAAGCCCTCAACGCGCATCCCGCCGTCACGGACAGTCTCGTGGTCGGTGTACCCGACGACAAGTGGGGGCAGGCGGTGGTCGCGTACGTAGTTCTCGCGGACCCGACTGTGAACGCCGACGATCTCGATCGGCACTGCCGCACTCATCCGATGCTGTCTGCTTTCAAGCGTCCACGCGCCTATCGCATCGTGGAATCGCTCCCGGTTTCCGCCACAGGTAAGAAGCTCCATTACAAAGCCTCGGCAACCGCTGTCGAGGAAGTCGCTGCCGGCTCCTTCGACTACCCTTCGGTGGTGCCTGCCACGGCCGGATCACAGAGGATCGACTCATGAGCACCCACGCCAAGCCCGCGAAGTTCGACCCCGTCGACCCGTTGGACATCGATTCGATGTACTCCGACGACGAGATCGCCGTCCGGGACACCGTCCGCAAATTCTGTGCGGACAACATCACGCCACATATCGCCGAATGGTTCGAAGCCGGCGACCTGCCCGGCGCCCGTGAGCTCGCCCGCGAGTTCGGCAAACTGGGTGTTCTCGGAATGCATCTCGAGGGATACGGATGTGGCGGCTCCTCGGCCGTCCATTACGGCCTCGCCTGTCTCGAACTCGAGGCGTGCGACTCCGGGATACGTTCGCTCGTCTCGGTTCAGGGCTCACTCGCGATGTTCTCGATCTGGAACTGTGGCTCGGAGGACCAGAAGAACGAGTGGCTACCGCGGATGGCGGCCGGAGAGCTGATCGGTTGCTTCGGCCTCACCGAACCGGACGCGGGCTCGGACCCCTCGTCGATGAAGACGTTCGCCCGCCGCGACGGCGACGACTGGATTCTCAACGGCCGGAAGATGTGGATCACCAACGGTTCCATCGCCGATGTGGCCGTCGTCTGGGCCAGGACGGACGAGGGCGTTCGAGGCTTCATCGTTCCCACGGACACACCAGGATTCAGCGCTCCCCTGATCAAGCACAAGATGTCGCTGCGCGCGTCGATCACCAGCGAACTCGTGCTCGACGACGTGCGGTTGCCCGCCACCGCACTGCTGCCCGAGAACCAGGGCCTCAAGGGTCCGCTGAGCAGTCTGTCGGAGGCTCGCTACGGAATCGTGTGGGGTTCGATGGGCGCGGCTCGCTCGGCCTGGCAGGCCGCGTTGGACTACTCGATGCAGCGCAATCAGTTCGGAAAGCCGCTCGCGGGGTTCCAACTGACCCAGGCGAAGCTCTCCGACATGGCGCTGGAACTACACAAGGGCCAGCTCCTGTCGTTGCACCTCGGGCGCCTCAAGGACAGTGTCGGGCTGCGGCCCGATCAGGTGAGCTTCGGCAAGCTCAACAACACCCGCGAGGCAATCGACATCTGCCGTACTGCACGAACGATCCTGGGCGGCAACGGCATCTCTCTCGAATACCCGGTGATCAGGCACATGGTGAATCTCGAATCCGTACTCACCTACGAGGGCACACCCGAAATGCACCAGCTGATCCTCGGCCAGAAGTTCACCGGCGAAGACGCTTTCCGCTGACAGGAGCACCATCATGAGTTCACTCGTCCACGAGAGCGAGCACCGCCAATTCCGCGATGCTGTTCGCGGATTCGTACGGGAGAAGGTCGTGCCGTTCGACGAGCAGTGGGACCGCGCCGGTGCGCTGGACCGTTCACTGTTCACCGACGCCGGAAAGCAAGGACTGCTCGGGTTTCCCGTGCCCGAGGCCTACGGCGGCCCTGGCGTCGACGACTTCCGCTACAACGCAATCCTCATCGACGGGGTGGGTCGGGTCGGTGCAGCCTCTGCTGCCATCGCCTTCTCGTTGCAGAACGATGTAGTGCTGCCCTATCTGACGGACATGACCGACGACGAGCAGAAGCAGCGTTGGTTGCCCGGCGTGGTGGCAGGCGAGACTGTCCTCGGCATCGCCATGACCGAGCCCGGAACGGGCAGCGATCTCACCGGAATCCGCACCACAGCGGTTCGCGACGGTGACGACTACGTCGTCAACGGCAGCAAGACCTTCATCTCGAACGGACAGAACGGCGACCTGTTCGTCGTCGCCACGCGGACGTCGGCCGACCCCCACAAGGGGTTGACGCTGCTGGTCGTCGAAGCCGATACGCCCGGCTTCGAGAAGGGACGCAATCTCGACAAGATCGGGCTACACGCACAGGACACCAGCGAACTCACGTTCACCGACATGCGCGTGCCCGTACGCAACCGCCTGGGCGACGAAGGAAGGGGCTTCTACCAGCTGGTTCACAACCTTCCGCAGGAACGGCTGTCTCTCGCGATCGGCGCGGTGTCCGCAGCCGAGGGCGTGCTCGCGACGACCCTGGAGTACGTCAAGGAACGGAAGGCTTTCGGAAAACCGGTCTCGAGCTTCCAGAACACCCAGTTCGTCCTTGCCGAACTGTCCACTGAACTCGACATCGCACGCACGTATCTGGACGACTGCATCGCCGAGCACGTCCGGGGTGAGCTGACAGCCGCCCGGGCGGCACGGCTCAAGTGGTGGACAACCGAACTACAGGCGAAGGTGGCGGACCGTTGCCTGCAATTGCACGGCGGATACGGCTACATGCGGGAGTATCCGGTGTCGCGCGCCTTCGTCGACGCGCGTATCCAGACCATCTACGGCGGAACCACCGAGATCATGAAGACGATCGTCGCGAAGGATCTCGGTATCTGAGCGAAACCGGGCTGGATAAGGTGAGACACAATGAATAGCCGCTCACTGGGCGTCAACGGAGGAGTGCACAATGCCGGCTGATCGGGTCGAACTGGCCGTCGACGAGGCTGTCCGTGCCGTTCGGACGTCGTCACGCCGTCGGCAAGTCCTCGATGCGGCCGTCAAGGTCATGCAGCACACCGGCTTCCATCAGATGTCGATGCAGGCACTTGCCGACGAGGCCAACATCAGCGTGGGGCTCATCTACAAGTATTTCGGCGGCAAGGAAGAAATACTCCTCGCCACCATCATCGACATCCTCGACGCCTTCCGCGATCAGCTCGAACCGGCAATGGAGGCGGCCGGCACCGACCCGGTGATACGGCTTGCGGCCGGTATCCGGCGCTACATCGAGGTGGTGGACGAAAACCTCGACGCCACGGTGCTGACGTACCGCGAGAGCCGCACTCTCGACCAGGCCGGACGCGACCGCATCAAGGAACTCGAGATCGAGACCTCTGCACCACTTCGCACCGTCCTGGAAGACGGCATCGCTGCCGGTGTGATGAACAAGGTGGACGTGGATCTCATGGTCTTCGACCTGATGATGATGGCCCACGGCTGGGCATTGAAGCGCTGGCACCTGGGGAGCCGCTACACGCTCGACCAATACGTCCGGTCCCAGACTCGATTCGCCTTGAACACGCTCCTCCCCCAGTCCGACCGCGACAAATACTCCGACCTTCTCGGGTGACTCAGACCGCGTTGTCGAGCTCCGCAATGTCGTCGTCGGAGAGTGCGACATCGGCGACCTTCATGTTCTCCTCCAAATGCGCAACGCTCGACGTACCGGGAATCAGTAACACGTTGGGACGATGCGCGAGCAACCACGCCAGACCGACCCGTGAAGCCGGGACGCCGATCCGCTCGGCCACGGCCTGCACCGTCGCGTTGTCGGTGACCTTCGGCAGGTTCGGAAACGCTGATCCGAGCGGGAAGAACGGAACATAGGCGACGCCGGCGTCGTGGCACAGATCAGCACGTCCGCGTCTTTCCGGTCGACCAGGCTGAACCCGTTCTGCACACACACGATGTCGGCCTCGGCGATCGCCTGCTCCACCTGGGCGCGAGTCGCAGTCGAGATTCCGACGCCGGCGATCTTGCCCTCTTCGCGTAGCGCGACCATCTCGGCCAGCTGATCGCCGAGTGGCACCTTCTGATCTTCGGGCCGATCGTGGTCTTCCATCAGACGCAGGTTCACCGCCCCGAGACGATCGACACCCAGCCCTTTCAGGTTGCCCTCGACCGACGAACGCAACTGCTCGGGCCGCTGTGCCGGAATCCAGCCGCCCTGATCGTCGCGAACCGTGCCGACCTTGGAGACCAGAACCAAGTCGTCGGGGTACGGGTACAACGCCTCGCGAATCAGCTCGTTGGACACATCGGGCCCGTAGAACTGGGCGGTGTCGATGTGGTTCACCCCGAGTTCGATCGCGCGGCGGAGGACGGCCACTGCCTCGCCGTGATCGCGCGGCGGGCCGAATACACCACTACCCGGGAGCTGCATCGCGCCGTAGCCGACACGACGCACGGTGAGCGGACCGAGAGAGTAGGTGTCCATCCCTCGACGCTAGACCCGGCGGCGGTCACACCGCAGCCGGACGGACGGTCTGTTCGTGCCTACGCAGAACCCATGTCGGCGGACAGCCAATGCTCCGGCCGCATACGGATGGCGGCGTGTTCGCCGAGCTCCGTTCGTTCGAACTCGAGGAACTCGGCCACCCTGTCCGCGGGGACATATCGCTCCGCCATTTCGCGCGCCTCCTCCTCACTGGAGGGTCCGATACTGGTGACGGCCCCCTCCACCGACACGTATCGCACGGTCGGTTCGGTGCGCTCCACCAGCAGGCTGAAGCGTCCCGCAGACCGAATAGCGCGCGCCTTGCGTGAATCCGGGCCGGTTCGCACCCACAACTCGCCGCCTGGAACGTACTGGTACCAGATGGGGACCGTCAGCGGGGCGCGGTCGGGACGCTCGACGACCGACAACGCCCCGATGTGCGGCTCCGCCAGAAACTGCTCTCGTTCTTCCTTCGAAAGTGCCATGCGCCAACGGTAGATGTGACCCCCGACACCTATTCGCGTTCTAGCTTCCCGCGCCTGGCCGCCCCGACAAGCAACTTCACCCCCACCGCGATGAGCGCGATGTTCGCAAGCATCTGCACGGTGACGAGCACTCGCGCCAACTGACTGTCGGCGGCGATGTCGCCGAAGCCGACGGTGGCGAGAACCGTGACCGTGAAATACAGGGAGTCGATGCGGGTCAAGGTATCGGTGAAGTTGCCTGGGTCGGCAACGGACAGGGCGTAATAACCCGAGGCGAAGATCAGGATGAACAACGGAATCGTCGCCGCGAGGGCCTCGATTGCTCGCAGTTCAGGGTGAGTGGACTGCAGAATCCGACTGATCTGCAGTCCGATGAGGGCAACCACAGCCGCCAACCCGAGAAGCAACCCGAGCGATGGGCCCCACTCGTCCAAGCCCCGGAACGGGATCAAAAAGTAGAGAGTGAGCAGCACACTCGACACCACGATCACCCGTGCCGTAACACCGGCCAGCAACCGACGCCGCTGGGCTCGGGACAATTGGTCAGGACGTGGTTCTTCGACCGTCACCTGTCAATAGTGCTGCGCCCTGCCCCCGAGCGGGTCCAATTCCACCCACCCCGCCCTCGACCAATGTCACACAGGTTCAACCCACGAGAACCCGTGTGACATTGGTCGGGGTCAGCCGATACCGGAAGCCTTCAGTGACTCGGCGATCATGTCGACGAGGCGTGTGCGTTCACCGGCATCACGACGAACGTCCTGGCTCACTTCGATGTGAATGAATTCCGCACCATGCGCGCGTGCTGCGTCGGCCTCGACGTTCGTGGTCCCGGCCAGTTCCTTGCACTTCTCACCGTCGTGAAGGCAGGTCTCGAAGCCCCCTCCACGCAGGTCCTCGTCGAGTCGGTGCACTGCCGGTGACGGATCGTCCTGGGCACTGGAGAGTACGACGTCGCCGAGATCCGTTTGATGATTTGCCTGCGAGAAACCGTGAATCTGCACGACGGTGGTCCCGGGTTTCACGACGGCCTCGTTGACCGCTGCGAACGCAGTGTCCTCACGATGGGCCACATCAGCAGCGCCGCCACCTGCAGTCCGATGGGCGCCCGCCAACATGAAGAGGCTCGATTCGGATTCCGAGAACAACTGCGTACCCATCTTCTCGACCTCGAACTCCGAGATCGGATGGGGAATCTGCACTATCAACGGCGACTCGGTATTCGCGTCGTCGCGCACCGCATACATGCCGTTGCCGGCGTGCGGATCGCCCTGCTCGACCAGTGCCGTCACTGCTCCGTCGACCGCTACCCGGTCGTAGGCATCCACCGCAGCATCTCCGCCGCCCATGAGGTCGGCTACTCCCGCAACGATTCCGTCGACGGTTTCCGGACTCGGCGGTGAATACGCCGACGAGTCACGGCCCGGGGACGCATCTATCGACCGGTCCACCACCGAGTCCAATTGTTCGACAGATTGTGCGTGTGCCGAACCAAGGGCGATGGGCGACATCGCCATCGCTCCCGTCATGGCGAGGGCAATTCCGTAGCGGGCAGTGCGGTCGATACGTCCCATTCGATCTCCGTTTCGAGGCGAAGTGGCCGGCGTAGTCCGGGCTCCTCCCCCTCGAACCGGATGGTCGTCGGCTATAGCGACGAGAACGTATCGAACCCTGAGCAATCTGCGGGCAATTTCCGGCGAATCGATGTTGGAAGGCAACACGATTCGCCGGCTCCATACTTACTGATCAGTAGGTTCGCCCGCCGAAATTCACGGAGTATGTTGGCAGACGGTCTGCCACAAATCGAGGGAGCACGACATGTCCGGTTCAATCACCACCCAACGAGGTGCCGAGCACACCCGAATTCTCGGGCTCGGCGTCTACCGGCCGAAGCGTGTGGTCCCGAACTCCGAAATCATCGGCCCCATCGATTCGAGCGACGAATGGATTCAGACCCGCTCGGGCATCAAGGAGCGCCGATTCGCCGGCGACGACGAAACCATCGTCAGCATGAGCGTCGAGGCCAGCAAGAGCGCCCTCGCCGCAGCCGGTGTCACAGCCGATCAGATCGACTGCGTCGTCCTCGCCACGTCGTCGATGATGGTGCTGGGCCCGTCCGCGGGCGCTGTGGTCGCGACGGAACTGGGCATGGCGGATTGTCCTGCTTTCGACGTATCCGCAGGTTGCGCAGGCTTCTGCCATGCGCTTGCGACCGCGTCCGACATGGTGCGAGCCGGGACCGCACAGAACGTTCTCGTAATCGGCGTCGAGCGACTCACCGATCTCCTCGATCGCACCGACCGCTCGACGGCGTTCATCTTCGCCGACGGTGCGGGTGCCGCCGTTGTCGGCCCTTCGGACGTGGAAGGGATCGGCCCTGTCGCGTGGGGTTCGGACGGAAGTCAGACCGCCGCCATCCAGCAGGACAAGGATTTTCAGGAGTACTTCGCCGAGGTCGCTGCTGCCCAAGCCTCGGGCGGCACATCGGTCCGGCCCTACATCCGCATGCAGGGCACAGCGGTGTTCCGGTGGGCGGCAACGTTCATCGAGAAGGCCTGCCGTGCTGCAGTGGAAAAGTCCGGAGTATCGATGGAGGACCTCGACGTCTTCGTCCCCCACCAGGCGAACATCCGCATCACTCAGGCTCTGACGCGCGCACTCCACATGCCGGAACGGACCGTGGTGGCGGAGGACATCATCGAGTCGGGCAATACGTCCGCCGCGTCCATCCCGATGGCGATGGAGCAAGTGCTGCGAACCGGTGCGTCGAAGCCAGGTGACACGGCACTGTTGATGGGCTTCGGCGCCGGCCTCGCCTACGCCGGCCAGGTGGTCACGATGCCGAAGATCGCTTCCTGACTCACACGGGATCCCCCGCGTTCGACAACTGGGCCGAAGCCGGCTCGTCCTGGTCGGCCGAGGTGGCTTCGTCGATGAGCGAACCACCCCGTTTCCACGGCATGAAGATCGCGAAGACGATTCCCGTGACCACGACGCTGCCCACCATCAGCATCGCCGACATTCTCCACCCCTGCATCGCAGCGTCTTGCATGACGAAGACCAGGCTGTTCGGGTCGTCGAGGTCGGCGATCATCGGCGGCAATCCGGGACGGCCCAGTATCTCGAGAACCGAGACCGGCGAATTGACGACGAGGTCGCGCTGAACTGGAGTCAGGAAGCTGTCCACGACGGGGCCGTAGGAGTCCAGCTTGGCGGAAACCACCTCGCTGTACTTGCCGAACAGAATCGAGCCGAGGACCGCGATGCCGAGCGCGCCTCCCACCTCACGAGTCGTGTCGTTGATCGCGGAGCCTGCGCCCGCCTCGTCCCGAGGAACCGAAGCCATGATCGAATCGGTGACAGGGCCGGTGACGATTCCCAGTCCTGCGCCCATGAGAATCATGGAACCGAAAGGAATGTCCCAGTAGGTCGTCTCGACCGTGGCCTGCGCGGCCCAGAACAACCCGACCGCCAAGACCGCCATCCCCGACACCACGACGACTGCGTGCCCGTATCGGTATCCGAGCCATGTCGCACCCGGCGCCGAGAGGCCTACCGCCGCGGCAAACGGAAGCGAATGGATCCCGAAAGTGAGGGGGTCCATCAGCAGCACTCCTTGGAAGTACTGGCTGACGATGAACAAGAAGCCGAACATGGCGAAGTACGAGACCGCCAGTGCAAGAGCAGGAAAGGCGAATCGTCTGATGAGAAAGAGTCGAACGTTCAGCACAGGGTAGTCGGCGCGTAGTTCCCACCAGGCGAACAGGCCAAGAAGAATCAGTGCACCCGCGATCCCACCGAGGGTCAGCGGTGACACCCAGCCGTGACGAGGCGCCTCGATGAAGCTCCAGACGAGAAGGAACACTCCTGCGATCGAGATGAGTATCCCCAGAAAGTCGACGGAACCGGTTCGTTCGGAACGAGTCTCGCGAATGAACGCGAGAGTCAGGCAGACGGCGACGGCGGCAATCGGGATGTTCATCCAGAACACCGAATGCCACGTGAAGTGGTTGAGTAGCCAGCCGCCGATAGTCGGGCCGATCGCGACGGCGAATCCTGCCATGGCGGTCCAGACAGCGATACCGAGCGCACGACTGCGCGGCTTCGTGTAAGTCGTGGTGATGATCGCGAGAGTCGCTGGAAAGACTGCTGCAGCCGAAACTCCCATGCCGGCACGTGCGATGAGCACGGTGGTCACCGACGTTGCCAGCGCGCCCACAATCGACATCACCGCAATACCGACCAGACCGGCAAGCATGACGCGGCGTCGACCGAACCGGTCGCCGAGATGACCGAACATGAGCAGCAGGCCCGCGAAGGGCAGGGTATACGAGTCCACAACCCACTGCAGGCTGCTGAAACCTGCACCGAGCTCGTTCGCGAGCGTCGGCAATGCCACTACGACGACCGTGTTGTCCAGAAGCACCAGCAGAACCGCGAGACAGGAAGTGACGAGCGCGGCGAGCGCGAACAGGCGCTCGCGCGCAGACGACTCCACCGGCCCTTCCGGGGCTTCGAGTTGCGACGCGACCATGACGAGTCCTCCCAGCGGGCTATTTTTAGCGTTACTGTAAGTAACAGACACCTGGAGGGTAATGGACCGGATGGATGCAGCACAAGACGACCAGGCAGACACAACGAAGCGCCCGATCAGGCGTAGTGAGCAGACCCCGGGTTCGTCACCGAGCGTCCGCGGACAGGAACGCGTAGGGGCTGCGCCGCCTCGCCTACGCCGAAGATCCCGCCTAGGTCTCGCTCTGTTCGTACACCTGATCCGGCGATCCCACGATCAGCGGATCAGGTGTGCCGACCACGTCCTGGTTCTTGGTCGGGTAGTCGAGCGTCGACAGCACCCACTGCATCGCCGCGATACGACCGCGCTCTTTGTCGTTGCTGCGCACCACCGTCCACGGCGCATACTCGGTGTCGGTCGTGTCGAACATCGCTTCTTTGGCACGCGTGTAGTCGTCCCACTTGTCCAACGACGCCAGGTCGGTGGGGCTGAGCTTCCACTGCCGGACCGGGTCTATCACGCGCGTGAGGAACCTGGTTCGCTGCTCGGCCCTCGACACCGAGAACCACAATTTCACGAGGTGGATCCCCGAATCGGTGAGAAGTTTCTCGAGCGGCGGCGTCTGCTCGATGAACTCCTCGTACTGTTCCTCGGTGCAGAAATCCATCACTCGTTCCACGACCGCGCGGTTGTACCAAGAGCGGTCGAACAACACGATCTCGCCGCCCGACGGCAACTGACTGATGTAGCGCTGGAAGTACCACTCGGTGCTCTCACGCTCGGTCGGCTTGGACAGTGCCACGACGCGCGCGCCTCGCGGGTCCAGATGCTGGGTGAATCGCTTGATGGTTCCACCCTTGCCCGCGGCGTCGCGGCCCTCGAACAACACCACCACGCGCTGTCCGGTGTCCTTGACCCAGGACTGCATCTTGAGCATCTCGATCTGCAACGACCGAACCGTGTACTCGTACTCTTCCCTGCTCAGCAGTTCGTCGTACGGATAGTCCTGCTTCCAGGTGTCCACTTCGCGGCCGTCCGGGCCGAGGAGCACCACATCGTCGTTCAACTCACGAACGCTGAGGCCGCCCAGGTCGTCGAGCAGATCGGCTTCGGCGAGCGCGCGCCGAAGGGCAGCACGCGTGGCTCGCGACCGTCCGGCACCGTGTGGGGCCCGATGAAAGGCTTTGATCGCATCCTCTGCGGATACCGTCGTCGGCTTGTTCTTCACCACTACATTTCCTCTTTCGACCACGACCGACTGCGACGACGTACTGGTCACACGGTACCGGCGAGAGTTCGATGTTGCCGGGAACGGCGCCGGGCGAGCGAGATCACGCGTTCGACGAGTGCGGCAGCCACACTCACTCGCATCGGCGAACTACTGACCTGAGCTCAGTGCTCGGCAGCGATCTGAATGAGGTTGCCGCAGGTGTCGTCGAGAACCGCCGTGGTGACGGTGCCCATGTCGACGGGTTCCTGGGTGAACGTCACGCCGAGTCCCTGCAAACGCTCGAATTCGGCCGCGACATCCTTGACCGCGAAGGACGCTGCCGGGATGCCGTCTGCGACAAGCGCTTCCTTGTACGGGCCTACCGCGGGATGCACATCTGGCTCGAGGAGCAGTTCGGTGCCATCGGGCTCCTCCGGTGAGACCACGGTCAGCCACTTGAATTCACCGATCGGAACTTCGGTCTTCTTCTGGAAGCCGAGGACATCTGTATAGAAGCGGAGCGCCTTGTCCTGGTCGTCCACGAAGACGCTGGTGACGTTGATTCTCATGATTCTCCTCTTCGAATACTGGTGGGCCACCGCTGCGCGATGACCTCGAGCGGGGACGTGTCGAGACGGTGGAACTTGTAGCGGCCCTCGCGTCGGGCGATCACCAGACCGACCTCTTCGAGGACATCCAGATGCTGCGAAACAGCCTGCCTCGAGGAGGCGAGCCCGTGGTTCATCGTCAGCCGCCCACACAGTTCGAACAGTGTCTGATCACTACGCTGCTGCAACTCGTCGAGGATTGCCCGACGGGTCGGGTCGGCAAGCGCCTTGAACACATCGGCCACACGTCAACCATAGGCAAGCCGTTACTTGCATGTCAAAAGGAGCGTTTACAAAATTTGGTCAGTCATTTAATATTCTGGTTGTGCAACCAAGAAATGATTCGAGACCGAAGCGCTCGTTCATCGAGGAGTCCCGTCGTTCGCAGATCGTCGAGGCGACCGTCGCGGCCATCGCCGTGCACGGGTACGCGGCGGCAACGTTCACCCGGATTGCACGCCATGCAGAGATCAGCGCAGGACTCATCAGCTACCACTTCGACTCCAAGGAGGATCTGATGAACGTCACACTCGGCACGATCGAGCAGCGTCTGGACACGGCGATGGGCGGCGGACCTGAGCCCGACAGCTATCCCGGCGCACTGAAAAGCATGCTCACGCGCTATGTCCGGTACTGCACCGAACACAAGCAGGAAATGTCGGCGCTGGCCCAGATACGGCAACAGGCACCACGAGGCGCCGCAGGCGGAAGAGGTGGAAACGACACGGACGAATTGGTCCAGTTCATCGCCGAAGGGCAGTCCTACGGACAGTTCCGGACCGCCGACCCCTCGGTGTTCGCGTCGGTGCTCACCAACGCGATGGGGCACGTCCCTCGTGAACTCGAACTTCGACCCGAATCCGACCACGGCCAGTTCGCAGATCAATGGTCGGAGTTGTTCGTGAATGCGATATCCGCACCGGAAGGGGACGAATCATGACCGAATCGACCAAGACGCCGAGCGTCGTCCGCCACTCGGTGTGGATACACGTTCTACTGTGGACCGCGCTACCCGTCCTGGGCGGCGTTGTCGGCTTCGTGGCCTCGAAACTTCCGGGCTGGATCGCTCGGCTCGCCTGGTTTCCCAACCAGGACAAGATAACCGAACTGTCCGATGTCATCGGCACCAAGACCACCATTGCCGCGATCGTCGTCGGAATCGTGGTGGGTGCAGTTCTGGCGCTGCTCACATCCGCAGAATTCGTCACGGTCACCGTCGCCGATGACCACGTGGCCATCGCGCGGTCGGACAAAGACCCGATAGAGCTCGCGGAACGAGACATCGCCGGCGCATTCACCGACGACGGCAACCTCGTGGTGCTGGGTAAGGATGGATCCGAGCTCGCACGCGAACCCTCCGATCTGGATCGTTCCCGGACCGAGTCGGCCTTTCGTGCACACGGGTATGTCTGGCATGAGCAGGACCCACACGCCGCGGAGTTCACACGCTGGGTCGACGGGGCCACTTCCCTTTCAGCGGATGCTCACGCACTGCTTCGGGCTCGTAAAGAGGCGCTGGACGACGGCGGCGATGACGACGACCTGCGACTGCTCCGACGCGAGCTCACCGACCTCGGAGTGGTGGTCAAGGACGAGCACGAGAGGCAGTACTGGCGAACCGCCTGCGTATAGGACCTCCGCGGTAGCGATCTGACATTCTGCCCATATCGGGAACCAGATAGGGTAGCCGCGCGTCCAATATTGGTGAGTGTGGCGCTGGGGGCCCGTATCGCTACAGGGGGGATTCATGACCGAACCGATCTACGTTCACGACCCGGAGTATTTCCAGACAGACGACTGGAGCCCGGAAGAGCTTCGCGATGCGGCACAGTCGATGACCCCGGCCACGATCAATCAGGTTCAGAGCGCCTGGACCGCTCTAGGGGTGGAGGGCTTCACCAAGATCAGCGGGTTCACCGATGCGATCAGGCGCGAGATCGGCGAGAGTTGGCAAGGAAGCGCAGCCTCCAACGCCCTGGACAAGGTCGACACCTACGGGACCACTGCCGAGGGGGTGCAGACCAAGCTCGGTGAGGTCGCGGGCTCTTTCCAGCCCATCTATGACGCTGCCTCTCGACTCAAGGGCGGCGCGATCCCCGAACCGCAGAACCAGAGCCTGTGGGACGACATCACGCCGTGGAAGACGAGTACCGACGACGAGCACTACCGCCGCCACGGTGAGGCCGTGGCCGCAATGAACAACATCTACCGGCCCGGCGTCATGGATACAGACGGCAATGTGCCGGTCATCCCACGCCTCTCCGAGACCGTGGATCCACCCAACCCAGTGGCTCCCGGTGGACCGGACAGCGGCGGCCCCTCGGTGGGCCCGAGCGGACCGGGCTCCCCTGGTGGCCCCACCGGCGCGCCCACAACCGGCTCTCCTACCGGCGCCCCGTCGACCGGAGACCCAGACGGCGCGACGCCCGGCACTCCATCGGACGGCACCGGAACCAGCCCCACCTCATCGACCGGTGACCAGAGCCCCGCATCTACGGGTGCAGCGTCCTCGGTTCCCGGCAATCCCTCCATGACAGGAATGCCCGGCACGAGCGGGGCCAGTCTCGGCGACTCGGGTCGCGTCGGTGGCAGCGGACTGGGCGGCGGCAGCCACGGTGGTGGCGTCGGAGGCGGGGCCGGTGGCATCGGCGGCGGTCTCGGAGGCGGGGCCGGCGGGATCGGAGGCGGTCTCGTGGGTGGAGCACCCGCTGGCCTCGGCGGTCCGAAAGGTCTCGGCTCCCCTAACGGCGCGGGCGGAATCGGTGCCGGAGGTCGAGCGGGTGCGGGCGCCGCAGGAGGCGGTGCTCGCGGCGGCGGGATGGGCGGCATGATGGGCGGCGGCGGTGGCCGTGGAGCCGGCGGTAGCGACGACAAAGAGCACAAGACGCCCGGCTATCTCGTGACACTCGACAACGGCAACGAACTGATCGGAAAGATGCCCGCTGTCGCGCCCCCGGTGATCGGCGCATGAGGATTCAGAACTGGCGGCTGCGGGGCGAGCAGTTCGGCGCGCTCTGGCACGACACAGGCCAGGATCGCCAGCCCTACCCACTGGCACTCATCAGTTCGGCCCGCACGTACAACGCGTTCGAGTATCAGCAGCGCGAGATCCGCGAGGCATTCGCCGGGGATGACCGCCAGGACGTACGTATGGCTGTTCGAATTCTTGCCGAACCCGAGGTGTTCGTCGAAATCGCCGGTCAGACATACGAGAAGAAGCCGATCAGAGTGATCGGCGCCCAGCTGCAGCGGTGGTGCGCGATCGCCGTGCAAGAACCAGGAACGACACCCGCCAGCGGAGGCGATGTCATCCTCGGGTCCGGCATCAGACAGGATCTAGCGTCGTTGCTCATCGGACAGATTCCCCAGAATGCCGCAGGCAAGCGCACATTCGCGCGAAATGACGAACCCGAAGAGGACTACTCTTCACAGAACGTTCTGCGAAGCGCGGGCGCTGCCGCATCGAAGCCCCACCTCGAGGACGCCATGCGGGCCGGCCTCGCCGGGCAGGGTGTGGTTCGGGTATTCCAAGGACCGCGGCACGTACGGGGCGAGTTGGGTACCGCACGCTGGATCGACCTCGCCCGCGACGGCCGCTACATGATCGGACCACGTGACATGAATGCCGCGGTGCCTGCCGATCCACAGTTCTTGGCGTCGTCGGTCGATTCCTTGATCAATCGCGGGCTGCGCGCTCAGCGCGAACTCGCCGAACAGCGTTGGTAGAGAAGGGTTTGGACAACTGACATGAGCAACCCGGAAACCACGAAGATCGGCGACCCCGCCGCACCCGTCGGCGGCGTGTGGAAACAAGTCACCGAGTCCGCCGTCAGCGGCGGCCCACTCAGCATCGACCGCGAAGGCATCAAGCGTTGCATCAAGCTGTGCGACGAACATGCCGACGCGATGGGCAAGCTCGCTGTACGTGCCAGACGCGAGCTTCGCGTAGACGCGCTCGGCATCGGCGAAGACCACTTCGAATCGGCCAAACTGCTCGCTCAGAAGTTCCAAGATAAAGCTGTGGGCGGCGGGCAAATTGACAGGTCAAGTTCAGCAATGGGATTGTTCCGCTCCCACGAGAGCTACGCCAGAGACATGAAGTCGACCTTCGAAGCTGTTCTGCGTGCGTACGACGAACAAGAGCGCACCAACGCCGAGAACATCAATGCCACAGGAGAAGACGTTTGATGTCACGCACGAAAAGTGTCGCTGCGGCAGCCATTGGTATCGCTGTTGTCATTCTCCCGCTCGTCTCCTGTAGCTCCTCCGACGACGCGGCCACCGAGCCAGAACCTCAGCCTCGTCTGACCTCCCATCCCTGTGACGTTTTTGGACCCGACGCGCAAGCGGCCGCTGGTATCAATGGTTCAGAACCAGAGCGCTACGACGACCGCGAAGAGCCGTTTCAGAGCCGGGCATGCTCGTACCTCTCACGCGACCCCTATTCACACGCGCTCGTTTCGTTCAACGCCTTCCCAATCTCTGATGTCGACGAAGACGACCGCTTCACACGCACCCAGGAAGTCGACATCAACGGACACCGCACCGTCGTCGACGACTTCCCAGGCGGCCTGCAATGCCTCGCCTCCGTCGACTTCAACCCCGGCGTCCTCGAAGTCATGGTCGGCTACGAACAAGGCGACATCGAGACACCAGAACAAGCCTGCCCACTAGCGCTCAAGACCGCACAGGACCTCGCCCCGTACTTCCCCGAGCACCTGTGACCACGAGGTTCGTGAGTACGGCGATCGCCACCGTTGCACTCGTAGTCTCACTGACGGCCTGCGAATCCTCGGAGGCGACCCCCACAGAGGCAGAACCACAAGCACCGCTGACTGCACACCCCTGTGACGTCTTCGGACCAGATGCGCGTGTCGCCGCCAGCATCGATAAGCGTGAGCCCCAACGCTACGAAGACCGAGAGGAGCCTTACCAACGCCGATCCTGCTCGTACATGTCGAGCGATCCCTATTCGTCAGCACTGGTCTCGTTCAACGGCTTCCCGATTTCCGATGTCGACGAAGACAACCGCTTCACACGCACGCAGGAGATCGACATTGCCGGTCACCGGACCGTCGTCGACGACTTCCCCGGCGGCTTGCAATGCCTCGCGTCCGTCGACTTCAATCCTGGCGTCCTCGAAGTCATGGTCGGCTACGAACAGAGCGACATCGAGACACCAGAACAAGCCTGCCCACTCGCACTCGAGATCGCGCAAGACCTCGCCCCCGACTTCCCCGAGCACCTGTGACGCACACACGATCTCGCCGAACAGCGTTGGTAGAGAAGGGTTTGAACAACTGACATGAGCAACCCGGAAACAACGAACACCGGCGACCCCGCCGCACCCGTCGGCGGCGTGTGGAAGCAAGTCACCGAATCTGCTGTCAACGGCGGCCCACTCAGCATCGACCGCGAAGGCATCAAGCGTTGCATCAAGCTGTGCGACGAACATGCCGACGCGATGGGCAAGCTCGCTGTACGTGCCAGACGCGAGCTTCGCGTAGACGCGCTCGGCATCGGCGAAGACCACTTCGAATCGGCCAAACTGCTCGCTCAGAAGTTCCAAGATAAAGCTGTGGGCGGCGGGCAAATTGACAGGTCAAGTTCAGCAATGGGATTGTTCCGCTCCCACGAGAGCTACGCCAGAGACATGAAGTCGACCTTCGAAGCTGTTCTGCGTGCGTACGACGAACAAGAGCGCACCAACGCCGAGAACATCAATGCCACAGGAGAAGACGTCTGATGTCACGCCAGAGCAGGATCAGAACGGTTGCTCTTGCAGTAGCTGTCTGCGTCATCCCTCTCGCCGCCTGTGGGGCCTCGGACGACGGTGACGCGGAAGCAAAACCACAACCACGCCTGACCGCTCACCCCTGCGACATTTTCGGACCCGATGCGCAAGCCGCAGCAGGCATCAACGGAAAGACTCCGCGACGTTACGACGACCGTGAAGAGCCCTACCAGCGTCGGGCCTGCTCGTTTTTGTCCCGTGCCCCGTACTCGTCAGCGCTTGTTTCCTTCAACGGCTTCCCGATCTCCGACGTCGATGAAGACGACCGTTTCACACGGCTCCAAGAAGTCGACATATCAGGACACCGCGCTGCCCTCGATGACTTCCCCGGTGGGCTCCAATGCCTCGCCTCCGTCGACTTCGACCCCGGCGTTCTCGAGGTCATGGTCGGCTACGAACAGGGCGATATCGAAACACCGGAACAGGCCTGCCCACTAGCACTCAAGTTTGCACAGGACCTCGCCCCGTTCTATCCCGAACACCTGTGACTCGAAGGCTCTGCGGAGCGGCCTTAACAGTGGTTGCGGTTGCTGTGTCACTGTCCGCCTGTGGGTCCTCGGACGACGGTGACGCGGAACCAAAACCACAACCGCGCCTGACCGCCCATCCCTGTGACATTTTCGGACCCGATGCACAGGCCGCAGCAGGTATCGACGGTACCGAACCGGAACGCTACGCAGATCGAGAAGAGCTGTACCAACGCCGGGCCTGCTCATACTATTCAGACCACCCGTACTCATCAGTCTTGGTTTCATTCAACGGCTTCCCCATCTCCGATGTCGACGAAGACGACCGCTTTACACGCACCCAGGAAGTCGACATCGCAGGACACCGCGCCGTCCTCGATGACTTCCCAGGTGGACTCCAATGCCTCGCCTCCGTCGACTTCGACCCCGGCGTTCTCGAAATCATGGTCGGATACAAGCAGGGAGACATCGAAACACCGGAACAAGCCTGCCCACTCGCTCTCAAGACTGCACAGGACCTCGCCCCGTATTTCCCCGAGCACCTGTGACGCACACACGATCTCGCCGAACAGCGTTGGCAGAGAAGGATTTGGACAACTGACATGAGCAACCCGGAGACAACGAAAATCGGTGATCCCGCCGCGCCCGTCGGCGGCGTGTGGAAACAAGTCACCGAGTCCGCCGTCAGCGGCGGCCCACTCAGCATCGACCGCGAAGGCATCAAGCGTTGCATCAAGCTGTGCGACGATCACGCGGTTGCAATGTCCGAACTCGCTGATCGCGCGCATAGTGAGCTTCGTGTAGATGTTCTCGGTATAGGCGAGGACCACTTCGATTCGGCAAAGCTCCTCGCCCAGAAATTTCAGGACAAGGCAGTGGGCGGTGGGCAAATCGCCAAGTCGAGTTCAGCTTTGGGCTTGTTCCGCGCACATGAGAGCTACGCAAAGGACATGAAGTCCACGTTCGAAGCAGTCCTTCGAGCATACGACGAGCAAGAAGGCATCAACACCGAAGCAATCGAATCTTCAGGGGAAAACGTCTGATGTTGTCACTAAGAAAAGTCAGTAGCTGCGTGATCGTGCTGACCGCAATCTCTTTGCCCATAACAGCATGCGGGTCGTCCGACAGTTCCGAGCCCACACCTGAGCCGATCCCGATGCTCGCGTTCCATCCATGTGACGGATTCGGACCGGACGCTATCGCGGCTGCGGGGATCGATGGCAAAGAGCCTAAACATTTTCCAGACCGTTCCGAGCCGTACCAGCGGCTCGAATGCTCGTACCTTTCGCGAGACCCATACTTTTCGACTGTGGTGTCTACCAACGGAATGCCGTTCACAGATATCGTCGACGACGAAAGATTCACACGTGTTGACGACACTGAGGTCGCGGGCCGACGGACAATTTTGAGTGACTTCCCCGGCGGGCTCCAATGCCTCGCCTCAGTCGACTTCGACCCCGGCGTCCTCGAAGTCATGGTCGGCTACGAACAGAGCGACATCGAAACCGCCGAACAGGCATGCCCACTCGCAATGAAGATCGCGCAAGACCTCAGCCCGTACTTCCCCGAACACCTGTGACCCGAAGGCCCGGCGGAGCAGCCTTCGCAATGGTTGCGCTCGCTGTCGGACTGACGGCCTGTGGATCCTCGGAGGACGGTGTCACTGAAACAGAACAACCACGCCTGACCGCCCACCCCTGCGACATCTTCGGACCCGACGCGCAAGCAGCAGCCGGAACCAACGGAAAGACCTCAGAGCGCTACGACGACCGCGAAGAGCCGTTCCAGAGCCGGGCATGCTCGTACCTCTCACGCGACCCCTATTCACACGCGCTCGTTTCGTTCATGTCGGTGAAGTGAACAGTGGCGTGGGGTGTTCGCACGAATGGCACGGGTACCAGTCCTACCCCATCGTCTCGGGGCACAGCTCCTGACGCGACTTGTTCCAGAACACCAGCAGCTCACCAGTCGGCGCATCCGGATGGTCGACCTTCGCCGTGTCGAGGAAGTCGAGGGACGTTCGGCCGGGTGTGCTGGAGATATTGCACGCCTGCAAACTCAGCTTCGCCGAAGGTACGAATCCGATGTCTCTAGCGAACGACCCGTACGCCCCCGAGTTCACGAACTGCTCGAGGTGCGCGCCCCAGCGGTTGTATCCGGTCTGCATCGTGTAATCGCACGGCGCCCCGAACAACTCCGTGCACGTAGTGGGCTTGCCCCCGATCGAATACTGCGCATCGGCCAAGGTGCGCTCTTCGGTGTCCTCTTTTCCAGCATTGAAGTACAGGAATACCGCGACGATGATCCCCAAAACGACCACCACCGCGAGTAGACCGAACAACCACTTCGCAAACTGCTTCACGACACACCATTCCGTTCGTCTGCGAGCACTTCGGGACCGGCACCCCCATCCTGCACGATCTACCCGGTCAGGTCAGGTGTTTCCGGGGCACATGCACCGATCCGCGGTGGTCGCAGCGCCGAATACCGGGCATGGGAACACTCGCTCTGATCGGCTTCGTCGGTGGATTGATCACCGGCATCTCGCCCTGCATCCTTCCGGTTCTGCCGGTCATCTTCCTGTCCGGCGGTGTCCAGAGCGCGCGCGGCGACAATCCGGCCGGCAGCGAGCAAGGCGGCGCCGTAGCCGTAGCGACCCGACCATCACGGCTCCGCCCCTACCTGGTGATCGCGGGGTTGGTCCTGAGCTTCGCGACCTTCACCCTGCTGGGGTCGGCACTGTTGTCCGCGCTGGGACTACCCCAGGACCTGGTGCGATGGGCCGGCCTCGTCGTGCTGATCCTGATCGGAATCGGACTCATCGTCCCGAGGTTCGAGCAGGCCCTCGAGAAGCCGTTCTCGTGGATACCGCAACGCCGTGTAGGCACCGAGCGAGGAGGTTTCGTACTCGGGCTCACGTTGGGCGCCGTGTATGTCCCGTGCGCGGGCCCGGTCCTCGCGGCCATCGCCGTCGCCGGATCCACCGGTGAGATCGGTGTGGACACCGTGGTACTGACCGTGTCCTTCTCGATAGGCGCCGCCATCCCGCTACTGTTCTTCGCGCTGGCCGGTCGTCGTGTGGCAGAACGTGTCACGACGTTTCGGCGCCACCAACGTCGAATTCGCGTGATCGGTGGTGTCGTGATGATCGCGCTGGCAGTCGGTCTCGTGTTCGACCTTCCTCAACTGCTCCAACGCGCCGTTCCCGACTACACCACCGCCCTCCAGGACAAGGTCGGAGACTCGGAGAACGTCCAGGACAAGCTGAACCTCGGCGGCATCGTCAACGATCAGAACCGAGATCTCGACAAGTGCACCAATGGCGCGACCGAGCTGGAAAGCTGCGGGACCGCACCGGATCTCACCGGAATCACACAGTGGTTGAACACCCCCGACGGTCAGGCCATCGATCTGAAAGCCGAGCGCGGCAAAGTCGTGCTCATCGATTTCTGGGCCTATTCGTGCATCAACTGTCAGCGGTCGATCCCCCACGTCCAGAAGTGGTACGAGACCTACCAGGACGAAGGTTTCGAGGTGATCGGCGTACATGCACCCGAGTACGCCTTCGAGAAAGAGACCCGCAATGTGGAGGCCGGGGCCCGTGATCTGGGCATCACCTACCCCATCGCGCAGGACAACAATCTGTCCACCTGGACCAACTACCGCAATCGGTACTGGCCGGCGCACTACCTTATCGACTCAGAGGGCACCGTGCGGCACGTCAAGTTCGGGGAGGGCGACTACGACGTGACCGAGAGCCTGATCCGTCAACTGCTACAGGACGTTCAGGGCGATGCGGCGCTGCCCGCCCCTGCCGAGGGCGTCGATCGAACACCGCGGGAGCCGACAACCCCGGAGACGTACCTGAGTGTCGGCAAGCGGATCAACTACGGAGGCGAGAACGAATACCGTAGTGGGGAAGGAACGTTCGACTATCCAGCTGATCAGCCCGACAACTCGTTCGCGCTGCGCGGCAGGTGGGGTCTCGACTATCAGGGAGCCACGGCACTCGGGGAGAGCGCAGGGATCAATCTCCGGTACCGAGCGAAGGACGTGTACCTCGTCGTCGGCGGCGAAGGCTCGGTGACAATCACGGAAAACGGCGAGAAGCGCGTGCTCGACATCTCCGGCCCACCGACATTGCATCCCGTACACGAAGCGAAAACCAATGCGCCCGGGGAGCTGGAGGTCGAACTCAGCGAAGGGCTGCAAGCCTTTTCCTTCACCTATGGGTGAGAGCCCGCGCTCAGGCGACCTGGGCGCGCAGCGTCTGCATCGCCTGGTGTTGCATCATGAGCACCCGTCCCACGGGAAGTTCGAGCAATCCGGCCGTGTCGTACGCGGACAGTCCGTCGATGATCCGCAAGGTCACGACCTCACGGGCTGTGGGGTCGAGATCGCCGAGTAGACCCGATTCGGGGCCGGCGGGCGCGATACGCGCTTTCGCCGCCACGCTGCGCAGTATCCGGTAGACCTCTCGGTGCGGATGTCTGGCCCGCGCGATCGCCGGCAGATTCCTCGTGACCTTCAGGCAGGCCATTCGGGCGAGTTCCGCCGCGCGAGCCTCCGCTTCCGGTCCCGCCGGGATCCTTGCCCTGCAGAAACGCATCATCGGTGGCCACAGCACCGCCAGGGCACGTTCGACAGCATCGGGATCACCCGAATCCGCGTCGGCCGCCGCCGTACGCAACTCGTCGTCGAGATCACTCATCTGATCGAACCCCCGTTCACCAGCACCGATTCGCCTTCACGATCAATCGTGCGACATCGTGAGCGCGACCACATCAGGCCCAGTACCCAATTTGCACTGGGGGTTTTCCCCCTGAAGGAGGAGACGTAGTCATACCTACGGCCCACTCCCGTGAGTGGTCCGAGAGTCCAGAGACTCGTCAACCACTCACAGGGGGAATCAGGATTCGGGGCGTTTTCGCAGGTCCTTGACCTGTCCCCGCTTCTTCTTCGATTCCAGCCGACGCCGTTGCGAGCCCTTCGTCGCTTTGGTCGGACGCCGCGTGCGCGGTTCGGTGAGCAGTGCGGACCGAAGTAGCGCGGCCAACCGGGTCCGGGCTGCTCTCCTGTTCCTCAGCTGCGACCGGGTCTCGGACGACACGACGGTGAGAACGCCGCCCACCAGCCTCGATCGCAGCCTCTCCTCGAGACGCTCCCGTTGCGTGGCGGTCAGTGTCGACAAGGTCTCCAGGTCCACCGCCAGCTCGACCCTGGAGTCGGTGGTGTTGACGCCCTGTCCACCGGGGCCGCCCGATCGAGAGAAGCGCCAGACGAGTTCCGCCGCCGGTACCGTCAACGAACGGGTGATGGCGAGATCCGAGCTCACCTCGCCGTCATCGTCACTCATGCTCCCAGTCTGGCACCCACAGCGGATCTCGGTCAGTGCGCCTGCGCGAGGTCGGCCGCTTCCTGCACGGACCCTACGACAGTGAGACCGGTGAGGCCGCCGTCATGACGCACCCGCTTCGGAAGCAATCCGTCCGCCGGATCGATGCGCGTCGTCCGCCTCGACAATGCGGGCAGACGGCTCGGGCGAGCAGATCCGGGCACACCGAACCTGATCGTTTTCGGGTCACCGCCGAATTGGCGGCGCGCATGAAGCTCGGCTGCGATCAACGCCTCCGCCACCGGCCGCGACAGCGCATGACCACGCTTACCCGTGCTGAGCCCGTGCCCCGGTAGGTCGACCAGTACGACGTTCACACCGTGCTCGACGAGTTCGGCCGCCACCGAGGTGAGATAGCGCGCATGCAAACCGATCGGGGCAGGAACGACAACCGTCCCGCCGTTGTCTGCACCGCGGTGAATCTCGACGTGGACCGAACCGTCGCGGACCGGAAGTTGGTCGTGCTCGACGTCGCGACCGTCCACACCCACGAAGGCAGAGGCCGGCTCGAGTGCCAGCTCGCACGCGTCATGCCGACCAAGGGCATCGCCGGCGCGTAGCAATGCCTTGCCCTGCAACAGAATCATGATCGCCGCAGCTTCGCGCGCAGTGAGCGTGGGCTGCCAACCGGTCGCTTCGGTCAGTCGTGTCGAATCGACGACGACCTCCCCCGCCGTCACCCACTGTCCGGAAAACGGTGTGAGCCGCAGTCGAAACGCAAGGTTCGCGATCGCGATCGCCGGCTTCTCCGGCACCGAGAACATCTTCTGACCCTGCATGGCCGCGAGTTCGCGGACACCCACCCACTCACGGGGGCCGAGATTGAACGGCCCGACCAGATCTTGCTTCGTCGCACGATGGAAGGCGTCGGCCATGTCCCGCTGATGTAGGAACTGGTACGCAGCAACGTCCGCCCTCGGAAAAGCGCCGACCGCTCCGGTCAGCTGGTCGATGCCGTCGTTCGAGAAGTCCGGGCCGACAATATACGTGGGGCGCAGCATGGATATGGCCATCTCGCCCGGATGCTGCCGCATCCACCATTCGACGTAGTGCTCGACCTCCGCCTTGTCGTGGAAGTAGTAGCGAACCGGATCGCCTGCCGGGTAGACGCTTTCGTCCACCGGCGCGGGGTGGAGGTCGGGGCCGTATGCGTTGATGCTCGAGGCAATCACCACACGGCGCACCCCCGCCCGCCCCGCCGAGTCGATGACGTTGCGGGAACCACGAAGGTTGATGTCGTGCGTGACGCTCTTGTCGCGAATCTCTTCCACGACGAAGGCCAGATGGACTACTGCATCACAGCCTCGGAACACGTCTTCGATCTCTGGGTCACGGATATCCATCCTGACCGACTCGAGCTTCGGGTGACTGCGGCCGAGAGGGCGACGGCCGAGTCCGATCACGCCGTCGATCTCCGGGTCTTCCAGCAGCACAGGAAGAATCGCGGTACCGAAATCACTTGTGGCGCCGGTGACGGCAACTCTCATGCCGACGCCTCGGTCACGGTCTCGGCAATGATGGAGGTCGCTTGCTGTATCTGCGCTTCCGTGTGCGTCGCCATCACGCACAGACGCAGCATGGCACCGGATCGAGGTACTGCCGGATACAGTGCGGCACTGGTGAACACCCCCTTCGCGAACAGCGTTCGCCACAGGTTCATTGCCGCAAGATCGTCACCGACGTGAAGCGCGACAATGGGCGTCACAGTCTTCTCTCCACTGGGAAGAGTGGACAGCTCGCTGACGTCGAGCCCACTGTCGGCGAGTCCGGCACGCAGCAGAGCCGCGTTCGCGAGCGCTTGCGCGGCGCGTTGTGCACCCTCCTCGCTCCTGATCAGGCGAACAGCGGCCAGCGACCCCCCGATTGCCGCCGGTACGCCCGAGGTGGTGAACAGAAAAGCCTTGGCATTCACGCGCAGCGAATCGAGAAGATCGCTGGAACCCGCGATGAACCCGCCGGTCGAGCCGGGACTCTTGGACATCGACGCCATCCGGACATCGACGTCTCGGTCGATTCCGAACAGTTCGGCAGCGCCGGTCCGATCCGCACCGAACAACCCGAGACTGTGCGCCTCGTCCACCATGAGCGCCGCGCCGAACCTGTCGCACACCGCTGTAATGGCACGCAGCGGAGCGAGATCACCTTCCATCGAGTACAGACCGTCGACGATCACGAGCACCGCGTCGAAACGGCCGTCCGCCTCCGAGAGAACGCGCTCGAGATCCAGGACGTCGTTGTGACGGAACTTGATGGTTTCGGCGCCCGACAGCTTGCACCCGTCGCGAATCGACGCGTGGGCGGAAGTGTCGACGATGACGGCGTCACCTGGGCCCATGAGGGCACTGATCGTCCCCAAGTTCGTCTGGTAGCCGGTGGTGAAGACCATGGCGTCCTCGGTTCCGTGCCAGGCGGCGATCTCCGATTCCAGTTCCAGGTGGAGATCCATCGTGCCGTTCAGTAACCGACTGCCCGTTACGGCGCCGCCGAACCGGTCGAGCGCTTCCTGAGCACCCTTGTGAATGTCCGGGTGATCTGCGAGACCGAGGTAGTTGTTCGATCCGAGCATGATCCTGTCTTCACCCTCGACGCGCACCACGGGGGCGGTAGCGGACTCCATGACACGGAAGTACGGGTTCCCCTCCTGTCCGCGCCCGGCTCTGAGCACCTCCACTCGGTCGTCGCCTTCGAGACGCTTGATCAACTTGTTGACAGCCATCGATACCAATCTCCTCGCTGTATGCGGACGTTCGATCGGGCTCTCTGTGTGGTTCGACACGCACACGGATGCGGATTGGTGGACGGCGAAACCAAACCGGATCGGCGAGCGCTCCGAACCACTGAGTGAGT
The DNA here is from genome assembly GCF_055231055.1 of Rhodococcus huquni. Taxonomy (NCBI): domain Bacteria; kingdom Bacillati; phylum Actinomycetota; class Actinomycetes; order Mycobacteriales; family Nocardiaceae; genus Rhodococcus; species Rhodococcus huquni. The sequence continues at coordinate 102,885 of NZ_JBUYWE010000010.1, forward strand.
CCCCGGGTACCCGGGGCGCTCTCGCACGATTCGAGGAGCGCACATGACCGCACTGATGACGCGTGAACGGCAAGCGTTGCAGTCCTACCTGCCGAAACTTGCCACGTATCTCGACGAGACCCCGCTGCTCACCCTCGAGGCCAGGGGCAGCGGTGCAATCGCGAAGTTCAGCGAAGCAGGGGGCACTGCCCTCACCATCCCGAAGGATGCCGGCGGCCTCGGCGCCAGTGCGCTCGACGCGGTTCGCGTCCAGCGCGCCATCGGGAGCCGCTCGCCCGCGCTCGGCGCCGCCACCACCATGCATCACCTCTCGCTCGCCACCTTGAACGAATTCGCGCGTGGCTCGACGGAAGAGGACCGCGCCCTCATCAGGGGGTTGGTGGAGCAGAGGGCCGTCATCGCGTCGGGATTCTCCGAGGGTGTGAGTGGTGGCAGCGTCTTCATCCCCACCATGACCGCGAAGAAGAACGGCTCGACCTACATCATCCACGGCAGCAAGAAGCCGTGCAGTCTGTCGAGTTCGATGAACCTGCTCACCGCGAGCGTCGAGTTGGACGACGGCGAACGGGCCATCGCACTCGTTCCGGCCGATACCCCCGGCGTCACCGTTCGCCCGTTCTGGGAGTCGTGGTTCCTCGAGGGCGCCGAGAGCGACGAGGTCCACCTCGAGAACGTGGAGATCCCCGAGGACCTGGTGCTCGTGATGGGCGACGACGACCCCGGTGGGGAGCACGAGATGACGGGCTACCTGTGGTTCGGCATGCTGATCACCGCAAACTATCTGGGCGCTGCGAGTTCCCTCCTCGAACGGCTGCTGGCCGCTGAGAAGAACGACTACGAGGGCTACGTCCGCGCCGCCGCCGACATCGAGAACGCCATGTCCGCGGTGGAGAACATCGCGCGCGCAGTCGACGAGGGTGAGCGCGGACAGGACATATCGGTACGACTTCTGTTGTGCCGAATCGCTATTCGTGAAGCTCTGGTACGGGCATCGTCTGCCGCGATCGAATCGCTCGGCGGAATCGCCTTCATCAAGTCCACCGACATCGGATACCTGGCCGGCGCCATCCACGCCTTCGCCTTCCACCCGCCATCACGGCGCTCGGTCTCCGAGACGTTGGCCAAGTACCACGCAGGAGACGAATTCGCCTTCGTCTGAACGCGACCGGCGCTCTCATGCGTTCCGGAAACGCCCCAGCTGGTGTCGAAGACACGATTCCAGTTCGGGGCGCCGGAAGGTGTGGCCGCACGCCATCAACTTTGCCGGCGACACCCACTGATCTGCCAGCGCGAGTTCGCGTGCACCCTGCTCTCCCAGAAGCATTTCGGGCCCGATCTTCGGCACCGGTAGCAGTGCGGGTCGACGCAGGACGGATGCCAACACTGCGGTGTAGTCCGAGTTGCGTGCCGGTTCGGGCGACACTGCATTGACCGGGCCCGAGAGCTCGCGATCGAAAAGAGCTCGGTGGTACACGTCGATGAGGTCGTCGATGTCCACCCACGACAACCACTGCCGTCCGCTTCCCAACCGGCCACCAATACCCACCTCGAACAACGGCCACTGCAGACGAAGCACACCTCCGCGCGGTGTCTGCACGATCCCTGTTCGCACCTGCACCGTGCGCACGCCCGATTCGGCGGCGGGGGCGGAAGCACCTTCCCAGTCGGCCACGACTTCAGCGAGAAATCCGTCTCCCCTTTCGGATTCCTCGGTGAGCGTGCGGTCGCCCCGATCCGGGCCGTAGTACCCGACAGCCGAGGCACTCACGAACACCTCCGGTCCATTGTCGGCGTCGGCGGCCACCTGAGCGAGCCGGCGGGTCGGCCCCACTCGGCTGTCGCGGATCGCGCGGCGATGACTGTCGGTGAATCGTCCCGCGATCGAGGCGCCTGCCAGATGCACCACGGCGTCCACAGAGTCGAGAAGGTTCGAAGCCGGCGCATCCGGATCCCAACGCCGCTCGTCCGCACCGCGGGCATCGCGACGAACGAGACGAATCACTCGGTGCCCGCCGGTGGTGAGAAACGCGGTGAGGGCGCTCCCCACGAGTCCCGAACTTCCTGTGACGGCAACGGTGAGTGGGCTCTGTTCCCGGCCCTGCGCCCATCCGTGGCGCGCCAGGTCGTCGGCCAGTTCTCGATGCCGATAGACGAACATCGACCGCAACAGCGCAGCCGGCACCCGGGTGTCGACATGATCGGTGACTCGCGTCGACTGCGATGTCACCTCGTCGAACGTGTGCGTGTGCCGCCACGGCACCAACACCTTCGCCGGCCACGCCACTGAGCGGTCGACGAAGCGATGTGGCGGGTCGTACGCAGCCGCCTCGTGCTGGGCGATCCACGGCACCCCACCCGGCAATTTCAGTTGCGCCCGTCCGGACTCTAGCGACGCTGCTTCCTGCACCAGTCGCATCGGCTGCCAGGGCGGAGAGAGCCGAGCGAAAGCACCCGGCCGCGCGTGCCAGGCGAATACTTCGTCTCGCGGTGCGTCGACGATGCTCGAGTAGTCGATTCCCATGATCAGACCGTGCAGAGCGGTTGGATCGACTCCCGGCCGCCGGTGGTCGGAGACGTGAGGAAAAGGCACGCGTTGTAGTCCCTCGCTTCGACCGTCGCCCGGATCTCGGACCATTGTGCCTGGGACACATTCGGCGAACGGGAGAGAACGAAACCGGACGTGCGGGCCGGATCACCGACCAGCGCCCACGAATAGTCGTCCGCGATATGGGTGACCACGTAGTTGGCGGGACCATCGGGCGAACTCTGGAACGGCACGCTCGGGAAACTCACGTGCAACTGCGCATTCGTTGCCGGGTCCACCACGCGTGCATTTCCGGTGATTCCGCTCGAGCCTCCGGACCACGTGCTGCACGTGTTGGCGACCCCGACGTTCGCGGCATCGATCACGGTGTACTCGGCACGGGTGTCACGTGCGCAGTCGAGATTGAACGGCTGTGGGATCGCCGACAACTGATTCCAGGCGCCGAGGTATCTCGGTACGTCGAGAGACGCAACGGGTGCGAGGGGCTCGGGCATTCCGGTCGATCCGGTCGGCTGCGCGAGCGCGGTACCTGCGCCTGCGCTCGACATGATCAAGGCCACCCCCGTCGTGATGGACAACTTCTTCAGCCTCATTGCTCCCCTTCTTTCGGCTTTCACGGTATTCGGACCCGCGGGACTGCTGGATCGAAACTTCGACAATTCACCCATCCGCGTGTACCCACCGCTCCGAAGTGCAATCGACGGTGCGCTCGTGCACCCACACCGGAGAGAGGCTTTCCCATGAACTTCACCACCCGTGTTCTCGCAATCGCAGCCAGCTCGTCGCTGGTGCTGCTCGGCGCCGCCTGTTCGTCGGAGGACGACTCGTCCGCAGAAGGAACGGGAGCCGACGCGACGACCACAGAAGCCATGGAGGGCGGTATGACTTCCGAGCCCGGCGCCATGGCGGATCCGGCCGCAGATCTCGTCGGCCCCGGATGTGCCGGCTACGCCGAGACCGTGCCGGAAGGGCCCGGATCGGTGACCGGCATGGCACAGGATCCGGTCGCGGTCGCGGCGGCCAACAACCCCTTGCTCACCACACTCACGTCCGCTGTGTCCGGACAGTTGAATCCCGACGTGAACCTCGTCGACACCTTGAACGGCGGAGAATTCACCGTCTTCGCGCCGGTGGACGAAGCCTTCGGGAAGATCGACCCCGCAACGATCGACACCTTGAAGACCGACTCCGCCATGCTGGAGAAAATTCTGACCTACCACGTCGTCCCGGGACAGATCGCGCCGAGCGACATTGCCGGCGAACAGACGACGGTCGAAGGCGGGACGGTCGACGTCACCGGGTCCGGCGATTCACTGAAGGTGAACGATGCCAACGTGATCTGCGGCGGCGTCCACACCGCCAACGCGACCGTGTACCTGGTCGATTCGGTTCTGATGCCTCGATAGTCGAACCGTTCACAGCACACGCCCGTGCGCATACAGCCGATGCGCGCGGGCGTGTTCTGCGCCATAGGCGCTGGTACGAAACCCGCAGCTGCCCATCCGAATACCCGCCGGTTCCGAATACCAGACATGGACAAGAGGGAACCCAGGAACGTCGCCGTGATCGGCAGCGGAGTCGCCGGGTTGACGGCGGCACACGTTCTGTCCCGCAACGACCGCGTGACTCTGTACGAGGCCGATTCGAGGCTCGGTGGCCATGCCCACACCCACCGGCTCGAGCTCGACACGGGCGCAGTCGTCGACATCGACACCGGCTTCATCGTGCACAACGACCGCACCTACCCGACACTTCTCCGACTCTTCTGCGAGCTCGGCGTACGGACCCAGGAATCCGACATGTCGATGTCGGTCCGCGACGAGGCGAGCGGGCTCGAGTACGCCGGCGCGAAGGGGGTTCGAGGTCTGTTCCCAAGTCCGCGAAACTTGGCGCGTCCGAGGTACTGGCGCATGCTCGGCGAAGTCGTACGCTTCCACCGGCGAGCGCGAACTCTCCTCGACGGCCCAGACGCCGGCACCACATTGACCGAGTTCCTCGATCGCAACGATTTCAGCCCCTATTTCGTCACGCACTTCATGACGCCGCTGGTCGCAGCTGTGTGGTCGTGCGATCCGGAGAACGCCGGCCGATACCCGGCCCGCTACCTCTTCACGTTCCTCGAGCACCACGGGATGCTCTCGGTGTTCGGCTCACCCACCTGGCGCACCGTGACGGGCGGATCCGCTCGCTACGTCGAACGTGTCGCCGCAGGACTCGACGAAGTACTGCCGAGCACGCGAATCACAGAGGTACGTCGCGGTGACGACGGTGTGTGGCTCGTTCTCGAAAGCGGAGAGGTTCGGCATTTCGACGCCGTCGTGATCGCGGTGCATCCGCATCAGGCGCTCTCGCTCCTTTCTCCGCCGACCCCGTCGGAGGTCGAAATTCTCGGCGCCATGCCCTATTCGGTCAATCGCGCACAGTTGCACACCGACACTTCTCTCTTGCCGCGAACCACCGGGGCGCGCGCTTCCTGGAACTACTTGGCTCCCACCAACGGTGACGGAAGTGCCGACAGTGTGATCGTCACCTACGACATGACAAGGCTGATGCGCATCGATTCGGTGCAGGACCGCCGCTTTCTCGTGACGCTCGGTGGGGCCCACCTCGTGGATCCTGCGACCGTTATCGCCGAGATGACGTACGAGCACCCCTTGTACACCCCCGATTCGGTGGCGGCCCGGTCGCGCGTGGACGAACTGCACTCGGACACCCTGGCCTTCGCCGGTGCATACGACGGCTGGGGCTTCCACGAGGACGGCGCGCGCTCGGGTGTTCGTGCGGCGGAACGCATCGGCGGGTCCTGGGACGAGGAGAGCCCCGTAGAGACAGCGCACCATCCCGATCGAGGAGGTGTGTCGGCATGACAGACACGCCCGTCATCTACGACACGACGATTCGGCACGCGCGAATCGCGCCCATCCGCAACAGCTTCGAGTACCGAAGCAGCAGTTGGTACATCGACCTCGACAAGGTTCCGGTGGGACCGCGCTGGCTGAGACCGCTCGCATCATTTCGTGCCGGGGACCACCTCGAGCCGACCCCGGAAGGCACCCCGGACACGTTGAGGAATCGGCTCGACCATTTCCTCGGGTGTCGCGACATTCATCTCGGTGGCGGACGAGTGACCGCACTGCTCAACGCACGCGTCCTCGGTTACGTGTTCGACCCACTGAGCCTCTACTGGTGTCACGACGCCGGCGGCCGTCTTCGGTGCGTCGTCGCGGAGGTGCACAACACGTACGGGGAGCGGCACAGCTATGTCGTGGAACTCGACGACGACGGCCGTGCGCGTACCGACAAACAGTTCTATGTCTCGCCGTTCAACGATGTCGGTGGCCACTACGAGATGACCCTGCCGGAGCCGGGCGACACCCTCGAGTCCACGGTGGTTCTCCGTCGAGAAGGTCAGCCTGCCTTCACCGCAACGGTGCGGGGATGCCGACGGAGTGTGACCCCAGCCGCAATTCTGACCACCCAGCTACGCACTCCCCTCGCGCCGCTCGTCGTCTCGGCGCGCATTCGTATTCAAGGAATCCGGTTGTGGGCACGCGGTCTCCCCGTCGTCCCCCGGCCCGGAACCCTCCGGAAGGACCCTGCCCGATGAGAGACGCCACACGGAACCAGACGCACCGAGCACCTGCCCCCGACGTTCCCTCGGGTGTGCGTGCCGCGGCTGCAGCCAAAGTCGCGGATCGACTGTTCCGCCGGGCCGCAGGCAATCTCGACGTCCGCATCGAGTACCCGGACGGAGCCCTGGTGGGCGCACACGTGGAGCGCGAGATATTGCCACGCATGATCATTCGCGATCCCGACGCCTTCGCCAGACGAGTAGGCGCAGGCGGACTGATCGGCTTCGGCGAGTCGTACATGGCGGGCGACTGGACCTCTCCCGACCTTGCAGATGTCCTCGGGATTTTCGCAGCCCGGATGGCGAATCTGATTCCGCGGCCGCTGCAGTCGCTGCGAGCCCTGTATGTGGCACGTCACCCCGTGCACGAACTGGGAGCCGAGCAGAACACGCGCTCCAACATCGCTCGTCACTACGACCTGTCCAACGACATGTTCGCACTCTTCCTCGACGAGACCATGACGTATTCCAGCGCCCTGTTCTCGTCGACACCCACCGAGGTCGGCCGCGTCCGGAACGCGACCGTGCTACGAGCACCGGTCCCCCAGATCCAGCCCACCTCTACCGATCTCGTGGCGGCACAGCGTCGAAAGATCGACCGCCTGCTCGATGCTGCGGGTGTCGGACCCGGCACCCGACTGCTCGAAGTCGGGACCGGCTGGGGTGAGCTGTGCATCCGGGCGGCAGAACGTGGCGCCGTCGTGCGGTCGATCACCCTGTCCGAGGAACAACGACAACTCGCGCGTGAACGGGTTGCAGAGGCGGGGTGTTCGGATCGTGTCGACGTCGATCTGCTCGACTACCGCAAGGTAGACGGTGATTACGACGCAATCGTGTCCGTCGAGATGATCGAGGCAGTCGGTCACCAGTACTGGGAGACATACTTCCGCACACTCGACACGCTCCTCGCGCCAGGTGGAAAAGTTGCGCTGCAGGCGATCACGATGCCACACGATCGCATGATCCGAACCCGCAACACGTACACCTGGGTGCACAAGTACATCTTCCCCGGTGGATTCCTACCCTCCACCGAGGCCATCGAGTCGGTGACGGAACGCCACACCGGGTTACGCGTCCGGGAACGGCTCAGCATGGGACAGCACTACGCGGAAACCCTTCGACTGTGGAAGGAGCGATTCGCTGCCGAGAGCACCCGGGCCGACGAACTCGGGTTCGACGAGACCTTCCGCCGTATGTGGCACTTCTACCTGAGCTACTCGGAAGCCGGGTTTCGCTCCGGGTACATAGACGTCCAGCAGATCGTGCTCGAGAAGGCCGGAACCGTCGAAACACCGCCTGCGGTGACGTCGTGAACGGCTTCTCCTTGTCGCAGTTCACGGCGGTGTCCGTGTGCAGTCTCCTGGTCGTCGTTGCACTCCAGCTGTGCACCTTCCTCATCGGTAGGCGCATCGGTAGGTACAACGTCGTGGACGTTTCCTGGGGCCTCGGGTTCGTGCTCGTTGCCCTTGTCGCCGCCGCGGTGGGAGGCGGTGACGCATCGAGACGATGGTTGTTGCTCGGCCTGGTCGCCGTGTGGGGACTACGACTCTCGTGGCACATGTATGCGAAGTCCTCGGGGAAGGGCGAGGACCCGCGCTACGTGGACTTGCTCGAGCGATCGGGCGGAAACTCGACACCGGTCGTGCTGCGAAAGATATTTCTGACACAGGGCCTCGCCCAGTGGTTCGTGTCGCTTCCGCTGCAGATTTCGGCCGTCAGTGGCCCCGCCCACGGCGCAGGCGCCACGATCGTCGTTCTCGGGGTGATCCTGTGGGCCGTCGGAGTGGTCTTCGAAAGCGTCGGCGACCGTCAACTGGAACGGTTCAAAGCGGACCCGGCCGCCAGAAGTCGGGTGAACGGCCACCGAATCATGGACTCCGGGCTGTGGGCATGGACGCGTCATCCAAACTACTTCGGCGACGCCTGTGTGTGGTGGGGATTGTGGCTGATCGCCGCCGCCGTGTGGCCTGGAGCTGCCACGGTCCTGTCACCAGCAATCATGACGTGGTTCCTTGTGTACGCAACCGGCGCTCGCCTCCTCGAGAAGTCGATGATTGCCCGGCCCGGCTATCGGGACTACCAGCAGCGCACCAGCTTCTTCTTTCCCCTTCCACCACGCTCAGCGGAACCGAGGTGAATCGTGATGGCCACGTTGACGCCGCCGCGCCCCGTTACGCAGTCGTCGCCCCCTGAAGGGGGACGTGCCAGTAAGCTGTGGATCGATGAATGGATACGGTCGATGACGAGTGTCGGCAGAGACACCGACAATGCGGCACTGACAGCTCTCCTGTCCCGCATCGCGGACGGCGATCGTGACGCCTTCAGCGATTTCTACGCCCACACCAGCTCACGCGTGTACGGCATGGTTCTACGAGTTCTTCGCGACCCCGGCTACAGCGAAGAGACCACCCAGGAGGTCTACCTCCAGGTCTGGAACTCCGCCGCCAAGTTCGATCCCCGGCAGGGCTCCCCGTTGTCCTGGGTGATCACTCTGGCGCACCGTCGCGCCGTCGACCGAGTCCGCTCCGAGCAGTCGGGTACCGACCGCGAGGCTGCGTACGGCGCCGCGAACTGGGCCGGCCCCTTCGACTCCGTGTCCGAGGAGGTCGGCCGGCGCGGCGACAGCAGCCAGGTCACCGATTGCCTGGAGACCCTTTCCGAAGTGCAGCAAAGATCAGTGGTTCTCGCGTACTACGGCGGCCTCACCTATCGAGAAGTCGCGGACCGACTGTCCGTGGCACTGCCCACCGTGAAATCTCGGATACGAGACGGACTGATCCGATTGAAGACATGTTTGGGGGTGCAATTCCGTGGCTGAGCGCAACGAAGACCTGCTCGAGCTCGCCCCCGCATACGGACTCGACGCTGTGGACGACGATCATCGGCGTGAGATCGATCTGGCAGTCGAACAGGCGCACACCGACGTGCGCGCCGAGTTCACCACCACCGTTCGGGAGACCCGAGAGACCATGGCTGCCCAGTCGTCCGCGACTGCCACCAGCCCACCCGAACACCTGCTTGCACGAATCATGGATTCGCTTCCTGCAGAATCGAAGCCGGACGTCGCTGCTGCTCCCGCCTCACTCGATGCCGCGAGGTCACGTAAGCGCAATCGGATGCTGGCCGTCGTCGGCGCAGCTGCAGCCGCAGTGGTCATCGGCATCGGCACTGTGACAGTGATCCAGTCGAGGTCAACGCCTTCCGAGCCGATCACCGCTCAGATCATGGCAGCCGACGACGTTCGGACAGCCGTCTCGCCGATCGAATCCGGTGGCAACGCCACGTTCGTCTACTCGAAGGAGACGAACGCCGGCATGCTGGTGATGAACGATGTCACCCCGCCCGAGTCCGGTTCGGTCTACCAGATGTGGCTCATCGGCGATACCGGAAACCCCGAGTCCGTCGGCATCATGGACCAGCAGACGATGGGCGCCTCCACAACGGCGGTCGTCGAAAACCTGGACAAGGCAACGACGCTCGGATTCACCGTCGAGCCACCCGGCGGTTCCCCGCAGCCGACCAGCGACCCCTTCGCGGCAATCAACCTGGCCTGAGCGCCCCTGCCCGGACGAAAGACAAGCTCCATGCATGACACAGACGTACTCGACGACCCTGTCGGCGAATCGCTCCGCACGCGGCACGCACACCTCGCGCGCCGAGTCGGCAGTTCCTTCACGTATGTGCCGGACGTGGCAACGTTCTCCGCGGTTCCCGCAGACGCCGATGCAGATGCCTGGAACGAACTGGCCCAGCTACTCGGGCCTGGTGAATTCGCGGACATGTTCAGCTGCCCGGCAGCGCCGCCGCCCGAGTGGGATCCGGTGTTCACATTGGCGGGACGCCAGATGATCTGGACCGGAAGCGGCGACTCCGCTCCGAAACCACCAGGAGCCGGCGTGATCGAACTGGGACCGAGCAACGTTCCAGAGATGCTCGACCTCGTCGAGAGAACCCGCCCGGGCCCCTTCTGGCCCCGCACACACGAACTCGGCAGCTACCTCGGCATTCGAGACAACGGCAGGCTGGTCGCGATGGCCGGAGAACGACTCCGCCCGCCTGGATGGACCGAAGTCAGCGCCGTCTGTACCGCACCGGAGGCTCGCGGACGCGGCCACGCCGCTCGGTTGATCATGACGCTGGTCGCCGGGATCACCGCTCGCGGAGACTCGCCCTTCCTGCATTCGGCAGAGAGCAACACTCACGCGATCGCTCTGTACGAGCGACTGGGCTTCAGCACCCGCAAGTACGTGACATTTCGAGGTTTCCGCACACCCTGACAGGCCTCACGTCACCAGATGACAACCCGATCTTCTTCTGTGTGCGCTCCAGGTGATCCCGGCTCGCATCCGAAAACCTCACCGAACCCTGGAACATTCGGCACCACCCCGTTGACCCGCAGACTCGACGGCGAGTGTGGGTCGCTGCTGAGTTGCGTGACCATGGCTTCGTCACGAGTCTTGTTGCGCCACACCCGCGCATAGTTGAGAAAGAACCTTTCGTCAGGCGTGTATCCGCCGATGCGCTCCTCGGCTGCTGCCGGATCGGATTCCTGCAGTGCCCGCAGCGCGTCGAACGAGGCATTGACGCCGCCGAGATCCGCAATGTTCTCGCCGAGGGTCAGCTCGCCGTTGACGTGAACATCGGGCTTGTCTGGAATCGGGGTGTATGCATCGAATTGCTCGACGAGCTTGTGAGTTCTCTCCTCGAACTGCTCGCTGTCCGTGGGCGTCCACCAGTCGACATTGTTTCCCTTGCCGTCGAACTGACTGCCCTGATCGTCGAACCCGTGGGTCGCCTCGTGGCCGATCACGGCGCCGATACCGCCGTAGTTCAGTGCGTCGTCCGCATTCGCGTCGAAGAACGGTGCCTGCAGGATCGCGGCGGGGAAGTTGATCGTGTTGTCACTGGGGTTGTAGTAGGCATTGACGGTTTGCGGTGTCATCGCCCACTCGGTGCGGTCGGACGGCTTGCCGATCTTGGCCAGATCGTATTCGTGATTGAACCTGTCTGCAGCAGAGAGGTTTCCGAAGTAGTCGCCACTGTTCATCTCGAGACCTGACCAGTCTCGCCATTTGTCGGGATACCCGATCTTGGGGACGAGCTGTGACCACTTGTCGAGTGCCTTGTCCTTGGTCTCCTCGCTCATCCAGTCGACGTTCTCGATCCGCACCTTCAGGGCGTCGAGTACGTGGTCCACCAACTCTTGGGCGCGTTCCTTGGACCTCGGATCGAAGGCCTCGTCCACGTACAGTTCACCCATCGCCTCACCCATGGCGGAGTTCACGTCGCCGATCGCCGTCTTCCACCGCGGCTTCTGAGCTGTACTCCCCGAAATCTGCTTGGTGAACTCGAACTGGTTGTCACGAAATGCCTTCGACAGTCTGTCGCTGGAGCGACTGATCACCTGCGCGCGCAGGTACGCCTTCCACTGTTCGACCGGGGCCGTGCGCAGCAGATCACTCACAGCCGTGAAGTAGGTGGTGTCCGCCAGAGAGAATCCTTCGTCGGCCGACACACCCTGTGCGGCGAAGTACTCGCGCCAGTCGAACGTCGGAGTTGTGGAATTGGCCTCGTCGACTGTCACCAACTTGTATTGCGTCGCCGGATCCCGCGCTTCCTCCGGGGAAAGCGACGCCGCAGCCAGGGCCTTCTCGAAGTCGAGAGCCTGCGCGGCCTGATCGGCCGCCTGGTCGGGCTCGATTCCGATCAACTCGAGAGAGGAGCGGAGGTAGTTCTGATACGCATTCAGTATCTCGGCGTACTGAGGATCGGTGTAATAGTCCTTGGAAGGCAACGAAATTCCGGTGGGACTGACGAAGCCGATCTGCTTGGTGGCATCTTGAAAGTCTGCGCCGGCGCCCAGACCGAACAATATGGCGCCGCCCTCCACCGCATCGTCACGCAGGAAGGTTGCCACCTCCTCGGGTGATGCGATGGCATCGACCCGCTCGAGCTGGGGGTTCAGCGGCGCGTACCCGGCTTCCTCGATCGCGTCCTCGTCCATCGCCGACTGGTAGAGGCCACCGATCTTCGACCGATCCGAGACCTCCTCCGAGCTGTCGAGGTCGTCGGCGGCGCTCTTCGCGATGCCGCGCTGCGTATCCAGACTCTTGTCACGCAACTCGTTGAAGATTCCGTAACTGGACTCGTCGTCGGGGATCGTGGTCTCGGCGTCCCACTTCCCGTTCACGAACTGGTCGAGGTTGTCGCACGCAGAGATGCTGGTGTCCAGCTCGTCCGTGTCGAAAGCCGGCGCCTGCTCCGGCGACGAGCAACCCGCAAGCGTCAAGGTCAGAGTTGCTCCCGCAGCCACCACTGCAAGCCACCGTCTACGTCCGATCAGCACTATGTTCTCCCCGTCTGCACACCGTCTGCCTACCCGTACAAAGTACGCGCGTACCGCCTCCGGGCGAAGCTTCCGGCCGTATCGTCGAAACGATGGCAGGTAAAAGCGCTTCCCCCGCAACCGACGTGCAGGTCGGTGATCGGACAGTGCGAATCTCTCATCCCGACCGCGTCTATTTTCCTGCCCTCGGCACCACCAAACTCGACCTCGTCCACTATTACCTCGCCGTCGGCGAAGGGATCGTGAACGCTCTTCGCGAAAGACCGTGCATGCTGCACAGATTTCCCAGCGGTCTGGATGGTGAAAAGGTGCACCAGAAGCGTCTTCCCCGTGGCGCTCCCGAATGGGTGCAAACCGCACACGTCGAGTTTCCGCGCTATGGGCGCCACGCAGACGAGCTCTGTGTCACCGCACTCGCGGACGTCATCTGGGCAGTGCAGATGTCCACGGTCGAGTTCCATCCCTGGAACTCCCGTCGAGCCGATGTCGAACGCCCCGACGAATGGCGCATCGATCTCGACCCGATGCCGGAGGCAGGTTTCGATGGCGTCACCCGCGTCGCCGGCGTGGCACACGAGGTCCTCGACGAGATCGGCGCGACCGGCTGGCCGAAGACCTCCGGCGGGCAAGGCCTCCACATATACGTACGTATTGCACCGGACCACGGGTTCGCCGACGTCCGCCGGGCGGCTCTCGCGTTCGCCCGAGAGGTCGAGCGTCGTATCCCCCGGGACGCGACGACCACGTGGTGGCGAAAGGATCGAGACCCGCGCGCGGTCTTCGTCGATTTCAATCAGAACGCCCGAGACCACACGCTGGCGGCGGCCTACTCGGTGCGCGGAGTACCGGAGGCCACCGTGTCCACACCCGTGACGTGGGCCGAGATCGACGACCTGAACCCACGGGACTTCACGATCGACACCGTTCCCGAGAGGTATGCGCGGCTGGGCGACCTACACGCCGGGATCGACGACGCCGTCTTCGATCTGAGCCCTCTGCTCGAATGGGCCGACCGCGACGACGCATCCGGCATCCCCGCACCCCCTGTGAGCGGTTAGCGAGTCCAGGGCCTCGAAGGCCACTCACGGCGGTAACGTTGCGCGGGTTCGAGTCGATCAGTCAGTAACCCGATTCGTCCGATTCGGTACAGAGATCTCGATCGACAGGAAAACAAGCATGACCCGCAAGAAGTGGCCGTGGGTGGCCGGTGGGATCGTCGTCGCGATCGCCTGCGCATCGTGCGCGGAACCGGACGAGGACACCTCGGTCGTGGGCGAGAACACGAGCACCCCGGCAGCAGTCACGGCTCCGGCAACGACCGCTACGCCGACCACCACGATCGACGCGCCCGCACCCCCGCTGCAACTTGTCGTGGCCCCGGAAGCCGACGGCGGGTCGCGGGTGGAAGCCGCACTGGCCCAACTGAACTCCATCGAAATCAAAGGGCGAGCCCCCAAGACCGGCTACGACCGGGATCTGTTCGGACAGTCGTGGACGGACGACGTCGATGTGGACGGCGGACACAACGGCTGTGACACCCGCAACGACATCCTGCAGCGCGATCTGGTCGACATCGCGTTCAAGCCGGGATCGAACGGCTGCGCTGTGAAGTCCGGAACGCTCCACGATCCGTACACCGCCACGAGCATCGCCTTCGTACGCGGAGCGAACACGTCGAACGCCGTTCAGATCGACCACGTCGTCGCCCTCTCCGATGCCTGGCAGAAGGGCGCCCAACAGCTCGACAGCCGCACTCGCGCGAACTTCGCCAACGACCCACGCAATCTCCGGGCAGTCGAGGGCCGCGCCAACCAGCAGAAGTCCGACGGCGACGCGGCGACATGGCTTCCGCCGAACAAGACGTTCCGCTGCGACTACGTGTCGGCACAGGTCGAGGTGAAGGCCGCCTACGACCTCTGGGTCACCCAGGCCGAGCGTGACGCCATCGAACGCGTGCTCACCAACTGCGACAGCGCGCCCGCACCGGAGCCCGCGCCTGCACCGGCTCCCGTGATCGAGCAGGCACCCGTGGTCGAGCAGGCACCCGTGGTCGAGCAAGCACCGGTCGTCGAGCAAGCGCCTGCCCCGGTCGCGCCGGTGGGGCCCTTCGCGAATTGCGCGGCGGCCCGGGCAGCGGGCGCCGCACCGGTCTACGCCGGGTCTCCGGGCTACTCGCCCAAGCTCGACGGCGACAGCGACGGAGTCGGCTGCGAGGGGTGAGGATTGAGGATTGAGGCCGCCCGTTCCGGGGTATCTCGGATGAGAATCTCCGGCGGAACGAGGGACGGTCATGTCGCGCTACTTGTACCGCCTTGCTCGATGGTCGTTTCATCGACGTAGGTACGTCGTCACCTTCTGGACTCTCGCGCTGATCGGCATGGTCGCGCTCGGGATTCTCTCCGGCGGAAAGACCGTGAACGACTTCAGCATTCCGGGAACGCCGTCCGCACAGGGCACCGACCTGCTCGAGGAACGGATTCCGGCGGCCGCCGGCGCGCAGACACAGGTGGTGTTCGCGGCGAACGGCGGTGCCCAGCTGTCCGACCCGAACGTCCGTGCCGCCATCGAGCAGACGGTGCAGGGTATTGAGGCCGGCCCTCAGGTCGCTTCCGCCGTCGATCCTTACCAGGCACAGACGATCGCCCCGGACGGACAGGTGGCGTACTCGCCGGTCCAGTTCGACACCGACATGACCGGCCTCGAGGGTTCGTCGCTGGACGCCCTCGATTCCGCCACGGATCCTGCTCGTGCGGCAGGTCTCGAGGTGGAGTTCGGCGGCCAGGTCTATCCGGGGTACGAAACCGAGATCTCGGAGATCCCCGAACTGGTCGGGATGGCCATAGCCTTCGTCATTCTCGTGGTGATGTTCGGTGCCCTGATCGCCGCCGGGCTGCCTATCCTCACCGCCGTCGTCGGAGTCGTCATCTCGCTCATGGGTGTGATGGCGCTGGCATCTGTCATCAACGTGCAGTCCGCGACCACATCGCTGGCGATCATGCTGAGTCTCGCGTGCGGAATCGACTACGCCCTGTTCGTTCTCACCCGCCACCGGGCGAACGTGCTCGAAGGTAAGTCGGTGGCCGACTCTGCGGCGCACGCGGTGGGAACCGCTGGCGGCGCCGTCGTGTTCGCTGCCCTGACCGTCATCGTCGCGCTGTGCGGACTGAGCGTGGTCGGCATCCCGTTCCTGACGATCATGGGAGTCACCGCCGCAGGCGCCGTGCTGATCGCCGCGCTCCTGACCTTGACGCTCCTGCCCGCATTGCTCGGGTTCGCGGGAAACAAGGTCACCAAGTTCGTTCGTTCGCCGATCCCCGGCCGTAAGCCCGAAGCGATCGCACGAGGCGCAGTCGAACACCCGCAGCGTACCCTCGGCGCCCGCTGGGCGCGATTCGTGGTGCGATTCCGGTATCCACTTCTCGTGGTCGGAGTCGCTGGACTGCTCGTCATGGCGATCCCGGCACTCAGCATGCAACTCGGACTCCCCACCGGAGACAGCAAACCCACGTCCGACACGTCGTACAAGGCATACCAACTCATCGGGGACAGCTTCGGACCCGGCGCCAACGGACCGCTGACCATCATCGTGGACACCGCGTCCGCAACCGATGCGCAGGCAGTCCCGGAAGCGCTCACCATGCTGCAACAGCAGCCGGACGTGGCGACCGCCAACATCGCTGTTCCGCCGCAGAACGACACCGCCATCATCTCGGCGATCCCGCGGACCGCTCCGAACGACCCGCAGACCACCGATCTCGTGAAGACCATCAGGGATCAAGCCGAGAATCTCGGCCAGCAGAACGGCTCGACCATCTACGTCGCCGGACCCACCGCCACCAACATCGACGCCACGGACACCCTCGCGACCGCGCTGCCGATATTCCTCTTGGTCGTCGTGGGACTGGCGATACTGCTGTTGACCATCGCATTCCGCACAGTTCTCGTACCGATCAAGTCCGTGCTGGGGTTCCTACTGTCCATTGCCGCCGCGTTCGGCGCTCAAGTCGCCGTGTTCCAATGGGGTTGGCTACACGATCTTCTCGGCGTGACACCCGCAGACACGCTGAGCTTCTTGCCGATCATATTGCTGGCCATAATCTTCGGGCTCTCCAACGACTACGAACTCTTCCTGGTCTCTCGCATCAAGGCGCACTACGAGAAGACCGGCCGCGGGGTACTGGCCGTGGAACACGGACTCGGAGCGAGCGCCAGAGTGGTGTCCGCTGCCGCGCTCATCATGGTCGGAGTGTTCTCCTCGTTCGTCTTCACTTCGGACCCCATCGTGAAAGCACTCGGCTTCAGTCTCGCGGTCGGGGTGTTCGTCGACGCCTTCCTCGTGCGGCTGACTCTGGTTCCCGCAGTGATGGCCATCGTGAAGGGGCGAATCTGGTATCACCCCAAGTGGTTCGGACGTGCGGTACCCGATTTCGACATCGAGGGCGAGAAGCTCGAGCGCGAACTGGCATCCCGCGACTGATCGAGATCGGCCATGTCCAGCACGAAACGGTGACGGACATCGTTGCGCGACAGTCGATCGAGTGCGCTGTCGACCAGCGCGGAAGGCAACACTTCCACGTCGGCCACGATCCCGTTCGCTCCGCAGAAATCGAGCATCTCCTGCGTCGACGACGACCCGCCGCTCCCGCCGGATGTGAGACTCTTCCTGCCGATCAGCAAGTCGAGGATCTCCACGCTCACCGGACCCAAGTAGCCGAGTACACAGAGCGTTCCGTCGAGGGCGAGGCACTTCAAGTACGGGGCAAGGTCATGTTCGATCGGAATGCAATCCACGACGAGGTCGAGAGCCCCGACCTGCTCCGCCATCGCTTTCTCGTCTGTCGAGACGACCACCCGTGCCGCTCCGAGCGCCCGGGCGTCCGCCGCTTTGGCAGCAGAGGTCGTGAATACGGTGACTTCTGCACCGAGTGCTCGCGCGAACTTCACGGCCAAGTGCCCGAGGCCGCCGAGTCCGACGACGCCGACTGCTGTTCCCGGGCCCACGTTCCACCGTCGCAGCGGCTCCCACACGGTGATACCCGCGCACATCAGCGGTGCGACCGCCGCGGGGTCCAACGTCACCGGCCGCTGATAGACGAATCGATCACGCACCACGTATTCGCTCGAGAAGGCGCCGAACGTGGTCGAACCGTCGTGACGATCGGTGCCGCCGTAGGTGAGCGTGGGAAAGGCTCGGCAGAAGTTCTCCTGGCCTGTCAGGCACATATCGCATTCGCTGCAGGAGTCGACGATGTTTCCGACCGCCACCGCGTCACCGACGGCGAAATCCGACACCGCAGAGCCGACCTCCGTGACGATTCCGACGAACTCGTGGCCCGGTACCACCGGAAAGACACCGCCGGCGTTCGCCGGAGTACGCACCGCATGAAGGTCGGTATGACACACACCGGTGTGTGTGACCTTTACGGCGACATCGTCGGTTCGTAGGTCTCGACGCTCGAAGCTCCACCGTGCCATTGGGGCTTTCGCCTCGACGGCTCGGTATCCAACGGTTGTTCGCATGCATCCTCCAGAAGTAACCAACTAGTTGGTTCTACGGTATCGCCGCACGTACCAGGCCGCAACCAACCGGTTGGTCATGATTGAATGACGGCATGGGTGATGCAGTGGCGACCAAGGGGAGAATCCTCGCCGCGGCGACCGACGAGTTCGCCGAGCACGGCATCGCAGGGTCTCGAGTGGACCGGATCGCGGCCGCCGCAGCAATCAACAAATCACAGATCTACAGCTACTTCGGAAGCAAGGACAAGCTCTTCGATGCCGTGTTCGCCGCACGCGTCGACGCGAATGTGCGGGACGTCCAGCTGAATGCCGACGACCTGCCGGGGTACGCGGTGCGGCTCTACGACGGCTATCTCGGCGATCCCGATCTCGTGCGGCTCCTGACCTGGGCGCGACTGGAACGTACACCTGCCGGCGCACTGTTCGCCCACATACCCGACCACGATGCCGACGTGTACGCGAACCTCGACGACGCCGTGCGACGGGGCGTGTTGGTCGACGACATTGCCGCAGAAGACCTCTGGCCCATGCTCATTGCCCTTGCCGCCACGTGGGCACAATCCGCGATCGTGTACACGGCCACCCCGGAAGAAGAGGTGCACGTCCACGACCGTCGCCGGGACGCCCTCGCAGCCACGACGCGCCGGGCATTCTGCCGGACCTGACCTCCGAGCGCGCGAACGCCGGCTACACGTGCCGCAGTGCATCCTTCGTGATGTCGGCGACGGACGTCAGCCCACTGAGGCCCATCGTCAGATCGAACTCCGCGATGATGTTCGCCGTGACATCGCGAACGCCGTCCTGACCGGCGAGCGCGAGGCCGTACAGGTGGGGGCGACCGAGAGTGACGGCATCCGCACCCAGGGCCAAAGCCTTGAACACGTCGGCGCCACTTCGAATTCCACTGTCCAGGACGATCGGCACCGCACTGTCCACCGCGGGCGCGATGTCTGTGAGCGCGTCGAGGGAGGACACCCCACCGTCGACTTGCCGACCGCCGTGGTTGGACACCACGATTCCGTCCATTCCGATGTCCACTGCACGACGGGCGTCGTCGGGGTGCAGGACACCCTTCAGCAGTACCGGCAACGACGTGCGCTCGCGCACCGACTCGAGTTCCGTCCACCCCAACGACGGACGCGAGTAGATGTCCAGAAACGTCTCGACCGCTGCCCGAGGTTCCGGCGACCGCAGGTTGTCGAGAAACTTTCCAGGAAAGCGACTGGTCATCGACAGCAACGACCGAACTGCACCGATCGTCACCTCGGCGTTCGGTTCGGGCAGTGCCGCAGCGATTCTCTCGCGCACGATGCGCATGAAGACCGGGTCGGAGGTGTACTGCGCTATCCCTTTGCCTCGAGCGAAAGGAAGGGAGCCCAGGTTCAGGTCCTCGGGACGCCAGCCGAGCATCGTCGTGTCGAGGGTGACCACCACGGCATCGGCGCCCACATTCTCGGCCCGTTCGAGCAGGCTGTCCACGAGATCGTCTTCGGTACTCCAGTACAGCTGGAACCACCGCGGCGAATCGCCCATCGCCGCGGCACTCTTCTCCATCGGAGCACTGCCTTGGTTCGAGAAGATGTACGGCACACCGAGTTCCGAAGCTGCCGAGGCGATTGCCACGTCTGCGCCCGGCCCGGCCAGTTCGGCCGCACCGACCGGCGCCAACAAGACCGGCGACGGGAGGCGCCGCCCGAACAGCTCGACCCCGATGTCACGCCGCGACACGTCCCGCAGGACCCGTGGCACGATCTGCCAACGATCGAAGGCATCCCGATTGGCCTGCACGGTGCGTCCCGACCCGGCACCACCGTGGACGTAGGCCCATGCCTCAGCACTCATCTTCTTCTTCGCGGCCCGCTCGAGGCTCTCGAAGTCGGTGGGCACCTTCGGCCTACGACCGAATACCCCGTCGCGGTAGATGACGTTCTGACGTTCCCGCCCGGCAGACTCCTCCGCGGTCATCGAAATCTCACTCCGCCGCGTCCCAGATCTCCTGCATGCCCGTCAGAATCTCTTCCGCCTTGCCGAGCCCACCCAGGTGACTCTCCCCTGGCATGGGGAAGAACTTGGCATCCGGCAGCAGCGACACCATGTGCTCGCCGTGCCGGTACGGAATGATGTGGTCGCAGTCCCCGTGCCACCAACGCACGGGGGTCTTCACGTCAGCGGCCCGAAAACCCCAGTCCTGCGCGAACAGCACGATGTCGGCGAACGGCGCCCCCATCTGTTTACGACCACCGTTGAGGAGGTCGTCGAGGAACATGGCCTTGAATTCCGGGCGCGCCAGAAGCCTTCGGTCCCCGGCAGGCGAGGCCAGTCCGTAGAGGTCGATGATCGGTGAGGCGAACGGACGGGCCAAGCGGATCACCGAACTGGCCAAGGCACCCACCGGCGCGCCGCCCACCGCAAGGAGGGGCGCGACCATGACACCCAGATCCACGAGGCCGCCCTTGATCGCCTCGGGCCCTTGTGACGGAGCGACGCCGCCGAGAACACCCAATGCGACGACCCGGCCCGGCATCGCATAAGCGGATGCCAGCGCGTACGGGCCACCACCGGACAAGCCGACGATGGCCATCTTGTCGACCCCCAGCGTGTCCGCCACTGTCTCCATATCGGCTGCGAAGTCCAGGACGGAGCCGTACCGGTGGGACGTCGACGACCCGACCCCCGGGCGGTCGATCCCGATCAACCGAATGTTCTCGCGTTCGGCGAAGGCACGCGCCTCCATCGGTATCTGACGCCGGGCACCGGGCGTGCCGTGCAGCCAGAAAACAGCTCTGCCCTGCGCCGATCCGAACTCCGCGAACCCGAGCCGTCGACCCTCCCCGACCGCAACAGTGCCTTCCAGTTGAGGACGTGCGATATCAACCATGCGAACAGCATTACACGTGACCACAGTCACCACTTCGACAGGTTGTCGGTACGACCACAGCGTCGGGATTCGTGCCGCATCATGGAGGCATGTCCGTCACGTCACAGGCCCACGACGTCTACTCGCAGGCAACCCTGTCGACGGTCATGCCGTCGGTACTCGCCGCTCTGGGAGTCGGCGGCGAGTCGAACCGGCTGGACCTGCCCTCGACGAATCGTGCAGTCGTCCTCCTCGTCGACGGGCTCGGCTGGAACTTACTGAGGGAACACAGCGCGGACGCGCCCTTCCTGACCGGGCTCGGCGGGCGGCCGATCCGGGCCGGGTTCCCCACCACCACTGCGACGAGCATCGCGTCTCTGGCAACCGGCTTGCCCTCCGGTGCCCACGGGATCACGGGCTATCAGTCCTACGTGCGCGAGATTCGTGGCGTCGTGAACTGGTTGTCGTGGCGACGCGTGGGCGATCGACGTGACGAACTCGAGCACCTTGTCCCGGAGCAGGTGCAGCCCCACGCCACGGTCTTCGAACGTGCTGCCGGCGCCGAGGTGACCACGACGCTCGTCGTGCCGGAGAAATTCGAGGGAACCGGCCTCACCAGGGCAGTCCTGCGGGGCGGCACCTTCACCGGTGCCGTCACCCACGGAGATCTGATCGCACACACTGCGCACGCAGCCCTGTCCGCCGACCGCACGCTCACCTATTGCTACGTCAGCGAACTCGACACGATCGGACATGTCTACGGTCCCGGCACGGCGCCCTGGCGCGCGCAATTGCGCCTCGTCGATCTGCTGGTCCGCGAATTGGTCTCCGCACTGGGACCGACGGTGACGCTCTACGTGACGGCGGATCACGGCATGGTGACCGTGGACGACGAACACAAGATCGATGCCGACACCGTCCCTGAACTGACGAAAGGTGTCCGCACACTTGCGGGCGAACCCCGATGCCGCCACGTGCACACGCGGCCCGGCGATACGGATGCCGTAGCAGAAAGGTGGCGCGCCGTCCTCGGTGAAGAGATGTGGATCGGCACCCGGGCCGAAGCCGTGACCGCGGGCTTGTTCGGGCCAAGAGTCACGCCCGAGGCGTCGGCCAGAATCGGTGACGTCCTCGCGGTCTCGTGCGGCCCCACCGCCGCGGTCCGGCGCAAAGCAGAATCACGATTGTCGGCGCTGCCAGGGCATCACGGCGGACTCACCGACGACGAACTCCTGATCCCCGTACTCCATTCCTAGGCGCCGGCCACCGGCCCCGTGATCTTGTTGTCCGAGCCAGTGTTGCGGCCCGGGCGTTCGATGCCGGAACTCCAGTCGACCGAATTGTTCGACCCCGACAGCTCGAGCGCGCCGATTGCCGCGCCGATCACATGGTTGTCGTTGCCCTGCAATCCGACCGATGCGACATCGTCGACTGCAACGAAGTTTCCACTTCCGGTCACCTTCACCTGTTCGGCATGCCTGCCCGTGACCGAGACGACGTTGCCGCGGATCTCGACAGAACCGGCGGAATCGACTGTGGTCGAGTTGCTTCGACCGGAGACGGTGAGTGCGCCGGTCTCACGACCCGTCACGCTGTTGTCCTGACCGGCCACGACGACCGATTCCGAACGCTCCACGTCCACGCGTGCACCGTTGGCCTCGATCGTCACCGTTCCGCAGTCACCGGCCAGCACCACCCCGACGCCGTCCCTGTTGATCAACACGTCGCGGCCCGCGCAGTCGCCACCCTCGTTGAGCTCGACCGACTCTCCCGACGTATCCGAATCGCTCGCCTCGCCGTTTCCCACTCCCGCGCAACCTGCCAGGACTGCCGCAAGCACAGCGGCCAGCACTCCGACCATCGGTGGAGCACACCGCATGGATTCGCCTCCTTCTGCTCCCCACCGGGAGCCGATTACCCGGAGAGCAAGCTAGCAGTGCCCCCGCCGAAATCGACGGGGGCACACCGAGCGGCGTGTTGTCAGTTCTTCGCGAGCGGCGGCATGTGCACGACCTGCGCTGCGTACGACAGTCCCGCACCGAATGCGAGCAGAAGTGCAGTGTCGCCGGCCTTCGCCTGCCCGGTGCGCAACATCGATTCCATCGCCAGCGGAATGGACGCAGCGGACGTGTTCCCGGATTCCGCGATGTCCTCGGACACGGGGATGTTCTCCGGCAGCTTGATACTGCGTGCGATCACCTCTGTGATGCGCTGATTGGCCTGGTGTGGGACGAAGGCATCCAGGTCCTCCAGTTCGAGACCTGCCTTCTCGACGGCGGCCACTGCCACCTTGCCCATCTCGAATGCGGCCCAACGGAAGACGGCCGTCCCGGCCATCTTGATCCACGGTCGCGGACCCGAAGGGTTGTGCACGAAGGACATCCAGTCCGGTTCCTGTCGGATCGCGTCGGATTGCGAACCGTCCGAACCCCATTCGACGGGGCCGATGCCCACCGTCTCGCTACGGCCGACCACCACGGCTCCCGCACCGTCACCGAAGATGAATCGAACGCTGCGATCCGTCGGTTCGGTCGAGTCGGTCATACGTTCCACGCCGACGACGAGGATGTACTCGGCAGTTCCGCCCCGGATCAGATCGGAAGCCACACCGAGTGCGTAGCAGAATCCGGCACAACCACCGGCCAGATCGAATGCGGCCGGGCCCTTCATCCCGAGCTGGTCGGCGGCAACCGAGGCACATTGGGGAGTTTGGAGCGGATAGGTCCCCGTCGCCACGATGACGGCGCCGATCTGCTGGGGATCGATCCCACTCGCTTCCAAGGCTTTACGGCCGGCACTGACGGTCATGTCGAGGACACTCTCGTCTTCCCCGGCGAATCGGCGGTTGCGAATACCGGACCGCGACTGGATCCACTCGTCCGACGAGTCGATGAGTTCGCAGATCTCGTCGTTGCCGACAATGCGCTCAGGCCGGTGAACCCCCAATCCGAGAAGTGCGGCGTGGCGCCCGCCTGCCAGGGTTGCGATCGGCTTTCCCATAAGTTTTCGACTCTCCTAGTTCAGTGGCCAGCCCCTATTGCACAATCGGTGAATCTACCGACGCGTTACGCCGCACACCTCCGGGGGACCGACCGCCCACTACCGCGACATTTCAGTTACCGCTACTGGTGGGTAATATCAAAACGATAACGAAACCCTGATACCGTCGATACGCCGGATGACCATTGAGCACGCTGGGTAACCGGAGAACCACCACCAACAAGCACACCAGCAGTGGATGCGCGTCTCGGGAGTAACTGTGCGCCCACGGCCCACAGCACGGGGGTAGACATATCGTGAAGCGGACCAGATCTCTCGCCGTCGCGTCTTTCGCAGGAGCAGCGCTCCTCGTACTGGCAGCGCCGGTATCGGCGAATCCCAACGCGATCAATCCCATCCCGGGACTCAACGGCACCACCGGCCTGCCCCAGCTCCACGGGCGCACCCAGGTGGTCGCGCAGCAGACCGGCATGCTCAGCGCCAACAACACCCAGAACACCAACGTCCTCGGCACCGACCTGGGCGTGATGTGGGACAACGGCAAGGGTGAGATCCTCACCGCATTCGGCGACTCGGCCGGCCTCGGTGTCCCCAACCTGCTGTCGGGCAGCCTGTGGCAGTGGCACAGCAGCGTGCTCTTCCGCAGCCGCGACGGCGACCTCGCCGACGGCATGAACTTCGACAACACCCCGCGCGACCTGCTCGGACAGTCCAAGGAGCTGATTCCCAGCCCCAAGGTTCCGTTCGTCGAGATCAGCCGCATCCCCACCGCCGGCGTCGCGGTCGGTGACACACAGGTCATGAGCATGATGTCGGTCAAGAACTGGGGTCCGGCCGGGACCTGGGAGACCAACTACTCCGGTCTCGTCTACTCCCACGACAACGGCGAGAACTGGACGGAAGCCCCCGAGACCAACCGCCCCAACGAAGGCGGCAACAAGAACTTCCAGATGAGTTCGTT
This sequence comes from Rhodococcus huquni, assembly GCF_055231055.1. Taxonomy (NCBI): domain Bacteria; kingdom Bacillati; phylum Actinomycetota; class Actinomycetes; order Mycobacteriales; family Nocardiaceae; genus Rhodococcus; species Rhodococcus huquni. The sequence goes on from NZ_JBUYWE010000010.1 coordinate 127,745, forward strand.
CGTGAAGTCGGGCGGGTTCGTCTACCAGTACGGCACGCCCCCCGGCCGTGGCGGACTCGTCCACGTGGCGCGAGTTCCGGATGCGCAGATCATGGATCTCGGCGCGTACGAGTACTTCGACGGCGGCAAGTGGGTCAAGGGCAAGCCCGAGGCAGCCAAGCCGATCGTCGCGGGCGGCGTCGGAGAAATCTCGGTTGCGTACAACGACTACCTGGGCCAATACGTCATGCTCACCACCGACGAGTTCAATTCGGTGGTCATGCGCAAGTCTCCCTCGATCACCGGACCGTGGAGCCCGCCCGAGGTTCTCGTCGACACTCGCGAGCTTCCGTCCGCCTACGGCGCGTACATCCACCCGTGGTCGTCCGGCCCGGACCTGTACTTCCTCACCACCGTGCACTCGAACTACAACGTGCTGCTCATGCGGGCAAAGATCTGACGCCTTCTCGGCAATCCACGCAGCGCTAACCTCGTGGCATGGATGCGCACGCGTGGGACGAACGCTATTCGCGAGAAGACTTCGTCTGGGGTGCACCACCCAATGACGTCGTCGTCGAGCAGCTGACGGCACTACCGCACGGCCGCGCCCTGGACCTGGCCTGCGGAGAGGGCAGAAACTCGCTGTGGCTGGCGACCCGCGGATGGCAGGTGACCGGCATCGACTACTCCGGCGTCGCCATCGACAAGGCGCGCTCCATAGCGTCGCGGTCGCCCCGTTCGGTGCGCGAACGCCTCGACTACCGAACGGCCGACATCACCGATTCCGAGTTCGGAGAGGGCTATGACCTGACTCTCCTGATTTATCTCCATTTACCACGATCTCAACGACGCCGCGTTGTGAAGCGCGCCATAAATTCGCTGAAACCTGATGGAATCCTCATGATTCTGGGACACGACTCGAGCAATATCGAGCACGGAGTCGGTGGCCCACAGGTGCCTGAAATCCTTTACACCCCAGACGAATTGAGAAGCGATCTACCAGTCGACATTTCAGTGGACCTCGCCGAACGACGACTTCGCGAAACAGACGCAGGAATTGCGGTCGACGCACTTGTCGTCGGACGCCGGTCGAGTCTTGGCACACAGATGAATCGGGCGTAATATCTGCAATGTTACCGACGAGTAATAACAACTTGGGCGGTACTCGACGACAGACCGCACCATCTCACTGGGAGAGACAGAAGACATGGGCCATTACAAGAGCAACCTCCGCGACCTGGAGTTCAACCTCTTCGAGGCACTCGGACTCGACGAAGTTCTGAAGACCGGCGCGTACGGCGACCTTGACTCCGACACCGTCCGCGAGATGCTGAGCGAAGTTCGCCGCCTCGCCGAGGGTCCGTTGGCCGAGTCGTTTGCCGATGCCGACCGCAACCCGCCGACGTTCGACCCCGAGACCCACGTCGTCACGCTGCCCGAGTCGTTCAAGAAGTCCTACAAGGCACTCGAAGACGGCGAGTGGTCCAAGGTCGGCGTCCGCGAAGAACTCGGCGGCCTCGGCGCACCCAGCAGCGTCACCTGGGCCCTGAGCGAGCTGATCCTCGGCGCCAACCCTGCGGCCCAGATGTACGCCGCGTGCGCACCCTTCGCGCAGGTTCTGTACAACAACGGAACCGACGAGCAGAAGAAGTGGGCGCAGACGATCTCGGAGCGCAACTGGGGCGCCACCATGGTCCTCACCGAGCCCGACGCAGGCTCCGACGTCGGCGCAGGCCGCACCAAAGCCATCAAGCAGGGCGACGGCTCCTGGCACATCGAGGGCGTCAAGCGCTTCATCACCTCAGGCGACTCCGACGACCTGTTCGAGAACATCATGCATCTGGTGCTGGCTCGCCCCGAAGGCGCAGGCCCGGGCACCAAGGGTCTCTCGCTGTTCTACGTTCCGAAGTTCCACTTCGACTTCGAGACCAACACCCTCGGCGACCGCAACGGCGTCTTCGTCACCGGCCTCGAGCACAAGATGGGCATCAAGGTTTCGGCCACGACCGAGGTCACCTTCGGTGGCCACGGTGTTCCGGCCCAGGGCTGGCTCGTCGGCGAGGTCCACAACGGCATCGCGCAGATGTTCGACGTCATCGAGAACGCTCGCATGATGGTCGGCACCAAGGCCATCGCCACCCTGTCGACCGGCTACCTCAACGCACTCGAGTACGCCAAGGAGCGCGTGCAGGGTGCCGATCTCACCCAGATGACCGACAAGGCCGCACCGCGCGTCACCATCACGCACCACCCCGACGTGCGCCGCAGCCTCATGACGCAGAAGGCGTACTCGGAGGGCCTGCGCGCGATCTACCTCTACACGGCCGCGCACCAGGATCTGGACATCGCCGAGCACGTCTCCGGCGCCGACAAGGACCTGGCGTTCCGCGTCAACGATCTCCTGCTCCCGATCGTCAAGGGTGTCGGCTCCGAGCGCGCATACCAGTACCTGACCGATTCGCTGCAGACCTTCGGTGGCTCCGGCTTCCTGCAGGACTACCCGATCGAGCAGTACATCCGCGACGCGAAGATCGACTCGCTGTACGAGGGCACCACCGCCATCCAGGCGCAGGACTTCTTCTTCCGGAAGATCGCCCGTGACCGTGGCGTCGCGCTCGCTCACGTCGCCGGCCAGGTCCAGAAGTTCATCGACAGCGAGGCCGGTAACGGTCGCCTCAAGGCCGAGCGCGCATTGCTCGCCACGGCTCTCGAGGACGTCCAGGCCATGGCCGCAACCCTCACCGGACACCTCATGGGTGCCCAGGAGCAGCCGACCGAGCTGTACAAGGTCGGCCTCGGCTCCGTCCGCTTCCTGCTCGCCGTCGGTGACCTGCTCATCGGTTGGCAGCTGCTGCGCCACTCGGAGATCGCCCTCGAGGCGCTCGACAAGGGTGCGGACAAGGACAAGGCGTTCTACGAGGGCAAGGTCGCCGTCGCGTCCTTCTTCGCGAAGAACGTTCTGCCCGAGCTGACCGCAACCCGCGGTGTCCTGGCGAACCTCGAGAACGACATCATGGAGCTCGACGAAGCCGCATTCTGATCCGGCCTCTGCTTCGAACGACGCTGCCCCTCCTCGGTTTCGAGGAGGGGCAGCGTTTTCCCTATTGCGACACGACATCGAGGAGACTTCGAATGGGCAGCAACGCGACCATGGTTCAGACGTCCGACATCGCCGTCCACGTTCGCCAGGACGGCCCTGCCGACGCACCTGCGGTATTGCTGCTGCACGGTTTCGCCGGTTCTGCCCACTGGTTCGACGACGTGACCGCTGAGCTCTCCGATGAATTACGGGTGGTCCGCGTCGATCTGCGCGGCCACGGCCGCACAGGCGGTCACTCCGGACTCGATGCCCCTGATCAGGCCGACACGATCGCGGAAGTCCTCGGCACCCTGGAAATCCCGCGTGTTGCCGCAGCGGTCGGGCACTCCTTCGGCGCCGACATCGCGTTGGAGCTTGCGGAGCGCGAGCGTGCGGATCGTGTGGTCACCATCGGGCAGGCTCCCGACTACCGCTGTGCGTCGAAGACGCTCCGGCTGCTGGTCGCCGGCCCGCCCGTGGTCGCAAGTGTGCTGCACAAACGGGTCTTGTCCACCCCTACGCTGGCGCGACACCAGCGCTTGGCCTTCGCTCCTTGTTTCCGGCCCAGCGAAACGCAGCTCGACCGCACCGGTATCGACTATGCAGCGATGGTGCCCGAGATGTACCGCATCGTTACCAAAGTACGCACGGCACGCTTCACGCAACGGCCCCTCGATCGACACATCGCCGACCTGGGCCTACCTGCGCTGTCCATCCACGGCACCGGCGACCTGATGTACGACACCGTCGAGAGCGCGCGGCGCTATCGGGCGGCCGGCGCGGAGACCGTGATCGTGAACGGCGTAGGGCACAGCCCCAATGTCGAGGCGCCTGCCCGGGTCGCCGAACTGATCCGGGCCTTCGTCACCCGCTGATCGGCCACATCCCCCGGCCTACTCGCCTTCGTCCTCGTCGTCCTTGGGGGCGGGAGCAGATGTGGTCGGCTTGTCGTCCTTCGGTGCGTCGGCAGCACCGGGCTCGTCGGCCTCGGGTTTCGGGGCCGCAGTCGGGGTCTCGTCCCCACCGATGCACTTCACGGTCGGGACCGGGTCGTACTTGACCGTGCGGGTGTTGCGAGAGATCTCCGAACCGGAGTTGTGGTCGGTGATCACCCGGGTGTCGTTCGCGGTGAATCCGGGCGCACCGGTCGACGCCACGCAGTGGTCACCCGCCGGGAGGGTGACCGTATCCGGCTGGGTCGGGTTGCTGCGCGAACCCGTGATCGAGTCGACGTCGACCGTCTTGGTGCCCCAGATCCGGATCGTCAGCTCGGAGCTGCCACCGATCGCCTGGATCATCACGCCCGTCTTGGTCGGGTTCTTGAACTGCAGATCGATGGCGCCCTCGAACACCGTCGCTTCACGCGCCTCGGGGTACCTGGAGATGTAGTAGCTGTGCTCGGTGTGGTCGACGTCTTCCATGCCCGCGAAGTACGCGGCGTTGTACAGAGTTGTCGCCACCTGGCTCACGCCGCCACCGACGGCCTTGTCCGGGCGTCCGTTGTTGATGATGCCCGACTCGACGTATCCCTCGGCGGTGCCGCGAGTTCCGGTGTAGCCGTTCAGCGAGAAGGTGTCGCCGGGCTTGATGAGCGCGCCGTTGATCTCGCTCGCGGCAAGCCGGATGTTCTGTCCCGACGCGTCCGAGAAATCCCCGGTCGAGAACTCGCCGATCACCTCGTCGATTCCGAGGCCGTGCGCGGCCTCGGTCGTCAGAGCCGGCGGAACCGGCCCGTATGCCGCATCGGTGTGATGTGTACGAGTCAGCAGATCCGGCAGATTCTCGAGGGTCTTGGGCCAGTCGACCAGGTCACCGACAACCGCAGGCACCACGGAAGGCGCTCCACCCGCGAGTTCCACGGAGGCGTCCTTGGGCTGGATCTCGGTGCCCACCAACTGCGGCGCGAGAATGCCGATGGCCGCATCGTTCGCGAATCGGGGCTCGAGGCCACCCTCGCCGTCGGGAGCGAAGCTGAGCACTGCGCCCACCTGATCGCGCTGGAGAATCGCCTTGCTGTTGTCTCGGCCGTTCACGACGAGATCCGCGGACGCTGCGGGCATCGCCACCTCGGCCATGGCCTTGTCGACTGCTTCCTGCGTGACGCTCACCGGTGCTTCTTCGACGGGCAGGTTCACCGTCTCGGCAAGCAACCACTCCTCGGCAAGCGCATCGGCGGCGCCCTCGCCGTCGAGGTTCTGGCCGGGGCTCGGCGAAACAGCGACGGGGTCGACGCCCTCGAAGACGATATTTCCCTCACGGGTTGCCCGGTCGGTCTGGGGACGCAACTCGTCGATGGCCGCATTCAGAGCCTGATCGTCGCGAGTCGACGCCACACCCACTTCGTTGGTGGTGAAGAACGACGCCACCCGCGCAAAGGGGTTCAACGTCTGATTCTCCGCGCGGTCGAGCGTCGCATCCCAATCGACGGCAAGACCGGCGTCTGCGGGCACGATCTGCGCCGAAACATCTCCGGCCTGCACCGATACGGGCTGATCTTGTCGCGGGTCGAGTGCCGAATTCAACGCGGCTTCGGCATCCGCACGGGACTCTCCACCGATGTCCACGCCCGCCACGGTTGCCCCACGCGCCATGTTTCCCGAGGACACGGCGAGATCCGCGACGTATCCGATGGCAAGTACGGCGAACACGCCGCCGGCGACCAGACCGACCTTCTTCCACGGACCACCGGATGCAGATGACGAGCCGGACCCGCCTTGTGTGGGCGGAACGGGCGGTTCGTCACCGGAGTTTCCCTGACCCGGCACAGCGGCCGTGGCCTGGTTCTGCCCGAACACGGCCGTGGGCTCGTTCGAAGCATTGTTCGGGTGGTCGTCGGCCGCCGCGTACGGCGCCATGTGGCCCGTGTCCTGGGGCACCACGGGAATGAACTCGGTAGGCGACTCGTCGGGCACGCTGTGACGGCCGGCCGGAGGATTCGGCGTGCTGCGCGGAACCGCCTCCGTCGGCGCATCGGCACCGATGAGATGGTCGGGGTTCGGTGACAGCCGCTCGGTTTCCCGATCGTTGCTGTCGCCTTCGTGGTCGTTCACCGTTGGCCTCTCGCTGATGTGTCGTCATGCTGGGCCTTCGGACCGACATCCCCCCATGCCGTCCGTCGGTTGCACAAAATTGCGCACACCCGGCCGCGTCGCGAGCCATTCTACTTAGAGACGAAGGAGCCCCGCGCTGCTGCCAGGTCGGGGGTCAGGCAGCAACACGGGGCTGACATGGATATCGTCAGCAAACCCTCAGCGTTACATCACCCGAGAAAAGATTTCGAAAAAGATTCGGGGATCCGACCACCCCTCGTCGCCGGATCCCCGATCACGTCGCTTTCCGGCGTTCACTTCGGTGACGGTGACGACCGAGCAAACGCCGGAAAGGCGAGATTGTTACCGCTCGATGATGGCGGTGACGCCCTGCCCACCTGCGGCGCAGATGGAGATCAGGCCACGGCCCGAACCCTTCTCTGCCAGCATCTTGGCGAGCGAGGCGACGATACGGCCACCCGTCGCGGCGAACGGGTGCCCCGCCGCGAGAGAGGAGCCGTTGACGTTGAGCTTGCTGCGGTCGATGGAGCCGAGCGCGCCGTCCAAGCCCAGACGCTCCTTGCAATACTCGTCCGATTCGAACGCCGCAAGTGTGGCGAGAACCACAGACGCGAAGGCTTCGTGGATCTCGTAGTAGTCGAAATCCTGCAGGGTGAGGCCGTTGCGCTTCAGCAGACGCGGGATCGCGTAGGTCGGCGCCATCAACAGACCGTCCTTGCCGTGCACGTAGTCGACGGCAGCGGTCTCGGAGTCCACGAAGTGCGCGAGAACTGGAAGGTTGCGCTCGGCGGCCCACTCGTCGCTCGACAGCAGGACGGCCGAAGCGCCGTCGGTGAGCGGGGTGGAGTTGCCGGCGGTCATCGTGGCGTCGCCCAGCTTGGTGCCGAACACCGGCTTCAGGGTCGACAGCTTCTCGACCGTGGAGCCGGGACGCAGGTTGTCGTCACGGGTGAGGCCCAGGAACGGGGTGATCAGGTCGTCGAAGAAGCCACGGTCGTAAGCGGCTGCCATGTTCTTGTGGCTCGCCGCTGCCAGCTCGTCCTGCGCTTCGCGTGCGACACCGAACTCCTTGGCCGTGATCGCAGCGTGATCGCCCATCGACTTACCGGTGCGCGGCTCGCCGTTACGCGGGATCTCGAGGCCGAGCATCGACGCGCGAACGTTACCGAGCAGCTTGATGCGGTCACCGGTGGTCTTGGCTCGGTTCAGGGACAGCAGGAATTCGCGGAGATCGTCGTTGACACCGATCGGGGCATCGGACGTGGTGTCCACGCCGCCGCCGATGGCAGCGTCGTAACGCCCTGCAGCGATGCCGTCACTGACGGCGGTGATCGCCTGCAGGCCCGTTCCACACGCCTGCTGGATGTCGAAAGCGGGGGTGTACGGGCTGAGCGCGCTGCCGAGGACGGTCTCGCGAACGAGGTTGAAGTCGCGGCTGTGCTTGAGGACTGCACCGGCCGCCACCATGCCGAGCTGCTCACCCTGCAGGTTGAACCGGCTGACCAGACCGTCGACGGTGGCCGTCAGCATGTCCTGGTTGGAGGCCTGCGCGTACGCCTTGTCCGAGCGGGAGAACGGGATGCGATTGCCGCCGACGATAGCGACGGGACGCTGCTGCTTTCCGCCGGCCTTCGGTGCCGGAGCGGAGTTCGAGTTGGTACGAGCTTTGCTGGTCACTGACGTCTCCAAGGTCTGGTGCGATTACCTGTTGGCTACTATTCTTACTCAGGAGTAAGTTACTTGTCGACACCGCAGTGGAAACAGCGCTCGGTGATTGACCGCCAAACGACGACAGAAGGTAGGACCGTGGCATCCAGCAAGGGAGCTCCCGACCTCTATTCCCAGTTCCTCTCATCCGGCCCGGGCGCGTTCATCGCTTCCAAGGCCGGCCTTCCCCGACCGGAGACGCTGCGTCGCTACAAGGCAGGTGAACCCGCTCTCGCCGGCCCCGTGCTGATCGGTGGCGAAGGCCGTCTCGTCGAGCCGCTTCGGGCGATGCTCTCCGACTACCCCGCCGCACAGGCGCACGACGACAAGTTCGGCGCCCTGGTCTTCGACGCGACGGGCATCAGCAAGGTCGAAGAACTCGACCAGCTCTACCGGTTCTTCCAGCCGGTCATCCGCAACCTGGCGCCCAGCGCCCGCGTCGTGGTCATCGGCACCACCCCGGAAGAGACATCCAGCGTCGACGAGCACATCGCGCAGCGCGCACTCGAAGGCTTCACCCGCAGTGTCGGCAAAGAGGTCAAGCGCGGCGCCACAGCTCAGCTCGTATACGTCTCACCGAAGGCTTCGGCCGGCGTCTCCGGCCTCGAATCGACGCTGCGATTCCTGCTGTCGGCCAAGTCCGCCTTCGTGAGCGGCCAGGTCATCGCCGTCGGCGCCGAGGATTCCACCGCTCCCGCGAGCTGGGACAAGCCGCTCGACGGCAAGGTCGCCATCGTCACGGGCGCGGCCCGCGGCATCGGTGCCACCATCGCCGAGGTTCTCTCGCGTGACGGCGCGCACGTCATCTGCGCAGACATCCCCCAGGCAGGCGAGGCACTGTCCGAGACCGCCAACAAGGTCGGCGGCACGTCGCTCGCCCTCGACGTCACGGCGCCCGACGCTGCCGAGGTTCTGTCGGCACACGTGCTCGAGCGTCACGGCGGCGCGGACATCATCGTCCACAACGCCGGCATCACCCGCGACAAGACTCTCGCCAACATGGACGAGTCGCGTTGGGACATGGTCATCGGCGTGAATCTCCTCGCACCGCAGAAGATCACGGAGCACCTCGTTGCGACCGGCGCTCTCAAGGAAGGCGGCCGCGTCGTCGACGTGTCCTCCATCGCCGGCATCGCGGGCAACCGCGGCCAGACCAACTACGGCACCTCCAAGGCCGGCGTCATCGGCGTCGTACACGCCGAGGCACCCGTCCTGGCCGGCAAGAGCATTACTATCAACGCCGTGGCACCGGGCTTCATCGAGACGGCCATGACCGCTGCGATCCCGTTCGCAACCCGTGAGGCCGGACGCCGCATGAGCTCGCTCCTGCAGGGCGGCGAGACCGTGGACGTCGCCGAGACCGTCTCGTACTTCGCGAGCCCGGCCTCGAACGCCGTCACCGGCCAGGTCGTCCGCGTCTGCGGCCAGAGCCTGCTGGGTGCATGATCGTGGGTAAGGTCGTCAAACTCACCGAGAAGCCGAGCACGCTCGACGTCTACACGGGCGCAGTGCGCAGTGCGCTGCCCGTCGTCGGTGCCGGCGGTGGCCGCAACCTGCCTTCGGAAACCCTGGTACTCGAAGGGTTTCGGGTCGATCCCGACAATCTGGCTGCGTACGCTCGGGCAACCGGACTGCGGTTCGGCGACACCCTGCCGCTCACGTACGCGTTCACGTTGACGTTCCCGATCGTGATGAAGCTGATGGTGGCGAAGGACTTCCCCTTCGCCGCAATCGGTTCCGTTCACGCAGAGAACGTGATCGAGCAGTTCCGACCGGTCTCGGTCAGCGAGCCGCTCGACATCGCCGTGCACGCGGAGAACCTGCGTGAACACCGCAAGGGTCTGCTGGTCGATCTGATCAGCGAGATTCGGGTCGGACGGGAGCTCGTGTGGCGGCAGACGTCCACGTTCCTCAACCAGCAGAAGACGTCACTGTCCGGCGAGCCCGGCCCGGCGCCCAAGCCGGAAGAGGTCCCGCCGCCTCCGCTGCGTACTCAGCGCGTCGATCAGTCGATCATCGGCAAGTACGCCGCGGTCTCGGGTGACCGCAACCCCATCCACGTGTCCACGTTGGGCGCCAAGGCCTTCGGGTTCCCGCGCACCATCGCGCACGGCATGTGGAGTGCTGCAACCGTGCTCGGCGCAGTGGAGGGGCGCATCCCGGAGGCTGTCACGTACAGCGTGCGCTTCGGCAAGCCGATTCTGTTGCCTGCAACGCTGAACGTGTACGCGGATCGCACCGACGAAGGGTGGGATCTCGCGATCAAGCACCCGAAGAAGGGCTACCCGCACCTCACGGCGACGCTGAAGTAGCTCCCGAACACGAAAAAGGGGCCTGCTCTTCGATTTCTCGAAGAGCAGGCCCCTTTTCGGTCGGTCGGCGCGTACGCCTCACGCAACCTCGGGCTTCTTCTTGCCGGCCAGACCGCGCCATGCCAGGGACTCGAGGAGATCGACGGCGGTGTCCACCTCGACATCACCACCGGCCACCCGGTCCGCAACCGCTTCACCGGCGCCGACGAGCGCCGTTGCCATGAGACCGAATTCCTTCTGGTCCGGATCCTTGGTGCTCGACGACAGCAGTTGAGCGGTCAACTCGACAAATCGATCGCGACTGGACTGCACCTGTCCAAGGAAGGCCTGCTGCCCGACCGCCTGGCGGTACAGCACCATCCACGACTTCCGGTTCGCACCCACGAAGCCCAGGAAACTGCTCAAGGCGACCCTGAGCTGCTCCCTCGGCGACAACGTGGGGTCACCGGCGGGGCCGAGGGCTTCGACGAAACGGCGCGCCTCACGCTGAATGCAGGCGGCGAACAGTTCGTCTTTCGATCCGTAGTACAGGTAGAGCATCGGCTTGGAGATCTCGGCCTTCGCCGCGATCGCGTCCATGGATGTCTCGTGGAAACCCCGGTCGGAGAACACGTCGACGGCAGCGTCGAGCATCTGCTGCTCACGTACCGCGCGCGGCAATCTCTTGGTGCCGCCAGCCATATGCCCTCCAGACCTGATAGAACTCGTTATCTTACTCTACGGTAAGTACTGGGGAGTTCAGACCGGAAGAAATGTCCGAGGGGTCGCGCTAGACGTCGGCGTGGCCGCGTTCCCGCTGAGCCTGCCGCTCCGGGGTCACAACGGCCCTCGGGTCCAGGCAGTAGGCCTCCTGCTTCCATTCGACCGCAAGAGTGCCCCAGTTCAATTCCCAGCCGGCAGGACACTCGATGGGCTCGACCGGGCACGAATGCCCCTCCGGGCAGGCCGCAGTCACCGCGGAAGCCGGAGCAGCGAAAGCCATACTCCCCGCGGTCGAAGCCCCCAAGAGGCAGACAGCCAGCATCGATCGACGCGCATTCATCGTGAATTTCCCCCGAATCTCGGCATGGCCGACTTATCTGTGTCGGCGGGTACACACTAACAGGTGACGATGCCCTTGGCCCGGGCGACGGCCACGACCGCCTCGTCGACCCGCTCCTGGGGCAAACTGCCTGAAGCAACGGCGCTTTCGAGGTGATCGAGCACGCGGGGAACGTCCTCCGCCGTCAGCCACAACGCGACGTCCACACCCGCCGCGAGCGCCGTCTCGACCGCCTGCGGAATGTCGTAACGATCGGTGATCGCCTTCATGCCACTGAGGTCGTCCGTGTAGATCGGGCCGGTGTAAGGCGGGCCGCCGTAACCACCGCTGCGCAGCAGTTCCACGGCTTCCGGACTGATGGAAGCAGGAATTCCCGGCTGCGTCAGCCCGGGAACATCGAGGTGACCGAGCATCACTGCACCGCCGGTGGGAAGCAGGGTGCGATACGGAATCAGGTCCTTCGCCTGGAGCTGGTCGAGCGGCGGTGTCGTCACGGCGCCCGTGTGCGAATCACCGGACCCCGAGCCGTGCCCGGGGAAATGCTTGAAGACCGGCGTCACACCGGCATCGCGCATGCCGCGCGCGTAGGCATCGGCGTAACGGGTGACCACCTCCGGGTCGTCGGAGTAGGAGCGGTCGCCGATGACCGAGTCGTCGGGCTGGCTACTGACGTCCACATCCGGTGCGAAGTTGACGGTGATCCCCAGATCCTTCAGACCACGGCCCCGCTCGAGCGCCATCTGATAGGTCTGCTCCTCCGTCATCGTCTGTGCCGTCTCACGGGCGGACGGGTCCGCACCGAGCAGGTCCTCCACGCGCGACACGCGTCCGCCCTCTTCGTCGATACTGACGGTGAGCGGAAGCTCGGAGGCAGCTGACACCTGCTGCACCTCGCGGTTGGCGAGCATCGAGTCTTCCGTCCAACTGCCGACGAAGATTCCGCCGACCTGTTCGTTCTGCACGACCTGCAGTGCGTCGGACGTTCCGGTCACGCCGACGTCGAGCAACTGCGCCAGCTTGCGCCGAAGCGGCAGCGAGTCGAGGACTTCCTGCCCGCACGCGGGTGCGGGCGCCGCTGTGGACGACGGGCTTCCCGCCACGGTGTCCGACGAAGACGCCGGTGACGGCGAACTCGACGGAGACGCCGTGTTCCCGCTGTCCGAAGAGCAGCCGGCCACGAGTCCGGCACAGGCCGCCAGAGCGAACGCAAACTTGAATCGCATGGAGACGACGGTAGTCCAGTCACCCGCGCGGGGCGCCGATCCACTCTCGATCGCACCTTCGCTTGGTAATCTGGTGGTGAACCGAAGCCCCTGACGAGGAGGTAGTGGTGTCCGCAGGTCTCATGCTCATCGCGTACGACGGTTCCGACAATTCCAAGCGCGCGGTCGAGTACGCAGGACGCTTCCTCGCGTCCACCCGAGCCGTCGTCGTAACGGCGTGGGAACCGATGGTGCGGCAGGCGGCTCGCATGTCCGGACTCTCCGGTGTCATGCAACCCGAGTGGGCCCCGGAGGACGAGGGCGAGGACGTCGCCTTCACCGATGCCAAGGTCACCAACGACGAAGGCCTCGAACTGGCCCGGCAGTCGGGAATCGATGCGGAGGGCCGCTGCGCGGAGTGCACCACCACGATCTGGACGGCACTCGTCGAAACCGCCGACGAGCTCGATGTGGACATCATCGTGACGGGCACTCGCGGCACCACCGGACTGCGCTCTCTACTACAGAGCAGCGTCGCCGACCACGTCCTGAGGCACAGCCACCGACCCGTATTGATCGTGCCGCCCGGCAGATAGGCGCCCGGCGGACCCGGTGCTGACAACCGCTCGGAGCCGAACAAGTGATACCTTGACCCGAGCAACTCGACTCGAGGACCATGCGCGTAGGTCGCGCATGTCAACGGCATGACGGTGGGAGATCACAGATGGCGAAGTTCCTTGTCCCCGGTGCAGCGAGCGCCGCGATCGGTGCCGTTGTCGGTGTAGTGGCCGTCCTCGGTGTCACCTTCGCAGCACAGGACAACACTCGCCCCGAGATCGACCGCAGCGGCAACGCTGACTCGTCGGTCCTGAACCAGGTTGAGTACGGCACCCGCTGAGGACGCCGGCTCCCCGAGTTCCCGTTCACTGTCACGGCGGTGGCTGTTCGGCGCTTCCGTCGTTGCGGTTCTTCTAGCTTTTCTCCAGTCGCCCGGCCGCCTGGCCGCGGATACCAAGTACGACCTCTCCGAAAATCCCCTGGGGTTTCTCGCGCGCGCATCACATCAGTGGAGCACGCAGGCCCCCATGGGGCAGGTACAGAACCAGGCGTACGGCTACTTCTTTCCGCACGGTCCGTTCTTCGCACTGGGTGATGTCCTCGGCCTGCCTGCCTGGATCACCCAGCGCGTGTGGTGGGCGCTACTCCTGGTCGTCGGATTCTGGGGCGTGGTGCGACTGGCCGAGGCCTTGGGGGTGGGTAGCCGTAGTTCTCGGGTCATTGCGGCTGCCGCATTCGCGCTGTCTCCGCGAGTTCTGACCACCCTCGGCTCGATCTCGTCGGAAACCTTGCCGATGATGCTGGCGCCGTGGGTTCTGCTCCCGGTCGTCATCGCCCTCGATCACGACAGTCCGAAATCACTGCGCCGGCTCGCAGCACAGTCCGCCATGGCAGTGGCCCTGATGGGCTCGGTCAATGCCGTCGCAACCGGTGCCGCCTGCCTCGTCGCCGGTCTGTGGTGGGTGGCGCACCGACCGAATCGTCGGTGGCTCGTGTTCAGCGCGTGGTGGTTTCCGTTCATCGGTCTCGCCACACTGTGGTGGATCATCCCGTTGCTGCTGCTGGGACGGGTGAGCCCGCCGTTCCTCGACTACATCGAATCTGCCGGTGTCACTACGCAGTGGACTTCGCTGGCCGAGATCCTTCGTGGAACCGACAGCTGGACCCCGTTCGTCTCACCCGAACGCATCGCGGGCGCCGTACTCGTCACGCAACCTGCAGCAGTCGTCGCCACCGGACTCATCGCCGCAGTCGGTATCGCCGGGCTCTGCATGCGTGCGATGCCGGCGCGGGGCCGCCTGGCCCTGATCCTGTTCGTCGGCGTCGTCGGTCTGTCGGCCGGCTACGTGGGCGAGCTCGGATCGCCGTTCGCGGAGCAGGTTCGGCATTTTCTGGACTCCGGCGGCGCAGCGCTGCGCAACGTGCACAAGCTCGAACCGCTCGTGCGGATCCCACTCGTCCTCGGTCTCGCGCACATGCTGGCCAAGGTTCCGCTGCCCGGCTCCGTTCCGTTCGCGCGGTGGCGTAGCGCGCTCGCCCATCCCGAACGGGAACCGATGGTGGCGGTCACCAGTCTCCTGATGGTCGCCCTGACGCTGGCGACCTCGCTCGCGTGGACCGGGAAGCTCGCGCCACGCGGGACGTACCCGGAGGTCCCGGAATACTGGCATCAGGCTGCGCAATGGCTCGACGAGAACGCCTCGGGCGACAGCCCGGACGGCTCGGATATGGAGCGCGCCCTCGTGGTTCCGGGTGCACCGTTCGGCAGTCAGGTCTGGGGGCTCACCCGCGACGAACCTCTCCAGGCGTTGGCGAGTACCCCGTGGGCGGTTCGTGATGCGGTGCCGTTGACGCCGCCGGGAACCATCCGCGCGATGGATTCGGTTCAACGTCTCATCACGGACGGCCGGCCCTCCGACGGTCTTGCCCAGACACTCCTCGGGCAGGGCATCCACTACCTGGTGATGCGCAACGATCTCGATCCCGAGACTTCGCGATCCACCCGACCGATGGTGGCGCACCAGGCAATAGAGGGCTCACCCGGCATCGAAGAGGTCGCCGAGTTCGGGGAGGACATCGGCCCGCGGAAAGTGAAGGGCCTCGTCTCGGACGGTGACCTTCGCCCGCAGTATCCCGCGATCCAGATCTACCGAGTGTCGATGCCCGAGGGGCCGGCCGCACCGAGCGGCCCCTACACCGTGAACCTCGCCGACACTCCCCGAATTCAAGGTGGGCCCGAGACGATTCAACGTCTGAACGAGCGTGGCTCGAGGCCCGGCGCGGGCCCCGTCCTCCTCGCCTCCGACGCCGAGCGCGCCGGTCTCCCCGTGGACGCGGTGCGGGTCACCGACACACCCCGAAACCGCGAGACCGACTTCGGCCAGGTGGACAACCACAGTTCGGCTCTGCGCACTCCCGACCAGTCTCGCAGTACCCACAACCTCGTCCCCGACTATCCCGTCGAGGACGCGCCGCTCGTGCAGGGTGAGTGGGAAGGCGGCGAGATCACCGTCTCGAGTTCCGCTTCCGACGCGACCCAACTCGGTGGCACCTCCCCCGCGAGCCGTCCCGCCGCAACGGTCGACGAAGATCCCGCGACCGGTTGGTTCAGCAACGGCATCGAACGTGCGCTCGGGCAGTGGCTGCAGATCGATCTCGACAAACCGATCACCAGCGGCTTGCTGCGCGTCACCACCAGCCCCGCCGCGATCGGCGCACCCGTGCGCTGGCTGGAGATCACGACCCCGAACGGCAGCACCTCGGTGAAGGTCGATCGGCCGGGCGAACCGACGGTCGTCTCCATTCCCGGAGGCGAGACGCCGTGGGTGCGCGTCACCGCGACTCACACGGAAGACGGCTCGGGCGGAACACAGTTCGGAATCAGCGAAGTGTCCGTCGAGGACTTCTCCGACCGAGACGATCCACAGCCCGTGCCCATCAGGTTCCGAACGGTTCTGCCCGAAACTCCCCCTGATGCCACGGTCACCGGCTGGGACCTCGCCCAGGAGTTGCCAGGGCGACCCAGCTGCGTCGATTCTCCCAACCGGGTGCGCTGCTCGAATGCCTTCACTCTCGCGCCGGAAGAGGCCGGGCTCTTCGACCGCACCCTGTCGGTACCCGAACCGACAACGGTCACACCGGAACTGTGGGTCCGCGCACGCTACGGCGAGGCGCTCGAGGAACTGCTGACACCGGCCGATCGTCCATCCGCTCACGGCCGCAGCGACGTCGGCGACCTTCGCGGCTCCGCGTTCGCCGCGACCGACGGCGATCCCCGCACCACCTGGACCGCCCCGCAGCCGACCACCCGAGGCGCCGGGGCGAAACCCACACTCACCATCGACCTGCCGGAGCCGACGCGGGTCACCGGCCTGGATCTGACACTCGGCAAGGGCCAGCTTCCCGCGGCACCGACCGGCGTCGCCGTCGATCTCGGGAACGGCCCCCAGGTTCGCAAGGTGGACGGCAGCGGTCCGATCGAGCTCGAGCCTGCCGTCACCGACAAGGTCGTCCTGAGCGTGACATCGGCGGAGGACCAGCTCGATCTCACCGCGCTCGGTCTCCCGCAGCTCCAACCCACCGGGCTTGCCGAAGTCGGCGTGCTCGGCCCGAACGGCACACCGCTTCCCGGTTCCGGCGTACTCCCCGAATCGGAGGCGAGTGGCCGAACGGTCAACGTTCCGTGCGCAGAGGGCCCGGTCGTTTCGGTGTCCGGGCAGCAGGTACGCACCAGCATCACCGCCACCGTCGGAGACATACTGTCCGGCAAGCCCGTACCGGCAACCCCGTGTGGCACCGACGAACCCGTCGCACTCGCGGACGGACGTCAGGACGTCGTGGTGTCCCCATCCTCTGCCTTCTTCGTCGACCACTTGCGACTGAACACCCCCGCCTCGATGCTCGAACCCGGCGGCGGAGTGAACACCGAGGTATCGACGACCGCGTGGACGGAGAATCATCGCGAAGCCACCGTCGAGGCACGCGACGAGGACCAGTTGCTGGTCGTGCCCGAGAGCACCAATGTGGGGTGGGTGGCTACCGCCCCCGACGGAGAAGAACTGACGCCCGTCGTCGTGGACGGATGGCAGCAGGCGTGGGTGGTACCGGCCGGGACCGAGGGGACTGTGACGCTCGACTACCCGACCGACCGGTGGTACCGACTCGGCATCTTCGGTGGCCTCGCATTACTTCTGCCGCTGCTGCTCGCAGCCCTGATTCCTGGACGACGTACCCGCGATCACGGCGCACCTGCCCGCGCGTGGCACGGTGCAGTCGCCGCCTGGCTCGGTGTTTTCGCGATGTCGATCGTCGTCGCCGGTCCGGTCGGCGGAGCCACCACCGTCCTTCTCTCAGCGGTCACCGCGACAGTGGGACGAATCAAGGGATCCGCGTTCGCTGCGCGGATGCTGGTGGTGCTCGCCGGTTCCGCGTCGGTGGCAGGAATCGCGATGCTGTCCACCGGGCCGTGGCGCTCGAGAAGTGGGTACGTCGGCCATTCGTTCCTGGTTCAGTTCCCGATGCTCGTCGCCTTGGTATCGGTCGGCCTCGCCGTGATACCGCTCGCCCGCTCGGGCAGGCTCGGACGATTCTGCCGACGCTTCACGGCCCGCCGCGCTGGTTCCTCCACCAAGGCGTAGCTCGCCGACGCCACCGCGATGCTGAGCACGACGGTCAACAGAAGTACGTAGCGGAAGTTGCCGGAGAACGGAGAGACACCGAATACGGGGAAGATGATCGCCAGTATCGGCAGGTGCCAGATGAAGATTCCGTAGGACCATCGGCCGATCGCGAGCGCGAGCGGGCTGGCCAGCAGCCGGTGGCGTACGGACGTTCCCGAGTCGGCGAGAACCAGCGGAGCCATCAGCAGAAAGCTCATGACGGCACCCAGCGCGATCTTGATGCCGAACTGCCAGGGTTCGGGGCGAACGAGCCCCTCGGGTCCGGCAAGGTCGGTCGCCGTCAGTGCAAATACGAACAACGCTCCGGCCAGCATCCACCACCGGTGTGCGGCCAGCCGATGCACGGTCCCGGGTGCGCTCACCGCCAACTCGGCCAGGAGCATTCCCGCCGCGAACCACGGCAGATATCCGGGCAACCAGTTGTCGTGGTGTGTTCCCTCCAATGCGGGGACCGGGATGAAAGCCCAGGCCAGGCACACTATCGCCGTTCCAAGAATCACCGGGATTCGCAGTCTGGCGCGCTCCCCACGCAAGCGCACCAACGCCAAGGCCAGCAGCGGGAGCACCAGATAGAAGGCCACTTCCACCGACAGGCTCCACATCTGGGTCAATCCGGAGGTGAGCGTGAGTGGCACGAATACCTGCACCAGCGCGAGGTTCGCCCACCAACTCCGGAAGCTGGCATTCGCCTCCGGCAGGAAAGTGAGCACGATCGCCACGGCCACCCAATACGCAGGAAGTATTCGAGTGGCTCGCGAAAGCCAATACCGCAGAATCGGCTGAGGTGTGCCCAATCCCCGCGCCGCCGCCGCATGTGATCGCCACAACAGAAACCCGGAAAGCGCGAAGAAGAGCGCCACCGCGAGATCGAACCGGCCGACGACCCTCCCGAGGACCGTGATGTTCGTCGCGCCTGTCTGAAAGGCGACGTGTGTAACCAGAACACCCAGCGCCGCCAAGCCGCGCAGCCCTTCGAGAGCGGGGATGAACCCTCGAACGACTGGCGTCGATTCGGTCGACGGGGCGGCGATCCTGGTCATTCTCGACAGTGTGCCTTGCGTCGCTATGTGGGCGGAAGCGACGGGGGATGGGGAAAATGTCGGTCCGAGACTGTTAGTGTTCTGCCTCACGTGGTGTCGATGTGGGCTCCATGCGATCGGCGCAGCCCTACTGCCGGTGGGATACCCCGATATCGACGAACTGAGTTAGGAGAGACAGCATGGCGGAGCGCTCAGGGCCGAGCCGGATTCTTGCTTGCATTCTGGTGGGCCTAGGTGCCTTCCTCTTGGCCGTCGCCATCCTCGTTCCCACCTTCACGGTGGGGAAGCTGGCGAAGACACCGTTGGACCTCGAAGTCACGACGGTCGCCGAGGGTAAGGGCAGCGTGCTCAACTCTCAGGCTCTTCTCGCCGGTCGCGCCGAGGTCGACACGAATGTGCCGATCGTCGCACAGCGGTACGTGACCACCGAAGAGCCGTCGAACAATGACGATGTCACTGTTCAGGCCGGCCAGACGGTTCGTCGCACCGACAAGCAGGGTGACACCGGGCTCCTGTCCGCAACGGTCGACAAGGTCACGCTCGACCGCAAGGACGCAATGCCCACCAACGACCCGGTCGGAACGGTCCAGACCGAGCCGAACAAGCCTGCCGAGGAGGTTTCTCGCGACGGCTTGCAGTACAAGTTCCCGATCGATACGAAGCAGGAGAACTACCCCTACTTCGATCTGAGCGCGCGAGCCACCCAGGACATCAACTTCGTCGAAGAGACGGAGATCAACGGGCTGAAGGTGTACCACTTCAATCAGACCGTCGAGCCCGTCGACCTGTCCAAGGTGACCAAGTCGCCGAGCAACAAGCTTCAGCTTCCCGCTGAGACCTGGGGCGTTCCGGGCGGCACCCTGCCCATCACGATGACCCGCTGGTACACCAACGAGCGCGACCTGTGGGTCGAGCCCGAGACCGGCGTGATCGTCAAGGGCCAGGAGCAGATTCACCAGTACTACGCCCGCAACAAGGCGAAGCCCGAGGTCGATGTCCTGAAGGTCGAGCTTCCGTTCGACCAGGAGACCATCGAGTTCCAGACTCAGCAGGCTCGCGACAACATGGACAAGCTGTCCACCTACGCGCGCACCCTGCCGATCGTCGCCGGAATCCTGGGCGTCATCGCATTGATCGCCGGCCTCGTGCTGGGACTCCGCGGCCGTGGAAACGGGAACGAGCCGGCACCGGCAGACGGCGACTACCCCGATGGTTCGGGTAGCGGCTATGCAGCCACCCCGGCATCGGAGCGCGACTGGACCACGGACCAGACCGAAGAGATTCGGGACTGGGACAACGACCAGACCGAACAGATTCGAGACTGGAACAGCGACCAGACGGAGGAGATTCCGATTCAGGATCCCCGCCGCGGTTACGACCAGCAGCAGTAGAACCACACACGAGTGAGGCCCCCGGATTTCGATCCGGGGGCCTCACTCGTTTCATCGGCGTCGTCCAATGTCACACCGGTTGCCGCGAGTTGAACCGGTGTGACATTGGTCGGGCAAGAATGCGACGGTCAGACTTCCACCGTTGATCGCGACGCGGTCCGGACGGCCAGAATGCTGACGGCCAGTGCCGTCACCGAGGCCACGCCGACGGCGATGCCGACCAGCTGAGTCAGGGTGGACGCCACCGTCACCATGACCACCATTTCCACGAGAAGTCCGATCCAGGCGACACCGGCGAGGTGCGTCCGATCGCCCGCGATGACGGAAAGCAGCGCACCCTGCAGCACGGCGAGGCAGGCACCGTGCAACGCGAACACCCAGAGCAACGACTGCACGGGTGCGTAATCGGACCCCACGAGCATGGGGGCGAGCGGCGACGCGATCGCGACGCCGAGCACGAGCACTGCGCCGAGACCGACCAGAACGGCGAGCGCCGAACGTACCGCCCCCGCAGAGTGATCCGGGTTCGCCATCCTCGGGTACAGGACGACACCCACGGCTTGCGGCAGCCAGAAGGCCACCTTCGTCGCGACGGCTCCGAGTGCGTACAACCCCGCGTCGTCGTTGGTGAGAACCATGCGCGCGATCACGAGGTCCATCGAGGACAAGGCGATGAGAGCGAGCTGAACTTGCGACGCAGCCAGGACGGCCCCCACGCCGATCTTGCTCGGAGCACTCTGTCCGTCACTTCGGCCCGCGAGAATGCGTGCTGCCAGGGCTACGACGGCGGTGCCGACCGCACTGGCGGCCAGCGCGAAGCCGGGGCCACCACCGAGATAGAGAACTACGACGGCGGGAAGTACCTTCCCGATTCCGGCCCCCGCCAGTACGAGGCTCAGTTCGCCGAACCGTCCGGCACCCTGCAGAAGCCCCTGCTCGGTAGCGAGGAGGACCAGCATCGGGGCGGTCACGAGGGCGGCGAAGGTCGACCACATACCCGTGTCCAACGCCCAGGAGACAAATGGAGAGAGGGCGAATGCCAGTGCCGCAACGATTGCGGTGCACCTGGTTCCGAGCACCCGCACGGCCCGGATGCTGCGGCCGTGGACCACCTCACGCGCGGCGACGGTCTGCAGGGCGAGCGCCGGCACCGCCAGCACCAGTTGGGCCGCCAGGAGGCTCGCGAACTCCCCGTAGCCGGCTGGGCCCAACCACCTACTGGCCGGGAGATGAAGCAGGTAGGACGCAATGTTCGCGATCATCGAGCCCACCGTCACCATGGTCATTCCCGCGACTGCGGAGGTGGTGGACGATCGCTGAGGCATGAGCCCAATGATGCACCACGTATCGTGCCGCACATGAAGTCGCGGCCCCCAGCACTCCTCGGTACCGCGCCTCGAAACGGAGCCGCGCCTCGGAGGGTTGCGATCGCGGTCTCCGGCTACAGCCTGGCCCTGACTCTGTTGATACTCGGGCCACTTCTGGGCCCCGGCTACCTGCTACTGCGCGATGCGGTGAGTACACCCCGGTCGTATCTCACCGATGCCGCGCTCGGCCTGTCCGACGCGGCGGCACGCGCCGTCCCGCAGGACGCGGTTCTCGCTGCCGCGAGCACCGTCGTGGACGGGGGCCTTCTGGTCAAGGCCATCCTGCTCGCCTGCCTGTGGCTCACCGGGACGGGCACCGCCCGCATGGTGCGCACACTGTTGCCGACGGCGACCCTCGGACCACAACTGGTCGCGATCACCATCGCACTCTGGAATCCCTACGTCGCCGAGCGTCTCCTGCAGGGGCACTGGAGTCTCCTCGCCGGCTACGCGGCCCTCCCCTGGACCGTATGCGCCGCCGTCGCGATACGGCGGGGCCGACGGTGGGGGTGGTTCGCGCTCGCAGCGTGTGCCGCCGCCGCGGGTCTCACCCCGACCGGCGCGTTGCTGACGGTCGTGACGGCTTTGACCCTCCTGGCTGCCCCGGGAGGCGCCTCGCGGACCGCGACGCGGGTCGCAGGGTCGATTGCGCTGTTCCTGGCGGCGAGTGCGCCGTGGCTGATGGCAACGGCGCTGTCCGCCGGGGCTGCGGGCGAGGGATCCGATCCCGCCGGGGTCGCGGCTTTCGCCGCACGCGCGGAGCCGGGCCTCGCCACCGTCGGGAGTCTGCTCGGGTTGGGCGGAGTCTGGAACTCGGCCGCAGTCCCCAACACCCGTACGAGCGTATTCGCCGTGGCCGGAACGGTTCTCCTGATCGCTGTCGTCGTAGCCGGCCTTCCGGCGTTGTGGCGGCGGCGCCGCAATCCGGTGATCGGCGCACTCGCGGTCCTTGCCACCCTGGCAGTGCTCGGCCCTGCCTTCGGCGCCACTGCGTGGGGACTGAGTCTGGGCGAGTGGGCGGTGCAGGCCGTCCCCGGAGCAGGACTGCTGCGTGACGCACAGAAGTGGGTTGCCCTCGCCGCTCCGCTCTACGCGTTGGCAGGCGCGGCAGCGGTGATGCGGAAGCAGTTCACACCGGCCTGGTCCGCCGCTGCGGTACTCGCGGTTCTGCTTGCCCTTCCCGACCTCGCATGGGGAGTCGGAGGCGGCCTGAAGCCGGTCCAGTATCCGGACTCGTGGAAGCACGTCGCGGCTGAGCTTTCCACGGACGAGGGCACCGGGGACGTCGCCGTCGTGCCTGCCGGAATGTTCCGCAAGTTCGACTACAGCGGCGGTGCGCCCGTCCTCGATCCGGCGCCGCGCATGCTGCCCGAGGATGTACTGCAGACCGGTGAACTGCCTGTCGCAGGCGGCAAGGTTGCGGGCGAGGGAACCCGCGCGGAACACGTCGAGAGCCTGTTGCTGGCAGGCGGATCCGCCGAGGATCTCGCCGCGCTCGGGGTTCGCTGGGTGTTGGTGGAACAACGCACTCTCGGCGAGACGGGCGACTCCCAGAAGACACTCGCACAGCTCGAAAACACCTACGACGATGGAGAACTCGCGCTCTATCGGGTTACCGGCGAGGTACCCGCCGACTCCGCAGCCACGTCGGCGAGAGTGGCAGTCCTGCTGGCGCACGGCCTTTGGCTGGTACTCCTGACAGGTGGCCTCGGCGGCGCGGTTCTAACTGTCCGCGTGGACGAACGCCAGATCCCGCTTCGGAAAGATCGGCGCAACCAGGCCTGAGGTGTGCCGTCCCGCTGCAGTCTCCAGCAGCACGTCGTGGACGCCCTTCCCTGTGTGCTTCCACGAGAATTCGCCGGCACGGACACGCGCTTTGGCGCCGAGCAGGGTGCGGGCCTCCTCGTCCGTCAGCAGGCCACTGATCGCCTCGGTCAGTTCGGCGACGTCACCGGGGCCGGCGTCGCCGCCACCGACGAGAATGCCCGTCACGCCGTCGACGATCGAATCGGTGAGCCCCTTGGAACTCCGGTAGCCGACGGTGGGGACACCGTGCTGAGCGGCCTCGATGACGGCGAGACCCCAGCCTTCCTTGCGTGACGGCATCACGTGCACCCACGACCGGCCGAGCAGCTCGTGCTTGCGCTTCTCGTCGACGTGTCCGTGGAAGGTCACGGCATCACCGATACCGAGTTCGTGGGCTCGTTCGCGAAGGTTCTGCTCCCACCAACCGCCACCGACCACATCCAGGTGCAGATCGGGCACGGTGGGACGCAGTGCAGCGACGGACTCGAGCGCGTCCTCGATCTGCTTGTGCGGAACCAGGCGGGAAAGCACGCACACGCTCGGATGATCGGTACGGCTGTGCGACCCGCCGGCGTCGATGCCTACGGGAAGTTCGTCGGCGCCGTTACGGACCACGGCGATCCGCTCACGGTCGACGCCCAGGTCCACGAGTTCGTCGGCAGAGGGCAGCGACACCGTCAGATACTGGTTGGCTCGGTGCGCCCGAGGGGACAACCACGACTCGACCCACCAACCGATCTTGCCGACGAGCTTGCCCGCGACCGGCCACTGCTCGCGGTGGCAGTGGTGCACCAGCAGCGTCACCGGGGCGCCCGAGACTGCACGAGAGAAGAAGGGGATGCCGTTCTGAGTGTCGATCACGGCGTCCGGGCGAATGCCCTTGAGCGGACCGAAACCGAGCCGACCTGCCGCAATCGCGGCGAGCGCGCGCGGATAGACGCTGTACCGTCCGCCCGCTCGGCTGATCTCGATGCCGTCGATCGTCTCGCTGCGCGGCGCACCGGCGTACTTGGCCGTCCGAAACGTGACCTTGATTCCGCGGGCGGCCAGTTGTGCACCGACCTGTTCCAGGTACCGCTCGCTGCCGCCACCCTGAGGGTGACCCGTGTCGCGCCAGCACAGCAGCAATACCTCTCGCACTGTCGTGAACTCCTGTAGTCGCCGTGAACCTGCCTGGACCGAATCTTCGGTCGGACCACACACCCTTACCAGGCAGTAATCCTCCCGAACACCCTAACGGCTCGTCGGTCCCGTGAAGAGACTCAGTAAGGTTCCCTCTCGTGACATCCGGCTCCGTGACACGTCGATTCGGTCGACGAGCGACCCTGAAACGCTCGTTCGGCCTGCTCAGCGACTTCCGGCACGAACAGAGCGCGCCGGAGTTGTTCTACGGCGCCCTGGCCCGGGACTCCCTCGAATTGATCTCCGACCTGCACTACGGACTCACCGAGTCCGACCTGACGGGAACGACGGTCCTGGACGTGGGCGGTGGCCCCGGCTACTTCGCCGAGGTGTTCACGAAAGCCGGCGCACGGTACGTGCCGGTCGAGCCCGACCCTTCGGAGATGCACGCCGCCGGATTGACCGTCGCCGGTGGCGCGGTGCGTGGCTCCGGCTTGGCGCTTCCCTTCCTCGACTCCTCCGTGGACATCTGCTTCTCGTCGAACGTCGCCGAACACGTGCCCGAGCCCTGGACGATGGCGGACGAGATGCTCCGGGTCGTGAAGCCGGGCGGGCTGATGGTGCTGTCCTACACCCTGTGGTGGGGCCCGTTCGGCGGACACGAAACGGGGCCGTGGCACGCATTGGGCGGCGAATACGCGGCCCGGAGATACGCGCGCAAGAACGGCCGCGAGCCGAAGAATCGTTACGGCGTCTCGTTGTTCAAGGTGGGCGCCACCGACGGATTGCGCTGGGGCCGAGCCGCAGAGGGCGCCGAGCTGCTGGCCGCTTTCCCGCGCTATCACCCGAGGTGGGCCTGGTGGATGGTGCGCATACCTGGAATCCGTGAGTTCCTGGTGAGCAACCTGGTCCTCGTGATGCGAAAGAAGTAGGGACGGCTCATGCGGATCGCACTGGACGTCGGCGGCACCAAGATGGTGGCCGGATCCGTCGATGCTCAGCTGTCCGTGCCGCACCCGATGACGATCGCGACACCCGAATCCGGGGTGTGGGCTGCATGCGAGGCCCTTCTGCGCTCCGTGGCCGGCGGCGGCGAGGTGACGGCCCTCGGTATCGCGTGCGCGGGCCCCGTCGACCTGAACGCGGGCGTCGTCGCACCCATCAACATTCCCGAATGGGCGGGCGGCTTCGCCCTCGTGGCCGCGGCACGAGAGATCTGGCCGAAGGCCGACGTCGGACTCGTGATGGACGGCGCGGCGGCCGCGCTTGCCGAGCATCGACTCGGGGCCGGTCGCGGCTCCGACAACATGCTGGGTCTCGTCGTGTCCACCGGGATCGGGGGCGGCCTGGTGCTGGGCGGGCGTCTCGTGACCGGTCGAACCGGCAACGCCGGGCACGTCGGCCACATGGCGGTCTCCGCAGGGGACGCGCGCTGCGCCTGCGGCGGCGTCGGCTGCCTCGAGACCGTCGCGAGCGGGCCGTCAGCTGTCCGGTGGGCTCGCGACCAGGGCTGGACGGGCTCCGACGGCCGTGCGCTCGCCAGATCCGCGCAAACCGGCGATCCGATCGCCGTGGCGGCCCTACAGCGGGCAGGAACGGCGCTCGGTGAAGCGTTCGCCTCGGCCGCCGCACTGCTCGACCTGGAGACCATCGTGGTCGGTGGCGGTTTCGCTCAGGCCGGGCCACCGATGTGGGACGCACTCCACAGCGAGGTGGACCGCCGCGGCCGACTGTCGTTTCTCTCGGGTTTGACAGTGGTGCCGGCCGAACTCGGACCGACCGGCACCCTCGCCGGCGCAGCCGTCCTCACCGACGAAGACCGGTAGTCGTCTGCCACCTGTTCCAATCTTCTGTAACGTGTTCTAGTGTTCAGGGTCACACCACGTTCAGGAGAGGAGGCGACCGTGAGCACCATCCCCGCCGACGACTCCGATCACCTCTCCCAGGTGGCCCGACCAGCGGAGTCGAGAGGAAACCTCGAGGAGACCGGCGCCCGACTCGGCGCCTGGCTCGCCGCCCGCGTCCCCGATGCACCGACGATCACGCACGTCGAGATGCCGGACACCAACGGCATGTCCAGCGACACCATCCTGTTCGACGCGACCTGGTCCGAGGAGCAACACCGGCTGGTCGCCCGCGTCGCCCCGGCCGAGGCAGCGATGCCCGTCTTCCCCACCTACGACTTCGACGCCCAGTTCCGTGTCATGCAGACCGTGCGCGAGTGCACGTCGGTTCCCGTACCTGCCGTCCATTGGTCCGAGCCCGACCCCACACCCCTGGGCGCACCGTTCTTCGTCATGCAGCGGGCCGACGGTCTCGTGCCGCCGGACGTCATGCCCTACAACTTCGACTCGTGGGTCACCCAGGCCGCCGAAGCCGAGCGCCGCGAACTTCAGCGCAGCACGATCGGAGTTCTCGCCGAACTGCACGGGATCGATCGTCCTGCAGACAAATTTCCCTTCCTGCGACTTCCCGGCTTCGGCGAATCGGTCACGGAGTCCCTGACCGCACACCTTCGGCACGAACGCGAGTACTACGAGTGGACCACCCACACCGGGCCACGTTCGCCACTCATCGAGCGTGCATTCGACTGGCTGGGCGAGAACCTTCCTGCCGACGACGGCCCCGCCGTGTTCTGCTGGGGCGACTCGAGAATCGGCAACGTGATGTACCGCGACTTCCGCCCCTCCGCGGTTCTCGATTGGGAGATGGCCACACTCGGCCCACGCGAACTCGACTTGGGCTGGATCGTCTACCTACACCGATTCTTCGAGGACCTTGCACAACTCGCCGGGTTGGACGGACTGCCGTCCATGTTGCGTCCCGACGATGTCGCCGCCGAGTACGAGGCTGCGACGGGCCACACCCCGCGCGACCTCGAGTACTTCATCACCTATGCCGCGCTGCGCCAGGCAACCATCATGCTTCGTATACAAACGCGCGCAATTCATTTCGGTCAGGTAGCCAGTCCTGACGACCCCGACGACCTGATCATGCACCGCGCGTCGCTCGAGGCGATGCTGAACGGTTCGTACTGGGAGGGCCTGACATGACCCTCGACCACACTCGGGCCACCCTCTCCCCCATGGACGACCTCCTCATCCATCAGGTCGCGGAGCCCGTCCGGAGAGTTGCCACGTCCGACCGAAACTTCTACGACCGCTACTACTTCAACTGCTACCCAGTGGAGGACCTGGACCTGTTCCTCGTCGTCGGGTTCGGCCAGTACCCGAATCTCGGTGTCACGGATGCTTTCGCGGTACTGCGGCGCGTTGACGACCACATCGTCGCTCGCGCCTCCGGCGCCCTGGGATCCGACCGCAGCGACACCACCCTCGGACCGTTTCGCGTGGAAGTTCGCGAAGGACTCCGCGTGCTGCGGGTCGTCCTCGAGCCAGGCGAGTACGACCTGTCCTTCGACCTCGAGTTCGTTGCCGACATTCCCGCGACACTCGAGCCGAGACACTTTCGGCGACAGCTGGAACGCACCACCTTCGACTCCGTCAGATTCGTCCAAACCGGCAGCTGGACAGGTGAACTCACCGTGGACGGCGACTCCCGTCCGGTGACGCCCGAAGGCTGGAAGGGTAATCGCGACCGGTCGTGGGGAATCCGGCCGGTGGGCGAGGGCGAACCGCAGGGACGCCGGGCCGTCGACGGCATCCAGAACTTCTTCTGGATCTATTCGGTGATGCAGTTCGACGCCTACACGATCTCCGTCGTCGTCCAGGAAGACGAACAAGGCAAGCGAATCGTCGAAGAAGCGGTACGGATCTGGCCCGACAACGATCGCGAACCCGAATGGCTCGGAAGGCCCGAACACGAACTCCGATTCGAGCCGGGCACGCGCACCGTCACCGGCGCGACACTCACCTTCCACAGACCTTCCTCGGAGACGCTCACCATCGAATGCGAGTTTCTGGTCCCCAACTACATCGGGATCGGGACGGGCTACGGCCTCGAACAGGACTGGCGGCACGGGATGTGGCAGGGCGACCTCGTCGTGCAGGGGCTGCGCAGGCGAGCCTCGGAGATCGACCCCGGGCTCCTGATGTTCTGCCCCGTCGACAATCTGGCGCGATTCCACAGCACCGACCCGAACCATCCGACAGGCACCGGCCTGTTCGAAGTCGCCGCTATAGGACCACACGAAAAGTACGGATTCACCGAGTTCACGGACACCGCCTCCTGAACAGGGAGGGCAACCGGGAGGAATGAAAACAGCAATGACCGACTACGACAAGCTCTACATCGGCGGGCAATGGGTCGCGCCGAAAACGGACCAGGTACTCGAGGTGTTCTCGCCGGCATCCGAGGAGAGGGTGGGCGTCGTCCCCGTCGCGGCACCGGCCGATATCGACAACGCGGTGGCAGTGGCTCGCCAGGCTTTCGACGAAGGCCCTTGGCCCCGAACCACTCCCGCAGAGCGCGGTGAGATCCTCGCCAAGGCAGCGAAGCTGATCGAGGAACGCAGCGCAGAGCTCACCTCGGTGATCTCCTCCGAGATGGGTCAGCCTCCGGCCACCGTCGGCATGATGCAGCAGACGCCGGCGCTCGCCACTCTCAATTTCTACGCAGGACTCGCGAACGAGTTCGAGTGGGAGCAGGTGCGCACCGGAATCTTCGGACAGAGCCGCGTACTACGTGAGCCCGTCGGCGTCGTCGCTGCCGTGCTCGCGTGGAACGTCCCTCTGTTCCTCGCGATCAACAAGCTCGCACCGGCCCTCTTGGCCGGATGTACGGTCTTGCTCAAGCCCGCACCCGAATCTCCTCTCGCCACCAACATGATCGCCGAGATCTTCACGGAAGCCGGCGTTCCCGAGGGTGTCATCTCCGTACTGCCCGGTGGCGCCGAGACCGGCGAGTACCTGGTGTCGCACAGCGACATCGACAAGATCACCTTCACCGGATCGAGCCCCGTGGGCCGCAAGATCGGTGCGATTGCCGCTCAGAACCTCAAGCGATGCTCGCTCGAGCTGGGCGGAAAGTCTGCAGCCATCATTCTGGACGACGCGGACTTGGCGTCGACCATGCCGATGCTCGTCATGTCCGGCCTGATGAACACCGGCCAGGCATGCGTCGCGCAGACTCGAATCCTCGCTCCCCGTGCGCGTTACGACGAGGTCATCGAAGCGATGGTCGCCGGTGCGGGCATGATGGCTGTCGGTGACCCCAGCGATCCCGCCGCTCAGCTCGGCCCGCTCATCTCCGAGCGTCAGCGCGAGCGCGTCGAGGGATACATCGCCAAGGGCAAGGAAGAGGGCGCCCGTGTCGTACTCGGCGGCGGACGACCCTCGGGCTTCGACAAGGGCTGGTACGTCGAGCCCACGATCTTCGCCGACGTCGACAATTCGATGACGATCGCCCGAGAAGAGATCTTCGGGCCAGTGCTCTCCGTCATTCCGTACGACTCCGAGGACGAGGCGATCAAGATCGCCAACGATTCCGAATACGGACTCGCAGGATCGGTGTACACGACGGACGCCGAACGCGGCCTCGAGGTCGCGAAGAAGATTCGGACCGGCACATACGCGATCAACTGGTACGCATTCGATCCGGGATCACCGTTCGGTGGCTACAAGAACTCCGGTATCGGACGGGAGAACGGGCCCGAGGGTCTCGAGGCGTTCTGCGAGACCAAGTCGGTCCTGATGCCGCCCGGATACACCGGATAACCCCACCCCCCTTACCGACGAATGTCACACACGTTCAGCTCACGCGAACGTGTGTGACATTCGTTTAGGTGGGGCGGGTGATTTCGGTCAGCCGGCGCTGCCGGTACCGATGCCACCGAGCGGTCCGCCCACGAAGATGATCTGCGGGGGGAAGGTAGTGGCCGGTTCGGTGGGCGCAAGCAGGCTGGTGCATTCGCCGACCACGGCGTAGACGCCGTCTGCCAGTTCAGGGGTCGTGTATTCCCGGCTGGAGGTGCCTTCGAGGTTGGCCGGGACGCGGTCGAGCGGATTGATCGTGCCCCACGCCGCGAAGCCCGGCGCCAGAATAGCCAGCGGATCCTGAAGAACGGCTGGAATCTTGAGCGCATCGAATACGTAAGCGCCACACGACGGGTCGAGGATGCCGGTATTCGGGTTCGCGACCGTCAGGTTCAGAACGTTCTCGTCAGCTTTGACGACCACGCCCGGGGCCTGAGTTCCTTCTGCCGCCGACGCCGTGGCCGGAGCGGCCATCGCAATACCTGTCGTTGCGAGGGCAGCAACTGCCGCGCCTGCCATGCCGCGTGTCAATGTCCGCATACTTTTGTGCCTTTCGAGGATCCCCGACGACGAGTGATGCATGTTTCTGAGAAAATCTTAAGTGACGGATGTGACAGATGGGACTATCCGGCCGAAAAGGTCATCGAACGGTGACCTTCCCCCTCCCCCGACGAATGTCACACACGTTCAGCTCACGCGAACCGGTGTGACATCGGTCAGGGTCGGCAGTGTCGGAAACGTACAAGAATCGCGCCGCTGCGCTCTCCACACTGGATGCATGACCGATACCAATCCCATCCCGGACGGCTATACGAGCGTCACCCCATATCTCGTCGTAGAGGGGGCGGCCAAGGCGATCGAGTGGTACGGCACCGTTTTCGGCGCCACCATTGCCGGACGAAACAACGCGCCGGACGGCCGCGTGGCGCACGCCGAGTTGGATCTCGGAAACGGCCGCATCCAACTGAGCGACCCGATGCCGGACAAAGGCCTCCTAGCGCCGGACGGGACGAACAACGTCAACCATTCGTATGTCCTGTATTGCGATGACGTCGACTCGACGTTCGAGCGGGCGACTGTCGGCGGCGCGCATGCCTACGAGGAACCCGCGACGTTCTTCACGGGCGATCGCTTCTGCTCGATCCTCGATCCCTTCGGTCACCGCTGGGCGATCATGACGCGGGTCGAGGACGTAGCCCCGGAAGAGGCGGAACGCCGTATCAACGAGTGGCTGGCCTCTCAGGGCACCTGACCTGCCCTGACCAATGTCACACCGGTTCACATGAGTAGAACCGGTGTGACATTCGTCGGAGGCGAGGGGGCGAACTGCAGCTACAGTGGGCGAGGTCGCCATCGTCGTCCATACGCTCGGAAGGTCTCACTGTGAACCGATTTCAGCAGGGCGCGGCCGCGTTCAACGTGGTGATGCGACGCATCATCGACGCGCCGGTAGTCGGCAGATTTCTGTCCCGTTCGATGGCCGAGGTTTCGTACATCGGCCGCAAGTCCGGCCGACGCTTCACGCTGGTCGTGGCATACAAGAGGCGCGGGAACGAGCTCACCATCGGTGTCGCGATGCCGGACAAGAAGGGCTGGTGGCGAAATTTCCATCCCGACGGCGGGCCGATCCTCGTCCGGCTCGACGGAGTCGAGCGCACCGGCACCGCCGTGGCGCATCGCGACGGCGACAACGTCCACGTGAAGGTGACGCTGGACTGAACCGCCTGAAACGACCAATGTCACACACGTTCGATCCAGGCGGTTTCAAGTGGTGGATGCACCGATGAGCTCAGCGAACTTTTCGACTGGTGGGCGGTAGCCTAGCGCCGCCCTGGGGCGTTCGTTGAGTTCGGTGGTGACGAAGCGAAGGTGTTCGAGCGAGT